>NZ_LEKT01000007.1 GCF_001045675.1 Megasphaera cerevisiae DSM 20462
CCCCCCCCACTGGACTTTCTGCCGCCAGGACAGGAGTCGTCAGCCACAGTGCGACAGCCCAGGACAGGCCGGCATACCAGGCACGGCGAGGCATTCTTGCTGCTGTATAGTTCATAAGGTTTCTCCATTTCCACATAGTATCCATTTTCGATACCAGTAATCATTTTCTGTTTGCCATTATATCAAATACAGCCCAATCCTTCTACTCCATTCGGACATAAAATAATCCATTCAGACATTTATTTTTAAAAAAGGGGCTGTGACAAAATGAGCAATCATTTTATCACAACCCCTTCTACTTATTCAATATCTATGAAAGTTACAGTACAGCTGTCATATTTCCTAAAACCGCAGCATGGATTTCAGAAAATTCTGCGTCCTCTCATTTTGCGGATGTTCAAATATCTGGTCCGGTGTACCTTCCTCCTGAACGATACCATCGGCCATAAAAAGGATCCGATCTGCTACTTCTCTGGCAAAAGCCATTTCATGCGTTACAATAATCATGGTCATATCTTCATCGGCCAGCTGTTTAATCGTCCGCAGCACCTCTCCTGTCAGTTCCGGGTCCAGTGCCGACGTCGGTTCATCAAAAAGCATAATATCGGGGTTCATGGCCAGAGCACGGGCAATCGCTACCCGTTGCTGCTGACCGCCGGAAAGACGGGATGGATATTCATCCCGTTTATCCCACAGGCCTACTTTTTTCAGTAAAGCCTCGGCTGTCGGCATGATTTCGTTTGTTTTCATTCCTTTGACAATACGCGGCGCTTCCAGGATATTATCCAGAACCGTCATGTGCGGAAACAAATTAAAATGCTGAAAACACATTCCCATACGCCGGCAAATAGCGCGCACGTGAGACGGCGACGCATATACGGATCGCCCGTCGCCCGCCGGCTGACTGACCATAGCGTCTCCATCTACGGTGATGGACCCTTTATCGATTGTTTCCAGTTGGCATAAACAGCGCAGAAAGGTACTCTTGCCGCTGCCGGACGGCCCGATGATAGAGACGACTTCACCTGCATCCATATGCAGGGAAACATCCTTCAATACTTCCAGACTGCCAAAGTTTTTTCTGATATGATCCATTTCAACAAAGCTCATCACTATGCGTCCTCCTTACTCATCATACACAGCATACCGTTTTTCAAGATAACTGAATATTTTGGTCAGTATAAATGTGAAGAACAGATAGAATACGGCTGCAACGATAAAGGCCGTCGTGTCAAAATCACGCTGTACAATAGACCGCGTAATGCGGAGGATGTCATTCATCGCCAGAATATAGACCAATGAGGTGTCCTTGAGCAGATTGATCGTTTCGTTAGCAACAGGCGGCAGCACACGCTTGACGACCTGAGGCAATACAATCCGCCGCATCGTCTGGATATACGTCATTCCCAGTACTTTAGCCCCTTCATATTGCCCGCGGTCTATCGATTGGATCCCGCCGCGGAAAATTTCGGCAAAATAAGCCGCATAGTTAAATACAAATGCAATCAGAGCCGCAGGAAAATCAGGAAGCCGCAGACCCTGAATAATAAAGGGCAGTCCGTAATAGATAAATAAAATTTGAAGCATCAGGGGCGTTCCGCGCATAACATAGATGTATGCTCCCATAAACTTGCGCAGCGGCATAATTTTCGATATCCGTCCCAGTGCCATCAAAATCCCCAGCGGCAGGCTCAATATGATAGTAACAATAAAAATTTTCAGTGTAACCTGCAAACCGGCAGCCACTGCCGGCACAATATTCAATAAATACTCCATAATCGCTCCTGTATATACGTTAAGAGCAACCGCCAATACTTCAAAAAATGAGGGCCTCCGCCCTCATTTTTCGTATTGATCAGTCTACCTTAACGGTAATATCTTCACCAAACCATTTTTGAGATAGCTTGCTCATAGTGCCATCCTGACTCATTTGTTTCAGGACTTCATTCAGCTTCTGCTGAAGCAGCGTATCTTCCTTCCGCATACCGACACCAAATTTTTCGTCGCCCATCTTGTCATCGATGACTTTAAATTTTCCCGGCTTTTTACTCATGTAATACCGTCCCACAACGCTGTCTACCAGTATCCCGTCTGTGCGGCCCAATTCCAGATCCATAAAGGCAGCTACGAAATCACCGTATTTTTTTACGTCCTGAAGAGACTTTTTAAAATCAGCATTTTTTTCCAGTGCATCAATGGAACTGCTGCCTTCCTGCGTGCCGATGATTTTTCCTGCCAGCCCCGCCCTATCCGTAATCGGTGAATCTGCACGAACGACAAGTATTTGGGCATTGTTCATATATGGCTTAGAAAAGGCAATTTGTTTTTCCCGGTCTTCCGTAATCGTAAGGCCATTCCAAAGCATATCGACCTGCTTGCTCTTCAGTGCCGCTTCTTTACTATCCCAATCAATCGGCTTGAATTCGACAGGGATTCCCAGACGCTGCGAGGCTTCCTTTGCCAAATCGATATCAAAACCAACAAGTTCACCGCTGTCGTCCCGAAACCCCATTGGCGGAAAGTTATCGTCCAGCCCGATTACGATTTTCTCCGGCAGCTTTTGCTCCGCTGTTTTTTCCTGGCTGCCGCAGCCAGCCATCAGTACTGCCACAGCCGTCATTACCGCCGCTCCGGCAAGCATTGCTTTTTTTATTTTCATAGTGTATTCCTCCTACATGGAAATATCCATCCCAAACCATTTTTCTGAAATGTTCTTGGAGGTACCGTCATTATGCATGTCTTCCAAGACTTTATCCAGTTTTGCCTTCAGTGCTGTATCCTCTTTGCGCATCCCCACCCCGCTGGGAATATCTGGATATCCTACATCAATAATGCGGAATTTCGCATTATTCTTTTTCATAAAATACGCTGCTGTCGTTTTTGCTACGACCACGGCATCAATCCGCCCGACCTCCAAATCCATGAAGGAGGTCACATTATCCGAATATTGTTTGAGCTCCTTCATGGAATCCCGCAGTTCTGGTTCGGCATTGATCGCTTCCAGCCCAGTACTTCCCTGCTGTGTCCCTACGATTTTTCCTGCCAGATCCGCTTTGCCCTGAATTGGAGAATCAGCGCGAACCAGCAATATCTGCGGTCCATTTTCATAGGGCCGTGAAAAGAGAATATTTTTTTCACGTTCCGGGGTAATCGATAAGCCATTCCAGATAGCGTCGATTTTTTTGCTCTGCAGCTCCGTTTCCTTGCTGTCCCAGTCGATTGGTTTAAATTCTACTTCTATTCCCAGCCGTTTAGCCGCTTCCTTTGCCATATCAATATCAAAACCGACGAGCGCACCACTTTCATCATGGAATCCAAAAGGCGGGAAGTTATCATCCAGCCCAATGACAATCTTATCCTGTTCAGCCCCTGCACCGTCAGCTGTTTTCTTTTCTCCGCCGCAGCCCGCAGCAAAGCTGACCACCATCGCCGCTGCCAGTCCGGCCGCCGCATATTTTTTCCATTCCATGACGCATCTCCCCTTATATTCATATCCCGTATATAACCTAGTACAGACATTATTTTACTTTATTTAATTAAAATAATAAAGTGTTTTGAGATCAAAGAACTGTCATATAAGCGTATAAATTCGCATTATTTCTCTCATTATCTTTTATATTCTTCTTTTTTCATTTCTTTTTATATCAGCCAGCGTATTCATCCTCATCATTTTTTTCCTGTTCCGATTTGATTCTGTCAATAATACGCTGTTTATTTTTCTTTGATAAAAACTGCAAATGAACGGGAAGAATAGCGATACCTCCGTCTTCCGCATGCCCCAGTTCTATTTCTTGCCAGGTATCAGAAATGAGAAATATCTCCTTATACGGCAAAAAAACAAGATTCCGGTCTTCATGAAACTGATCATTATAAAATTCGGAAAGAGACATAAACTGCCGCCTTACGATAATTCCCTTAGCTGCAGCGTAGCAAATAATATCCCTCTGCCGATGAATCCGCCACAGGCAAAAAAATAGCACGGCAATATTATCAAGACGTCCGGCAAAGGTGCTCTCGCTCAGCATCGTCCAGAAAAAATACATGCCAACGAACATAAACACAAGCTGCATAAACAGTGAAACCCATTTTGAATTTTCATATTCCGCTTCTATTTCGCCGCAGGAAAATCGCATCTTCAGTTCTTCGTTCGTCATAGCATATCCTTTCTGCTGTTTTGTTCTGCCTGACATAATACAAAAAGAAAAAGCGGGAACTCCTCCGAGTCCCCCGCCCGCTTACCGATCAACGATCCTTTTTACTTGTTTTGGGCGCGGTCCTGATGACGACGTTCCGGCCGTCTTTGACAACTTCCAAGGAAAGGTCTCCCACGCCGTCTTTATAATACGCCATTTTGATATCAAGTAATACGGAGCCAACCTTTTCTTGCAGGTCGTCTGTAAAAAATTGCCTGCGAAAATCGGAAGCTGTCTGTTTTTTAGCTGTCTTGGATGCAGCCGGCCGAGGGCGGACTTCTTCATCCGACCAATCTGCCGTTTCAAATGTAACTTCTTCCTTTACACCCTTAAACATATCCTCCAGCGATCTATTTTTTGGAATTTTATTTTTTGCCATGATATCCCCCTTTTTGATTCCCGCCAAAACAGCTGCGCCGCATTTATACCGGCGCTTTATTTACTCGTATCATCCATTTTATCTGATGCTTCACGCATACTGTTTAACGTGATTTTCGAGAAATCCTCGGGTGTCTGATAGGTGGCTATTTTCCGGAACCCTTTTTTCAGGCGGCCGCGATATGCCGCGATGACCTTACCGTCTCCGTTGACTTCGGCGATGAATATTTCCTGTCCGTCAATCCCTACCAGCCGGAATTTGCCGCCCGGCGAAATTTCCCGCCAGGTGCCGGACGCCCCATCCACCATATAGACTACGCCTGTACGCAGGTTGTCATAGAAAAATACGTCTTGATCGTAAAATACGGCAATCCGCCCGATATTTTCAGCCTGCACGTGAATACGCCGCGTATCATAATTGGCATCCGTGCGGTAAATACGGTATTTATTATCATCAACCTCTAGCTTCATATAAACAACATTAGTTGCTGTCGAATACGCAACGTCGACAATTTTACTATCACGCGGAGCATCTTCAATCGGCGTATCCAATTCGTGATCTGGATTGAGGGGATTGTATTGGGCAATATGCACCTGGTATTTACCTGTTTTTTCATTTTTACCATACGTCGCCAAAATAGCCAGATCTCTATCCGGCAGCCATTCAAAAAAAGATACTTTTTGGCCCTGCAGATGAATTCGCTGGGGCTCGCCTTTTTTTCCAGCTTCATAAATAGACACATTGTCATCTACGATCATTGCCATAAACCGTTTATCAAATGAATAATACGTCTGTCCATTAGGTTCAACGCCAAAGCCCATGGCTTCCTGCTGATTGGTACCGCCGATTTGAAAATCTGACGCCGGCGCAAAGAGAACATTATCTAAATAGATATATACAGCCGCCTGAATGCCTATACCGATAATAAATGTCAAGAGAACTTTTCGAGCCTTCATACATTCCTCCTATTTGACGATGAATGCCGTCGGAATCATTCGTTCCCCCAGCAGATCTGCCGGTTTATTGACGACTTCTCCATTGAGATACAGCGTTGAACTGGAGCCTCCATCCAAATTAGCGGCAATATTAGCTCCTTCTTCATACATGATATTTTGAAGATCACGCAGTGTCGCCCCTACAGAATATCCGGGCTGCCGCCCGTCAATAACCAAAAACAAAACCGTTCCATCCTTGCGCTGCCCAATGGCCGTACGAGGGCCTACGCCCCAACCGCCGTCACCGTTGGTAATCATTTTTTCTCCATTAACGATAAGCGCCGGACCAAAAGTAATGCCTTCCTGTATCCCCATGGATATGAGCTCGCCCTTGCTGTAATTACCGGCAATCAAATTTCCTTCTTTATTGAAACCGATAAATTCATTGACCTCTTCATCAGATGAGTCCTTCCCTAAAAGGAACTTGCCATCGTGAATGATAAATCCATATGGACTTCGTCCTGTCCCCGTTCCATTGGCATCATAAAAACCTCCGGCATTAATTGCCGCGACAGCCTTATTCCGCTGTGCAATACCGCTTGTCGTATCTCCTTTTTCGTCCATATTCGCCGCCGTCGCTACTTGTACACGCTTGGGATCCGGAATTTCCAGCAAAAAGCCTTTGAAACGGCTTGATTCAATATGCTTCAAATTCAAGGACGAATCCGTACGAACGGTAAATTTGAATAATTCCTGCTTAGGTGCCGTACTGATGCCCCCCAGTATCTTATCCATTTCTTCCTGACTGAAAAGCCACGTAATAAACTGGGGATGCCTGCTTTTCAGAATTGCTCCCACCACGGTACGCTTGATATTATCAAAAGGGCCGAACAATACGATAAACGGCGATGTCAATCCAAAAAACAAGAGCAATACGATTAAAAATTTTCCAATATCTTTGAAATGTTTCCTCATACATTACCTCGGGAAAAAGAGTATTTACACCACGTTATCGTTGTGCGTACTGTTCTGTCGTGACGCGTTGTTCGAAGTTTCCAATATCGACAGCATTGCCAATCCAGATACGTTTGACAGCATATGGATTATCACCCTGTTTAGCCCAGCCCGGATTCATGGTAAAAGCCATTTTAATACCAAATTTTTTCATAGCCGCTTCGGCTGCCGCATTGTCGCCGCCGTACGGATAACAGAAAAATTCATTTGTAATTCCCAGCTGCTGCTTCAATTCGTCCTGACTCTTCTGCAGCTCATCCTGCAAAGTCGTGCCGGTCATCTCGGTAAGCCGTTCGTGATGATATCCATGTGAGGCAATATCCATGCCGGAAGCCTGCATTTCTTTGATCTGAGCCCAGGTAAGCCGAGTCCCTTGATCCGCATCATACGCAGGAATAAACACGGTGCATTTAAATCCATATTCCTTCATGACCGGCATGACAATCGAATACGTATCCGGATAGCCGTCATCAAAAGTTAATACTACCGGCCGCACCGGCACAGGCTTCCCATGCGCCATATACTCATATAATTGCTGCAACGAAATCGGATGAAACCCCTTGTCTTTTAAGAACTTCATCTGTTCCCGAAAATGAGATTCAAGCAAAACAGCATCGTTATCCGGGACATCACCGACCATATGATACATAAGCACCGGTATTCCTTTTTTCGGCACAGCCATTTCCACTTGCGCCTGCGGTTCAGCAGCAGGTGCTTTCTCCGCAGCCGTTTCTTTTTCGCTCGTCCCGCAGCCTGCTAAAAAGACGCAGCAAAACAGGACCATACAGGCCAGTTTCCAGATACGCAAAATAAAAAAGCCCCCTTTATTGGATTTTCTTATCATTTTATCTATTTTACAGGATTTTGACCATATATGCAAATACCGGTCAAAATTTCCCCGTCCCTTCCCGAACAGGAACAACTGGCAGGTCCTGATATTGGCCAGACAAAAATAGCCTTATATAGTGTTCCGCATCATTATGTACCTGTTGGTCAGCTTCTACAGAATGAAAGCTGACATTCGGCGTCAGCAGAAATTCCGGCCGGGCAATCATTTTAAGAAGCATCGGACTAGGATGCTCCATGGACAATACGTCCAGCGCGGCACTGCGGATATGTCCATCATCAACTGCATGATACAGGGAAGCTTCGTCTACCAGGCCGCCGCGGCAGCAATTGACAAAGATTGCTCCTTTTTTCATTTGTTCGAACTGTTCATCCTGAAATATGTACTTTGTTGTTTCATCAAGCGGCATGTGCAGAGATACGACGTCACTTGTTTGGAGAAGTTTATCGAAATCAACGGGTCTGACACGATGTTCCATCATGACTTTTTCGCTCACAAACGGATCGTACGCCTGGATTTTACATCCGAAAGCCTGCAGTCGGAACGCTACGGCACGTCCTACATGTCCAAAGCCGACAAGACCGATGAGGTTATCACTCACGCGGTGAATCGGCCAGGAAATAGTTCCGTATTCCCAGCGGCTGTTACTGCGGATATCGCTCTGATATTCCGGCAGCTGACGGATAAGTGCCAGAATCATGGCACACGTATGATCAGCAATATCATCGACACAATAGGATGTGTTGTTGACAACCAGAATACCTTTTTTACTGGCAGCTTCCAAGTCCACGTTTTCCGAACGCGTCGATAAAATAACAATAAGCTTCAAATCATCCAGCCGGTCGATAAGCGAACTTGTTAATTTCTCAGATTTACAGATAATAACGTCTGTATCTTTCATGCGGTCGGCCATAATGTCTTCGTTCATTGACGAACAATATTCAACGCGTGCCATATCACGCAGCCGCTCTCCAAAATCATCCTCGTCCTGCCGACCTGTTAAAACACTTATGTGGTACATATCACAGCCCCTTTTCTTTGCTAAAAATTTTCTTCTCTCAGACATAGGCATACAATTAATTATATAACACATATTTCCGCAATTAGCAAGAGAATGCCCGCAGGTTGTCATGTTCCTCATTATTTTTTTATCCTGTATATGAAAATAAATCCGGCATGCCTGCCGCCAAAATAAATCGGATTTGGGTGCCGTCCACAACGTACCGCACTGCTGCTCAAAAGGAAAAAGTCTCCTTTCGGCCGACAGTATTATATGCCGTTCAAAAGGAGACTTTGATAAAAACAGCC
This sequence comes from Megasphaera cerevisiae DSM 20462, assembly GCF_001045675.1. Taxonomy (GTDB): domain Bacteria; phylum Bacillota; class Negativicutes; order Veillonellales; family Megasphaeraceae; genus Megasphaera; species Megasphaera cerevisiae. Next base: position 8,677 of record NZ_LEKT01000007.1, read on the forward strand.
TTAGTGATTAATGCATTTCATTGTCAAAACCCACGGTCTCCGTGACGCTTTCACGATTATGTAAGTGGCTGTGTTTATATCCGTAAAAACCATAAATAAACAGGCCGATAAAGAGCCATGAGAAAAAGAGCATATGCGTATAAATCGAAAGATTATAGAACAAATATGCACAAAACAGAATACCCAGCGGTGCCAGCACCGGAAGCGCCGGACACCGGAAAGGACGGTGCAGATCCGGGTAAGTTTTCCGAAGAACCAACACACCGCTGACGGCGCAGAAAAATGCAAACAACGTCCCGGCGCTGGTCATTTCAGCAATAATATCAATAGGCGTAAAGCCGGCCAGCAAGGATACCACAAACCCTACGATATAGGTGACCTTCACAGGTACACCGGATTTTTCATCAATGTCCGAAAATACTGCTGGCAGCAACCCATCGCGGCTCATGGCATAAAATGCCCGTGTTTGAGAATACATAAGCACCATGACAACCGTAGTCAGACCGCATAACGCGCCCGTTCCCACAAGAGCGGATCCAAAATTATACCCGATGGCCCGCAGTACAAAGGTAACCGGTTCCGCGTTATTAAGCGTATAATAAGGCACAACTCCGGTAAGCACCGCACAGACCGCCACATATAATACAGTACATAAGAGCAGCGATAAAACAATGCCGATCGGCATATCCCGTGCCGGATTTTTTGTTTCTTCCGCTGCTGTTGCCACACAGTCAAAACCTATATAAGCAAAGAAAATAATAGCTGCCCCAGCGGAGACACCATTCCATCCAAACGGCAGAAAAGGGGTATAATTCATCGTGTCGATTTTAGGTCCTGCCAGAAACAAAAACGTAAAAATAACCACAATCTTAATCAGCACAAGCACCCGGTTGACACGCGCACTCTCCCGCATGCCTAAAAGCAGACAGCCCGTAATAACCCATACAATGACCATGGATGGCAGATTGACAATACCGCCTTCCACCGGCGAGTGCAGAAATATTTCTGGAATCAGAATCCCTCCCGATTTCAGAAGCCCGGCAAAATACGCTCCCCATCCGACAGAAACAGCCGCACTCCCTATCGTATATTCCATGACCAGACCCCAGCCGACAATCCATGCAAAAATTTCTCCCAGCGACCCATAGGTATAGGTATATCCGCTGCCGGCAACCGGCAGCTCCGATGCCAGTTCAGAATAGGCTAATGCGACAAATACACACGTAATCCCAGCCAGGACAAAGGAGAGCATGACTCCGGGGCCGGCATATCGTGCGGCAACCACGCCCGTCAATACAAAAATCCCCGTACCTATCGTCACTCCCAGTCCCATGACAGTAATATCCAGCGCGGTCAACGTCTTTTTCAGCTTGCTTTTTTCCATGTTTTTTAAATAATCACTAATGGGTTTTCTCCGAAATATGCTCATAATACAACTCCTTTACATACTGACGCACACTGACTTTATTAATCAGTAACTATGTACAGACACCTCCCCAGAGTCCGTACAGAAATAGTCAGACAGCTTATCTGCCCCATTTCTTTTCAGAGTCCCCCAATTTGCATCGTAACAACATTTTGTTTTATTAATAGAGAGCTAGATCCTCCTTTGGTGTGCCGTGCGTTTACATTCTCCGTATTTTAATGTCGTTTCTGATAATCAAATTCTCATTCACGTCATTATATCACCTTTTATAAACAAAGTATATACTTCTTTTTTCAATATTTTATTTCGTTATATTTTATTGTGTTTTATCCTTTTTCCTAAAAAAAGGAAGTCTCTTAAACTTTAAAAAAACCTTGTGGTGACAATAAAAAAAGAAGGATGCCCTCATCTTCCTTTCCAAAGATCTGATCCATTATGAATCAGATCTCCGGAAAAAAGTATAGAACCTTCCTTCTTTTTCGATTATTTTTTTTGGCGGAAAGGGTGGGATTCGAACCCACGGTACCTTGCGGTATCACTAGTTTTCAAGACTAGCTCCTTAAACCACTCGGACACCTTTCCACAACATTGCTATTATAGCAGACGGACCTTGTTTTCGTCAAGAAAAGGAATCTGCATTTTTAAAATACTGCCCAGCGTACAATCATATATCGCTTAGAACGAAGTGTACCCAGCACGGTTTTTCTGCTGAAAACGTCTACCCCTGCCGCTCCCGCTTATGAGAAAAATGCGGTGAATCTCCCCACTGCCCCAATCCCACCGTATCACCAACGGAGGCTACGCGGGCACTAAGACAGTCTTTGCATTGTTCCGGCCGTTCATCCACACAGGGCTTATTATCATATAACAAATACTGAGAGCGAAATTTGGGTACTGTAACAATAGGCATGAGAACGTTAGCACCTGCCTTTAGTCCCAGTTCTCGTCCCAAAGGATGGAGCGCCTGGAGGGCCGTTGTCGACGCGATATTGACATCCGGCAGAAAAATCCGGGTCACCGCAATCATTTTCAGCCCCAGCTGCAGACGGCGCAGCTTCTCTTGATCCGAATCCAGCCCCCGGAGCATGACATCTACACCAACCGGTGTATGATGATGCACAACATAAGGACCCATTCCAATCATGTCGATATCCATATCCCGGTAAAACAAAATATCATCGGCTAGATCAGCGGCAGTTTGCCCCGGCAGCCCTATCATATCTCCGGTTCCTACCTGATAGCCAACCGCCCGCAATGCATCCAGGCATTGCTTGCGAACAGCCCAGCGGTGATGCCCATCCTGCGGGTGCAGCGTGGCATACAGGCTGGGATTACTCGTTTCAATGCGCAGTAAATAACGATGTGCTCCGGCGGCAAACCAGCGTCGGTATGTGTCCTCTGTCTGTTCGCCTACGCAGAGCGTGATCCCCAGCTTCCCGCCGCTCAGCTGTTTGATATCCCGCACCAACGCTTCTATATACTCAATAAATTCCCTATCCTGCCGTTCTCCCGACTGCAGCGTCAGCGACCCGTAATGGTTATCATAGGACCACCTTGCCATTGCCAGAATATCGTCCCGGGCGGTGTCGAAGCGTTCCACTTCTTCATTATCTCTGCGAATACCGCAATACCGGCAGTTTTTGATGCACCGGTTGGAAAACTCGATGAGACCGCGGTAATACACGACACGGCCCACATTTGCTGCTTTTACAGCATAGGCCGCATCGTAAAGTGCCTGCAGCTCGTCGGGATCGGTAATACAAAGCAGCGCGATCAAGTCATTTCTATCCAGTTCTTTTTTATGTAATATATCTGCCAACACCATCGCGGTCTGTCCTTTCTTTTATACTCAATATATATTGATCATAATATGATTTGGCTTTTTTTGCAAGAAAAGAGGCCGTATCCTCTGAAAAACACATTTCGGATACGACCCGGATCATTATATATTGTTTAGTTTTCATTTGCCCAATGAATTTTTTGAAACACCAGAAAAACCAGGCTCAATACCATGGCAACCACGGTAGCCAGCCCCATTCCCTTGAGCTGTACCGGTCCCAGCACAATGGTAGCTCCGCTCAGGCCGGAAATCATTGTCACAGCCGTGAGGATAAGGTTTTTAGAACGTGTATAGTCCACTTTCTTTTCGACCAGCATGCGAAACCCTGAAGCCGCAATAAAGCCAAATAAGAGAATGCAGACACCTCCCATGACAGGCGTTGGAATCCCATGAATTAACGCAGCAATTTTACCGACAAAGGAAAATATAATGGCAAAAACAGCGGCACCGCCAATAACCCAGGTGCTGTATACGCCAGTAATAGCCATAACGCCCATATTTTCACCGTACGTCGTATTAGGGGTAGAACCGACAAAGCCAGAAATAACGTTGGACAACCCGTCAGCAAACAGCGAGCGATGCAAACCCGGATCCTTAATCAAATTACGTCCCACAATATCACTGGTAACAAACAAATGGCCCAGATGTTCTGCAAAAACAACAAACAGAGCCGGCATGATCATCATAATCGCACTGATATTAAACTCTGGTTTGTAAAAGGTGGGAACTGCAAGCCACGGAGTTTCCTGTACATGCGTCAAATCTACGACTCCCATGATATAGGATAGAATATATCCTGATACGACACCGATCAAAATCGGGATAATTCCAATAAAACCGCGCCCCAGAATGGTCGCCAAAATGGTCACAACCAACGTAAAAGTAGATATAATGACAGCCGTTTCATTTGGCATTCCCTGCGCATCACCGATATAGCCGGACATACTCATCGCCAGCGGAGCTAATTCCAAACCAATAATCGCGACGATAGATCCCATAGCCGCCGGCGGAAACAAAACATCAATCCATTGGGTGCCCAATTTATCGACAATAACTGCCAAAATCATGAAAGAAATCCCAAAAACAATAAATCCTCCCTGGGCATCGCCGTACGACATACCCGGGGTGGCACATACGGCCAGAACCGGAGAAATAAAAGCAAAGCTCGAGCCCAAATAAGCTGGCAGTCGCCATTTACAAATAGTCAGATACAGCAGCGTTCCGACACCATTCATAAATAAAGCCGTCGCCGGATCGACATGAAGCAAAAACGGAACGAGAACCGTCGAACCAAACATGGCAAATAGATGCTGCAGGCTCAAGGGTATAGTGGGTAATAAAGGCAGTCGTTCTTCTACATGGATAATTCTTCTCTGTTCCATTGCAAACCTCCGATAGATCAAATTTACGATAAGGGGAACCGGCTTCGTGTTTCTTCCTTCATGGATCGCACCTGCGGCGGCGGGCCCATGATAGATTGATGCAGCATTTCTTTATAATTGCACCTGCAAATATTCAGAAGCAACGCCGCGGCCATCATATTGACAATCAAGGATGTACCGCCATAGCTGATAAAAGGAAGTGGCACCCCGACAACCGGAAGCAGGCCGCTGACCATTCCGATATTGATAAATCCCTGTCCGCCAAAATACAGGGTAATCCCTAACGCAGTAAACATGCCGAATTTATTACGGCAGTTCCAGGCCGTCACTGCGCCAAAATAAATAATAACGCAAAACAATACCAGCATAAGCACAGTTCCCCGCAAGCCCCATTCCTGAGCTAAAATCGCAAAAGCAAAGTCCGTATGTGCTTCAGGCAGGTAACTGAATTTACTGATCCCTTCGCCTACTCCCTGTCCCATAATACCGCCGGAACCGATTGCGATCAAACTTTGTATGGTCTGATATCCCAGTGTCTTTTCATACGACCATGGATCCAGCCAGGCAATAATGCGATCCCGCCGGTAGGGTGCGGACATAACACTGAGAACTGCGACAACTGCCATCAGCAAAATAGGTATTTTTACTTTAGAAACATGGGCACCGCTGACAATAAGCATAACAACAGGAATAATAAAAATGACAATCGCCGTGCCGGCATCCGGCTGAATTCCTACCAGTAAGGCCATCAGTCCCGGTGCCCACAGCGTCACATGCGGCAAAAAGGGCAGTTGCTTCAGCCAAGATGCATTTTTATCCCGGCTCAGCCGATGAAAAAATTCAATTTTTTTATGGCGTTCCAGACACGGCGCTAAATACGCCGCCGTATATAGTATCCCGGTTAATTTAGCCAGTTCCGAGGGCTGAAAGGTAAAGCCGGCCACACCGACCCATCGTCTGGCCCCATTGACGACGACTCCGGCAGCCAAAACGGCAATAAGCAAAATGACTGTAAAAATCACCAGCTTCATAACATGCTTTTTCCAAAAGGTGTACTCGCATTTATAGATTAGCATACCGGGAATCAGGCCGACGAGAAACAAGCCTGCCTGCCGTATTAAATGGCTGTACGCATTGCCCGTCGCTCCATCAGCCACGAAGGTAGAGCTGAATACATTGGCCGTTCCAATGGCAATGAGAAAGGCAAACGCTGTCAACAGCGCCCAGTAGGTCTTGCGCATTTCTTTAGTCTTGTCGTTCATGAGCCATTCCCCCTGCAGGACGGGCTGCCGCACAGTGAAAAATAGGCTGTCCCTTGGCACTGAATTTAGCCTCATACTCTGTCATAGCTTCATTGGCAACATCACTGTGGTGGAGGTCATAGGTCACATCGGAAATATCCCACTGACGCTCCTCCAGTTCTTCCAGGGTAAAGTCAAACAAGCCGGCGTTATCGGATTTGAAATCAATGCGGCCGCCTTCAGCCAGAAGCACGGCGTATCGGTCCAGAAAATTCCGGTACGTCAGGCGCCGTTTGGCATGGCGTTTTTTAGGCCAGGGATCGCAGAAATTGATAAAAAACCGGTTCACCTCAGCAGGCGCGAAAATATCCTCCAGCCGTCCCACGTCAAAGCGCAGGAGATGAACATTGTTTAAACTCCGTTCGGCACATTTCTTACCCGCATAATACAGGACGCCGATCTGAATCTCTATGCCGATAAAATTGACGCCGCCATGGATTTCCGCCATCTGGGAAATAAAATTCCCCTTACCGGTGCCCAATTCCACCCACAAGGGAGCGTTGGGATTGGCAAAAAGACTGTGCCATTTTCCTTTACAGGCCTCGCAGCCCGTCAAATGGACGAAAGAATCGTATTCTCTAATCGCCTCGTCAATCCAAGGTTTTCTCCGTAACCGCATGGTGTACCTCCTTCTGCCTTCTAAAAAATAAGCTGATTCCCTGCGAAATCAGCCTGTGACACTTGTATTATTATAGAAAATATGCGGGAACGTGTCAATGTACTCCGGATTTGAAAATTCATAAAAAATCGCCTACAATACTATATATTACTATTTAATGAAAGCACAGGTGATACAGATGAAAATAACCGGCATTTCAATCGGCAAGCTTATCATTCCTTTAAAGCGTCCTTTCAAGACAGCGCTGCGTCAGGTAACCACGGCAGAAGATATCGTCATAAAAGTTCATACTGACGAAGGAATCACCGGCTTGGGCAGTGCACCGGCAACAGTAGTCATTACCGGCGACAGCCATAAGTCCGCAGCCGAAGCTATCCAAAACACTATCCTTCCGGCCATTATCGGCATGGACATCGATCATCGCGAAACGATCCTCCAACGCATCCAAATGTCAATGGTACACAATACATCAGCCAAAGCCGCAGTGGATATAGCTGTCCACGACTTGTTCGGCAAGCACTACGGCTTGCCATTATACCGTTTTTTCGGAGGTAAGAGTCAGTGCATTCCTTCTGATCTGACTATCAGCATCAACGAGCCAAATGAAATGGCCGCAGATGCCCGCTGTGCCATCGACGCAGGGTACCATTGTCTCAAACTTAAAGTCGGCATAGACGCCACCCGGGACCTGACCCGCATCCGGGCCGTCCGTCAAGCCGTGGGTCCTCGTGTTGCCCTGCGTCTCGATGCCAACCAGGGTTGGTCTGCCAAAGAGGCCGTGCGCACGATTCGGACATTAGAAGACGCAGGCCTTGATATTGAACTCATCGAACAACCTGTATCGGCTTATGACCTGGATGGCTTAAAATGGGTAACCGATCATGTTACGACAGCGATCATGGCCGACGAATCGGCATTTAGCCCGCACGATGTCTTCCGACTGGTATCCATGCGGGCCTGCGATCTCATCAACATCAAGCTCATGAAAGCCGGCGGCCTCGGCCCAGCTGCACAAATCGCCGCACTGGCTGCCGCGTCCGGCATCGAATGCATGATGGGCTGCATGCTGGAAAGTAAAATTGGCATCACCGCTGCCGCCAGCCTGTCAGCGGGAGTATCTGTCATCACGAAAAACGACCTGGACGCTGCCGACCTCATGACCGGCGATCCCATTTCCGGCGGTATTTGTTATGAAAAAGATACTCTCATCCTCCCCAATGCGCCGGGGCTTGGCATCACCGACGTAAAAGGATGGCAGGAAATCCTTTAAAATAATTTTCTCTGGAGACAGCACGCCATGGCCTATACGGTCTTTTTTTACAGAAATAAGGAAATGGCACAGTACCCCAACAGCATAGACATGATCGTATTGGTCATCCTGGCGTGCCGGCTGAACAAAAAGGTAAACATGGAACCGAACAGAGCCCAGCCTAATGTAAATACGAAACCAATAAAGGCCAACAGCATGGCAAAGAAAAAAAGCGACTCCCATTGACCTTGATAATAGGGTAAGATATATGCTTCCATCGAAACGATACCATAAATATAGATTTTGGGATTGATAAACTGCAGTACCAGACCTGACCCAAAACCATGACCCGAACTATCCGCTTCTGTGAGAGAAGAACATTGAAAAGTTTTCCATGACAGCCACAATAAATACGCCGCACCGGCAATCAACATTGGCAGTTCCACTGCCGGAAGCAGTGACGAGAGGGTATTGCAGAAAAACGTGCATACAATCATAACGAGTGAAAAGCCTGCCCAAATCCCCAAATTAAAGGGAAAAGAATTGCGAAACCCAAAGCGGGCTGCATTAGACAAAGACATCAGATTATTCGGCCCCGGCGTGACGGCTGTGACAATAGCGTAGGATAAAAAAAGCCACCAATTAAACATCATATTGACCTCCCTATCTAGCAATGATAAAATAGACTAATAATACAATATATTGTATTATTAGTCTATTTTATTGTCAATGGGAGGAGTTATGCAATTACAAAACCGTATTGCCAAGAATGTTAAAACTATCCGGGAAAATAAAAAACTTACCTTAGACGCAGCCGCTAAGCAGACAGAAGTATCCCGCAGCATGCTTGCGCAAATTGAAAAAGGCGAGGTCAATCCGACAATTTCCGTACTCTGGAAAATTGCCAACGGCTACAAGGTATCCTTTACATCTCTTGTAGAAAATCACAATCAAGAGCCGCTCATCATTCGGGCAGAAGACGTTGCTCCCTTAGTAGAAGACGATGGCAAATACATCAACTATCCAGCATTTCCATTTCAGGAAGACAAGCTTTTCGAGACCTACCGCATTCAAATCGAGCCGCATGGTTTCTTGTCTGCCCGCCCCCACATGGCCGGCACGGAAGAATACATAACGGTTTTCTCAGGTCGAGTCGAAATCATTACGGCAGAAAAGACGTTTCAACTTGGCGAGGGCGATTCTCTGCGTTTTTTTGCCGACGCTCCGCACTCGTACCAAAACATTGATTCGGCGACGGCATACCTGAGCATGTTGATTTATTACACTAAAAATCAATAAGCTCAACCCACCTGCAGGAACAGCATTTCTTAGGCAATCGAATCCTATCCCATGCGTTAATGCGCAGTACTTGCATTATCTGATCACTGCCCATGCCGGGCGCACCACACAAAAAAAGACACATCGTGCGATGTGTCTTTTTCTATCGATTTAGGCATTGAAGAATGCGTTACTGCAAAATATCCAAGATCTGTTCTACCGAGCCGACGATATAGTCGGCTTTTTCTTTTTCAAACATAGCCCGTGCCGCCGGACCATCCAGGCCCGTCAGGGTACCGATCATGACGGCCCCCATCGCCTTGGCACACCACACATCCGCCAGGGAATCGCCGACGATGCAATAGGTTCCTTCTTTGTAATCGTCAGGATGACTGACGTAATCGGCATACCGCTCGGGATATTTGCCGAAAGCACCGGCATAGTAGCCAAATGGATTAGGCTTGCCCAGAGACATATGCAGCATCTTCGATGCTTCCTCCACATCGGTCTCCGTGACGACATAGCGGGGATCAAATTCCGCAAGCCAGCCATAGGTTTCAAAAGGAACCTGCAATTCCATACGCGAACGCCCCGTGGCAATGGCAATCTCATACCCACGGCGTTTCAATTCCTGAAACATATGGCAAATCCCTGCCGCCGTTCCCAACGGTTCTTCACGGCGCAAAAAGCCCAGTTTTCCCGGAGCATATGGTTTTTTCCCATAGGTCTGCGTGTATAATGCATCGCCGAAATACCATTCTTGAAAAGCTTCAAAATGCATATTCCACAGAGGCGATCCCAGCGGTGTCCACTGTGCCGTATCCGGCCCCAGTGATGCCGCTGCAGCCCCAGTGATGCATGCAAAGACTTCATTCTTTCCGGCAGCTTCCGGGACCGTCGCCACTAGTTGTTCCAATACCTGAGCGGCCTCGGGAACGGCATATCCCTGCAGCACATCTCCCCATGCCTGCACATCGGCCATGGTGTTCAGCGAAGCCTGTACCGGCCCGCCGTTATCCCGGACATACTGCTCCAGCAGCAGCCACAGGGTGACCACAATATGGGCATGTACCATATCCCAATTGCTGTTGACACCATGCCCTTTAAGCCAGGTCAGGATTTCATCATTTTTCCAGAAACGGGCCCGCAGCGCATTGATTTCCCCATCTGTCAACTCCGCTTCTACGATTTCCCGCCCTAAATGCATAAAATTCCTACTGTAGTACCATTCCCAAACCACAAGGGCTGATACGTCAAAATAGCGTTTTTCACTAAGAAGTACACCGTCTACATCAAAAATAACCTTTTTCATGGCTCTCCTCAAAACGTCTTATCTAAATGGCCCACGGTCTTTTTATTGTCCTTGACGTGAGACCTCTCCTCCAATATTTTCATTACGTCGTTGATATCCACGCCCGTCGCTTCCCATACGACAGACAGGTGATACAGCAAATCAGCAGATTCCTTGCACACTTCAAGCCGCAGATTTTCAGCTTCCGGTGATGCCTCTTCCGTAACGGCAGCGGCATTTTTGGCGGCAATGATAACCTCCGACGACTCTTCACCGATTTTCTTGCAGATCTTATCAATCCCCGTTTGCAGCAGATAGGCCGTATAAGACTTCTCTGTCGGATGGATGCTTTTTTCTTTGATTTCGTTTTTTAATTCCGCTAAAACAGATAAATTTCCCGTATAGTCTCCGTCCCATCCGGCCAGACGGCGGAAAAAGCATGACTTGTGGCCCGTATGGCAGGCGGCGCCAGTCTGATCTACCTGTATCAAAAGTGTATCAGCATCGCAGTCAACAAATATAGCCCGAACGGTTTGAAAATGCCCCGACGTTTCTCCCTTATGCCACAGGCACTGCCGGCTGCGGCTGTAAAACCAAGTGTTGCCGCTTTCGATGGTTTTTTGCAGCGATTCAACGCTCATATAGGCAACCATCAGTATTTCACCGCTGCAGGCTTCCTGAATGACTGCCGGAACGAGGCCGTGCGCATTAAACCGTATCTCTGTAAGTTCCACTGTATCCATTATTTTTCTGCCCCTCTCATGGCAATTCCCTGCCCTTTCAAGTATTGTTTCAAATCGGGGATATCGATCTGACCGAAATGGAAAACGGACGCTGCCAGTGCGGCGTCTACACCGACATCAAAAACATTTTTAAAGTCCTCCATGGTACCGGCACCGCCGGAAGCAATAATCGGCACCGGCAGCTCTGTTGCCATGCGGCGGTTCAATTCCAGATCGAACCCGGCTTTTTCACCGTCTGAATCCATGGAATTCATGCAAATTTCACCAGCGCCGAGGGCAACACCTTGCTTGGCCCAGGCGATGGCATCAATACCCGTGTTTTTACGTCCGCCTTCCACATAAACCTGCCAGCTGCCCTTGCCATCCCGCTTGGCATCTATGGAAAGCACAACACACTGGCTGCCAAACCGCTGTGCTGCTTCCCGAATAAGCTCAGGGCGCAGGACTGCCGAGGAATTGACCGACACCTTATCAGCACCGGCCCGCAGAACCTGATGAAAATCGTCAATGCTGCTGATACCGCCGCCGATGGTAAACGGGATATTGATCGTCTCCGCTACGGCACGGACGACATCAATAAAAATATGACGCTGTTCATGGGTCGCCGTAATATCATAAAAAACCAGTTCATCAGCCATCTGATCCGAATAATATTTTCCCAATTTGACAGGATCATCCACATCCTGTATATGTTTAAACTGCTTGCCCTTGACGACGCGTCCGTCGCGTACATCCAGGCAGGGCACAATACGTTTTGCCAGCATTCTATATTCCCCCCAACGCACGAATTTGTTCCATCGTAATCCTGCCCTCATACAAGGCCTTGCCTGTAATCGCCCCATACATATGAAGAGCCTCCAGTGCCTTTAAATCATCAATACTGCTCATGCCTCCCGAAGCAATCAGCCGGATAAAAGGCAGCTGCTGCAGCTGCGAAAGCATATTCATATTCGGGCCAGTCAGCATGCCATCCCGACTGATATCAGTATATACGATTGTCCTGACGCCAATAGATAAAAGAAATTGAGCAAAGGGAAGCACTTTTTTATTACTGCCACTGACCCAGCCCCGCGTGGCTACCGTATCGCCCTTCGCATCAATAGATACGGCCAGCGATGATCCGTAGGTTTGTGCCATCGCGGTAATAAACGCTTCATCCTCCACCGCCTTGGAACCGATAATCACACGATTAACACCCTTTTCCAAATATGTTTTAATAGCTTCCTCACTGCGGATACCGCCGCCTACCTGTACCGGAATATTCACAGCTTCACAAATACGGCCAATGACACCGGTATTACACCGGCTACCGGAAAAAGCTCCGTCTAAATCAACGACATGCAGAAAAACAGCTCCTTCGCTGCACCATTTCACAGCAGCTTCTACTGGATCATCAAAATACGTCGTACTGTCATCCTTAATACCCTGACGAAGTCGGACGGCATGCCCATTTTGTATATCTATTGCCGGAAATACGATCATGATCTCATCCTTTCTTCTGTACGTAGTCAAGAATATTCTGCAGAAGCTGAGCACCTACACGGCCGCTTTTTTCAGGATGAAACTGCATCCCCAGCACATTATCTTTACCGCAGATAGCCGGTACAGGCTGTCCATAATCAGCGACAGCAATGACATCGGGCGTATCTACCGGCGATTTATGATAGGAATGGACAAAATATACGTACGGGTGAGCCGGAAGATTCTTCTGCAGCCAATGAGACTGCTTAAATTCCAGTTCATTCCAACCCATATGAGGTACCTTCAGCCGCGTATGAAAAGGGACAATTTCACCAGGCAAAAAGCCCAGCCCTTTATAGGTTCCTCCTTCGTAATCCGTTTCAAACAATGCCTGCATCCCCAAGCAGATGCCCATAAAGAATTTACCGGCATGAACCTGTTCCTGCAGTAACGGCACCAGATCAAATTTTTCCAGATTACCTATGGCGTCACGGATAGCACCGACACCGGGAAGTTCTATCATATCCGCACTGCGGATAACAGCAGGGTCGCGTGTGATCTGTGCCTCCACGCCAAGACGCAGCCATGCGTTATACACATTCGCCAAATTGCCGACTTCATAATCAATAACCGCTATTTTCATTATTACAACACCCCTTTTGTCGAGAGAACGCTGTTTTCATCGCCTTCAATGCGGATTGCCTCTTTTAAAGCATGACCTAACCCTTTGAAAACGGATTCCACAATATGATGGGCATTTTCCCCGTACAAATTTGTCACATGGAGATTCATGCGTCCGTGAACAGATACTGCATACAAAAATTCCCGCAGCATTTCTGTTTCAAAAGTACCAATACGTTCGACGCCGAGCCTGACATCATATACCAGATACGGACGGCCGCTCAAATCAATAACAATCCGCGTCAGCGCTTCATCCATAGGGCAGTAAAACATACCGTAGCGGTTGATTCCCTTTTTATCTCCCAACGCCTCTGTCAGGGCATCGCCAAATACGATGGCCAAATCCTCCAGCGTATGATGCGTGTCCACATCCAGATCTCCGTCGACGTGAAGAGAAATATCAATGCCGCTGTGGCAGGCCAGCAGATTCATCATATGATCAAAAAAGCCGACGCCCGTCGTTCCGGCAAAAAGCCCTGTTCCGTCCAGATTAAGGGAAACAGCAATCTGCGTTTCTGCTGTCTCCCGTTCTATTTGAGCGCTGCGCATGGTACTACCTCCCTTTGGAAAACAGAAATAACACGGCGTATGACGTCCATAGTGGTCACCGTAATGCGCAAGCAGTTTTCGAGCTCCGGCGCTTTATAAAACCGGACACAGATATCAGCCTGACTGAGCGCTCTAACCATGGCCGGCCCGTCTGGAACATGAACCAGGACAAAATTAGTGACACTGGGATATACGGTCACACCGTCCAGCTTGCGAAGAGCCGCCATAAGATATTCCCGCCCTTGTATTGTCGGCGGTATATTGTGCTGCAAAATTTCATCACGGTATGCCATAGCGGAAAGTCCCAGAAGCTGTGACATATTATTCATATTGTACACCAGCTTGGTCAGAGACAGGGCCGCAATAACATCCTGCTGCGCGACCGCATAGCCAATACGCATGCCGGCAAGGCCAAAAGCCTTGGACAGGGTCCTGATAACGATCAGATTATCATATTGATCCAGCTGTGAAATAATGCTTTCCTGACCGGAAAATTCCAAATAAGCTTCGTCAATAACCACGGGATTGGACGAAGCCTTTAATACCTCCTCCAAAAACGACAGCGGCAGCAATTCTCCCGTCGGGTTATTGGGATTGCACAACATCGTTATCTTCGGCCGCAATTCCGTTACCCTGCGCAAAAACGTATTTCTATCCCGTTTAAATCCTTCCAGATCGGGAACCTTGACAACATTGGCTCCCAGCACCTGGCCGTCTATTTCATATACATCAAAGGTTGGGGTATGGATGAGCAGCGTATCTCCGGCATTCATAAAGGTGTTCAAAATAAGACTGATAATTTCATCACCGCCATTGCCTACCAGAATTTCATCTGCCCGGCGCGACACATATTCTCCCAGCGCCGTCCGCAGCTCCTCCGCAAAGGGATTCGGATAGTGATAGAGCGGTCTCTTTTCCAAGCGAGATAAAAAGTCAACCTTAACATTAGGAAAATCAAAAATATTGTAAGGACTTTCATTGGCATTAATAACAGTATTTTCTTTTATTTCCGGCACTTTATACGGTTCAAAATCACGAATCGTATCACGAAGCCATGCATTATTCATCAATTCTCCTCCTTACTGCCAATCCATGTGCTTGTAATCCTTCTACGTCGGCAAAACGCATAACCTGATCTGCCACAGCCATAAAGGCTTTTTTATCATATTGGAGAAGACTGCTGCGTTTAATAAAATCATATACGCCAAGAGGCGACGAAAAGGCAGCGGTTCCCATCGTCGGAAGTGTATGATTGGGCCCAGCAAAATAATCTCCGATCGGTTCCGGCGTATATGCACCAATAAAAATCGCCCCGGCATTGACGATTTGATCGATATAGGTTTCCGCATCCGGAAAATCAATTTCCAGATGTTCCGGAGCAATAAGATTCATAATCTCTACAGCCTGCATTCTGTCTTTTGTAATAAAAATTTTAGCGTGATTTTCAATGGAAGCCGCAGCAATTTCCTTTCGCGGAAGTTCTTCCAGCTGCCGCTGCACCTCCAGCTCCACTTCACCGGCAAAAGATGCGCTCGGCGTGACGAGAAACACCGCGGCCCGGCGATCATGTTCCGCCTGTGCCAGCAAATCAGCGGCGACCCACACAGGATTGGCAGTGTGATCAGCCAATATTCCAACTTCACTGGGACCGGCAATCATATCAATGCCCACCGTACCGAAAACGAGCCGTTTCGCCATTGCTACATATGCATTACCCGGTCCGACAATTTTAAATACGGGCGGAATACTTTCCGTGCCAAAGGCCGCGGCAGCAATCCCCTGAGCCCCGCCAACCTTATAAATTTCTGTAGCTCCGGCAATATGCGCTGCCGCCAGTACATAGGGATTGACAGTACCGTCCTTAGCAGGCGGCGTAAACACCGCAATCGAAGGTACTCCGGCCACATGCGCGGGAATAATATCCATCAGGACTGTCGACGGGTATGCGGCCGTTCCGCCCGGCACGTAGACGCCCACACGCTGAATCGGTGTGAATTTAGCACCGAGGCGGACGCCGGGACGAAAGGTTTCCAGCCAGCTCTGCTGCGTCTGACGCTGATGATATGCCCGAATGTTGTCTCCTGCTTCCTGCAGCACCGCAATCATTTCAGGACCAATTTTTTTTGTCGCTTCTTCAATTTCACGATCAGAGACCAGAAAGGTTTCCAGTCTGATCCCGTCAAACTTTTCCGTAAGCTCTCGTACCGCGTCATCCCCCCGCAGCTGTACGTCCTGCAAAATATGTTCCACGCTTTCACGAATATCGGCATTTTCAGCCTGATCCCGTTTCGTAATACAACGAATTTCCCGCAGAGACAATCCGTTATTGGGTACATCTATCCATTCCACGTTATACGCCCCCTATTATACTTCCAATTCTTTCTGCTGAATAACCTTCATCAGCTGCTGTATTTCACTATATTTGATTTTAAACGATACGGGATTGCAGATCATACGGGCACTGAAATCCATAAAATATTGCAGGACCTCAAGTCCATTAGCCTTCAAGGTATTTCCTGTTTCGACAATATCGACGATCACATCGGACAACCCCACCAGAGGCGCCAATTCAACAGAGCCATTCAACTTGATAATATCCACACTGTGATGATTTTGTTCAAAATACTGCCGGGCAATACGCGGATATTTCGTACCGATAGTAATGCGCCGTGTCATATCCACCTTTTTCCCGGCAATACCGGCAACCGCCATCCGGCAGCGGCCAATCCCCAGATCAAGAACTTCATATACTGCTGCGCCGGAAGCCTCTTCAACCAGAACATCTTCGCCAACAATGCCAACATCTGCCGCACCCCGTTCGACATAAACAGCCACATCAGGCGACTTGACCAGTGTGACCTTCAGCATGCTTTTGCTGTCTTCAAAAATAAGTTTGCGGCTGTCTTCTGAATAGGTTGGGAACTCATAGCCGCTTTCCTGTAAATATTTCATGACAGCTTTATGGATACGTCCCTTGGCCAGGGCAATATGAATAGCCATCTTAAAGCCTCCTCATTAATTCTTCCAGTTCCTCTGCCGTCATAGCCTTCCCGTCCTTGTAATACGTTCCGTTCCGATATATAGCATGAATACTATAATCACGACTATCTATAAAAGAAGAATCAGGATATGCGGCAACACGAAATCCCCGTGCCCGCCAATTCATAAGATCACGAATAACAGTCTGGTCACTTGCCGTATACGATACGGCAAGCTGGAAAGATGGTTCAGCATCAGCCAAAAGGCCGGCGTCACTCATAAATTCATACAGCAAGTTAATATTCATGCCAAATCCGCAAGCAGGCCTATCCACGCCGAAACGTGCCGACAACGTATCATACCGTCCTCCGTCAATCACATCATACAAGGCGCCGTCTACGTACACTTTGAACACCATATCCGTATAATAATCAAGACGGTTGGCAAATCCGAAATCCAGTTGTATCTTACCGGCAAAACCGGCATACAAAATATAATCATAGACTCGTTCCAGCCGTGAAAGCGCATTTAACATGCCGCTGTTGATACTGTAATCACGCGCCTTGCTGAGCGTCTGCGCATAGGGGCCAAATAATACGGGCAGCACTTCAAGTGCTCTGCGGGCATCTCCGGTCAAGGGCAAGGTGGCAATATATTTCCGGCACGCCACCAGATTTCTATCGGCCATATACATTCGCAGCGTGTCTTTTTGTTCTTCTTCCAAGGGCAGTCCGTCAAACAAAGCCTGCGTATACGCCGCAGTTCCCATATCAATGCGAATAGTTTCCACACCAACCGCCTTTAGTATTTCTGCGGCCATAACGATGACTTCTCCATCACATTCCGGACTTGAATCCCCTAATATCTCGATCCCTCCCTGGAGAAAATCCTTTCCATACGTACTGCGTCCAAAATATTCACGAAAAACCGTGCTGACATAGCCAAATTTAAGCAGCTGATCCTGTCGCGGAAATTCTCGGGCCGCGGTTTCCACGAGCGGCAGCGTCACATCAGGTCGTAAAACTAAAACTCGTCCGTCCGTATCAATGGTTTTAACCATCTGCTGCCGTAAATGAGGAAAGAAATGCTGATATACATCATAATCTTCAAAGCTCGGCGTCTCAATAATCTTGCAGCCGTGATTCATAATGACAGAAATAATTTTTCCTTGAATTCGGTCATAATTGCGCATTTCATCATGATGAAGCATTTTCACCCCATCTAATGTATTATTGTTCATTCTATGACCTCCTGTATCTCTAAATTAAAAGCATATTTTCTTTATTACTTTATCTCGGTAAAGTAATAAATTGTCGAAGTAAATTGTAACACAAAGTTGGAAAAATAAAAATACCTTTTGCAAATTTTTTTACATTTTTACGTATAATTTTCATAAATCAGATCCTGCTGATTTCAAAATCTTTTTAACAGCCTTTTCAAATTTGGGACGCGGGATCATAACACGATGCCCACAACCACAGCAGCGAACCACAAAATCCACACCGATACGCAGTACTTCCCATTCATTTGAGCCGCAGGGATGGGCCTTTTTCATCTGTACGACATCTCCAATATGATAACGGACAAAATTAGCCATAGTATTACCACTCCTTTATTATATATGTTTCATTATATAGCCTAACTGCCGTAAAAGATAGGGGCGCCGCGGGACGGGTGCTCTTGTAAGGGCTGGCCCTGTGTGTTACTATAATGGATAGCGAACGGCATCATAAGGCCGTTCTCACTACATTACGACACGAGGAGGAATCTGTTTTGGCTTCATCAACAGATCTGCAAAAGCTGCGTCACATATATGTCGCATTATACACGGTCGGCGGATGCTGTTCTCTCATAACCGTCGCTCTTTTAGTATGGATCGCATTCTGTATCGCCGTCGAGAAAGAACCATTGGCTGCCATTGCATTTTTACCTGCCATGCCATCGTTTTTTATATTTATCATATTGATCGCAATACTGGTTATCAGCATTACTGCGTGGCAGACCGGCGCAAAATATCATCAGCAATATGAGCTGCTGCAAAAAAAGCAGCGGCAGGAAGGAGGACTATATGAGAAAAATTGAGTTTATGGACCTCTTGAAATATTATTTTCGCAAGAGCGACAAAGAAGATCTGAAGGGCATTTTGGAAGACTGTGAAGAACAGTTTCGCCTTGGTGCAAAGGAGGGGCGAACAGAAGAAGATGTCTGCCGCAAGCTGGGACATCCAAAAAATATTTACCGCTATTATATTGGCAAGCCCATTGTCCCAGAGGACAATGCCAGCTTGGCGGCTGCCGCGGATTGCCAGCCATCGTATAAACCGCAGAATGCCGCTCCGTATGACTGGGAAAAGGATCCGGAGCGGCGGCGCCGCCGTGAACAAAGCGAATCGTACTATCATCAACCAGACGACTATCGCTACCAACAGCCCCAGGCATCTTCTCACCCCTATAGAGAAGATGCGGAAACGGGAAGAGATTTCAAATGGGATACTGATTCTTCTGTCCCCAAGGCAGCAAAAGCAGTGGCTAGTCCTTTTTTGGATATTTTAGGGACGCTTTTCGGTATCTTGAGCGGTTTCCTGTATCTCGGTGTCGCCGCAGCTGTTATTGCCTGCATTGCTATTGCCAATCTGCCGGCGTTCTTGTACACAGATCTGCTTCCCTTGCCTACCCTTTCACTAACAACCATGGTATTCACCGTTCTGGCTATCCTGTTCGCCGCCTTGACCACTTCCTATGCCGGTCAAGCCTGCCATGATGCTTCCCGCGGTACAGGCACACGTTCATCAGGGAGGAATTCATAATGGCAAAAGTACTCATCTGCTTTATTCTGACATGTGTATTTTCATTTTTAGGCTTACAGTCTTTTATGACCAAGGACTACGGGCCATTAAAAGAATGGCTTACCTATTATCAGGAATATAAAGCTCTCCAAGGCGCTTTAAACAAGGGAAATACCAGCAAGGATGAGCTATTGGCTAAATTAAAAAAAATGTATCCTGAACGGGCACAGGAACTGGAAAACAAATTTAAGGAAAAATACGGAGATGTGAAGGACAGTGCAGCAGATACTCAAGATACTATTGAATCAAAATTCAGCGACACCGTATCTTCATCCCGTACGGAACCTGCTCACACGGGCAGCTCACGTCAGGAAACGCGCTCGTCTCAACCCCAGGCTTCATCTTCATCCCGTTCTTCTTCCAGTCGTGCAACAGATAAAAATGCGGATACCGTCCAAAACAATAAATCCAGCCGTTAACATTTTGTTATATGACATGGTTGTTTTTTTCTTAGATTTTATTATCAAAAAATAATTATTATCTGTTGATTTTATATTGATGATGTATTATAATGAACTTGTCAGCAAGGTTTGGAGAAATTCTTCAGACAATACTATTGCATTTAATCATTGTAACTATTTTTTTGAGGAGGTATGTATTATGGAATTAAAAGGAAGCAAAACAGAAAAGAATTTAGAAGCAGCATTTGCCGGTGAATCGATGGCCAGAAACAAATACACGTATTATGCCAGTGTTGCAAAAAAAGCAGGGTATGAACAAATAAAGGGCTTCTTTGAAGAAACGGCTAATAATGAAAAAGAACATGCTAAGCTTTGGTTCAAATTGCTCCACGATGGTATGCCTGACGATATCAACGCACTGAAGGACGCAGCTGCCGGCGAACATTATGAATGGACTGAAATGTATCCAACATTTGCCAAAGAAGCTAAGGAAGAAGGCTTCAACAATATTGCGTACCTTTTTGAAAAAGTAGCTGAAATCGAAAAGCATCATGAAGAACGGTACCTTGCCCTTTTGGCAAATATTGAAAACGGCACGGCTTTCAAAAAACCAGAAAAGAAAACTTGGATCTGTCGTAACTGCGGCTTCATTTATGAAGGTGATGTCGCTCCTAAGGTATGTCCAGTTTGTGCGCATCCGCAGGCTTTCTTTGAATTGAAAAACGATAATTTTTAAAAACTACGTATCGTAAATACCGTAACAGTAAATAAAAGAAGCTGTCTCTATATGGAGGCAGCTTCTTTTATTTACTGTTACTTATTCTTCGACTCTAAACCGATACCCGTTTCCCCAAACGGTTTCGATAGCCGTAAATTCCGGTTTTATTTCATTAAGCTTATCCCGCAGGCGATTTACATGAACGGTAACGGTTGCCAATTCTCCCAATGCGTCAAGATGCCAAATCATTTCAAAAAGATATTTCTTAGAAAATACTTGATTGGGATGCCGGGCTAAAAATAACAGCAGGTTAAATTCTTTTCCTGTCAGCATAATTTCCTTTTTACCACGGAAGACTTGATGCCGTTTGATATATATACGCAGATCTTCAACCTGAATATCCGGCTTATTTTCATCCAACGCCTGCGGCCGTGCCCCCAACAGCCGTTGATGTATATCCAAATGCGCTTTCAGCCGCGCCGTCATTTCCGACGGGTTGAACGGTTTGACAATATAATCGTCGGCACCTAATCCCAATCCCTTTATTTTATCCTCATCACTCCCCCTTGCTGTGATAAAAATAATCGGAACGTTACTGATGTCGCGAATCTTCCTGCAAACGGAAAATCCATCGGTATCTGGCAGCCCCACATCAAGCAGCACAGCATCAATCGCTCCCCCGTCAAATACCTTCAAACCTTCTTTGCCACTCATGGCAACGGTAACTTCAAAACCGCTTGCTTCCAAAAAATCTCGCTCCAATGCGGCAATCATGCTGTCATCTTCAATTGTCAAAATGTGCGCCATATAAATTCCCCCTCGTTGCAATATTTCCGAAAATACTATTTCCCCGTTTGTAATCTTCGGAATCCATAATCAAGAATAGCCGGTGCATCCTCCCAACGATCATCATCATTGAACAACGCCAAAACCAATGTATGCCCATTCCGAGTTGCTGCTGCTACCAAACAATCTCCGGCAGCATTCGTAAACCCCGTTTTGACTCCATCGGCCCCTGCATAGCCGCTTATTAAAAAACGGTTTGTTGTCGTGACATGTTTAGAAGGCCGTCCATCCAAATATTTTACATCATAAGCTGGTAAGCTTACAATATAGCGAAATTCAGGAAAGTTTTTCATTCCATACGCAGCCATTTTAGCCATATCCACGGCTGTCGTATAATGCCGTGCAGCCGTCAGCCCGTTAGGATTGACAAAATGCGAATGAGCGGCCCCCATTTTTACCGCCTCGTTATTCATCATCCCGGCATAGCCAGCTACGGACCCGCCCAGAGTTTCTGCCACCGCAACAGCGGCATCATTTCCCGATACGACCATCATTCCCCGCAATGCTTCACGCACTGTAAGACGGTCACCGGGAGCAATCCCCAATACAGACGGTTCAGTATCAGCCGCTTCTTGAGAAATATTAAGCGGCTGATCCAGTTTATCTTTCCCCTGATCCAAAGCAGTAATCAGCGTCACAATTTTAGTGGTGCTCGCCGGGTGAATCCACTTTGTAGGATTCACCTGATATAAAATTTTACCAGAATCAACATCAATCATACATGCCGATTCCGCAATGGTAGACGGCACTGCCGCCTGCACAGAGGCGAACGCCGCCGTGCATATCATGAATGCCGCCATAAATACGGCTGCTGAAACCATGTGTCTTATATAAGAAAACATATCTGACACTCCTTACTTATATTTTTTTCTTTTAATTATTAATTATCTGTCAAATTAGTCGTAATGTCAATTAATTCTAACAAGTTCGTAAATAAAAAAAACAGTCTCTGCCCGGCAGAGACTGTTTCCATATCTATATTTTCCCAAAAGCCTGAAATCCAGGGTACATGGCACCATCGCCCAATTCTTCTTCAATTCGTAAAAGACGGTTATATTTAGCTACCCGTTCACTTCGATTAGGAGCACCAGATTTGATCTGGCACGTATTCAACGCAACAGCTAAATCGGCAATCGTCGTATCCTCGGTTTCCCCGGATCGATGAGATACAATTGCACGGTACCCCGACTGCTGCGCCAACTTAACAGCTTCCATCGTTTCCGACACGGTTCCTATCTGATTCAGCTTTATCAAAATAGCATTACTGCAGTCAAGAGAAATCCCCTTGGCTAAACGTTCCGTATTCGTAACAAACAAGTCGTCGCCTACAAGCTGAACACGCTGCCCCAGCTCTTTTGTCAAAATCTGCCAGCCATCCCAATCCTCTTCATCTAACCCATCTTCAATTGAATAAATGGGATACGCATCCACCAAGTGCCGCCAATGCGCAGTCAGCTCCTGAGAGGTAAAGGCCTGCCCGTTTTTCGGCAATACATATTCACCGGGCTTAGCTCCCTTCCATTCGCTGGCCGCAGCATCAATGGCCAAGACAAAATCTGTTCCCGGCGTATAGCCTGCTTTTTCAACTGCGTCCAAAATATATTGAAGCGCCTCTTCATCACTGGCCAAATCCGGCGCAAAACCGCCTTCATCACCTACAGAGGTTGCCAGGCCCTTGGCTTTTAAAATACCAGATAAGGCATGAAATACTTCCGTGCACCAGCGCAGCCCTTCCCGAAATGAAGGCGCACCTGCCGGCATAATCATAAATTCCTGCACATCGACAGTATTCGCCGCATGGGCCCCGCCATTTAATATATTCATCATAGGAACCGGCAGCCGGTTGCCATTAATACCACCCAAAAATCTGTATAAAGGGATCTGCAGCGACTGCGCAGCCGCTGCTGCGCAGGCAATCGACACGGCCAGCATCGCATTGGCTCCCAATCCAGACTTATCAGTCGTTCCATCTGTCCGGATCATCACCTGATCAATATGATAGATATCAAACGGACTTACTCCTTTTAATACATTTTGTATGTCCTTCTGTATATGTGCGACAGCTTGAGACACGCCTTTGCCGCCATACCGCCGTGAATCCCCGTCTCGAAGCTCAAGTGCTTCAAACCGTCCTGTCGACGCTCCGCTAGGCGCAGAGCCTCTGCCGACAGTTCCGTCGGTAAGAAGAACATCCGCTTCAACGGTAGGATTACCGCGGGAATCAATTATTTCTCTTCCTGTAATTTGTTCTATTCTGACATCTTTCATATATGCTATCCTCCTTGTATCTGACATTGACAGCCAGTATATGCGACTTTCTGCATTGCAAAATGTCGCCTGTCAAAACAATGATACTGTACCCTCATTATACAATACAGGATCAGTATAGTATATACATTCAACCAAAAATTTTATTGCGGTTGCGTATTTGTCCCACTAAGCCAGCAGATCGTAAACAATCACCAGTATCTCATCAGATGCCTCTTTAAAGAGCCTATCTCTGAATGTGCAAAATGTGCCAAACCGGTCTCCCCTGCAAGGAAAACCGGCCCTGTATTTATCATATTTTGTTCTGCTGTGATTCCGGCATTTTAATATCTGCATGAAACAGTTCCTGCCCCAGCGTTTGTATCCAAAACCCAATAAGCTGTCCATATGCTTCCCGGCCGTTACCGGCGGAAGCTGCCTTCATAGCATATGTCATAAAGTGCTGTGCCCAGGCATATCCCCGTCGTTCAAATGCCGCCTTTTCACTTACAGCAGAAAGACGTTCCAATAAGGGCATAAAGATATCCCGTGTCACTTCCAGCACTTTCGAAGTAATTTCATAGGTATATCCCATTCCCTTTTGATGTTCCTGCATGAAAACGAGTGCCAGCTGATCTGACCGCCGACTTTCATCCGCATAATCAAGATGATAGGCTTCCAACAGAAGCCGTTGCCTATCTTCTTCCTTTATAAGCTGATAGGCGCCGAACTTAATAATTTCATATATCCGATCGTCATATGCGCTTTCCATTTCAATGATCTTTTCCCTCCACTCTCCCCAAGTAAGGGCAACGCGGCAGGTATAATCATCAAAAGACGGCTGTCCCAGAAAATCACATACTTCCTGCGAGGTCACGGGTACCGTCAGATCCGGTATATGCCAAACCATGTATTTTTGATTTCGGTCAATGTACAGGCAGGGACTTTCCATATGAATCTGAGCCTTGCAATGAGGGCATTCGTAAAAAAACAAGGTTTCGTCCGTCAAAATACGCAGACGCAATGCCGGATCCCTCGTACCGTCAATACAATCCCATGTATGAAAGGTTCCCGTTCCCTTGCAAGCCGGACATGTCAGCGTGAATACCGCGGCATGAGAACCTGCGCCCTCTCCATCAAAGCTCATATTCCGCAATCCCTTCATCATATGATTTCATAACAATATCCGCCGCTTTTTCAATATCAATAATGCTGCGCGGCTGGCTCATATCCAAAAACGGGCGCAGTGCCCGTTTCATGCTGCGTATTTTTTCAGCCATAATGATCGGATCCGGATCCGTTTCGCAAACACGCAGCATAACCAGGGATATCATTGCTTCCTCTACCATAGGCCCTATTTCGTTCTTATCCGCATCATTTAAGTGCTGCAGCCAAAAGAAAACAGCCGCTTTTGTATAAATCGCCTGCATATCTTCATCAATGCAAACCAGATCAATACGGTTCAGGCCTTCCCCTTCCGTCAAAATCACAGGCACAACAGCTGCTGCCGCCCGCTGCAGAGGATACCGCTTATCTTCCGTACTAATGGATGTAAATGCAATATGCCGCAGCTTCTTTTCTTCTGCCATATAAATACTTTTCCTATAGCATGAGATCAAGGTGTCCTCTTCACCCCGCTTACCGCCAATCCAATACGGTCCCACTGTATGAATTACATATTTTGCCGGCAGTTTATAGCCGAAGGTCATCTTGGACTCGCCTTCAGCACACCCCTTCAGCGCCCGGCAGGCTGCCGTCAACGAAATGCCGCCGGCCCGATGAATTTTATTATCCATCCCGCTTACACCAAGCAGCGTGGAACTCGCCGAATTTACAATAGCATCCGCTTTCCATTTTGTTATATCTCCTACTAAAACGCGAAACTGCATAGTATCACCCCCTTCAAGTACATAGACTTTAATAGTTTGATTATATCATATTCACCGCATGTGATGCACGTATTGAATATGTTTATTTTATAAAAGTACTAATGGATTTTTTCAGATTTTCAATAGCTTCCACATTATTCTCCCGTACCGCATCCACAATACAATGATCTATATGATCCTTTAAAACGACCTTACTGACACTGACAATAGCTGAATCGACGGCAGCCAGCTGCATAAGCACCTCGCTGCAATCCCGGCCTTCGTCAACCATTCGCTTAATTGCCTCCAGATGGCCGCTGATGCGAGCCAGCCGGTTCATCACCATTTTCGTCTGTGTATGATTGTGCCGGTGAGGTACATGCCCGCCGGTATGTATCTGAGACACTGCCGGCAGCTCCGTATCTTCATCCACATATTGCGCATATGGCAGTTCTTGATCTTTAATTACCTTTATAAAATAAAATTGTGCCGTATCCATTGCAATCGCAACGGAAAAGCCGCAGCCAATAAGCTGTGATTCCAAGATATCCACCGGCGGCAGCAGACACGGCGGTTCCTCTGCGCTGTCTCCCCGGAGGCGGTTCACACATTGTCGTGGCATATCATGCATAATGATCAGGCTGCCTTGCCGTTTAAGCGTGCCGTACATTTTTCGTATAAAATCTCTTGCCCTGCCCGCCATATGCGGATATACGTTTAAACATATAACGGCATCATAGCACTGATCAGGAAAATCGTATTTTAAAATATTACCTTCCGTAAAAACAACCTCGCGTAAATGACTGAATTTTTCTCTCGCCTTGTCCAGCATTTGCCGCGAATAATCAAAAGCTTCAACCATCCCCTGCTCACCTACCGCCTCATGAAGATAAGGAATAAGTGTTCCTGTCCCACAGCCGGCATCTAATACATGTGCTCCAGGCGGAAGTTCTGACAGCCGCATCATATACGCCAATATTTCCCGATTCTCTTTTCGGTCCCGATCCCATGTATCGGCATAATTCTCAAAAAACACATGTTCTTTATCCATTCTATCCACCAACACCTTCTCTGCATTTCTAATTCCGATACGGACAATACCCGGCAGCACTATTTACTCCCTGTCATACGCAAAACATCGTTTCCAGCAATCAATACCGACACCACCGACATTCAAAAACAAGATTTTCTTCCACCGCTCCCGTATAGACTGCCCGTCAAAAATCTCTGCAGAAACCAATTCGTCCGCCGAGGCAAAGTCACAACCTCCGGGAATATCACACAATCCGACCCAGTAGGGTTTCTTCTCATTCACTTCAGGCGCATATCCTATAATGTGTTCCCGTTCTTCCGGATCATCTAAAAAGCAAAAACTCGTTTCATCTATACATTCTCCAGAGATTAAATGCTTCATAAAAATGACATAATGCAAATTTGCCAATAGCTTCACCTTTTTCCGTCCCCACATAAAAACAACCGCTCCAGCAAAAACTGTGCGGTTTATCTTTTTCTGCCAATACAGTATGTCTACACACACAGCATATCAAATATACGATACCATCAAATACCCTATCCGTCAATATGAATACCCTGCGTACCCGGCAACAAAAAAAAGCTCATCCTTTGGGATGAACCTGATTTATAATTTCCTCAATCATACTGAATGACCATATATATCTTTATTTGGTGCGGTCGGGGGGACTTGAACCCCCACGAGTTTTCACCCACTACCCCCTCAAAGTAGCGCGTCTGCCATTCCGCCACAACCGCATGTGATTTTTTTTTGGTGCTCAGGGACGGAATTGAACCGCCGACACGGGGATTTTCAGTCCCCTGCTCTACCGACTGAGCTACCTGAGCAAAAAAATGGCGACCTCGATCGGATTTGAACCGACGATCTTCGCCGTGACAGGGCGACATGTTAAACCGCTACACCACGAGGCCGTTTCATATTGCCGAAGCGCTTAACGCCCCGAACAAAAAACATTTTACCATGTCCATACATGTTTTGCAAGTCTTTTTTTATTTTTATTTTTAAGTATGCGCATTTTTAATAGGAACTTATCCGTTAGCTCTATGTAATCTTTTGTATTTGATGTATAATAATCTCGATATAAAAATACTTTACATAACGTTTACACGTTTTACAGAAAGGTTACCGTGCCATGTTTCCTCCAGACACCAAAATGTCGAAACAATTTACATCTGCGAATACCCCTGCATCCCCTGCCTTAAAAAAAACAGGCCACACTATATTTTACCTGTTGTGTATTTTTGCCGTCATCTACGCTCTGTGTATCCAGTGGCAGTTTCTAGTGTCTCTCGGTATGGGGCCCGATAATATTGAAGATATGACGCTGGGCCTGATTCCGGCCGTGGGCGCCGTAGTTCTGTCTTTGGCCATTTATTGGCGTCATTTATCCCTTGCCGCGATTCTGCCGACCGCGATGATCGGTATCGGCTGGATTATTACCGGCCCGTATCTCAGTTATATTTCTTTGCTGAATCAAAATACATTGTATTTAAATAATATATATGATATATATGTGGGCCTGTATCTTTTTGCCATATTATTTTGCATCAATATGTTTCTCAAACAATATTTAGGCCGCAGAATGAGTGCTGTTATCATGTTGATTCTGCAATTTTGCTCTTTTTTTATTATTGCCCTCCAGTGGGTATATTTTGCCCTGTATCATTCAAGTATCACAACTTCCGGCGCCTTGCTTATTTTCCAAACCGGTCCGGCTGAAACTCTGGAATATTTCCATTCCTTGGGACTCATGAAAATCACCTTTATCGTCTTATTATTAGCAGCTATCATCATCGGGCTGTATACGGCCAATTACAGGCAGAACACGCTCCCTAAAACGGCGGTATATCAAAAAATGCTGCCGCTTTTATCTCTGCTGATTATTTTTCCGTCTGTCGGCGCACTGGGAGAAGAAATTTTCCCGG
The DNA here is from genome assembly GCF_001045675.1 of Megasphaera cerevisiae DSM 20462. Taxonomy (GTDB): domain Bacteria; phylum Bacillota; class Negativicutes; order Veillonellales; family Megasphaeraceae; genus Megasphaera; species Megasphaera cerevisiae. The sequence goes on from NZ_LEKT01000007.1 coordinate 37,359, forward strand.
AAGCTTTTCCTATCCGTACATTTTTAGATACGCACGACTACATGAAACGATCCGATCTATATGCAGAAAATCACGACAGCAAATTTGCTAATCTTCAGGCAGTGCAATTAAATCCAGCAGATTACCCTAATACAGTCATCGTAGTTATCGGTGAATCAGAAACACGCACTTTGATGAACGCCTATAATCCTGACCACGTAGCGAATACTCCTTGGCTTACGTCTATGAAATCCAATCCTGATTTTACGTTGTTTACTAATGCCTATGCCTGTGTCTGGTATACCGTGCCGGTTCTCGAACATGCACTGACAGAAGCTAATTTTTATAATAATAAGGAATTTAATCAATCTATTTCTATTATTGATATGGCAAAAAAAGCGGGCTATAAAACCTATTGGTTCAGTAATCAAGGTTCCGTTGGCGTTGCCGATACGCCGATCACCCTTGTCGCCAAAACAGCCGATGTTTCAGAATGGGTTGACCGCGATTTGAAGGAATCCACATTAGATGGGGTTCTACTGCAGTTTTTAAAAAAAGTAAACCCAAAAGAAAAAAATTTTATAGTCCTCCACGTCATGGGCAGTCATATTGAATATCGCAACCGATATCCTGCAGAATTTCAAAAATTCAACGACGGTAAACTCAACCAAGAAGCTGATTTTGATAATACAGTACTGTATACGGACTGGTTCCTGTCCCAGGTATATAACTATGCCAGGGAAAATTTGAATCTGGACGCTATGATATATTTTTCCGACCACGGCAGCGACCCTGAAGTTGCCCGCCAGCCGGACAGTGCCAGCTTCAAAGTACTGCGTATCCCCATGTTCTGTTATTTATCAGAAGCGTATCAGCGTCGCAATCCCATGATTTATAAAACGATCAAAGCACATAAAGACAAGTACTTCACAAATGATTTGGAGTATGAATTCATTTGTGGGATTCTTAATATGCAATCTCCCAACTATGATCCGTCATACAGCCTTGCGTCTCCCAAATGGAAGCTGGAACGAAAGGATTTAGTAACTCGTTTTGGTCAGACCAGTCTCATGGAAGATACGGAATATTGATAAAATCCTATCTTATTTCATAATTATGTGTTATATAAAATGCGGAGCGGCCTGCAGCAGGCGGCTCCGCATTTTCAATCCCCAGCCGCCATGGTATAATAAAATAAATTCTTTTTCTCGCTATCCGTTTCTTTTTACCATCCGATTATAAAAGGAGGTCTCTCATATGGCAACTCTGTGTACCGGCGTAGCATTATTTCCTCATCCGCCGATTATGCTGCCGGAAATCGGCGGCAGCGAATTGAACAAAATAAAAAAAACTGTGACTGCCGTCACTACAGCTTCTCGCATGCTGACTGACCAAAAGCCAGAAACAATCGTTATTATATCACCACATAATTATGTGTTTCCTGACGGTGCCGCTATTTTCCCGGAGCCCAAACTATATGGCAACTTGGGAAATTGCGGCTATCCAGAGTTAACCATGCAGGTAAATACAGATATGGAGCTGGCTGGAGAAATAATGGCACAGGCAGCCAACATCGTGCCGCTGCATGCCCTCGATCAAGCCTGGGGCATAAAATACGGTCATCCTGTCCAAATTGATCAAGGTTCTTTCATTCCTTTATATTATTTGCGTCAGGCCGGCTTCACCGGCGCCATCGTTATGATGGCGCCCCGCTTTGACGATTACAATAGTATGACTGTCCTCGGTGATATTACGATCAGGGCTGCCTTAAAAATAAATCGCCGCATTGCCGTCATTGCTTCCGGCGATTTATCTCACCGCCTTCTGCCGAACTCTCCAAACGGATATACGCCTACCGGAGAAGTTTTTGATAAAACCGTCATGACCGCTTTAAAAAAGCAGGACCTCCATCTGCTGCAAACGATGCCTGCCTCCCTTATTGAAGATGCAGGCATGTGCGGCCTTCCATCTATTTATTTTCTCTTTGGCGTTCTCCGCCATCTGCGTCCTGTCATGCCGGTCTATTCATATGAAGGTCCTTTCGGTGTCGGATATGGGGTTGCATTGTACCTGAACGAAGGAGAAAAACGGCTTGCCGAAAACAGTGTGACCACAGATATACGTGTTCGTCTGGCCCGGCAAAGTATTTCCTATTACCTGCACCATCATACCTACATGCCTCTTCCCGATTCATTGCCAGCGGAACTGGCCGGCCAGGCCGGAGCTTTTGTTTCCATTCATCAGGGCACGAACCTGCGCGGCTGCATAGGCACCTTTCTGCCAATGCACCTAACCATAGCCGGGGAAATTATTCATAATGCCGTATCAGCGGCTACCCGAGATCCTCGTTTTCAGCCTGTCAGGCTGGGCGAATTGGATGATTTGTCAATTTCTGTCGATATTCTTGGCGCCCCGGAATCGGTGACTTCGGCAGATCAACTGGATCCCGAAAAATATGGTGTCATCGTTATGAGTCATGCTCGTACGGGACTGCTGCTGCCTGCACTGGATGGTGTTGACACCGTACAACAGCAGTTGGATATTGCTAAGGAAAAAGCGGGGATTCCACCACAGGTGCGACCTGATATATACCGTTTTACAGTAACCCGTTATCTATAGGCGGCGCGATGGAAGCTGTATATTACAAGAAAGTCGGCGGCAATGAGGTCATTTGCAGGCTTTGTCCTCATCACTGCCGACTCGCTAACCGAACCAGCGGCCTTTGTCACAGCCGTTTTAACGATAATGGTACGCTCCTTGCTTTGAATTACGGAGAATGTACTTCCGCTGCACTGGATCCAGTTGAAAAGAAGCCGCTTCGCAGATTTTACCCAGGCCGTGCGATCATGTCGCTGGGTTCCTGGGGCTGCAATCTATCTTGCTCTTTTTGTCAAAATTGGCAAATATCTCAAAAACGGCCGGACTATACGAAAATAACGCCAGCACAAACCGTTGAGATCGCCATTCAGCAAAAGTCAAATGGCAATCTCGGCCTAGCCTATACCTACAATGAACCTACTATGTGGTATGAATTTATCTGCCAGACAGCACCGCTCATTCATTGCGCCGGTCTTTACAACGTCATGGTAACGAACGGATATCTGGAAGAAGCACCGCTGCAGAAGCTGCTGCACTATATAGACGCTTGGAATATTGATTTGAAATCTTTTTACAATACATTCTATCAAAAGTATTGCCATGGCACGGCAGACCCTGTAAAACGCACGATCACCTTAGCGGCAGCAGTAAGTCATGTAGAGGTGACGGTTTTGATCATCCCCGGCGCCAACGACACCCCGGCAGAAATGAATGCTCTGTCAGCCTGGCTCGCCGCTGTCCGGCCTGATATACCGCTGCACATTACGCGGTATTTTCCGCAATATCATATGACAGCACCGCCGACCTCTGTCACCCTGCTGCAGACACTGGCAGCAGCAGCGCGACGGCATCTGCGCTACGTATACATTGGCAATATATAGGCAGGAGGATATAAAACAAATCCTTCTGCTTTTTTATTACCATAATCTATTATATACTATTCAAAATCGATACTGACGTTAAACGATTATCGTTTTTCACGCTATCTTGCCGCACCGGTTCAGCGTGTTATAATTTATATTCATACAAATAAAAAAGAAGTGGTGATATATATGTCTTTAAAAGAATTTACTTTTGGTATTGGCGATACTTTTCAGCGCGTCTCCCTTCCGGAAGAACACATTTCTGACATAATGGAGGGAAAACACATTCCCGCCGCAGATGTAAAACAAGCAACGCTGACCTGCATGCGCCATCCTATTGGCAGTAAGCCGCTACGGCAAAAGGTGCAGAAGGGGGATTCGGTCTGCCTGGTCGTAGCCGATGTCACCCGCACGTGGAATAAATCCAGCCAATTTCTCATCTACATAATTAACGAATTAAACGATGCCGGCATTCCTGATTCTGATATCTGCATTGTTTTTGCGCAAGGCTCACATCGCGCACAGACACCAGAAGAAGACGAACGCGTCTGCGGTGCGGAAGTATTACAACGCATCAAAACGTATCAGCATAACTGCCAAGACCCGACACTTGTCAACCTTGGCAAAACAAAACTCGGCACGCCTTTAAAAATTAATAAACATGTCGTGGATGCGGATAAAGTAATCCTTATAGATGGCATTACTATCCATCTTTTTGCCGGTTACGGCGGCGGCCGAAAATTGATTCTGCCCGGCGTATCCGGTTATGAAACAATTCAGCGCAACCATTGTCATGCCCTGGCTGAAACGATCGGCGGCGGTGTCAATCCCCATACCCGCGCGACCGTTTTAGACCACAATCCGCTCCATGACGATATGATCGAGGCCTGCCGCATGATCAATCCCTGCTTCCTCGTCCATTCCGTAATCAACGCCGATGGGGAGATCTGCCGCATGATAGGCGGGGACTGGCACGATGCATGGCTCGAAGGAACCCGGGAGGTTTTCACGATCCAGGAAGTCCCGATGAAACAAAAAACCGACGTGGTCTTTGCCTGCGCCGGCGGATATCCCAACGACGTCAGTCTCTACCAAGGCAGTAAATGCTATGACCCGGCAGAAATGGCCGTCAAAGACGGCGGCATCGTCATTGCGATCATGGAAGCGCGCGATATAAAAGAACCGCCGGCCTATATGGGAAGTTTTACCTATTCTTCCACGGAAGAGATGGAAAAAGCCTTGCGCGCAAAATTTACGATTCCTTTTTTTGTTGCTTATAAATTATTTTGCTTCTGTCATCGCTGCACCGTCATCCTCGTCACCCGTCCGGAAAACTTTGCCGATATCCGCCGTACCGGTCAAATTCCCGTAGCAACGGTTCAGGAAGCTTGGGACCTGGCGCAGCAAAAATTAAAGGAACAGGAAAAAACGGAGTATACGATCAATATTATGCCGCACTGCACAAAAATTGTGCCTATTCTCCAAGACCATTCCTAATACGATATACAGGTGAATCCTGTTCGAGTATACTGTCAAGGCAATTCAAACGGTATATTCGGGCAGGATTTTTTATTTGGACAGAATTTTACCATTATTGTGCAACTACGATTGTTTTTTATTATTTCATCTATGCTATACTATAAAAAATAGTATGTATTGTCCAAATTGTTCTGCATAAAAGGAGCGAGACGCATGAAGGTTACCAGAATGGATAATGCCTGGGGCGGCAAAGGCTATGCCCTGATCAAGGAATGTCTCAATGAAAAACAAATGAACGGGAAGATTGCGCTTTTTGCCGAAGTAACGCTGCCGCCCGGCTGTTCCCTGGGTTATCATGAACATTATGGGGAAAGTGAAACCTATTATGTGCTGGCCGGAACAGGCGCATATAACGATAGCGGCGTCATGCGCATGCTCATGAAGGGCGACACTATTTATATACATAACAACGGTCATTCTATCGACAATGTAGGAAACGATAATCTGATATTTATGGCGCTGATCATATTCGATTAATTTTTTTATATTTTATGCATATAAATCATAATAATTTAATATAAAAGCATGACAAATATACTGTTTCATGCTATAATACAAATAAGAAAGTAGGTGAGTCCAATGAACACAGAAGTGGTACCACACATGATGGGCGGTAAGGGACACATAGTAAAGAATACGCTTCTTACGGAAGATCAAATGAACAGCAAGAATCGTATTTTTGCAGAAATGACGTTAGAACCTGACTGTTCCTTGGGCTATCATGTACATCATGGCGATGCGGAAGCGTACTATATCCTTTCCGGTGAGGGCGAATATGACGATAACGGTGTAATCCGAACCGTCAAGGCAGGAGATGTCACGTATACCCCGGACGGAAAAGGCCACAGCTTGGAAAACAAGGGCAGCGAAAACCTCGTTTTTATCGCATTGGTCATTTACAACTAAATACAAAAGGTAGGAGGATGCGTACCAATCAGGTTCGTTGACATGTATAACGAATTAACGTATCAATATTTTCAAGTACTTCGAACTTTTCGAATAGTTTTTAGTTTTTCGGGATAGATTAGTCCATTGCAGAAAACAAATGTATATGTTTTTTTAGTGAGGTTAAAGATACCAGAACCAAAAACGAGATAAATATGAATCCTATAACATAAAAGACCGGTATACATATGTCGTGTGCATGCCGGTCTTTCTCTATGTGCCAGCCCGGTTCAGACTCACAGCTGAACCGGGCTGCTTATTTTTATCAGGCGCCGCCCTTTATGGCTGCCCCTTTCATAGCCGAGACATACTCATAAATCGGTGCCGCCGCATCATTTCCGTATTTAGCAATGATTTTGACAATCGCACTGCCGACAATGACACCATCTGAAACTGCCGCTATTTTTTCAGCCTGCTCCGGCGTGTTGATGCCAAACCCGACAGCACAAGGCACCTGCGTTTCCGTCCGTGCCACATCAATTATATCCTTCAAATTCGTCTTGATCTCACTGCGCGTACCGGTAACTCCCATAGAAGATACGATATAAAGAAATCCTTCCCCCATTCTGGCAATTTCCCGAATGCGGTCTTTAGAGGTAGGCGCAATCATAGAAATAATATCAATACCCTGCATCTTAGCTTCTGCTGCGCATTCATCTCGTTCTTCAAAAGGCATATCCGGGATAATCACGCCGTCTACGCCGGTTTCTTTACATTTCGCAAAAAACGTATCCTTCCCGTAATTATAAATCGGATTGACATAGGTCAGAAATACCAAAGGCACCTGAGATTCTTTACGGACCATCGTTACCAGACGAAATACATCCTCCAGTCGCGTATGGACGGATAAAGCCCGTATATTTGCCTCCTGAATAACGACGCCTTCTGCAATGGGATCCGAAAAGGGAATTCCGATTTCTACCAGATCCGCGCCTGCCTGTACCATTGACATGATAAATTCATAACTTTTTTCAATCGACGGATCACCTGCCGTCAAAAAACCAATAAAGGCCTTGCCGTTGTTAAATGCATTGCCGATTTTACTCATGCAAATCCCTCCCCTTATATCTTGCAATAGCCGCCACATCCTTATCACCGCGGCCGGATAGGCAGATAATAATGCTTTCTTCTCTGCTCAGCCTTGGAGCGATCTGCATGGCCTGATACACCGCATGGGCGCTTTCAATAGCGCAGATAATTCCCTCTGTCCGCGCCAGATATTCAAAGGCTTCAACAGCTTCATTATCCTTAACCGGAATATATTCCGCGCGGCCAATGTCGTGCAGATAGGCATGTTCCGGACCGATACCCGGATAGTCAAGCCCGGCTGAAATAGAATATACTTCGTCGATCTGCCCCTGATCATCCTGGCAGAAGATGGACTTCATGCCGTGGAAAATCCCTACCGTACCTTTAGCGATCGTCGCTGCATGCTGCGGTGTGTCGATACCGCGCCCGGCTGCTTCACAGCCGATGAGACGGACATTCGCATCTTCAATGAAATGATAGAACATGCCCATAGCATTGCTACCGCCGCCGACGCAAGCCATAACCACGCTAGGCAGTTTCCCTTCCTTTTCCAAAATCTGCTGACGCGCTTCTTTACTGATGACGGCCTGAAAATCACGCACCATCATAGGAAACGGATGAGGCCCCATAGTGGATCCGATGACATAATGCGTATCTTCGACACGGCCTACCCATTCCCGCATCGCTTCATTGACAGCATCCTTCAAGACCCGGGTGCCTGACGTAACAGCATGAACCTTTGCCCCCAGCAATTCCATCCGGTATACGTTCAGTGCCTGCCGGATTGTATCCACTTCTCCCATGAATACTTCGCATTCCAGTCCCATAAATGCGGCTGCCGTAGCGGTAGCCACACCATGCTGCCCGGCCCCTGTTTCGGCAATGACCCGGGTCTTGCCCATTTTTTTTGCCAGCAGGCACTGACCCAGCGCGTTATTAATCTTATGGGCCCCTGTATGATTTAAATCTTCCCGCTTCAGATAAATTTTAGCGCCGCCCAGATTTTCTGTCATTTTACCGGCATAATACAGCAATGACGGCCTGTTAGCATAATTATCAAGCAAATCCTTTAACTGCGCCTGAAATTCCGGATCTTTCTTATAGTATGCGTACGCCTTATCCAAACGCTGTATCTCATTCATTAATGTTTCCGGTATGTACTGACCGCCAAAGGGCCCAAATCTTCCTGTTTTCATTCTATTCCTCCTGATGCACAGTCTGCCGCACCTGTGCCATAAATTGTTTTATTTTTTCTCTGTCCTTTACGCCTTCACTCTCAATCCCGCTGCTCACATCCAGCGCGTACGGACGCAATCGCAAAGCCTGCGCTGAATTTTCCGGACTGAGACCGCCGGCAAGAAAGTAGTCTCGCTGCAAGCCCCGCAGTACGGACCAGTTAAAGGAACTGCCGGTACCGCCCGCGCCGTGATCCAGCAAAATGTAATCGGCGGCGCTTTGCTGCGCCCGCTCCGCGTCCCGCCTGGACGCTACGGAAAAAGCCTGAATAATAGGAACAGCAATGCGGCGGCGCAGCTTTTTAATATACGTTTCATCCTCATGACCATGAAGCTGTACCAGCTGTATGACGCCGTTTTGAACCAAGGCCGCAATACGTTCCTGAGATGCATCAACAAACACGCCGACGGCCTGTATCCGCGCATCCAGCCGTGATCGTAAGAAGACTGCTTGTTCATCCGTAATACGCCGCCTCTGCCCGGCAAATACAAACCCCACATAATCCGGCATATATTCATTAGCCCATGTGATATCACAGGCTCGTTTCATGCCGCACAGCTTGACCTTAACCATGCCGGCCGCCAGCCAGCGTATGCAGCATCGCTTTTTTGTCAGGACTGCGCATGAGCGTTTCTCCAATAAGTACAGCGTCGACACCATTATCCTGCAGGCAGGAAACATCCGCTGCCGTGCAGATGCCGCTTTCCGCGACAAAAAGGCATTCTTTCGGAACCAACGGGCGCAGCCGGCAGCTTGTATCCAGCGATACGGTAAAATTTTTGAGATTACGGTTATTGACCCCGATCACCCGGGCGCCGCATCGGACAGCACGTTGTATCTCCCCGGCATCATGCGCCTCTACCAGTACAGACAACCCCAGAGAGTCCGCAATATGAAAAAATGATACCAGCCGTTCGTCCTCCAGTATTGCGCAAATAAGAAGAATAGCCGAAGCGCCCCAGACTCGCGCTTCATAAATTTGATAGGCATCCAGAATAAAATCCTTGCGTATAACCGGTGTCGCAACCGCTGCCGCAATATGCTGCAGATATTGGCCGCTGCCTTGAAAATAATCACGCTCCGTTAAAACAGAAATAGCTGCCGCACCCGCCGCCTCATATTCCCGGGCAATATCCATATACGGAAATTGCGCTGCAATCAGCCCCTTGGACGGCGATGCTCTTTTAACCTCACAAATAAAGGAAATTCCCGGATGAGACAACGCCCGTTCAAAAGGAAAGTCTTTTTTTTCTTTTACATCAGCGGCCCTTCGCTTCATTTCTTCCGGCGGTATACGCTGCTTATCTTGTTCTATCCGTTTGGCCACAGCCGCTGTAATATCATCCAAAATCATTCTATCACCGTCCTTTATGCGATATGGCTCTGGACCACAAAGGCATTTAACACGTTCAAGGCTTCGCCGCTGTCAATCAGCCGTTCCGCCATGCGAACTCCCGCCTCCAGTGTTGGTGCTTTTCCTGCGATGTACAGGCCAGCTCCGGCATTCAATACCACTGCCACCCGCTTGGTACCAGGCTTACCGCTCAGTATCTGCCGCGTAATATCGGCATTTTCCGCCGGTGTCCCGCCGACAACTTCTGATTTTGATCCCCGTATCAACTGAAACTGTTCCGGCTCAATTTCATAGGTTGTAAATGTATCACCGTCAAACTCACAAATCTTAGTCGGCGCCGACGCCGATATTTCATCCATTTTATCCATGCCGTATACAGCCATTCCCCGTTTTACACCCAAGCCGCTCAGCACATGAGCCAGCGGTTCTACCAGGCTTTCATCATACACTCCCAAAACCTGATGATCCGCATGGGCAGGGTTGGTCAGCGGTCCCAGCAAATTAAATACCGTAGGTACACCCAGTTCTTTTCGTACCGGCCCGACATACTTCATCGCCTTATGATAATGCTGCGCGAATAGGAAACAAAAGCCTACCTTTTGAAGAAGGGCCGTGCATTTATCCGGATCCAGGCTGATATTAGCTCCCAACGCTTCCAATACATCTGCCGCGCCGCTTTTAGACGTCGCGGCCCGGTTGCCGTGCTTAGCAACCTTGCAGCCGCCGGCAGCGCAGACAAAGCTCGATGTCGTGGATATATTAAAAGACTGCGATTGATCGCCGCCAGTGCCGACGATTTCCAGCAACCCCTTCGTACCAGAAACAGGTGTCGCATGGTCCCGCATAGATTTGGCACATGCCGTAATTTCCGTAATAGTCGCACCTTTGGCCTGCAACGCCGTCAGGAATGCTGCGGTCTGCACAGGTGTCGTCTGCCCGCCCATAATCTCATCAATGACCTGCATGGTGTCTTCCATCGTTAAATTTTCATGCCGGATCAATTTTACTGTCGCTTCCTGTATCATCATCTACTCCCCCTATAAGCAACCCTGTTTCATATCCAAAAAATTCCGAATAATAATCGGTCCTTCCGGAGTCAAAATGGATTCCGGATGAAACTGCAAGCCGTATACAGCATATCGCCTATGCCCGACTGCCATGATTTCATTATCTGCCGTTGCCGCCAACACAATCAGTTCATCAGATAGTGTATCCGGATCCGCTGCCAGCGAATGATATCGCCCTACATCTATTTTCTCAGGCAAACCGTTGAATAAAGGGCTGTCTGTACGGAACTCCGCCACAGACTGCTTACCATGCATAAGCTGTTTGGCATACGTAATCGTACAGCCATAGACCTCGCAAATCGCCTGATGACCGAGGCAGACTCCCATGATAGGAATTTTTCCGGCAAAACAGCGTATCGCCTGTTCACAGATTCCCGCATCAGCCGGCCGGCCCGGTCCTGGTGAAATGACCAAATGATCCGGCTCCATCGCTTCAATTTCCGCAACAGTCTTTTCATCATTTCGCACTACCGCAATCCGTGTATCAAACTGTCCCAGCAGCTGATAGAGATTATATGAAAAACTATCATAATTATCAATCAACACGATCATTTATCTATTCCCCCCTCCGCCTGCGCGATTGCTGTCATGACAGCACCAGCCTTATTCAGGCATTCTGCATATTCATTTTCAGGCACGCTGTCGGCAACAATACCGGCGCCGGCCCGGACAAATATCCGTTTTCCCTTTTTATAGACTAGTCGTATGCCGATGCACGTATCCATATTCCCCGTGAAATCAATATATCCGATAGCGCCGCCATAAATCCCCCGTTTACAACCTTCAAGCTCGTCTATGATCTGGCAGGCCCTGATCTTAGGAGCTCCGGACAGCGTCCCTGCCGGCAGAACCGAACCGATCGCATCGACAGCCGTTTTGCCGGATCGTATGGTACTCTTTACAGTGGAACCAAGATGCATGACATGCGAAAATCGGAGAACTTCCAAATATTTTTCTACATGAACAGAACCAAATTCACTGATTCGTCCCAAATCGTTACGGCCCAGATCAACCAGCATATTATGCTCTGCCAGTTCCTTGGGATTATGAAGCAGTTCCTGCTCCAGCGTTTCATCCATTTCCGGCGTGGCCCCCCGGGGGCGCGTCCCTGCCAGCGGAAATGTAAACAGCGTGTCATCCTGCAGCCGCGTCAATGTTTCTGGTGACGAACCGACGATCTCTATATCGTCACCGGAGAAATAAAACATGTACGGAGATGGATTTACCGTCCTCAGAACGCGATATGTATCAAATAAACTGCCGCTGGCAGTGGCCTCCATCCTGTTAGAAAGAACGACCTGAAAAATATCGCCCTCTCGGATGTACTCCTTGCCCTTTTCCACCATCCGACAATATTCTTCTTTGGTGAACAAAGGGTGGAAGGGGCCTTCCAGTTGCAGCGGTTCCGGTGATGTCTTTTTTCCTTCGCGGAGCAACTGTTCCATACGATCCATTTCCAATATGGCCCTATTGTAATTTTCCTCCGGCGCATCCAGACGGACATTGCAGATCAGCATAATTCGCTGTTTCAAATTATCGAACACGATCACATTTTCAAAAAGGAACAAATCAAAATCAGGAATATTTTCGTCATCAGCTGCCTCAATCCGCAAAGACGGTTCGGCATATTTGATATAATCATACGAAAAATATCCGACCAATCCACCCGTAAAAGGCGGCAGATTTTCAATCTTGGGAGATATATTATCTGCCAGTATCTGACGGATAAATTCCTCCGGTTCGGCTGTCTGGACTGCCACATCCGTCCCGGCCTTCAAGTGCACTGTATGATTCTTGCAGGTCACTTCCATCTGCGGATCATATCCTAAAAAAGTATACCGGCCCCACCGCTTGGCATCCTCCATGCTTTCCAGAAGATAACAGCGCGGACTAATGTGTTTCAAAATCCGCAGAACCTCGACAGGGGTCCGTATATCCGCATAAATACTGCGGCAGATCGGAACAATTTTATACTCTTTGGCATATGCCTTCACTTGTTCAAGGGACATCGTATTCATAAGTTTCCTCCCGCAAAAAAAATCCGTCCATGACAAATAGTTTGTCAAGGACGGATTCAAATCTCCGCGGTGCCACCTTGTTTCAGGCCAATACGCCTACGCTCGACGGAATACCAACATATTCCCGGCAACTGACGTATGCCTTCACGTCGCAGAATACTCGGCCTGAGCCTTTGGCTGCGCCCTCAGCGGTCCATTTAACAAGCTGCGTCGGCCGGCTCTCATCACCCCGGCTCTCTGTACGTGCACGTCATTGTTTTTACTTCCGCTTCAAAGGTTTTCATGGACAGTGTTCATTTGTTGTTTTGTATCATACCCCGAAACAAGTATCTTGTCAAGACAGAAATGATTTATTTTCAAAGACAATCGTTTAACGTACCTGTATTTTTTAGAAAAATACCAAAAACGGAGAAATAATAAGCAATATACCAGCAACTACAATGAGGATCAGGGTAATTCCCTTGTATTTATTTAGCGCCTTCACTTTATATACCAGATACGCCGGAATCAGGCAGGCAATTAAACCAAAAATAGGTCCTAGAAGTGTCAGTAATTTCAGTACGGGAGCATTGAGGATAATGGCTCCCCAGGATACGGCAATAGCGAAAATGAGAATGCCGATCTGTACGGCCTTTTTATTAATTTTTTCTTCCGGTATAAATCGGCGCAGCATATTCATAGCAATTCCCCGGCAGGCTTCCCGAAAACCAAGAAATACGCTGAAAAATGCAGTCATGACAGCAAAAATATTCAGAATAAGACTGAATATTTTGACAGCATTGCCTTCAAATCCGCGAGCCACTATAGCCAGCGCAGAAATATTCTGCGTATATGCCATTACGGCCTGGTCATGTCCCATGGCCAGATTAAATGACATGGCATAGGAGAAAATTGTAATAAAAAGGACGGCAAAGGCTATTTTCATAGCCCGCATAGCTTTATAACGGGCCACGTAAATAGATTTATTATGCGCCCGATAAGAAATGACCATAGGACTAATGCTGGGAATAAACAAAATAGATGTCAACGTGACCGGCAGCATGGCAATCGTATTTTTGATCAAGAATCCCAAATCAGGAAACAAACCGATATTGGCAACATTCCAATGCTGTACCATAATCCCGCCAAGACAGATGACGACGAGAAGTTTCGTAAGAACCATGAGCGTAGACATACGAAACAACAGCTTTTCACCTTGAGAAGCCAGCAGTACCATGACACATATAATAGCTAATCCATAGAACGGACTATCGGAAACAAGCGTATCCGTCACACCAAAGGAATACAAAAAGGACGCACTGTCATTCGTAAGTGCCGTCGAATACATAAAGACACAAATAAGAATGCTGAGAAAGTACAAAATTCCCAGTAAAAAACCCCAGTTTTTTCCAAGATAGCCGCTGATAACGCTGGGATAATCGTCACAGCGCGGTGCATCCGCCAGTGTATTAATGAATAGCCGCTGCAGAAAATAAATAGCCGGATATGCGATGATGGCAGAAAACAAATATACCCAAATGCCGACCAGACCGACTTGTACAGGAAGGAATACAATCCCCGCCCCGATAGCCATGCCGATACTCATAATGATCCAGCCCCAATCCGTACTATCAAACTGAACAGCGGTTTTCCATTCCACCGCCGTCATTCCTGCCTGCTGTGCAAGCGTTGCCGATGAACTCATTTCACTAACCTCCTGAAATCATAAATACATTGAAATACAAATTCATAAAAACTACTCAAGATGATTCTGTATTACAGCAATACGATCCCCTCACGAACAAATCTGCATTCCCCATCACACACCGTCCTGCTGCAACTATTGGATTATAATATGTCCAACCTGTACCTCCTTCATGTAAGCCGCAGCATCTTCCACAGCTAAAATTAATATTTTTGTGTTAATTTGTCTTTTATAAATGGATTATTTTATGCTTTTCAAAAAAGTGTTCTCTTACATGCAAACACTTGTTTTTCTTAATATATGATATATAATTATATATTTTTACTATACATACCTAAATAACAAGTACATTGATGATCATCCAATTTAAAGATATAATAAAGGTAGAACCATTAACTTAAACGTTTTATTTTATGTTTTGAGTATATCATGGAAATTATTTACTGTAAAATATTCATTTCTCATCTTCCATCCATAGTTTTTAACTATATATTTTATGTGCTTTTAATAAAAATATATGCATTTTTCCAATCTTATTTTTGGTACGCCTGCTCATACAAGTACTAAACAGTAACCCATTTTTTATATTATATGTCCATTGTAAAAAGTCATATTTGAATATTTTCTTATTATCTTTCCGTAACATCTTCTATTTCATAACAAATATAAATTTTATTATTATGATATTTTATTAATTTTAATATTATTTTTTCGCATGAATTATTAAGTTTATTTTTATATTTTTTTACCGGCCTGCATGTATTTCAATACTATTTCTCTTTATTTTCTCTATTCTCTATAGAGTGTGCATATATTCAGAGGAGAGTTCGTATGACATTACATCAACTTAGATATATCGTAGAATTATCGAGACACAATTCCATATCCGCAGCCGCACAGACACTGGAAATTTCACAGCCTAGTCTGAGCACCGCCATCAAGGATTTGGAAAAAGAATTTCATATTACACTGTTGGAGCGAAACCGTCACGGCATTTCCTTTACCCCAGCCGGATTAGAATTTCTTCATTTTGCCAACCGTATTATCAGTCAGACGGGACAGCTGTGTGATCATTTTAATTTAGGAGTGGCCCCTCATTGCAAATTGCAATTATCCCTGTCCGGGCAGCATTATATGTTTACCATTGACGCTTTAACACGGTATATTCAATCTATCCCGGCAGAAAAAAAATATAGTATTTCACTGCGTGAAGGACGAACCTCCCAAGTCATTCAAGATGTTATTACCCTGCAAAGCCAAATCGGCATCTTATTTACCTCCTACATGACCAAACAATTTCTGCATACTCTCTTTACCAAAAATGATCTTGAATTTATAGAACTCTGCCGCTTCACGCCCAGCGTATATATCAATAAGAATCATCCTTTAGCCGAATGCGGCGAATTATCAATTGCGCAGCTCAAAACCTATCCGTACATCCGATTCGAGCAGGGACAGGACAGCCGTCAATTTTCAGAAGAGATTATGATCCCGGATATCAAATCAGAACAATCCATTTATGTAACAGACCGTTCCGCGTTGTTCAGCATCATCAGCGCAACCGATGCCTATACCATCGGCACAGGACAGCTGCATCCTTCTATTTCCGGACAACATATCTGTTCTATCCCACTTAAATCTCCCGTTGACATGATGACCGTAGGTTGGATCAAATTAAAAAACATAGTGCTGCCTCGAGAAGCCTTGTTATTTATGAACAAACTCAGTACCTCACTGGCGCCTTATAAATAATATTTTTCTTACTCTTTCTTATATCCAATATTGCAATATATTGCAATATTTTTTTTGATATGTCCATATTTATATATATCACTAATTTATTTTTATTTACTTTTCATTGCTTTTTTTCATTATAATTTAGAAAAAAACTTTTTTATTTTATTATTGACAATTTTTCTTACGAATGATACAATTCAAATTGTAAAAATTATGTAAATCATATTCAGCTTTTTATTGCAATAATATGCAGTAAAATAATAAAAAGAATCCCTAAAAAGACACAGCAACGGCGCTGCTTTGTTTTTCAGGGATTCTTTTATTTATATAACATTTTGTAAATACCACACACGAAAGGTGAGAGATATGAAAAATAACAGGTACGGATATACAGAAAGGCAATATACTGTGTTTCAAAAATACGCCTGGAAAGTCCTGCTCGGATTTTCCATTTTATATTGTTTCTTATACTGCGGACGGCTGAATTTGAGTTCAGCGCTTCCGCTCATGGCGGCAGAAGAAGGCTGGAACACCACTCAGCTCGGTATATTATCCTCCGTTTTTTTCTGGACCTACGGTATCGGTCATCTGATCAACGGGCGACTGGGAGAAATCATCGGTATCAATCGATTTATTATCAGTGCCGTCATCTTATCCGCGGCGGCCAATCTGCTGATAGGGTTTCAAAGCTCTTTGCTGGTTATTGCCTTGTTATGGGGCCTGAACGGTTATTTCCAATCTATGGCATGGGCTCCGGGCATGTCCCTGCTCTCCAAATGGTGGCCCAGCAACCGTCGGGGCTTTGCTGCCGGCTTTGCCAACGGCTTTGCCGGCTTCGGTCAAGCAGTCTGCATGGGTGTCGTCATAATCATATTTGCTGTCATCCCCCAGGCTGGCTGGCGGGCCGCCTTTTTTTATCCCGCCCTGATTGCCGTCATCCTCTCGGTCCTATACGCTTATGGTATCAAAGAAACACCCCACGCTGCCGGGCTGCCCGAATACACAGACAATGTGACCAGCACCGCTTCTGAGCTGAAAATAAACGCCTCGCTGCGGGGAAAAAGCAAATTATATCCGTATATCTACCTTATAAAGGAATGGAAATTTGACGTATGGCTGCTGATTATTGCCTTGAGCAGCATTGCCCGCTATGGCCTTCTGAACTGGATTCCCTTATATTTTACGAACACAATGGGGATGGATATAAAAGACGGTCTCATGGAAAATTTGCTGTTATCCGTAGGCATGGGCTGCGGAACGTTGGTTATTCCAGCACTGAGCGATAAGCTCTGTCGAAATGACCGTCTGCCCGCCGTATTAACATGTTCTGTCGCCGGCGGTTTGGCAGTACTGCTGTTCATGTTTTCTCAAACGATGTGGATCATCGATATTCTCTTATTTACGGCAGGTTTTTTCTTATATGCCATTAACGGTCTTGTATGGCCTTTTGCCATTGATATCGGCGGACGTCAGCTGGCTGGTACAGCCAGTGGTATTCTGGATTTTACAGCCTATTTAGGCGCTGCCATACAAGCCATTGTTTTCGGTTTATTCCTCGGCAGCGGCAGCTGGTCCATGCTGTTTGCCGCCATTACTATAGTCTGCGCTGCCATGGCGGTCTTATCGGTCGCCGCAGCTGGAAATACAAAAGATGCCGCACCGGCCGGCATAGATCAAGGCCAAAAGGCATCCACAATTATATAACCCGGTCATTATTTAAGGAGGAATTTTCATGTTGGATTGTACTGTATTACCAAAAATCAAAAGAAACGTATTATTGAACCCCGGTCCGGCTACAACGACTGACACCGTTAAATACGCACAGGTTGTTCCCGATATATGCCCCCGTGAAAAAGAATTCGGTGCTGTCATGAAGGAATTGGGAGAATCCCTCGTCAAAATCGCGCATGGCAGCACGGACACGTATACAGCCGTCTTATTCTGCGGTTCCGGCACATTGAATATAGATGCCTGCGTCAACTCCCTGGTTCCGGAAGGAAAGAAAATACTCATACTGAATAATGGCTCATATTCCAGCCGTGCCGTCGATGTATGCCGGTATTACCACATCAATCACATCGACTTAAAATCTTCATACACTAAACCAATTGATGCGGATACGGTCGCCGAAGTACTGCACCAGGACACAGACCACGAAATTGCCGTCGTATACTGCTGCCATCACGAAACAGGCACCGGCGTGCTCAATCCTATTCGTGAAATAGGCAAGGCCGCGCACGACCACGGCTGCACCATGATTGCCGATACAACATCTTCTTACGCCATGGTTCCTATTAACTTGGAAACAGACAATTTGGACTTTATCATGGCCTCTGCCCAAAAAGGCATCATGGCAATGACCGGCCTTTCTTTTGTAATCGGTAATACAAAGATGCTGGAGGAATCCAAAAATTATCCCACTCGTTCCTATTACACGAATCTGTACATGCAGTACAGCTTTATCCGAGATAAGGGAGAAATGCATTTCACCCCGCCAGTGCAAACTATTTACGCCGCATTGCAGGGCATCAAAGAATATTTCGCCGAGGGAGAACAGGCAAAGTGGAAACGCCATCAGGCAATATGGAAAGAACTGGTGCAGGGAGCGGAAAAATTCGGCTTTAAGCCGCTGATCAACAAGGAATTTCAATCTCATCTGGTACTGGCGCTTCTCTACCCGGACGATCCAAACTTCACCTTTGAAACAATGCATGACTCGCTGTACGCTAAGGGCTTTACGATTTATCCCGGCAAGGTATCCGACTTTCATACCTTCCGTCTCTGCTCGCTGGGTGCCATTTATCCGGAAGATATTAAAGCATTCTGGCAGGCAATGAAGGAAATCCTGTCGGAAATGAAAATGACCATTCCGATCCAATACAATACATAATCTACTGCGTTTTTCGGAAAGGAGTATGTATCGTGACAGCTACAACAGATATCTGCAGTGCAATTCTGCAGACAGCGGCACACGCGGGATGCCGGCAGCCTTTGGTCATATGCGGTCATTCTTTTATGAAAAATCCGGCCTACGACCAGCTGCTGCACACCAGCGCCCTGTCTGCTGTCCCGTTTCACGACTATGAGCCAAATCCCCGATACGAATCTGTGCTCAACGGTCTGCAGCTTTTCCAAGACCGGCACTGTGACATGTTGATTTCCATCGGCGGCGGCAGTCCTATAGATGTGGCCAAAAGCATTAAGGCC
This sequence comes from Megasphaera cerevisiae DSM 20462, assembly GCF_001045675.1. Taxonomy (GTDB): domain Bacteria; phylum Bacillota; class Negativicutes; order Veillonellales; family Megasphaeraceae; genus Megasphaera; species Megasphaera cerevisiae. The sequence continues at coordinate 56,615 of NZ_LEKT01000007.1, forward strand.
TTTTATAACATGAAAACAGACCTTCCGTATATCAAGCAAAGCATCATTCCTAATGCTATTCCCCATTTGGCGATTCCAACGACTGCCGGTACCGGCAGTGAAGCAACACATTTTGCGGTCATTTATTATCAGGGAAAAAAATATTCCATAGCCGACACCAGTTTGACACCGGACTATGTCGTGATGGATCCGGAATTGCTTACAGGGCTGCCGGCATACCAGCGCAAGGCAACTATGCTGGATGCCCTGGGGCATGCCATCGAATCCTTTTGGTCTGTTCACGCAACAGAAGAAAGCCGTAACTTTGCTGCTGCTGCCCTCCAAAAATGGTTTGCCGCCTATCCGGCATATCTGAAAAATACTGCCGGCGGCAACGCGGCAATGCTAAAAGCAGCACATTTGGCTGGCAAGGCTATCGATATGACAACAACAACAGCAGCACATGCCATGAGCTATAAAATGACCAGTTTATACGGTATCGCGCATGGGCACGCCGTAGGACTGTGCTTGCCTGCATTATGGAAATATATGCTGACCCACATGGATCAGGTCACAGATCCCCGCGGCGCAGACTATACGATTACCGGCTTTCAAAAAATCGCCAGGCATTTAGGTCAGCCGTCTCCAGAGGCCGCGATTCTCTTTTTGAGGACGCTGCTGAAAAAACTGGATATGACCGTTCCACAGCTGCAATCTGCAGACGAGCTGGAGCTCCTTTGCGCATTCGTCAATCTGCAGCGCCTGTCTAATAATCCCGTTGCCCTGCGGTCCCATGACCTGCACGTTATCTACCAAAATATGCTGTCCCGTACTTGATCCGAAAGCAAAAAATAATACGTGAGATACAAAAAACAGACCGCCGTGTCGTACTGTCAACACGGCGGTCTGTTTTCACCAGAGGTTCAGCAAAAGGAGTTGCGCAACCATATAGATTCTGACGCTGTATAGGCTACCTTTCAACGCAGGCAATGCCGCGCTGCAGTGCATCCATATTCAGAGGCACTAATTTGGCCTTCTTTCCTGTAAACATTTCATGAATCATATTTTCAATCGTTTTTACCTGCAGCACCTTAGTAGCCGCAACATAAGCACCGAGCATAACCATATTGCTAACCTTGGAATTTCCCAATTCACGGGCAATATCATCACATGGCACATAATGCACCTGCACATCACTACGATCCACTGTATCAGGTACAATGCTGCTATTGATAAAAATTGTGCCGCCAGGCTGTACCTGCGGACCAAATTTAGCCAACGCCGCCCGGTTCATAACCACTATTTCCGAAGGATGCTCCACCAGAGGAGACCCAATGCGTTCATCGCTGATAATGACGGTACAGTTTGCAGTGCCGCCGCGCATTTCCGGACCGTAAGACGGAACCCATGAAACCTGCAAATCTTCTTCTACACCTGCTTCAACCAGGTTTTTACCGATTGACATAACGCCCTGACCGCCAAAACCGGAGAGGATGACTTCATGTTTCATATTATTTCACCTCCGCATCTTTGATTACACCAAGAGGATAATATGCTGCCATGTTATCCATGAGCCACTTATTGGATTCATGAATATCCATGCCCCAGTTTGTCGGACAAGCACAAAGTACTTCGACAAAGGTAAATCCATCGCCATTCATTTGTCGTTGAAATGCCTTTTTAATCGCTTTTTTAGCTTTCATCAGATGTGGGATATCAACTACGCATACACGTTCTGCATAAACAAGGCCATCCAGGGTAGACAACATTTCTGATACACGCATAGGCATACCAGCCTGCTGCTGCGTACGGCCCGACTGTGCTGTCGTAGCCCGCTGGCCGATCAGCGTCGTCGGCGCCATCTGGCCGCCCGTCATGCCATAAATAGCATTATTGATAAAAATTGTGGTGAATTTTTCACCGCGCATAGCCGCATGGACGATTTCAGCCGCCCCGATGGAGGCCAAATCACCGTCGCCCTGGTAGGTGAATACGGGCACGTCAGGATGTGTCCGCTTCACAGCCGTCGCCACAGCCGGCGCGCGGCCATGAGACGCTTCGATCATATCACAGGCAAAATAATTTCCTGCGAAAACGGAACAGCCAACGGGGCAGACGCCGATAGTCGTACCGACGGCATCCATTTCCTCGAGGGTTTCCGCCACTAATTTATGTACAATACCATGACTGCAGCCGGGGCAATAATGGAGCTCCGTATCCTGCAGTCCTTTTGACTTGGCATAGATCGTCTTCATCTTATTTTACCTCCCCACAAGCTGCTTCTGCCGCCGCCTCAATTTCAGAAACGGTAGGAATCACTCCGCCATAGCGGCCATAGAATTTGACCGGCTTCCGTTCTGCGACTGCCAAATTGACATCATCCAGCATCTGCCCTGTACTCATTTCCACATCCAGCAATACCTTTACAGAATCCTGAGACGCAATTTCTTTCAGCCGTTTAAAGGGGAACGGCCACAGCGTAATCGGACGGAATACACCGGCCTTGATGCCTTTTTTACGAAGATTTTCCGCAGCCGTAATCGCAATACGAGCAGGCGTACCATAAGCTGTAATAACAATTTCCGCGTCTTCTGTCATCAATTCTTCCCAGCGCACTTCATGTTCTTCAATATAATGGTATGTTTCCAGCAATTCCTGATTATGCCTTTCACAAGCAGGGGCATCAATCAGCAGGGAATTGATGAAATTATTGTGATCACGATCACCGCGGCCATTTGCAGCCCATGTTTTAGGCGGCAGATCCCGTTTCGGAATATCATGCCATACGATTGGTTCCATCATCTGACCAATGAGGCCGTCTGCCAGGATCATAACCGGCGTACGGTACTGATCGGCAATATCAAATGCCTCCTGGACCAGGTCAACAGCTTCCTGCAGATTGGCCGGTGCCAGTACGGGAGTCCGGTAATCACCGTTGCCGCCGCCTCTTGTAGCCTGATAATAATCGGCCTGTGACGGCTGGATAGAACCCAGCCCCGGACCGCCGCGCATCACATTGACGATAACAGCCGGCAGTTTTGCGCCAGCCATATAACTGATTCCTTCCTGCTTCAGGCTGACACCAGGGGAAGACGAGGAGGTCATACAGCGCACCCCCGCGCCGGCAGCACCATATACCATATTGATAGCGGAAACTTCAGATTCGGCTTGTACAAAAACACCGCCTGCTTCAGCCATCTTGTGGGACATATATTCGGGAATTTCATTTTGAGGCGTAATCGGATAACCGAAAAAGCCACGACAGCCGGCACGAATAGCGGCTTCGGCTATGGCTTCACTGCCCTTCCAAATTTCTCTTTTCATGGAAAAACTTCACTCCTTTTCTCAGTCTTTTTCAATAGTAATGATAGAATCCGGACAAATCCTCGCGCAGCTCGCACAACCGATGCACAGTGATTCATCCGTACAAGATGCCGGGCGATAGCCTTTGATATTCGTGCCTTCTTCCAAAGCTAAAATCTGTTTGGGACAGACGGTGATGCAGAGTCCGCACCCCTTACAACGCTCTTTTCTGAAAGTTAAATGCATTGCCATACCTATAACGTCTCCTTTCTTTGCGGGGTCATTCCCACGGTTTTTTCATGTACAAATTCATAGGGAACACAGGATATACAAAATCGGAAGCCTGTTCTGCCAGTTTGCGGGGAACAGCGTGACAAACAACAGGAATTCCGGTCAATACCGACACTTGTTCAGCCAATTGGGCCCCTGAACGGATATCTTCCAATTCCGTCAGATAGCAGCAATGTGTATTATTAATAAGCCCATCTATATTCATACCTGAGGCCCTTTCTATGTCACGGATATACTGGACTGCTTTCTCCGGCGTATCTGACAAAGGACGGTTTCCATTGACAACACAAAGGACTCGGGCACTGTTCTGCTGCAGCTGGTGGCGATACCGAGCCAACACTCTGGCACCAGCGGGATCACCGCCAATATCCAGAATACCATACAGCTCGGGGGTATCAAACAAGGCAAATACATCCGGCGGCATAGATGGCATATCGGCATCCATATTGGCCTGGGAACTGGCAATCAGCCGTCCGCCCCGTTCCTCGATAATGCTTTTGCATTCCCGGGAACGAAAATATGGATCTACAATATCCAGATCCGCCACAGCAAACGCATGTCCCAGATCAGCCAGCGCCATTGCCATGTTTACCGCTATTTCTGTTTTCCCGCTTCCGAAATGTCCCACGATAACCGTAAGACGTGAAATATCCACCCAACTACTCATGATATACGGCACCTTTCATATTACTATTTTTGTAAAAATATTCTTATTCTTTCTATTTTTAATCATACAAAAACCATTTATTATTTTTTTAACGCCGTCGTTATAATGTTATAATGTAATTTTTTTAATGCGTATTTGTTATTTATATTGTACATCCAAACTATTTTTTTATCAAGACTTTTTCAAGTAAAACGTTCATCCTATGCGTATTCTATCTATTCACTACATTATTTATTCATAAAATACATACATGACTATTTTACGAAAGAATAAAAAAGCCGCACCTTGAAGATGCGGCTTCTGTTGTTTTTCAAATACACTGTAATTGATTTTATATGTCGTTTTTTGTATATTTTAGCTCCAAAGTGTTTTCATAATATTTTTATACGATTCGTTCAAATAATTGATAATGACCTCAAACATTGCATAAATCAAATCACCGTCGGCTTCCCCTTCTTTAAAGAGAACGCACGTGTCAAGAGCCAGAGCACCATCATCATCTAAGTAATATTTGAAAGATTTATATTTTTTATTATAGCCGTTGATCAACTGCAAAACGGCCAGCTCCGTTTCTTTGCGAAGTGCCTGAGGCGCCACGAGAATACGAATCATGCCATAGATACTGCTGTCCAGAATGACGATAGCCGGCAGCTGATCGCTGCCTACCTCAACATCGGCCGTGCCGGTGTAGTTCGTCACATTGACCGCGGTGGCTGCAATGGAACTTTCCTTTCCCTTGACCAAGGCCTGCGTGTCCACGCTATTGATACTGGCAGCGCCTATATCCAGATCACCGCTGATTTCTGTGGCCTTTGCCGTATCCGCAAATTCCACCTTACTGCTGTTGCTGCCATCAGCAATCACGATAGCGGCATTAATTGCCGTGGTATCGTTTACATTACCGCCAACCTGCGTCGTTTGATCCACGGCCGCAGCGTCCAGCTGGGTCTGAACATCTGCCGCAACCGCCGCGCTGCCCGCTGATTTGACAGTACCTGCAACAACATTCGCAGTATTCGTCGTCTTAGCATATGCCGCGTCAGCCGCCGGCACAACTCCGGAATGTTTGATATTCGCAAATTTTATGGCTGATGTCGAAGCGCCAACACCGGCCTTTACCGTGCTTTGCGCGCTAATATTCAACGCCTTTTCTGTAACCTTTCCGGTTGTATCAACCGTATCGGCAGCCGTAGCTTCTACTGCCGCATCCTTGCCGATCGTAACGTTGGCTTCTCCTCCCAAAACAGCATAAGCACCATCTATATTGACAGTCACTGTGCCGATAGCCGCATTGATCTTTCCTAAATCAGCATCGATTTTGCCAGCGCTGATAAAGCTGTTTTCACTATTTGCCGCAATATCCACATGCTGGCCCGTTACATTCCCGTCAATAGCCACATCGGCTGACGAATTGACGATCTGTCCCCAAACAGCCAATTCGTCAGCCGTCGTCCCGCCTTCATCGGTAAAATATTTTTCGTATTCCGCACCGCTGCTGGCCGTCGCCGAAATATCCACGTTTCCTGCCGCAGTAACAGTCCCCTTCCCTTGTTCACAACAGACGCATGAACCATATTATTATCCGTAGTGGAACCGTCGAAGATGCTGTCTTTCGCATTGCGCTCTGTAGCAATCGCCGACAACACAATATCACCAGCCTGTGTTTTTGATACTGTTAAATTTTTGCCAAGTCCCTCATTGGTTACTATGCTGCCGTTGCTGGTAATATTGACCAGGTCGCTAAAATCTGTCACTCCTGTTTTCAGAAGTGCATCTTTATTGACCGTCTTTCCATCTTCACTGGTGCCGATATTAATATGCGCCGCACGCATATTAATGCCGTCTGTCGTGTGCAATTTGCCCACAATGCTGATGGTGCCGCTGGCATTCACCGGAATCACCTTCTGCATTAAGCCTGTATCATCAGCGGCCAGGCAGTCTTCATACCGAACTCCGTCAGCTCCAAGGCTTTTTGAAAAGCCTGCATACCTTGTACACACAGGAAAATGCGCTGCTTTGGAACCGCATTATTCGAATGGAATGGTATTATCTGACGGGGCATCCTGATCAGGCGCAGCATGAGCTGGAAATGTTTACGATTCACGGTTCTGATGTCCGCCTGCAATCGGGAACTCTTCTTTCCTCTTTATTTTTTCAAGCCCGCCTGGCAGCTTTTTACGGCTCCAAAGAAAGCTTTGCTGATGCCATGCACCAATTTCACCGGTTTATTCCGGATACGTTTTCTTCCTTTTATCTAAATATGGCGTCTCTGTGTCAATCTTTTTTGATCGCCTTGACAGAGCCTTCTGAGGAACAAATAGAAAACTCCCTGCAGGCAATGCAACGCAGTACATTTTTTGCTCCCTGTCAGCCTTTTGCGCAGCTTATTCATGACCGTCTGCTGCTGGCCAGGGGATCCTATACGAAGGTCTCGCAATATGCTCAAAAACACACTGACGACGCCATCGCAGCATCCTATATTCTCATCGCCATATACGAATCTTTATTTGCGGCCATTGCGTTTCATTATCTGAATGCACCACAAAAGGCGGGAAAATTTTTAAAACAAGCCATCGATCTGGCTATTCCGGATCATATCATTATGCCTTTTGCCGAACATATGGAATATATAGAACCCCTGTTGTCCAAGCTGATGAGAGAACGGTTTCATCTCAAATTTATAAGAGAAATACGGACGCTTTCCATGACTGACTCGCTGGCAAATATCCGCGGCATGGTCAAAGCCGGCAGAGATATACCGTATTTATCAGAGCGAGAACACTATATTGCCACACTTGTTACAGCCGGTATAACCAATAAGGATATTGCCCGCGACCTAAACGTCGCTGAAGTCACCATCAAAAAGACGCTGAGCCGTATATATACGAAGCTCGGCATCCCCAATCGGACCGCGCTGACCAGCTATATGAAAAATAAACCGCAATAGCTCGTGCCGCAAAAATACAGCCGCAACACATACGCTATCTCTATTGTCGCAGCCGTATCTTCAGTATTATATAGCGGCCTTCTTGAATCCTGTTGAGAAACAGCAAAAAAAATCATGCGAAAACAGATACTGCTTCCGCATGATTTTTTCTATTATATTATTATTTTTTTGCCGCTATCCATTGCCTCCGGTCACGGGCTGCGTGTCTCCTGCTGCCGGTGCCGCATAGGACTGCGCGGCATTTTGTGTTTTCTTTTGTACATGCCGTACTACACAGGACAGCGTGTAATTGATAATAAAGTAAATCAAGGCAGCACAGCCGAAAAGGACAAATACATCCGATACATTGATCGTACCTGTACCATTATAGATACTGGCATTACTGAGAATCTTTTTGACCCGCGCCATCAATTCGATAGTCGCCACATTGGCCAGAAAGGACGAGTCCTTAATCGTTGTAATGACCTGACTCAACAGCGTGGGCACCACATTGCGGTAAGCCTGCGGCAAAATGATGTACAGCATGACCTGCACCGTACTGAATCCCTGTGAAAATCCGGCTTCGAACTGCCCCTGCGGGATGGAGTTCAAGCCGCCGCGAATGATTTCGGCAATAATAGCCGACGTAAACACGGTCAGCGCCACCGTTGCCTTGAACAAAATTTTCGTTTCAACGGAGGACAGTCCAAATAGCTGATGCGCAAACAGCTGTGGCGCCGGAAAAAATACCAAGCCAATAAAAATCCAAAACAACAGCGGCGTATTCCGGAAGACTTCAATATAAATAGTCGCCAGCCATTTGAATATGCGCTGACCCGGCGCTGTACAATAATTCCGCACAAGGGCCAGAATAGATCCCCAGACAATACTGACAACGACGGCCAAAACAGAAATGATCAGCGTAAAAGCGACGCCCTTCAGAATAAAGAGCAGGATAGCTGGATTTTTCAACATATTCAAACTGCCCATAAATTCGTTCATATTTCAGCCACCTTCTTTTCTTTAGCCGCACCCATACCGTCTTTTTTCTTCAAATTGGATTCCCAGATACTTGCCAATGTGGACAACGGAAAACAAATGAGAAAAAATAAAGCGCCGCAGACCAGATACGCCGGCGCATAAGCACCGCCAGTCGTCGCTCCAGTGACAAAATTATAGGTAAGAGAAATCAGATCTGATCCCCCGATGATATACAGCACTGCCGTGTTTTTGATCAGGTTAACGATCTGATTAACCGACGGCGGCAGAATAATTTTGATGCTCTGCGGTAAAATAATATAATACATTTTGCCAATATAACTAAACCCCTGTGAATCAGCCGCTTCAAACTGGCCTTTGGATATAGCTCCAATGCCGGCGCGGAATACTTCTGCCATATACGCACCATGATACACGCCCAACGAAATAATGCCGGTAATCAAAATACCAAGCTTATATCCGGAAAAAGCCAGCGCATAGTACAGCACGCAGATTTGCAGCAGCAGAGGCGTATTTTGAATAAATTCCACATACACCCGGTTGATCGTCCGCAAAACCTTGCTGGTGCTCATAGCCATAAGGCCAATGACGATCCCAAGAGTTAAGGATAATATGATCGCAGCTATTGATGTTTCAAGTGTATTAATAAATCCCAGAATAAACGTATCCCTGTAATTCCAAACCATCATCCAGGCACTTTCTGAAAAAAGACCGGACATCTCTCCCCCTCCTTTACAGCAGTATAAATAATGCTGAAAACAAGGAACAATTCTAAAGCCTCTACACCGGCTTTAGAATTGTCCTGTCAATTTTATACTGACTTTTTCATATTCGCTTTATTTATCTAACCCATTGCTTTGAATCAGTTGTTTAATCGTACCATCTTTAAGCCAGCCTTGGACGAGTTCTTCAGAAACCTTGGAAATGCCGGATCCCTTTTTGGTAGCAATGCCGTAATTCTGCGGTGCGAATTCTTCCTTGATATACGAACGATCGCCTGTATTGTAAATAGCCAGGATTGATTTATCTACACAGAACGCATCGACTTCACCAGCGCTGAGAGCTGTGGAAATAGCAGGATAATCATCATACTGTTTAAATTTGATGCCATTGGTCCACGTAGCCGGATCAAAAGTTTTGGCATCGTAGCCTTCGTTGGAAATAACGCCGGCCTTGATCATCGCTTCCACCAATGCCTTGGCAGACGTAGAGCCTGAGGATACGCCGACGGTTTTATCCTTCAAATCAGCCAGGGATTTGATGCCGCTGGCATTCTGTACCAGCACGCCGACATGATCCGTATAGTATGGAGTCGTAAAGTCCCACGATTTTTTACGTTCGTCCGTAATGGTGAAGGTTGCCAAAACACAATCAATATCACCAGAATCCAGCAGCGCGGTTCTCGTAGCCGCCGTAACAGGCGTAAATTCCACCTTAATGCCGAGATGATCAGCCATTTTCTTAGCCAAATCAATTTCCAAGCCGGAAAACTCACCCGTAGCCGGATCCTGATAACCAAATCCCTTGGTCACATTTTTGACGCCTACCCGCAGGACGCCGCGGTCAACGATTTCCTGCACATCCTTAGGCAGGCTTGATTTGTCTACAGCCGCGCTCGACGTGCTGGCACTCTTACTGCTATCATCCCCACAGCCGGCAAACAGAGCCATCGCCATAATGAAGGCAGTACACAAGACTAAAAATCTGCATAATTTTTTCATAATAATCCCTCCGTTATTGTATATCATATGATCAGCCGCAGCATGAAAACTGCCGCCTGAAGCCAAAGCGCTTTTTTGCCGGGCTATGCGGCGCTATCGGTATCCGCATAGTCTCTTTTTCTGACACTCCTGCCGCACCAAACTCTATCACGCCGGTCAGCGGATAATTTTGCTCAGAAACTTCTTGACTCGGTCATTTTTCGGATTGACAAAGAAATGTTCCGGCGTACCTTCTTCGATAATCTGCCCGTCAGCCATAAAAACCACCCGGTCCGCTACCTGTCTGGCAAAACCCATTTCATGCGTAACGACGACCATCGTAATATTTTCTTCCTTAGCCAGCTTGACCATTACATCCAATACTTCCTGAATCGTTTCCGGGTCCAGTGCCGAAGTCGGTTCATCAAACAGAATAATTTTACTTTGGGCACATAAAGCTCTGGCAATGGCAATCCGCTGCTGCTGACCGCCTGACAGGGTATTGGGATATACCGTGGCCTTATCACGCAGCCCGACCACATCCAAATAGTGATACGCCAAATCTTCAGCTTGTTCCTTGCTCTTGCCATGAAGCTTGATTGGTGCCAGCGTCAGATTTTTCAAAACTGTCATGTGCGGATATAAATTAAACTGCTGAAAGACCATGGAGGTCGTATCCCGTACAACCTTCGTCTTATTTTTACCGGTTATTTCCCTGCCGTCAATATAGACATGTCCGCTTGTCGGCTCTTCCAAGAAATTCATGCACCGCACAGTCGTCGATTTGCCGGATCCGGATGGTCCGATAATGACGAGCTTTTCCCCTTCTTTGACCTCCAGATTGATGTCCTTGAGAACATGTGCGTCCCCAAAATATTTATTGATATGATCTAACTTTATCATCTTGTGTGCCCCCCTATGCCCCTTCATCTTATAAAAAAAGTGTTTCTCTACAATCATCGGTAGAAGAAACACCCTTGTTTCTTAATTTTTTATTTATATATTGTATTACAATACATAGTATTACAATAATAAAATGTTTTATTTGATTTGTCAATAAACACTTTATTATTTAATGAATTTATTTTTCTGCGCATTGACAAATTTTGTATTCTTTGCCTTACGCCAAACAATTATCAACCAGCTTAAAATATATTTAATTTCTCTGCTGACTGCTGCTCTGGAACTTGGACTTTGGCTGATCGAAGGAAAGGCTGTGCCTGTCTTTTTTCAGCCGTTCAAATTCTTCCCGTTCCTGCCGGCCCGCACCGCCCCACCGAACAATCAGACCGCCTGTCAAATTCCATGTCTGCTTCATATTCGAACCCAAGCGCCGCGTTAATTCGCCCCACACGACGTTGTTCTTTCCATTTCCCAATGCGACGGAGGTCCCTATAGTTACATCATACCAAGTCGCATTTTTCTGTCCCATACGAACCGATACGGTCTCCCCGCTGCTTTCCTCCCGGCCGGTTCCTTCAACCGGTCCGCCCAGCTCCTGCTGTACGTCAACTCTTCCATAGGCCAGGCCAATCCTGCTGCCAAGACGATATGTTTTACCAGCCATAATACCGATCCGGCCTGCTGCCACCAAGCGGTCCGCCGGACTGTAGGACACGCCGCCGCCGCTGATATTGTTAGGCTTAATATAGCCTATGGAAAAACCTATTTGCGGTTCCCAGAAAAAATTTTTAGCGGCAAACCGCGTGTCATACCACCGTATCCCCAATGCGGTAATCCATGTGCGGTAATGAAACAAAAGGCTGTTATCCTGGGCATCCGTATAAGATACACTATTTTGAACATTGGACAGGCGAATAACTCCCTCGACATGCTTTCCCCCTGAACCAACCCATGACGCATAGAACGCGCCGCCGTACGCCGTCATGGTCGAAGATGCGCCGCCATACGGAACATCGCCCACCGTATAGGCATTCACATACGCATTCGAGGTACTCATCGTATAAAAGGCCCCTTCATACAGTTTTCCGCCCCATCGCGGTATAACATGCGGTGATTCATAACCGATCTGTGTTACGCTGTAATCCTGTGATAAGGAAGCGTCTCCGTAATTAGGAAATACGTCGCTGCGATAAAAGGTTTTAACCCACCAGTCCGCCGCTTCCGCAGGCGGTTCCATATCCTTGAAAGAAGCAAATCTGCCGTCATCGCTGCGCCGCCATGACACATCATCACCGACAAGGTAAAAATTGGACAGGCCAATCTGACCGGCAGCCATCGAATACGCCGTGGACTGCCAGCTTTTTTCTGCCGCCGCCGTGATGCCGGACAGACTGCCCACCAAAAAGCAAACAAGGATTCGTATATACACTGTACGATTTCTCATGATACATACGTCCTCCTTTAGGTGTGTTATTATACCACAGATAGAACAAAATGATAACACGCAAGTTCTATTCTCTGGTTCATAGGCACATTGCCTATTTTCCCATGCAGCGGCTCCCCGGTCGGTATATATGTATAAACTTTTACAAATTTTAAATAAAGTATACTAATTTCATGTGAAATATCGGCAATGTTATTGAAAAATCGATGTATTTTTATTAGAATATAAATGACGATTAGTCATTTATATCAGCGAAAGAAGTAATGCATATGAATAGAAAAATTTGTTCTGTATATCTGGGCCGCGTCAGCTATAAAGACGGCCTTGCCTATCAGAAAAAAGCACGTGAGCTTGTCCGCCAGGGAACATGGGATGGCATCGTACTGCTGCTTCAGCATGAGCCGGTCATTACGATCGGCAGGCACGGCGGCGCCTCCCATCTCCTGGTATCTCCGGACTGGCTGGCCGCCAACCGCATAGAGCTGCAGCCTACCAACCGGGGTGGTGACATTACCTGTCACAATCCGGGCCAGCTTGTTTGCTACCCCATCATGAATCTAAAGCAATGGACACCTGACGTTCACTGGTATGTGCGGCAGCTGGAGGAAAGCCTCATTCAAATGCTGCAGCGCCTCGGCATACGGGCAGGCCGAAAAGCCATGTATACCGGGGTATGGGTGGGAAACAAAAAACTAGCCGCCATCGGCATCGGCGTCCGTCACTGGATTACCTTTCATGGTATGGCCTTGAACATCTGCAATGACCTAACCTTATTTTCTCATATTATACCCTGCGGAATTACAGAATTTGGTGTTACCAGCGTTCAAAAGCAGGGCTGCCAAATTGCTTTGACAGCAGCCATACCCCTGTTGCTGAATTCGTTTACCACTGCCTTTCCACACAATACGTATACACATTTTTCAGATTGGGGGGATTTATATGAAAGAGAACGTAATGAAAAAGCCGGCATGGCTCAAGCAGCGTGTATGCAATGACGCGGTATACAACCAAGTCCGCAGTCTGATAACGGGGCTGCATCTTCATACGGTGTGCGAAAGTGCCGACTGCCCGAATATCGGCGAATGCTTCGGTCACCAAACAGCCACATTCCTTATCTTAGGCGGAACCTGTACGCGTGCCTGCCGGTACTGCGCGGTCCCCAAGGGGCGGCCGGAAGCCGTCCATACCGGGGAACCGCAAAATCTGGCCGAAGCCGCACTCCATCTGGGATTGAAGCATATCGTTATCACCTCTGTAACCCGAGACGATCTGCCCCATGGCGGCGCCGAGCAATTTGCTGCCTGTATTCAGGCTGTACGAAAAAGCAGTCCAGAGACGACTATCGAAGTCCTGATTCCTGATTTCAAGGGAAGCCTTACGGCTATGAATATCGTGTTGCAGGCAGAACCGACGGTATTAAATCATAATATAGAAACGGTACCGCGCCTGTTCCCGGCCATCCGTCCCATTGCCGACTACCGCCAATCTCTCGCGGTGCTGAAATACGCCGCCGCCTATAAGCCGCTCCCTCTTATCAAAAGCGGCATCATGGTAGGTCTGGGCGAAACACCGGAAGAGCTGCAGCGCGCCTTCGAGGATTTATATCGTACAGGCGTACGCATTCTTACCATAGGTCAGTACCTGCGGCCCTCACCGCAGCACGTCCCCGTCGCTGAATATATCTCCCCCGAAGACTTTGCCGCATATAAGCAAATGGCAGAAGCGATCGGCTTCCCCCATGTTATCAGCGGCCCCTTAGTCCGCAGCTCCTACCGCGCCGGCCTCATGGTGCAGGAATGTCTGCCTCAATACTAAAAGAAAAATTATCTTTATACAATACTCCTGCTATTTACAGCAAAACGTCACGATGCCGTGCATCTTGCTTCACGGTATCGTGACGTTTTTTTTTAGTATCATAATACAAATCAAATTGCTCCGACAACAGCATGCGGAACATAAAGCTTTTCCAGATAGGCTATATCCTCGGGCGTTATCGTAAAATCCATGGCCGCTGCGGCATCATCAAAATGAGGTACGCTGGTGGCTCCTACAATGGGCGCCGTAACACCCTTAGCATACTGCCAAGGCCAGGGCGATCTGCGTCATGGATACAGCATATTTCATTGCAAGTTTTTCCACCCTGTCAATGATCGGCAAATCATCGTCCATAGCCTGATCGTACTTGCTGCGCAGTGTCTTATCAGTTTGACTGCGTTTAGAATCCGTCGTCCAGCCTGGATGTGCCAAATGTCCGCCGGCCAGGGGACTGTAGGGTATAAGGGACACGCCATACTGCCTGCAGACTGGAATCAGTTCCCGTTCATCCTCACGGTACAGCAGATTATAATGATTCTGCATAGTAGAAAAGAGTGTCCACCCGTTTTGTTCTGCTACATGCTGCATGTTATGAAACTGATATCCATACATTGCAGATGCGCCAATGGCCCGGACCTTGCCGGCTTTGACCAGCGAATCCAGCGTTTCCATCGTTTCTTCCACCGGCGTCTGGTAATCAAACCGATGGATCTGATATAGGTCCAGATAATCCGTACCGAGCCGCCGCAAGGTACCGTCGATTTCCCTGTCAATAGCATTTTTTGAAAGAGCGCCTTCATTAAAAAACACCTTGGAAGCCAGTACCACCTGGTCCCGCGCAATCCCCAATATCTTCAAGGCTTTTCCAATGTACTCCTCACTGGTGCCATGGGAATATACATTAGCCGTATCGATAAAGTTGACGCCAAGTTCTATTGCATGGGCAATCATCGCTGTCGTATGCTCCTCATCCAGTGTCCAAAGATGAAAGTCCTCACTAGCCCTGCCAAAGGACATTCCTCCAACACAAATTTTTGAAACATGGATCCCTGTTTTTCCTAATTCTGCATATTTCATACTGCTTCCTCCCGTCTTTATATTAATACATAAATATAATCCCACATATTGCATAGCAATTTTTTCTCGGGCAAATTTATTATACAAGCCGTAGTTCACTCAAAGTCAAGGCCATTTTATCAACTTCTTTCATGAAGTGATATAATGGCCTTGACTGAACCAGATCAATAAAAAGTGACTCTCGAAATATTTTTTATAGCCGGGAAAAGCTTCAGATCCTATTCTATTTTCAGCACGCACTTGCAGCACTGTCCGGTTTTCATCAGATTGATTCCTTTTTGATAATTCTCCATAGGCAAGACATGTGTAATAATAGGATCCAGCCGGAGTCCGGCCCGGAGCAGTCCTCTTCCTGTTTCCCAGTCACCGTACAGCCGCCGCCCGGCAATGCCCTGCAACGTCAAACCATTATACACAAATCGATCAAGCCGCAGTTTCAACAGATGATCGGATAATCCCAAGACCGACAAACGCCCGCCTGGACGGATATACGAAAGAGATTGTTCGATGGCATCGACATTGCCGGAAAAATCGAAAACAACATCAACAGGCCGGTCTTCATTGACCGTACGAATGGCCCTTGCTAAATCAATGCCTACCGGATTCACCAAATGATCCGCCCCCATTTCCCCGCCCTTTTTCAGACGTGCTTCATTCGGCTCGACAACGATGACGTTGGCGGCGCCGCATTGTTTGAGAACACCGACGGCCATAGCCCCAATGGGCCCGCAGCCGATAACCGCTGCGGAATTTCCAGCCGCGGGAAATGCTGTGGCGGCATGTACAGCGGCTATATACGGCTCCATCAGGCTCAAGGTTTCCCAAGATAAGGTTTTATTAAAACGAATAGCATTTTCTGCCGGAATCACGATATATTCGGCCAAGGCTCCGTCACGGGACAGACCGATCGTCTCCGTATGACTGCATACGTGAAAATCATTGCGGCGGCAAGCCTCACAGGTATGACAGACAATATGCGTTTCTGCCGATACGGTGTCGCCGATTGCAAGCTGGGTAACCAGCGCGCCCTTTGCCGCCACTTCCCCGGAAAATTCATGCCCTATAATCATGGGCGGTTTCATTCTGTCACTGGCAAACTGCGACCATTCGGCAATGTGTACATCCGTACCGCAAATCGCCAGGGCATGAACTTTAATGAGTACCTCATGGGCTCCCGGTTCGGGCACAGGTCGATTCACTAATGCTAAATGACCACTGCCTGCCGCCGCTTTAACGACACATTTCATCATTGGTTTCATATCATCACCTCTTGTAAAAAAACAGAGCCGCCACGTATTGAGACAGCTCCGTTACCGGCATTATATTTCTATTATATAATATAATTATATTATTTTTTCTTAGGGGGCCAATGAATGGCATGACCAAACAAATCCAGCGCCGCTTCCCCAATGGCCTCTCCTACGGTCGGATGTGCCCAGATGGTTGTCGTCAATTCCTCTGCCGTCGCTTCCAGCCGGATAGCCAGGGCACATGCCGCGATTAAATCCGTCACCCGGGGACCATACATATGGACGCCCAGGATTTGTCCATATGTTGCGTCAGCCAGTATCTTGATCATGCCGACACCGCCGTTTTCAATGAGCGCTTTGCCATTGCCCGACAAGGGGAATCTGCCGCAGACATAAGCCGTTCCTTTCGCCTGCAATTCTTCTTCCTTCAAGCCGACACTGGCAGCTTCCGGTTCCAGATAAATACATGAGGGTACCGTTTCCGCATGATACGCGCTTTTTCCTGTCAGGATATATTCTGCCGCAGCTATCCCCTGTGCCGAAGCCGCATGCGCCAGCATGAGCCTGCCGTTGCAGTCGCCAATGGCGAAAATACTCGGAATATTCGTCTGAAAGTGATCATCTGTCACGATTTTACCGCGGTCCATCGCAATGCCCAGTTCTTCCAGTCCCATGCCGGCCGTCATCGCCCGGCGGCCTACGGCCATGATGACCGTTTCCCCCCGGACCATATCCTGCCTGCCCTGATAGTCCATGTGTACCTGCAGATCCGTACCGTCCTGATCAATCATTGTCACCTTGGCATCTGTCAGAATCCGGATGCCTCTTCTTTCCAGATCGGCCCGGATCAGGGCAACGATTTCCGTATCAATCGGCGGCAGAATATGGGGCAGGGCTTCTACAATCGTGCATTGCGTCCCTACAGCTGCAAACATAGATGCAAATTCGATACCAATAACACCGCCGCCGATAATAACGAGGGATTTCGGGATCTGCCGCAGGGCCAGAGCCCCTGTACTGTCAATGACTCCCGGCAGATCCGCACCGGGGAAACGAAGCTGTACCGGTTCAGATCCTACAGCCAGAATAATCGCATCAGCCGTGATCTTTTCACTGCCAACCTGTACGGTATGGGCATCTGTTATGATCCCTTTACCACTGTATTTTTTGACGCCGTTTGCCTTGAGCAGGCCTTCCACACCGCCTACCAGTCGTTTGACGATAGAGTTCTTGTATTGCTGGGCTTGGGCCCAGTCCATGGCTGCACCGGTTACAGAAATCCCGACCGCCGCCGTCTGACGAAGAACAGACTCGTATAATGAGCTGGCATGAATGAGAGCTTTCGTCGGAATGCAGCCTACGTTCAAGCAGGTACCGCCTATGGCACCGCATTCCACGATGGATACAGCGGCACCGAGCTGGGCCGCCCGGATAGCGGTAACATATCCTCCGGGTCCGGCACCGATGACGACAATGCGCGTTTTCCCGTCTGCCGGGATCGATGCGGCCGGTGCCGCTACCGCAGGAGCTGCAGGCGGCGGTCCGCCTATGGATTCACCGGCTTGTCCTATATATCCCAGCACCCCTTTTACAGGCAGACTGTCTCCCTCCTGCGCCACGATTTTCAACAGGACGCCATCTTCATGAGCTTCTACGATATTGCTGATCTTATCCGTTTCTATTTCGACGATTTCATCGCCCTTCGTTAGCGTGTCCCCTTCTTTCCTGAGCCATTGAGACACCGTTCCCTCTGTCATCGTCAAGCCTAATTGCGGCATGGTAATTTCAGAAGCCATCGGTCATTACCTCCTTTAATGCGGCCGGCTGTCCATATCAACCGGCTCGCAATCTGCGAATTACAGTAACAAGAGCGGGTTTTCCAGATATTCCCGAAGACGGGAGGTGACCAGCCCAGCCGTTGCGCCGTCAATAATCCGATGATCATATCCAAGAACGGCGTTCATCATTGGCGCGATCACAATCTGATGGTCTATAACAACCGCCTTTTCCACCGTCCGGCATACGCCGAGTATCGCCGCCTCCGGGGGATTGACGATAGGCGTAAAATGATCACAGCCATACATGCCCAAATTGCTGATAGTGCAGGTGCCGCCACTCAGTTCATCAGGTGATAAGGTATGTTCCCGGGCCTTACGGGCTAATTCGCCTACTTTTTGATGGATATCCATCAACCCCAGCTGATTGGCATTCTTAATGACCGGTACGATCAAACCGCCGTCTATGGCAACCGCAACACCCATATTGATTTCGGGATTATGAATAATATAGGCACCGTCCAAGCTGTCATTGGCATTTCTATATTCCTCCAGCACCTTGCACATGGCTTTGATAATCAGATCCGTAAAAGAGAATTTCCTGTCCATGGCGATAAATTTACCGCGCAGCGCTGCCGCTTCGGTCATATTGATTTCCACTGTATGGTGAACATGAGGCGTATTGCGCCAGCCTTCACCCAGCCGCTGGGCAATGACCTTGCGCATGCCCTTCAATTTTTCACCGTGCGCCGGCACGACAGAAACCGGACTTGCCGTGACCTGCGGCACCGCTGCTACGGCAGCTGCGGCGATACCGGCAGACTGCAATACGTCCGCTTTCATAATACGCCCGGCAGTCTGGATCGCTGCCGGGTCGATGCCCAAATCGGCAGCGACCTTGGCGGCCGTCGGTGATATACGGACGGTGGCCGCCGTCTTGCAGTCTGCCACATCACTCCCGATAACGCGGCCGTTATACCCGGTCCCGGTAACGAGCGTCAAATCCAGGCCGCCGTCACGTGCCAGCTTTCTTGCATAGGGAGTGGCTGGTACCCAGCCGCCGGCAGCGATCTTTTGAACAGGCGCTTCCCGCAATGCCGGCGCAGCCATGCTTTTTGCCGAATCCGGAACTGCCGCTGCTGAGGCGGCGGCACCGATCTGTTCTCCCGGCTGCCCGATATAGCCTAACAAGGCCTTGACGGGAAGGGACTCTCCTTCTTGGGCAACAATTTTCAACAGTACGCCGTCTTCGTGCGCTTCAACGATATTGCTGATCTTATCTGTTTCTATTTCAACAAGTTCGTCCCCTTTTTTCACTATGTCTCCCTCATGCTTGAGCCACTGCGACACGGTTCCTTCCGTCATCGTCAGGCCCAGCTGAGGCATTGTTATTTCTGCTGCCATTTGACATAACCTCCTTATATAGGATGTGCGCGACAGGATATCGTGATCGCTCACGGGCAGCCCACCGCGTCTTCTAATTTATTGTTCCGCCATACTGGCCGGTATCTGCTTGTTCCTTTTCCTGCTGTCCCAGTTCAACAGCCGTCTTCTTCGGCAGGGTCAGCATAACCAGTCCGGAAACAATAAGCATAGCGCCCAGGGCAAAATACCCCATATCCGTAGAACCCGTATTTTGCTTGATGACGCCCAGCATAAACGGCCCAAGATAGCCGCCGAGATTGGCTACGGAATTAATTAATGCCGTAGCACCGGCAGCCGCTGCGCCGCTGAGAAATGTCGTCGGCACAGACCACCATGTCCCCATGGCCGCATATACGCCGATAGCGGTCAGGGAAATAAAGACAAGACTAAGAATACCCGTATGAATAAAAGGTGCGCAAATCAGGCCGAACGCGCCCAAGAACATGCAGCCGGCAATATGCCACCGCTTTTCACCGGTCCGGGACGAGCTGTTGCCGATCAGAATCTGCGCAATAAGCGCTGCGCCCATTGGGAAAATGATAGCAACACCGACCAGCGCCGGAGACCATCCAGACAGCCCTTTTAATACTTGGGGCATCCAGAAATTAAATCCCCAGAAGCCCGTGATCCACGTAAAGTAAATAATGCACAGACGCCAAACCTGCTTATCCGTCAGGGATTGCCAAATCGTGTACTTTTTGACATTTTCCTTGGCTTTTTCTTCAGCCGCAATTGTTTCGTTCAGATATTCTTTTTCAAGCGGCGTAAGCCACATTGCTTTATCGGGACGATCCTTGACCCAGAACAGAAAGACAAACGTAAATACCAGAGCCGGAACGGCTTCAATAAGGAACAGGCACTGCCAGCCATGAAAGCCGAATATATTCAATTCGAGAAGGAAGCCTGCCACGGGAGCACCGATAATTGCCGCGATAAGCAGGGAGGTCAGCATTAGCGAAATCGCCGCCGCCCGTTCTTTAGCAAGAAACCAGCGTGGGAATAGTACAGCGTAAATAACGGGATACAAGCTGGCTTCACAGGCTCCCAGCAAAAATCGGAATAAGAAAAACTGAAATTCTGACGTCATAAAGGCCAGAAGTCCGCAGACAATACCCCATGTAAACATAATGCGGGCAATCCATTTACATGCGTCAAATTTTGCGGCAATGAGGGATCCGGGAATTTCAAAGAAGAAATATCCCAGGAAAAACATGCCGGCGCCGGCCCCAAATATTTCCGGAGTCAGCCAAGTCAGCTGCTGCGACATGGTCATACCGGCATAGGCAATATTCACACGGTCCAAAAAAGCAATGACAGATACAAGAAATACGGGAAAAATAATGTGCATCTTTCTCCGTTTATCTAAACTTGCAAAATCGATACTAGCATATTTCGGATTCATTATGATACCCACCTCTCAAGCGAACATATAGCCTCTACCTTTGATTGCCAAGTACTTCTTTAACTGCTTTTACAATATCCTCCGGCTCAATTTTTACCAGCCGTTCCAAAACAGGTGAATAGGGAATCGGAACGAAAGGCGCTCCTAAGCGCACGATGGGAGCATCCAGATAATCTATCATTTCCTCAGCGGCCCTGGCGGCCACTTCAGCTCCGACACCACCCTGACGTACCGCTTCATGGACGATCATCAGCTTTTTCGTCTTTCTCAGGGATTCATACACTGTATCCATATCGAGCGGGGATATCGTGCGCAAATCAATGCATTCCACATGAATTCCTTCTTTATCCAGTTCCTTGGCCGCTGTCAATACATTCGTCATGTAAAAAGAATAGGATACGATCGTCATATCAGCCCCTTCCCTCGCAACGTGGGCCTTACCGATCGGCGTGAGTATTTCACCCTCCGGCACCTCTCCTTTGACGGAGAATAGTTTTTTATGTTCAAAGTACAAAACCGGATCATCGCTGCGGATGGCTGATTTCAAAAGGCCTTTAGCGTCAGCCGGATTAGACGGGATAACGACTTTGATGCCGGGAATATGCATAAACCAGGCTTCCACACATTGTGAATGCTGCGCCGCACCGCCGCGGGTCATACCGTCAGGTGCCCGGAGCACCAGAGGGACCTTGGCCTGTCCGCCGAACATATAGCGGGCTTTTGCCATTTGATTGAAAATTTCATCCATCGGTACGCCGATAAAGTCAGCAAAGTGCATATCCACAACAGGCCGCATGCCCGCCAACGCTGCCCCGACACCGCCGCCGATGATGGCCGTTTCCGATATAGGCGTATCCCGGACACGCTCCTTGCCAAATTCCTCCGCCAATCCTTTAAACTGACCAAAAATACCTCCCTGCCGCGCAATGTCTTCTCCCATCAGAAATACATTTTTATCACGCTGCATTTCTTCGCGCATGGCCTCTTGCGTTGCTACAGAAAATGTAATCTTTCTCATCGTATATGACCTCCTTTGCTATCACTGCCGTGATCAGTCGCAATAATAATTTTCCATTAGTTCGGACAAGGCCGGTTCCGGCGCCTCCTGTGCCTCCTGCACTGCTTGCATGATCAATTCCCGGGCTTCCCGATCCATATCATCCATTTCGGTTTCCGTAAGGAGCTTCTTTTCCAGCACCGTCTTGCGAAAATTTTGAATCGGATCATTTTGTGTAAAATGTTCCATGACTTCTTCTTTCGTGCGATATAATTCCGGATCGCCGACAAAGTGTCCTTTAATTCGATATGTTTTAAGTTCAAGGAGATAAGGACCCTTGCCGCTGCGTACATAATCAACAGCTTCTTTCGCCGCCTCATATACCGAAAAGAAATCGTTGCCATCCACTGTATTCCCCGGCATATCATAGGCTGCTGCCCGAACGGCAATATCTTCAACAGACGTCGTCGTCCTGTACGGTGTTGTCGAAGCCCATTGATTCATTTCGCACACATATAGTATAGGAAGATCCCATACTGCCGCCATATTGCACGATTCATGAAACGTACCGCGGTTGGAGGCGCCATCTCCGAAAAAGGCCACGGCAATCTGCGTTGTCCCGCGCAGTTTAGCTGCCAGCGCAGCCCCCATGGCCAGGTTATACCCAGCGCCGACAACACCGTTGGCACCCAGCATGCCGATGGAAAAATCCGCAATGTGCATAGAACCGCCCTTGCCATGACAATAGCCCGTTTCCTTGCCGTATAATTCCGCCATCATTTTCTTTACGTCTGCTCCCTTGGCAATACAATGCCCATGTCCTCGGTGCGTACTTTCGATGTAGTCATCCGTATGCAGGTTTTCGCAGACTCCGACGCCGCAAGCCTCTTCCCCAATGTACAAATGGGTAAACCCCGGCAGTTCGCCGGCCAGGAAAATTTCTTCTACCTTGGACTCGTAAGCCCGTATTGTTGTCATTTTACGATATGCGTCTTGCAGCAAAACTTTGTCATACATAATTGCATCTCCCCTTTATATAGTACTGAAATCCACACGATGACAATGGCATCGCACAATCAATATTAATTCACAAACACAGTCTGCCGGTTTTCTTTCAATGCATACCCATCCTTTAAGGTATAAAAGCTTGTTTCCGAATCTGCCAGCGATCTGATACCGGATACATCATCATCGGCAAAGGGAATGTGATACAGCAGCACCCGGGGACAACAGCCAAGGCCAGCCAGCCATTCCTTCCTGCGCCGGTCCGCATATGCCAAGGGATTGACGAAAATACCTTTCAGCTGCGTGCCCTGCAGAAGGCTGCGCACATTTCTGACAGAGTATGACCAATCTGTATCTCCCATAAACAGGTAGCTTTTACCGTGCAAAAGCAGGGCGATGCTGTAATGGATAACAGCAAAGGCTGCGCCGCCCATATGGGGCGTCTTAAAAAACACGGCCCAGCCGCCGCCGGCCAGCTCATCATAAAAAATCAGCTCATCCTTACTGCCCACACAATGAATCCGCGTATCCGTGCCTTCTGCCATAACGATTCCTGTATCCTCATATTTCAGGGACGAACGGCTTATTCTGGGAATATATGCATGAACCACCTCATTCGATTGAATATATGAATTGACATAATACGAACTGAAATGATCCTCATGGCGATGCGTAACTAACAGATTTTTGATATTTCGAAACACATGCCCTCTGCCGACAGCTGCCTCGCATACCTCACTGGGACGCTGATTAAAAAATTCATTTCCTCCGTACAGGCCATCAATCAATATGGAATGCTGTTTGTCCCGCATATAAATACCTGCGTTTCCCACTAATGTTATTTTCATTATGGCCCCCTCTTCGGATTTCAGTCCGTTTTTCCCACTGTTACATCCATTTTTTCTTCAAAATATTTGATGATGCCGGCCTGATCAATATCAATATATCCGTTATCCTTCATCCAATCCATAATCCGCAGCGTCACATCGGTCACCGGCAGATCGATTCCCAAATGATGGGCATATTGCTTGGCATTGATCAAATCCTTGCGATGCACAGCAATGCGCGCTCCCGGCACATAATCCCGTTCGATAATTTTAGGTACCTTGTCCTCATACACCGGTCCGCCGGCAAACCCAGTGCGCGTCGCCTCAAAGGTAGTCTGCAAGTCGATGCCTGCTTTGGCAGCAAAAGCATAGCCTTCGGCAATGGCTGCCAGATATGCCCCGGCAATCGTATTATTGATGAGCTTTGTCACATCCCCGCTGCCCGGCCCGCCCGTATAAACGGGATATCCCATGCATTCCAGCAGCGGCCTCATTTGATCAAAAATTTCCTTATCCCCGCCGGTCATAATAGCCAAGGTCCCCGCTGCCGCCTTGGTATTGCCGCCGCTGACAGGGGAATCCAGCAAGTACATGCCTGCCGCCCGGGTTTTAGCATACAATTCCTGAATAATATGCGGTGCCGTAGAGGATAAATCAATAATAATATTTCCCTTTTTTCCGTATTGGATCGCATTTTCTATAGACCGGATAATCACCGCATGAGTCGGAAGCATCTGCATAATAATGTCACAATTTTTATATACTGCCTCCATCGTATCTGCCGGATGCCCTCCAGCTTTGGTAAATTCTGCCACCTGATCCGGTACAATATCATACCCATATACATCATATTCTGACTTCTGAATCAAATTTTTCACCATCGGCAGCCCCATTACACCCATACCCAAAAAACCGATATTCATGCATACCGTCTCCCTTCTCTTTCGAAAAACAATATAACTATATTTTATTATTAATATTCTTTTTATACATATTCCGTAATTTTATTATACTGTACTGCTCTGAATCGTTTGTATCGTTTTATACCATTCTTTAAATTTATTTTAAAATTGCTTTTTATGCATGATATATTTTTTTGATTTTATTTTGTACTCACTGCCAGACTTTACTATTTACAGATTCCTTTCTATAAAAAAGTATCCCCTGCCAATCAACTATCCCTTTGATTTTTTGTTTTCTTTATAGAAAAAAAAGAATATATGCATCATGTCATATTCTTTTTTTCATTGTTTTTCTTATCTCCACGCTTTAATTGTATAAATTTATACAATTAAAGCGTGGGTTTTAGATATAATTATATTGATTATTTATCATAATTGCTATATGCTTATGGAATATATGTGTATTACTATTTTTTATGATAAGCCGGTACATTTTATCTGTGTGCCGGCTTATCACTACGCCGATTCCAGAGATCGTCATTGTAGGGAGGGGGAGCCGTAATGTTTGAAGAACGATTCATTCAATTTAACAAAGAACTAACCAATCTCTTTATGAAACACGGAAAACGGGAGGTGTACCGTGCCCATCAAATTATTTTTATCAAAAATGAACAAGCAAATAATCTGTACTACATTGAAAAAGGAAACATCCGTGTGTATATTCCATACCGTGACGGCAGTGAACGAACATTATGCTATTTCCATCCGGGAACCATCATTGGTGAAGAAGCCTTTGCTACGCCTCCCATCCGTATTGTCTGCACGAACAGCATGACCGAATCGAGGTTATACAGACTATCCGCGAAGGAGATATTGGCTTTTGCCAAACAAAATCCCAAAATCATGGAAAACCTGCTTTCGTTTTTCATGAAAAAAATTACGCTGCTCCACAGCTGGATCTTTTATGGCCAATTTAAAAAAAACGAAGATAAATTAGCCTGCCTCATTTATACCTTATCCTGCCAGCAAAACAAAATAAGCTTGTCACATGAACAAATGGCTGCCGTAACCGGCATGAGCCGGGTCACAGCAACCAGAATACTGGACTCCTTTGTAAAAAAAGGCTTAATATCCCAGCAATATAAAACACTTAAAGTGTTGAATGCAGAAGCATTAAGAGACATCTTTGACCACAAGGAATTTTATTGACACCCCATTCGCACGCCAAAAAGACGCCCTCAGTCCCATATATCACTGGCGCGTCCTTCTTAAATTCATATTAGTAAATATCTGTGATATGAATAATCCCATATCCTGCTATTTTCAAAAATTAGTATCAGGTTACACACACTAATGTATCTTATTACAGTATACTAAATATAACAAAAAGTAACCATTGTTTATATCAAATAACACCCTCTGTACCGCAGAAAGATATCTGCCCGTGTATATTTAGAGACCTCCACCTCTATCTCTGAATTTACATGCTGCCCAATATTGCCAATGATTCAAAAACGCCGCTTCGGACCCTTCTGACAGATTCGGACAGGCGTTTTTGTATAACCTGATACAAAAAAAATAAAGCCATGCTGAACCTGCAAAGTATTTCATCTCCTGAAACACCCTGCAGATTCAACATGGCCAGTCTCCGTTCATTAGTGCGCGCAGTTATGCGATTCCATATGGCGTGCCGAAGCATCCTTACCATCTTTTTCATCATGGACTGCACAGTATACATTGACAGCATACATGCCGGCAACAAGGAGAACTGCACCAAGGCTTACATAGTCGGATAGAAGTGTGGACATTGTTTTCATCTCCTCAGCTAAACCAGTGTAGTAATCTTTTTATACTATACCAGGAGTATTCCTCCTATGCATCATTCTACATGATCTGCGTCTATTGTCAATGTACGGCGTAAAAATAGTCACATTAGTATTGCACAGCCCGTATACAAGCATTTCATCTGTTATAGCAAGCATAATTAAAATTCATTGACAGCTCTAAATAACAGAATTAAAAACAAACAGCAGCACCGGCATCGTAATAATGGAAAAAATAGTAGACAACACACACAGCTCTGCCGCATAGGAAGGATCCTGATTGTATAGCTCCGCCATAGAAGTGACAACAGCGGCCGTCGGGGTAATGGAAGCAATGAAGATTGTCATCAAGATATTTTTCCCGTCACTGACATAGGTCACTAAATGCGTTCCTGAAAAAACAGCGATCAATACAATCGGATAGATAATCAGGCGAAAAAACACAGGCATATAGTTGCGGATTTTACAAAATATTTCCTTCAAATCCTTATCGGCAATAGCCATGCCGGTAATCAGCATGCCGATAGGCCCGATAGTAGAGCCTACAATATTCATAGTATCATCAATAATCACAGGCAGTTTGATTTGAAACAAGAACAGTACCGCACCGAAAAAAATCGCCAAAATATTGATATTATACAATATGCTGCGAAAATGCACTTCCCCTTCCTCACATAACACATGGCTGCCGTGCGTCCACAATAGTATCAGCTGCACCACCATATAAGCACAGGGATAAATAACATACTGCGGCCCCAGGAGCGCCGTTATCAGAGGAAAGACAAGAATACCCGCATTGGTATAAATCAGAGACGCCCGTTCCACTGCCTCAAGGCGCAGTACCGGCCGCAGCAAGGCTGTAAAAAGGATAAAAATCAAGTGGACCGCCACAGCCGCTCCCAGGGAAAACAAAAGTCCCCGCTGTACCTGATCAGAAGCCTCCAGCTGAAAGGAATGAATAATGGTACAAGGCAAAATAAGATATACCAGCAATACCGATAATGCACGGCCATCAGAGGATGTCAGTTTCCCCCATTTGATAAGCGCAAATCCCATCATCATAATAAGAAATAATTTAATAATTTCCTGCAATAGTACTAAACTGACTGCCACCGTATTCACCGTTCTTTCCCGAAAAAGGAATGGATCGAAACACCCTTCAGAATCATTGTCCGGGCTTACTGCGTTCATTCAAAAAATCGGAAATGGCCTTGATCAACCCGTTTCCGGCATAGACAAGAACCACACTGAGAACAGCACTGCATATCAAAAGTACCATCGCCTTCATCCCCCTATGTCAAAATCATGGTGGCTAAAAAACCGATTTCGCCTGTAAGTCCTTTATGCCAATAAATTTTACATCATTTTGAAGACATGTCAATTATTACATTACAAATATACTGCATAGATATTGCACATTATCCATGCTTATTATTCATAGGTATATTTTATTGAATTATTAGTATGCCTATGTAGTACCATTGGTAATCTTAATATTAAATTCGTCCATCTTTTTATACAGTGTGCTGCGGCTGCAATTCAACAGCCGGGCAGCTCGTGAAATATTAAGCTTGCTCTCTGATAACGCTTCCAATACCGCCGCCCGGGTCCACTTTCCCAGCATAACATTTTCTTTTTCATCTGCCGGATGTGCCAGCCCCGGCAGCGTCGATACGACCTCTTCTACGGACATATCATTTTTCAGCAGCACACTGACCCGTTCCACAAAGTTGGAAAGCTGGCGGATATTTCCTTTCCATGTATATCCTTTTATATATTCTTCAATATCCTTTATTTTTCCCTCATATTTTCGAAAATCGGCACCAAAAGAACGCCGAAACCAGTCACTGCAGAGAAGAAGATAATCATCTCCCCGTTCCCGCAGCGGCGGAATTTCCAAGGTAAGTACACTGATAGCGTAAAATAGTTCCTCCAAAAACGTCCCTTCCTCAATCTTTTTTGTCAATGTTTTATTGGCCGACACAATCACCCGCACATCAATGGGAATAACATGATCGCCCCCGATCCGGCGCACCTCATTGTCTTCCAGCACACGCAGCAAAAGGGCCTGCACTCCCAGCGGTGCGTCTTCGATTTTATCTAAAAATAAGGTACCGCCGTGTGCTAATTCAAACATCCCTTCCTTATGTCCTTTGGCGCCAAAGGGACTGCTGCCTTCTTCATAGCCCTGCAAATCAGCCAGCAGTACTACCGGCGATACATTGGCACAGTTCACGACGACAAAGGGCATATTGCGGCGTCTGCTTTCACGATGAATGGAATGTGCAAACATTTCTTTTCCTACGCCGATCTCTCCCAACAGCAAAATATTAGAATTATTTTTAGCGTACCCCTTGGCAATCCGTATGGCCCGCTGGATCGCCTTTGATTCCCCAATCATATCTGTAAAACGGTACTTGGAAGCCAATCCCTTTTTATGCAGATTGCTGCGGATTTTCTGCTCACTGATACGGATAGACTCTATATCACGAAAAGTAGCCACGACGCCCTCTATCTGCCCATCAATAATGATGGGAATACGATTCGTATTAATAATAGCATTCCCAACCTTCATTAATTCATCTGTTTCCATTTCTCCGCTGCGCAGGACCGTGTGCATCTTGGTTGACGGCAGTATATTTTCAATATATTGGCCTTCATAGGGTTTGTTTTTTAACGGCAGTATTTTCTCGGCCTGCTTATTGACAACTTCTACTTTGCCTTTTTTATCAATAGCAATAATGCCGTCATGAGTATAATTAAAAATAACTTCATATCGCTGCAATTGCAGCTGCAGGGACTTGCGCCTTATTTCCTCCCGCTGCAGCGATGCCAAAACCTGCTGTGCCGAATCCAACGCCATTTCTATATCTTCACGTGAATTTTCCAGCGTAACGTAATCCAGATCATACAAGCCGGCATATTTTTCAGTAACGACGCCTCCAATGCCCAGTACATTACCGTCCCGCACCGCTTTCTTCACTACATCTTCCGCCGCCATTTCATTATCAAAACGATAGAAATTACTTTCAACATCCATCAGATAACAAAGTGTTTTTACATTATCTTGAATTTCTTCCACTGAAAAGAAAGCAACCGGGCCCTCTATACTCCGGATTTTTTCAAAAGCTTCAATATAGCATCCACTGGTAAGCTTGACCTTAATGACAGGAACGGCAAAACACTTTTGCAGGATAGAAGCATTACCCCCGCGGCTGATGAGCACCTTAATCCCATTTTCAACCGCCCTGGCCGCTATTTCCTTTGATTCTTTCAGGGAGGCAACCTGTACTTCCACCTCCAGACTCCGTTCTGCAATGATTTCTCTGGCCCGCGCTGCCAACTGTACCGAAGGCGATATAAATAGTATTTTCGACATAATGCCTCCCTGTTATTTTAATTATACCCAATACGAACTATCTGTCTATTATATCAGATAAGGTCCCCGCAAAACAATTATGAATACAGCCCTCCCTTGACCCAGCAAAGGAGGGCGTACCTGACATAACGGTTATATTAACGGATCGTCTACCGGTTCCGTTGCCGTGCATATGACGGCAAAACAAATTAAAGAGCCGATCGCAATGGTCAGCCATACGGCATCCCAGTTAAATACATCTAAGATCATGCCCACAATCAAGGGCATAACGGCACCGCCGATCTGCCCGCCCGTGTTGACTAATGAAAAAGCCACAGGATAGTTTTTCTGATCTGCACGTCCCATACCATAGGCCATATACATAGAATATCCAAAGGCTAAAAATACACCGGCGCAAAATAATAAAATTGCCAATAAAACAGGTTCCTCCGGCGCAGACAACATACCGTACATAAATACGCTTGTCGAAAGGGCCGTAATCATCATCATCGGTTTCCGGCGCTTACCCAGCAAATGATCGGAGGCCCAGCCGCCAAAAAAATTACCTACTACCGTTCCTGCAAACGGGGCCGCCGAAACAAAAGCAGTGTTCATTATTGCAAAATGCTTTACATTGACCAAGTAAGAGGGCAGCCATGACATAAACACGCTTGACAAGCCCACCACAAAAAAGTATCCAATAGCAATCGCCCACATGTCTGTACTGGTAAAAATTTGTTTCGGCGATGCCAATCTTTCTACTTTTTTAGCCCGAATAATTTTGTCCAGCCATTTCATATTATATTTTCGCTGAGGGCTTTGGGCACTTTTGCTTATTTCTTCGCCGCCCGACTCCACGTATTCCACCTCTGCCTGATTGCAAAAGCGGCTTTCACGGGGTCTATTGGCTACTAAAAACCACCATGCAACAGCTAACATAATTCCGGGAATCATAAATCCGATAAAAATCATATGCCATGTCCACATTTGAATAATCCATGCACATATAAAAGGCACCACCAACGGACCCATTTTAGAACCCGCCAGAAAAATCCCCGTTGCCGTCCCTTTTTCCTTTGGCGGAAACCAATTATTAATTGTACCCGAACTTGAGATGGCAACCGGAGCTTCCCCAATCCCTACGCCCAGACGGCAAAGCTTAAACGCTAACGCATTCGGAGCAATAGCCATCAGGCCAGTACAAATAGATGTGATCAGCATTCCCAGGCAAAACATGACTTTATTGCCGAACTTTTTAATCAAAAACCCTGAGGGAATTTGAAAAATCGCATAGGCCAAAAAGAAAAAACTGATAATTGCTCCTGCCTCTGTATTGCTCATATGAAATTCCTGGCGAATATACGGAAGCGCAAAGCCTAAATTGGCCCGGTCCGCATTGGCCACTGTATAAAGTATAAATAGTATGGTCATTACTATCCATCGATAGCTTGATTTTTTCTGCATAACAGCACATCCTTTCAAAACAAAACCCATAGGTTATCGATGACATGGTTCTCCTATATGAATCTGATGACTGCTGAAGTTGCCATGAATAACTGCCGCTTCATATTTAGCGGCCTGCAATACGCGGTCAAACTGAATCCCCGTATGGTATCCCATACAATCCAGCATATACAGCAAATCTTCAGAAGCAACATTACCGGAGGCTCCCGGGGCAAAAGGGCAGCCGCCCAATCCACCCAGAGCCGCCTGCACATGGGTGACTCCTGCTTCAATAGCCGCCAGGCTGCAGGCCACTCCCATATTACGAGTATCATGTATATGCACATCCAGCGTAATATCGGGAAACACAGCCTGCACAATGCGCAGTGTCCGACGCACCATTTGCGGATCTGCCTGACCGATTGTGTCAGCAAGGCAAAATCGGGTAATGCCAAGCTCTGTTCCTCTGCGGATAATCCGCAGAACGTTTTCTATAGGCGTCACTCCTTCAAAAGGGCAGGTAAATGCGGTAGCCATCGACAGATTGATACATAAGTCAGGCAGTTCCTGGCGCATCCGTTCCAAGCCTTCCAGCGATTGTGCCACAGTCCGGTTAATATTCGCCTTGTTATGCGATTCACTGACGGAAATTACCGTAGCCACTTCTGACAATCCCGCCGCCAAAGCCGCTTTAGCACCATATATATTGGGAACTAACGCATAAAACTCCATCTCCGAATTGTCGTGTTTTTCTAACGTCTTTTGTACGACTTCGGCAGCATCTTTTAGCTGGGGAATCGCTTTGGGTGATACAAACGACGTCATTTCCATCCGTTTGACGCCGGCAGCTACCAACGCATCAATAATCCGCAGCTTTACCGGCACGGGAATATATTCTTTGACACTTTGGAAACCATCGCGAGGACCCACTTCTATAAATTGCACCTGTTGTTCCATTAGTGCATCTCCTCTCTTGAAATAGCATTAACGGAAGCATTGGGAAGTAGCATCCACATGAATATGATGACCGCTATATACTCCGGCGGGAATTCTTTTTACTTCCTCCTTGGCAAGATTTAAAATCCGTTCAAAGTTTATATTCGTATCATAGCCCATTTCATTGAGCATGTATATCATGTCTTCCGTTGCCAGATTGCCCGATGCGCCGGGCGCAAAGGGGCATCCGCCCAGCCCTCCCAGCGTAGACTGTATTTTGGTCACGCCCGCTTCAATGGCCGCCAGCGTACAGGCCGCTCCCATGTTGCGGGTATCATGAATATGCACCTGCAGTTCCAGCTGCGGATATGCCGTTCGGAGAGCCGCAATACTATCACGGACCTGCGCAGGATTGGCAATGCCGATGGTATCGCACAGGCATACCTGCTTTACTCCCAACGTTATATACTCTTCCAAGAATTCGACGACTCGTGAAGCTGGAACCTTGCCTTCAAAAGGACATCCAAAGGTAGTTGCCAGATCCAGAATAATATCCAGCTGCGGATATGCTGTCATAATTTCCTGCAGCGCCGCATACGATTGTTCGTGTGTTCTGTTGATATT
Organism: Megasphaera cerevisiae DSM 20462; assembly: GCF_001045675.1. GTDB lineage: Bacteria > Bacillota > Negativicutes > Veillonellales > Megasphaeraceae > Megasphaera > Megasphaera cerevisiae. Next base: position 89,486 of record NZ_LEKT01000007.1, read on the forward strand.
GGCCTTATTATGGCTCGCACTCAAGGATACTACATAGGCAATCCGCTTAATACCAGCCTGTACTGCCGCCTGTGCACCGCGGAGATTGGGAATCAGCGCAATAAAATCAACATCCGGATACTGATCCAGACAGCGTCTGGACAGCTCCAATGAATCCTTCAGCTGGGGAATCGCTTTAGGTGATACAAAGGAAGTTACCTCTATATGCCGGATACCTGCCTGTACCAGCCCATCAACAATTTCCAGCTTTGTCTCCAACGGAATATATTCCTTTATATTCTGAAATCCGTCCCGGGGCCCTACTTCATATATTTCTACTTTTTTCATTCTATTTACCCTCTTTTATACGCAGATTATAAGACATGCTTTGCTTTCAGTTCTTCAACCCGAGCCGCATCAAGATTCAGCAGCCTGCCATATATCTCTTCATTGTGCTGTCCCAATGTGGGCGCCGGCATGCGGACCTTTTGATCCCAATCACTGAATTTGATCTGATCGCCGGTCAGTGTCGTAGGACCTGCTACGGGATGCTGCACATCCACAAACATATGGCGGGCGCCGACAATATGAGGATCCTTCACGATCTTGTCGATCGTCATGATCGGGCACGAGGGTACGCCGGCTTTTGTCAGGCGGTCGGCAACAGCATCTACCGTTTGATCCTGTGTCCATTTTTCGATGATGACCTTCAATTGCTCATGATGCGCAACACGATCTTTGACAGCCTTATAATCGGGATTATCCGCCAGCTCAGGCTGTCCCATTTCCTGCGTCATCAGCCGCCAAAGCTTATCGTTGCCGCAGCCGATAATAACGCTGCCGTCCTTGGCAATAAACGAATCGTACGGATATGTCGATTCGTACCGGTTGCCGATCCGTTCGGGAATCCGCCCGGATGCCAAATAGATCTGTGTGATGATTTCCAAAGACGATACGACGGAATCTACCAGGGATACATCGACTAACTGTCCCTTCCCGGTCTGAAGCTGATGTACTACGGCACCAAGCACACCTACAGCCATACTCAGCCCGCCGAGCACATCTCCCATGGCAGTACCGCAGCGTGTCGGTTGTCCGCCGGGCCAGCCAGTCACACTCATCAGCCCGCCCATAGCCTGTCCGATGATGTCATACCCCGGTCGCTGGCTGTACGGCCCATATTGTCCAAAACCGGAGCATGCTCCGTATACGATCCGCGGATTGAGCTCTTTTAACACGTCATAATCGAGTCCTAACTTTTTCATGGTTCCGGGACGGTAATTTTCAATGACGACATCGGCTTTTTGGACCATGTCTTTAAACAGCTTTTTGCCTTCCGGGTCCTTCAGATTCAGCGTAACTCCATATTTATTGCGGTTCAAATTCATATAGTAACAGCTCTGCCCATTCAAAAAAGGACCAAAAGCCCGACTATCATCTCCTTTTCCGGGTTGTTCTATTTTGATAACAGTAGCCCCCATATCCGCCAAAAACATTCCGCAATACGGTCCCGCCAGCACCCGCGTCAAATCCAATACAACAATTCCGTCCAAAATACCTTTTTCCATCACCAACACCCTTTCTCTTACGATATACGCAAATAGTACCTACAGCACTACCGGCCGCCTGTTGATTTGCTTATTGCATAGTATATGTGATGAATTATCATTTATCAAATTGCATAGTATTTTGTAATAGTATTATTTTGTATCGTATTGTATTGTTTTGTATTTTCAATGTCAGGCAAATTGGGTATTTTAGACACTAAAAAAAGCACATATGCCCATGCTATGTGCTTTTCATTTACAATATATGTATTTTTCTGTCGTATTATGTTCCACTTGTACAGTATCGCTTTCAGACAATCTGTCCTGATAAAAAGAAAATTTTTGAAATTGAAATACACACTCCTTATTTTCTGCCAGACAGTCTTTTTATTCCAAAATCTCAAGGTATTTTACACCAAAATATAGTGGAAACGGCTGTCCGGTTTCGCGTTGCAGCGCAGACAGATAACAAAAAAAGCCAATGAAAGAAACACACAGCCGCACATAGAAACCACTTAGGCATGAATACCGCTTGAAAAATCACTGGCAATATCATATAAATGTACCATTTGCAATGGTAATGATAAAAACACGACATGCCATAGCGAAGTTTTTTTCGCTATGGCATGTCGTGTTTTGTTTTCCCTGGCAATTCATTACTGATTCGCGGGGAAATCTCATTCATTGATACCCCGTAGCCACGTCCAGTATAATCCTATGATACCAGGGGCTCGATTCATCGAGCTCGGCACTGCCACATAGGGGCAATCCCGCGATTTGTTAGGCTAAAATTTATACGTCATCTGGATTCTCGTATAGTCTCCCAGTGTGAAGTTTTCCGGCGTATAGAGAGTATCCCGCATCTGCGTACTCTTGGCACCGAAGGTATAGCTGGCTTCCAGGAGCAGGTTGCGTGCCGGGACGTAACCGATGCCGGTCGTGAAGGAACGGATGCCGTCAAAGTAGCGGTCCGGCAGGTCGGCGCCCGTGCCGCCAATGAAGGAGCCGTGGTCGAAGGCCTTGTAATCCAGATAGGCGTGCCAGCTGCCGGGCATGTCCGTATCGGCGATGCCGATGCCGAGGACGTCGGCGATCTGCATGTCGTGAAGGTCATGAGAGTCCTGTGTTCCCTCACCAAAGGAATTGAGCTTCCACGCTTCCACGCCGACGGTGTCGCTGAGCTGGCGGCGCACCTTGATATAGGCAGCCCGGTCCATGGCGGGGATTTTATCTTGTTTGAGGACATATCCTGTCTGCAATAGTTCTTGAGGAGCTCCCGGCAAAGGGATGGGAGCTCCTGCCGTAGGATCATAGTAGGAATAGGCTATCTTTGCCAAAAAATTTCCCATAAAATTAACCCCAGGTTGTCGGATAGTATAATCTTTATACATCACAGCTGCATCTTGTCCAACAAAATCAGCAAACATATGATCCAACGCAACCTGTCGGTCTGCAGTCTGAATTATCTCGCCGTTCTGACCGGTAAAGGCATATTTCTTGACGACATTCCCCTCTTTTTTTACAGTCGCATCCAGAATATCTCCCAGCATAGTTCTGATATGTGTTTCCTACAGTACCCCGTCTACACCACCGTAAGCATCATTCGCTAAGATATAACCGCCTATATTCGTCCCCAGTTTCATAAAACCAAAAGGCAAGGTATATATGTACTGCGTACTTTCCATATCTATACTTTGTCCATTTTGTAACGTAAGCTTTATATCAAGGTACCTTAAGCTAGGTGCAATATTAATAACTCCACTGACTGATTCTTGTTTATCTTTCCACTGCTGCCAACTGCGATATGTTACTCCCTGCATAGCCGAATCCTGGCTTTCCTGCATTACTTTATCAATATTTTCACATATACCAACCAATTCATTGACGACAGCCAGCTTCTTTCGGGCAATATCAACTTCACTCAAGGACGGATCGTTTTTTCATTCTCCTGTTTTGGGGTCTTGTATCTGCCCTGCATGATCAAATTTTTCCCGATAATTTGCCTGTACATTGGTATCAAAGGCCATAGGATAAATATCTCCGGTAGTGGCATTATATCCCAATAATTCATTTAGCGTTGGTGCCCGCCGAAAAACCGCCACTTCCTTATGATTATAGGCACTGTCCATAATCCCCGTGGTCTGACTGAAATCACCATATCCCAGGCTGACCTGGTTTTTGTCATCCGTATAGATGACACGGGCGCCGTCGTATTCCTTACCAAACCAATAGCCCGTCACGCCCATGGGCTCAGAAATACGACCTACAGACCAGTCCCATTTTTTTGGTACTCTTTGTCAATTCCTCCTGTTCCAGGTAGGGATCGTGAAGACCGCGCTTGTCCGCCACGTTGTACGACGTATCCCGTTTCGCCGTGGAACCGATGACCTGCAGGTTCAATCCGTCGGCAATCCGGTAATCGACGCCGATACGGAGTCGCTGTTCCAGACCGTGACCGGACAGATCGGCATGATTCTTCGCCGCATCGCTATCGGCATGGGTTTCCTTCGTTTCCCGCATGACTGCTTTATTTTCTCCTTTAAACATGTTACTGCGAACGCGGTAATCGCCGAAGAAGCGGACGTCGCCGGATTTGCGCTGTTCCGACAGGTCGACGGGGCGGCTCAGGAACCAATCGCCGCCATCATTGATATTCGTGCGCCGATGGTCCAGCCAGTCTACATCCCCTAATATATTACTTCCGCTATACGCACTATGCCCACTGCCATAATAGGACAAAATAGTACTGTTATTTTCCCGTGTTCTTACCATGGCTTACATCCAGTTTCCAATCTGTATTGCCGCCTTTTCCCGTGTAAGAAACAGCATAAGTATCTCTCATCATGGTTTGCTTGGAAACTCTCATCGGTTCCTCAAACGAGCCGCCCAGCACCGGTTCCCAGGCTGTCTTGTTGCGGCGCTCCACATCTTCGTCCTCCCGGGTCACACGGAAGTCAATCTTGTGATTCTGATTAAATTCATAGCTTGCAGCCATGCCGCTGCTCGTTTCCTTGCCGTAAAAGCGCAGGGACGGCTTAAAGTCATCATACCAGTTCTTTCCTTTTTCCCAATTGGTATAGGTCACATCGCCGGTTGCATAATGGGCCACATGGGTCTGATCTTTGGCGTAGACCGGCAGAATATCCCGCTTGGACGTCCAGGCAGCGGCTTTGAAATTGCCGATCTTGCCTGTATCGGCGCGAAGATAGAAATTAGACGGCAAGGCGCTTGTTTCATTGGGGCTCGTATACCGTGAGCTATGATACCGTCCTTCGGCGTTGAACTCCATGCTCATCGTATCCTTCGGCCCTTTCGTGATGACATTGACGACACCGCCGATGGCATCAGCCCCATATTTAGCACTGGCCGCACCGCGGATGATTTCGATGCGTTCGATATTTTCCGCACCGATCCGCATGAGCTCGTCGCCGTTGCCGCTGTATTTGCTCACGTCTCCCAAAACAGGCTGGCCATCCACCATAATCAGGGTATGACGAGGATCGGCCCCACGGATAGAGATACCTACTTTACCCATAGCGTCGACAGTTCTGGTCACGCCCACTTCGTTGAAAATTACGTCTTCCACGGATTTCCCTTGTTTGCGCGCAATATCTTCTTTGGTAATGACGGTGACACTTTGCGAATTGTACTTCGCTTCTTCCTTGGCACGGTCTGCTTCCACGACAACATCCCGTG
>NZ_LEKT01000061.1 GCF_001045675.1 Megasphaera cerevisiae DSM 20462
TCTGATTTCTCGGCACAAAGCTTACTTTCTACTTCAACTTCCATGAGACGTTCACAGAGCCATTTGAGCATAGATTGCATCGGATCTTCCTCTGATATAAATTTCATTAGCATTTTTTCAAAAGATACGGTAGAATTTAGGTGAGCCATCATTTGTTCACTCCTTATTGGTTTGCTCGCTACTTACCTTTTCGGAGTTTTGATGGCTTTTTCCTTTTTTTTACTTTTGCGAACTTAATTGTACTCTATCATTGCCGGCAGCCCGTAAGGCTGCATATTGTTTGATCTTTTTGATGGGCATGCCGGTTGCTTTGAGGCGTTTGATGAAATCGATCCAAGCGAGGTCGGCCTCACGATATCGACGGCGGTTGTTGTTGTTTCGAGCAGGAAGAATCAGATTTTCCTGCTCGTAGTAACGTAGTGTGTGAATTCCCAGGCCGGTACGTTTTGAAAATTCTCCGATTGAATAATCCAAAAAAATCAGATCTCCTTTCTTGACGTAGAGTACGCTCTACATTGTATTATTTTAGTATACAGCACGAAAGGGGAGAATTCAAATGATAGAAAAATCAAAAGCTTATACCGTTATTACCGGCGCCAGTTCGGGAATTGGATATGAAACGGCCCGTGCATTTGCGGCCCGTGGCAAAAATCTGATTATCATTGCCCGGCGGCGGCATCGGCTGAAAATGCTGCAGGATGAACTATTGCGGCACCATCCTGATCTGAAGGTCGTTGTTCATGAAGCTGATATATCTGTTTTAGGACAGGCGCATCAGCTCTATGATGATCTGAAGCAATATCCGCTGGAAACCTGGGTCAATAATGCCGGTTTTGGAAATTATGCCAGCGTTGCACAGCAGGAGTTGGAGAAAATTACAACTATGGTGCATCTGAATATAGAAGCACTTACTATTTTATCGTCTCTATTTGTTCGTGAGTATTGTGATGTAGCAGGAACACAGCTTATTAACGTTTCCTCTGCGGGCGGCTATACAATTGTTCCGAATGCGGTTACATATTGTGCTGCAAAGTTTTATGTCAGTGCTTTTACGGAAGGGCTGGCTCATGAATTGCAAGAGGCACAGAAACCGATGCAAGCCAAGGTGCTGGCACCAGCAGCTACGCAAACGGAATTTGGCTGCGTAGCCAATGGTGTTTGCGAATATGATTATGATGTCTCCTTTAGTCGATATCATACGAGCCGGCAGATGGCCGGCTTCCTGCTGGAATTATATGACAGTGACCGGGTGGTGGGAGTTGTAGATCGGGAAACGTTTCAATTCAAGCTATGTGGACCTCTTTTTTCGTATGCCGGATCGTCGGCAAGTAACCAGCAGTTTATGGATAAGAATATAAAATAAAGAAAGATATACTTGTCTTATGCCCTTTACTTTCCATATAATGTATAGAGAAACATATTATTTTAGTCATGGAGGAAAACAGGAGGTTTATGTATGAGTGTAAAAAATGCTATACTTTGTTTGTTTGCAGCGGTGTGTATGCCTATGGCTGGATATGCTGCAACGGTGGAGACGGCGAGATCAGATATGAGTGTTCCTGCTGAAATAGCTGTTCTTTTGCCGGGGAATGCCTATGATAACGGTTTTATGGAAGCGGGCTATCGAGGGTACCAGCGTATTGCGCAGCACATTACAACGAATATTCAGTGCGTTTCTGATGTGTCGGCTACGTCTGATGCAGCGGTCCTGACGGCAGAACTGCAAAAATTGGCTCAGCAGGGGCCCAAGCTGATTATTGCTCATGGCGGACAGATGAATGAACCTGTTTCGATTGTCAGCAAGGAATTTTCTCAGATTCAGTTTGCTGTTATTCAAGGTAATGTCAAAGGTTTGAATGTGAGCAGCTATACTGTAGATCAGGAGCAATCCGCGTTTTTGGCAGGCGCGTTGGCCGGTTATATGACAAAGTCGGGTAAGGTAGGGCATATTTCCGGTGCTTGGCCTAAACCGGGGCTGCAAGCGCGTGCGGCATTCTATGATGGTTTGATGTACGCGAACCCGAAAGCGCAATTTTATTCTACCTTTACGGGGAACCTGGATGACAAGGCTATTAACGGAACTGCTGCCAAGGCGCAGATTCAAGCAGGCTGCGATATTATTTATACGATGCTGAATGGCGGTCGGGGCGGCGTTACGGATGTCATTTCCCAAACCAAGGGCAGCGTGAAGGAGATTGGCAATGTTATGGATTAGACAACACAGTCTCCTGTATTTATTGGTTCGGCCGTGGCAGATTCCAGTGAGGCCGTGTTTAGTGCGGCCCGGGATTATACGTCAGGAGTGTTTACAGATGGCCGTATTATTGAGATCGGATTGGAAAATCCGGCTATCGTCCGTCTGGCTGTATCAAAGGATGTTCCCGTTGCCGTTGTTGAAAAAATGACGGCACTGCAGAAAAAGGTGCTTTCCGGTGAAGTGACGATCCATATAGTGTATACTGGGCAGGAATTTGATCCTGTGCACAATATATTTGTCAGTCAGGAAGTCAAGAATCAAAAGAAAAAATAGATACAACATACTGCCGGACGCATATTGTGCGTGCCGGCAGTATGTTGTATTTTTGTATATTATTATAGCCAAGAAACATCGAGAGGAGCTCTGTCTGGTAGTCGCTGATAATGGTATTTGGGATATCCGACCATGACGGCACCGGTGATTTCTTTGTCTGACGGGAGTGAAAATATATTCAGCAAAGGCTGATAGTGATCCTGCATGCACATTTCTAAAAGCCCGGCCCAGCAGGTTCCCAGGCCCAGAGACGGAGCGTATAGTTCCAAATAGGCAAGGGAAAAAATTGTGTTTTCACGGCCGCGAGGCATGCCTTTGACTGTAACTGCCAATATAAGCTGCGGGGCATTTCGTAAAATAACATCTGTTCCGCTTTCTTCATAGATTTTGATATGTTTGGCAAAGCTGCGCTCAATCGCTGTATGCCCGCCAGATTGTAACTTCATCCAGTCAATAGTTCGTGCTGTTGCCTTTTTGAGAATGGATTTACTTCCTACGATGATATAGGACACGCCTTGTCTGTTTCCTGCGGTCGGAGCAAAGCGGGCTATATTGAGCAATTTCGATAGTTGCTGTTTAGGGACAGCTGGTTGCCGGTAATGGCGTATAGAGCGGCGGGATCGCAGCAGTTGAGCAGCAGCGGACGCATCAGGGAGCCTTTCTTTATCTATAGCAATTTGAGCAGGCAGGGGTGTCAGCGTATTGTTTAAAGCTGCTTGGGGACATACGGCAACACATTGTCCGCAGGCGATACAAAGATCTGGATATGTTTCCTGCGGCCCGTTTTCTCCCATGTTTAAAATGTTGGGACAGACTTCGATACAAAGTCCGCAGGCGGTACATTTTTTTTGATTTATGTGGATCAGACTCATCATTTGACTCCTTTTTGAATTGATGATAAATTAAGGCACGAGCGTGCTGGCTTGATGAATGAGAGTGCGCCCCATATCAAAGGCTTTTTGACAGTCCCTCGGAAATTCTTCCTTCCGTCTTGAAGCTTTTTCTGCTTCGTTGAAGCGTGGGGCTATATATCGGGAATAATCGGAAAATTGATACGTGTCCGTGACGTATAATGATGTTGCTGGGCCCAAAATTCGTTCAACGGTTTTTTCTGTCAAGGTCAGGTAGTCCTTATATCCTACTGCGGCAAGCGTTTGTTCGTCGACGTTCATCGTGTATATAAAGCCGACAGGAAGTTTTTTGGAGAATAATGTAGAATAGTTAGTATCATATACTGTATAGGGAAACAACAAGCGTTCGAGAAAGGATCGTGTTGCCCCTGTCACGTCGCCAAAGTATATGGGTGAGCCGATAAGGAGCGCATCTGCTTCTGCGATTTGTTTGAGAATGGGTGTAAGATCATCTTTCCAGGCGCAGTGCCCATAGCTTTTACCGCCTTTCAGTTTACAAGCGAAGCAGCTGGAGCATCCTTTGTAGTTGCAGCTATACAGCTGGACCCATTCTGTTTCAGCTCCCTGCATAGCGGCACCTTGCAGCGCGTGCTTTAAGAGTGTGGCTGTATTACAATTTTTTCTTGGGCTGCCGTTAACAGCTAGTATTTTCATAGTGTATTCCTCCTGATTTTGTTATAGACTTTTTGTAGGAACAGTGGTTGCCGGTAAAGCGCCCTTCTGTACAAACGCCATATATGTGCAAACAATGGCTTGCTTTTTCTTTTATCATTGTATATCATTTATATAAAAAGTGAAGTATGCACTTTTTAGGTAGATACTATATAAAAGGAGAGTATTTATGAGGTGGATACCCGAGGAATGCAGCTGTTCTGTGACGTATACGCTGGCTATCGTTGGCGGAAAGTGGAAATGGCTCATTCTTTACAAGCTATGGGATAATAAAATATTGCGTTATGGGGAACTGAAACGACATATTCCTCATATTACCCATAAGATGCTGAGCCAGCAGCTAAAGGAGCTGGAGGTAGCGCATTTGATTTTACGCAGGGAGTATCATCAGGTTCCCCCTAAGGTGGAATATTCTCTGACTGAAAAGGGCAGAACGCTTATTCCCATATTACAGCAAATGGCCGAATGGGGGGCGGCCAATAAGCCGGTTGTTGAGAAAAAATAAGGGGGCCGCAGATGAATTACAGAATGGTTTTATAGCGGAAACCATTTTATGGAGGTAATTTGATATGATTATCCGAAACTATAGATCATCGGATTGCCGGGAGATATTGGATATATTTTATCGTACGGTTCATACGATTAATGCTGCAGATTATACGCAATTACAATTGAATGCATGGGCTTCGGGACACGTAGATCGTTTAGCGTGGGATGCCGTATTATCAGCCCATGATACGGTAGTAGCTGTTGTAGGAGAACAGATTGTCGGGTTTGGTGATATGGACCCGACTGGATATTTTGACAGATTATTTGTGCATGAGTCTTATCAAAGATGCGGAATAGCTTCGGCTATATGTGATGAGCTGGAGAAACGCGTGAAGGCATCTGAAATTGTGACGTATGCTTCCATTACCGCGTTGCCTTTTTTTGTGGACCGGGGATATCGTGTTATTCGGGAACGGCAGGTCTGCCGGCGCGGTGTCATGTTGGTACAGTATGTATTGGAAAAGCAAATGCGATGATTACAGGATGGGTGGTATCAGAGCGAATTATGGATGAGTTACCAAGTATTCAACAGTTGGAAAATTTTATTTTATACGGGAAATATCGCAATTTTACAGCGGCGGCCAAAGCTGCCAATATTACGCAGTCTGCTTTCAGTTTTCAAATGAAAAAAATGGAGGAACTAGTCGGAGTCCAGTTGATTACCCGTTCCAACAGGGGCAGTGATCTGACGGAAGCCGGGGAGCAATTTCTTCAGCAGGTGACGGCGGTCATGCAGGAGCTGGAGCAAAGCTTGTATGACCTGCGAAGCCGGCATAGTGAAACAGTCACTGTTACGGTGGGCACCATGCTGTCTTTAGGAGATGTATTGATGAACCGGCATCTGGCATATTTTCAAAAATATCACAGAGAGATTGTACTTAGTGTGTATAATCTGGAGGCACGGCAGCTGTTGGAAGAACTGTCACAGGATCGTGTGGACATTATCTCTACATTTTATTTGCCGCAGATGGATATTACAGGCTATGAAAAGGTGTTAGTGTGTAAGGATGAGCTTGTATACTATGCTCCCCGTCTGGATATTTCAGGGACTCGTGTTACGGCAAAAGAGGCAGCTTCACAGCCATTGGCACAGTATTCGCCGCAGTATTTGATGAATCTCTATCTGGAACAATATTTTGCCGGTCAAACATCGACGGCGCTGCAAGTGCAGGCTTGGTTTTCTACACCGTATGCTATTATGCAGTATTGTCAGCAAAACCGTATTGGAGCGGTTCTGCCGCGGCGATTTTTACAGGCTATGGGAGTGGTGCATGGCTGGTATGAGCTGGACCCGCAGATACAAGTTCCCTGCTATCTGTTATATAAACGGCAGAATCCTAAATATGCTCAAATACAGATTTTTATTGAGTATATTCGTACTACATATCATCTTGATCCCGATAGTCTAACATGAATTAGATTTATGACAGGGATCGTATTTTTTCATTATACAAAGCCGTCTCCTGCGTATACAATAACACTATCACGTTGATAGGAGATGGGATTTGAGATGAAGGAACAGCAAACCTTATGGAATAAGGATTTCCTGCTTGATACAGGAATTAACTTCGTCGTGTATTTGATTTATTATTTACTGATGGTCATCATTGCGGTCGTTGCCAAAGATCAGCTGAATGCGTCTTTGAGCGAAGCCGGTCTGGCTTCTGGTATTTTTATTGTCGGTACATTACTGGCCCGTTTGCAGTGGGGCAAGAGCATTGAATTGTACGGACGTAAGAAATCGCTGTATGGCGGAATTTTATTTTATTTAGTCACGACCTTGATGTATTTTTATATTCCTAATTTAGCTTTTATGTATGGCGTCCGATTTTTAAATGGGATGGCATATGGTATTGTGTCGACAGCGACGAATACAATTATTGCCAGCTGTATTCCTGTGCAGAAACGGGGAGAAGGAATCAATTATTATGGCCTGAGTACAAGTTTGGCCGCTGCAATTGGGCCGTTTTTGGGAATGGTGTTGATGTTGCTGGTCAATTTCACAGACATTATTATCATGTGCGCAATTTTAGTCGTCTTGTGTGTTGGCGGCTGTATTCTTTTGCATGTCGATGAAATGGAACTGACCAATGAACAGCGCCAGCATATGAAGGACTATGCATTGGATAATTATGTGGAAAAAAGGGTATGGGTCATATCGGCCATCGGATTTCTTATGGGGTTTTCCTATTCCAGTGTACTTACCTTTTTAGCAGCGTACGCCCGGGAAATTCATCTGGTACAAGCCAGTACCTTCTTCTTCGTCGTATATGCGGTAGTTATTACGCTGACTCGTCCGGTAACGGGAATTATTTTTGACCGCAAGGGAGAAAATTATGTCTTATATCCCTGCTATATCTGTCTGGCGGTGGGGTTGTACTTGCTGAGCATTACTTCAACCGCGTTTGTTCTTTTGCTGGCAGGCGTATTTGTAGGTTTGGGATATGGGACGTTTATGTCCAATGGGCAGGCAGTCTGCATTAAGCTGACGCCGCCTCATCGGGTAAGTGTAGCCTTATCTACATATTTCGTAGCCTTGGATCTGGGCATTGGCGTTGGCCCGTATGTATTAGGGTGCTTGCAGACTGTATTATCTTTCGCCGATTTATATGTCGTGGCAGGAACAATTGCTGTCATTTGTTTTGTTTTATATTATGCCCTGTATGGGCGCAAAGCTTGGAAAATGGGACAACCTGTTATTTGTTCCAAGGGAAATTAGCGTGTCAAGTTATAATAAATAAAGGCTGCCGTAACGTGGGAAAGTTTTCCGATTACGGCAGCCTTATTGCTGCGCAGCTGTATAGAACTGCATGGGCAGGGAATATTGTCAATTAGTTAGAATATATTATATTATGCAGTAACGAATAGAGACAACTTATTTGAATAAGTAAGAGGTCATGGATAAGGAACCCATGACACAGCCTTCATTCCATACGGTAATAGCATCATCCTCTCTGACAGCGCCCAGAGCAACCAGAAGAGGATCAAAATGATCCGGCATCGGAATCGCTTTTTGGTAAGCTAGTCCACTGGATTGATAATTGGCTGCACCGGAAAAATCCCGATTTAAGATGCAGCTTTTGATGTATGTATCAAACTTTTCAGCCCAATCATAGCCATGAGACATATTCCAGCTTATGAGAGCTAAATTGTGTACAATATTGCCGCTGGCAAGAAGCATAATTCCTTCATCTCGCAGGAAAGATAGTTTTTGTCCTAATGCTAATTGTTCCTGTGGCGTTTTGTTGGCGTCAATGCTTAGCATGATAACCGGGATATCTGCCTCCGGATACATGTTTACCAGCACGGACCAGATACCGTGGTCGATGCCCCAGGTATTATCGATGGCAATTTCGCCGCCCAATGAGGCAAGAATTTCTTCTGCAATTTGAGGGCTGCCGGCAGGTTGATATTTGATTTGATATAGTTCATCAGGAAATCCATACATATCATAAATTTGTTCATTTTCCGCTGCCGTACGGATACGCTGCCCTTTTCGGAACCAATGTGCGGAAATCGCCGCAATGGCCTTGGGCTTTTTCAACTGCTGGCCCATAGTATGCCAAGCGTCTCGGTACGGGCTGTCTTCAATCGCATTCATTGGTGAGCCGTGGCCTACAAATAGCAGTGGCATTTTTGATATCATATAGGTACCCTCCTGTGGTGTGAATTTTTTTATCTATTTAAAGTATATACGGGTTTTCTGACGGACGCAATATAAAACGATAAGTAATATCAAGGGGCATATCTGATGTCCTTTGTGAATAGCCGGTTACATTATTGGGGTATGATCAAAAGAAAATATGAATGTGCAGTGGCGGTGATTTAGTTATGTATGATCTATGGGGAACACGGCAACGCTATTTTTCCATCGCCATTCCCAATTTTTAATATACAGATCGGCCAATTTTTTATTGCCTCGAATAATCAGGACATTTTCTGCATTTTTTTCTTCGGCTGTTTTAATAAAGTTAAATGATCCGGTAATGACTGTATTGTCGTCGATGATTATGATTTTATTATGAGCGGTATGAAACGATTCATCAAATTTGGTTGGGATATGATGTGCTGTAAAAAAATTGACGGAAGAATGCGTCGATGTTTTCTGGTTTTTGTCTAAAATGATGCGGACTTGGATGCCGCGGTTTTGCGCATCTGCTAATGCTTGCGCAATGGGCGCATAGGAAAACAGATATGCCTGTACACGTATATCTGTTTTTGCTTCGGTGATGGCATTAATGACTGTTTCAGCCGCACCGCCGTTGGGGCTGAAAGCAACCTCCATTGTTCCTGTTGCCGGGATCGTGTGCGGTGTATGGATAGCAGGTGGTAATACGGGTATGTCTGACGTTGCGGCATTCGTATTTATGTCATGTCCGGCAAAGCCTAGTGTTAATGTCAGCAGCAGCACGATTCTTTTTTTCAGCATAAGGGAAGCCTTCTTTGTTATGTATTTGCCAGTATATGATACCAATGGTTGCGAAGAGTCTAAGTAATGGATATTTAATAAAGTATAAGAAGCATTGGCATAGACTTTTTCTTATTATAATCCGTATCGTAAAATTATCAAATAAAAAATGTATTTTTTGATAATTTTTTGGATAGCATTCACTGACCGGGAAAGAGGATAAATATCTTGTGAATATTTTTTAGGTGTATCCGTGTATGGATAAAGCATAGCTGCTTTAAGTTGACAAAATAAAACTTTCATGTAATAATTGTTATTAATAAAGATAGGGCGCTATGTAGTGATATGATATTTTTATTTGTTGCAAAGGAGTTTGATGAGATGAATATAATTCAGCAATTATGTATAAAGTGTATGATGGCGGGAACCTTTTTAATTGGCATTTCCGGAGTGAGTGCGGCCATGGATGTACAGACTCTGGTGGATAATGCCAGTAGGTATCGAGTTGTAGAAACAGATGATAATCAAGTAGTTTTTGCTGATTTTGATTCTATTACATCTATGCAAACAAGAGATAATCCCAGTACTATTGAAAATGTAAAGGTTAAATTATATGTGGAAAACTATAAGGATTTTGATGCGACGAGTCCTTTAGATTGGCAGAATGGTACTTTCGTGGTGGGAATTGATGAATATGATGGTTATATTGCAGTAAATAAGAACACTAAAAAGGTTAATATGACAAGGACGTTGAAATCACAATATACTGGCACAATGCCGGCTAACAATAAAAATACCAAAGATTGCTATTATGATTTTGATGCTGAGGCAATCTACAGAAATATAAAGAATTATGAATTACGAACGGCGAATAAAGCTGGAGATTTCTATTTAAGTGATGGATACAGCAAAGTAGAGCCGCTGTTGCAAGCAGCAAATAAAGAGCCATTGGTAGGTGCAGATGTTAATTTTTACGTAAAGCGGGATACTGTAACAGTATTGAAACAAACAGGGGAAACCGCAACTGCTGCTGCGGAACTTATTAGTACAATTTCTCCTACAGTAGCTCCGCAATATGCGCATACCGATCGATATAAAATGAAGGCTATAGTGACGTACAACACGGTCAGCGGCATCGTTTCATCGATCAAATTACAGAACTTTCATTTTATAAATAGCCGTGGAGGCGTACAGGAAAAAGATGCAGTGGCTATAAATTCAGCAAAAAAGCGTTTTTTGTATGATCTGCAGACGCAAGGATATCAGGAAGGCGTAGTATCTTTGATCCGGAAATATATTTCTAAATGATAAAGATAGCCTGGTGTGTTATAAATACAAGGCAGCTCTTGACTAGTATATGTAAAAGTGATATCAATAAAGCAAGGACCGCAGATGCGGTTAAAATTCACAATACAACGGGAGGATGATATATATTATGATTAATAAAAAATTAGTAAAAATGCTTGATGAACAAGTGAATAAGGAATGGTTTTCTGCATATTTGTATTTGGACATTTATAATTATTATGCCAGTGAAAATCTTGATGGATTTGCCAATTGGTTCAATATTCAAACGCAGGAAGAACGAGACCATGCATTGTTGTTTATGCAATATCTCTGGAATAATGGGATTAAAATTAAGTTGAAGGAAATCAAGGCTCCCGATACGGATTTCAAAGATTTTCGGGAACCATTGCAGGAAGCGTTTGAACACGAACAATTTATTACGCAGTCTATCAATGAAATCTACGCAGAAGCATTTGAACAAAAAGATTTTCGGACGATGCAATTTTTGGATTGGTTTGTAAAAGAACAGGGAGAGGAAGAAAAAAATACGGAGGCAGTCATTAAAAAGTTTGATTTGTTCGGCAAGGATCCTAAAGGATTGTATTTGCTGGATACTGAATTGGCATCCCGTGTTTATACGGCGCCGACGCTGACGTTATAGGAAGAGGATACAAGTTCTGAAGAGGTAGAGGCTAGATTTTATCTCTTCAGAATTTTTTTGCATGTATGAGATTAAAATATTTCATTATGAAATATTTTAATCTAAGCTGTACTTGACGTGAGTTAACTCTAAATTGTACAATGTAATACATGAATGCATATATAAAAGGAAGATATACCAGAAAAATTGATATGCTCCACGGATCGCTGTGGGATAAAATTCTTATTGTGGCATTGCCTTTTGCTTTGACCGGTATTATGCAGCAGCTGTTTATGGCAGCTGATATTGCTATGCTGGGGCAATTGGTTGGCAAGGAGGCGATGGCGGCTGTCGGCAGTAACAGCTCGATCATTGCGACAACATTAAGCTTATTTATTGGGATATCGTTGGGAGCAAATGTTGTTATAGCTGGATTTATCGGACAAAGAAATGAAAAGGGCGTTCATGATGCCGTTCATACGGCAGTGTTGGTCGCCCTGATATGTGGTCTGGTCATGACTGTCATTGGTGAACTTATTACGCGCCCTTTACTGGTCGCACTGGCAGTTCCTGCGGAATTATTGGATATGGCGGTTATGTATCTGCGGATCTACTTGTTAGGAATGCCGGTTATTCTTTTATATAACTTTGAGTCATCTATTTTCAGAAGTCAGGGAGATACACGGACTCCTTTGATTTGTCTTGTCATATCCGGGCTGGTAAAAGTGGTATTGAATTTGGCGTTTATTCTCCAACTGGGAATGACTGTTGATGGTGTTGCCACAGGAACTGTTATTGCCAATCTGATTAGCTCAAGCTTGCTTTTTTATTTTTTACGACGCAGTAAATCCACCATTGCCGTTCATATGCAGGATTTTCGCATTGATAAAAAAATATTGAAACGGATGCTCCAGATTGGAGTACCCGCAGGATTGCAGGGAATGGTTTTTTCATTGTCCAATATTTGTATTCAATCGGCTATTAACAGCTTGGGTGCCGATGTGATGGCCGCATCGGCAGCGGCCTTTAATATTGAAATTTTTGCTTATTTTATTATTAATGCCTTCGGGCAGGTTTGCACTACCTTTACGAGTCAAAATTATGGTGCACGGCAGCTGGAGCGATGCAGGCAGGTTATGAAAATATCTATGATTCAGGATCTGTTGTTTTCTGCTGCGATCTGCGGGCTTCTTGTCTGGTTTGGCATACCTCTTTTACATCTTTTCAATACGGATGGAGCTGTTGTAGCGCTGGGGTTTATTCGTCTGAAATATGTTGCCGGGCTGGAAGTGATTAATACGGTTATTGAAATTATTTCAGGCTCTATGCGTGGGTATGGCAATTCACTTATTCCTGCTGTTATCACATTTTTTGGTATTTGCGGTACCCGTATTACTTGGGTATATACGATATTTCAGACTCAGATGGACTTTGAAATACTGATGATAGTGTTTCCTGTCAGCTGGATTGTGACAGCCGCAGCTATATGCGTGGCATATAAGATATTTATGAAACAGCTTAACAGCGATATGCCGTAACGAGTGCGGATACGGAAATTTACGGTACGATAGAGTACCGGCAAGACATAGATCAGGTATAGCTTTATATAAAAAATGCACGTCTGTCTTCTGGTAATGAAGACGGGACGTGTATTTTTAACTGTAAGACAACCGTTTTAACAGTTGCAGTTATCTTGCGTTATGGGAGTTGTTGATAAAAAGGCAGAAGGATTACGGCATGTGAACTCTTTGAAGATATGGTTGAAATGAGCCTGATCGTAAAATCCCAATGCACCTGCTAAATCGGTTATGGTATGAATATTGCCATATTTCAGCAAATAGATCGCCTGCTGTATGCGAGATACATTGAGAAAAAATTTGATGGAAATTCCCGTATTATCCTTGAATATTCGTCGGATCTGCCGTTGGCTGTAACCACTGTCTTTTATCATATCAATAACCTTGATGTCAAAATTTTTTTTCTGTATTTTCTGTATCATATGGTTGATTAAAGGGTGCATTTGGTAATCAGAGGTATTATAGAAGAATGATTGGTTGAATCGATCAATACGTTCTTCAAATGTAGCTGCTGCATGCAGTGAACGTAATATAGTGTCAAATGGATGCAGATGGGTAATTTCATAGTTGGAATCAATAATTTCATGGAGTGCGTGTTTGAAATACATAGGTGCAACCATGGGTTGGAAGCGGATGCCGAAGCACCGGGAGGTAATCGGAATTTTTAATTCTCTTCCGCGCAGAGAAGTTCCGGCAATATAGGTCAAATTTTCGTCGTAGAAAAAATGGAGTTCATAACAGCAGTCGGGAATTGTCATGATGGTTTTTTGTTTGGGATTGCTGATTTCAAAATACGATTCGATATACGGGTATATTGATGGTACTTCGTGATAAGTGACATCGTTGCCAAAATAATATGTTTGCCTGAACATGGAAATCCCTCCCTGGCAGATTGCATCACCCTGTGTATAAAATTGCCCATCTTTGCCCGGATCACAGATACTGCATGTGATAAAATGACATATAATAAATATATATTAATATAGAAATAAAAAAATGTAAATATATTAATGCAAATAATTTAAAATATAACATAAAGTCCCATTTTTACAATTTATTCAAATATGAAAATGATATAATTTAATCAGATGGAAAAGGAGGAAATATTATATGAAATTTGACGATTATAAAGAATATTTAAGCCCAGCACTGGCCAAAGCAACTGATTTAATTGTTGAAAAAGGACAGGGATGCTATATTACGACAGTGGATGGAGAACGGTATTTAGATTTTGTACAAGGGATTGCTGTCAATGCATTGGGGCATTGTTATCCTCCTGTCGTAGAAGCAATCAAAGAACAATGTGGAAAATTAATTGACGGGTCTTTCAATGTGATGAATTTTCCGACGACTTTGATGTTAGCAAAAAAGCTGGCTGCCGTGACACCGGGACGTTTAAATTCCGTCTTTTTTTCTAATGGCGGTGCAGAATCGACGGATGGTGCGATTAAACTGGCTAGGGCTTATACGGGTCGGACCGGCATTATTGCATTTAAAGGTTCCTTTCATGGTCGGACGATGGGAGCTGTATCCGTTACCGGGTCCAATTCCAAATATCGCAAGTATTGTGAGCCCATGATGGGCGGTGTTTATTTTACTCCCTATCCTAGCCGGGATTTATGTCCTGACCGATATAATGAAGAGCAGCGGGGGGCATTTTGCCTGAAGGAGTTGGAAAATACTTTGAAATATCTGGCAGCACCGGAAACTGTTGCGGCTGTACTCATGGAACCCATACAGGGGGAGGGCGGATATGTGGTACCTGCGAAATCATTTGTGAAAGGTGTCCATGATATTTGTACAAAGTATGGCATCTTACTGATTTTTGATGAAATTCAATCCGGTTACGGACGTACAGGGAAAATGTTTGCAGGAGAAAATTTCGATATCATTCCTGATATTATGACTATCGGTAAAGCTATTGCCGGCGGACTGCCTATGAGTGCCGTCGTTTCTACTCCGGAAATTATGGAAGAATGGCATGCCGGCATGCATGGAACGACGTTCGGCGGCAATCCGGTGTGTGCTGCAGCGGGCTGTGAGGTATTGCGTCAGTTTGAAGCGCTTCATATATTAGAGCATGTCAGGGAAGCGGGGGCCTATCTCCAGAACCGACTCATGGAATTGAAAGAAAAATATCCGATCATATATGATGTACGAGGACTGGGGCTGATGCTGGCTTGCGAGTTCAGTTATGCTGATGGGACTCCTGCAGGAGATATCTGCCGTGCCGTACAGCGCATATGTTTGGAAAATCATATGCTGACGTTGTCCTGTGGTGTTGAAGGAAATGGTATCCGTTTTGCCGCGCCGCTGAACGTGACTATTGATACACTGGATGAAGGGCTACGTATATTTGAAAAAGCGGTTGCAGCAGTGCAACCTGTGTTATAAATAGTATTGTGTTGCTGACAGGTATCCAGCGTTTTCTTTTATCGTGTCTAGCTGAATTTTATATAATATAAATTATTAAATAAAAACGCAACTTAATTTCTTTTATTCTTCGGATACATATGGTATACTACCTCTAATAAAAGGAAAAGGTGGTGTATGCCATGAGTGCTACAAAGGATATGATTTTGGAGGCGTTTCAGTTTAGACATGCGTGCAAAAAATTTGATCCGTCGAAACAGGTATCTGACGAAGATATACGAACTATTTTAGAAGTCGGGCGGTTGTCTCCCAGTTCGTTTGGATTTGAGCCATGGAAATTTTTGATTGTCCAAAATACGGCGTTGAAGAAAAAACTGTATCCTGTCGCATGGGGTGCACAGAATAGTATTGACGGTGCCAGTCATTTACTGATTATTCTGGCCAGAAGAAAAGTAGATATGATATATAGTTCACCTTATATTATGCGAATGCTGAAGGATATACACCATATTCCCGATGCGATGGCGGAGACACGGCGCAAGGGATATGAAAATTTTCAGATCCATGATTTTGAATTACTGGAAAGTGATCGGGCTATGTTTGACTGGGCGTGCAAGCAAACCTACATTGCATTAGGAAATATGCTTACGACAGCGGCCTTGCTGGGGATTGATTCGTGCCCTATCGAAGGATTTAATCGAAGAGCGGTAGACGAATTACTCGGGCAGGAACAACTTATCGATTTAGATCATTTTGGAGTATCAGTGATGGCTGGGTTTGGCTATCGGAGTAAAAATCCAAGAGGCAAAACAAGACAAGCAATGGATGATACTGTGCAATGGATTAAATAATGCAGAATAACAACTTCAAGATATACGAAAGCCTTGATGGTGTGAATATATTACGCCATCAAGGCTTTTGTATTAAATGTGAGGTATGACTGATAACATAAAAAATATGTAAACGTAATGACTCAACACTAAAAAAATATCAGCATAGGAAGACGATATTGCGCATTGTCATATAATTCAATCAAATATGGAGATGATGATCTGAGGCGTAGTTGCAAGAGGTGCTACCAAGGGACTTGACGTATCACACCTGAACGTATGCAGTGCTGAGACGGAATCATGGTCTGTTATCTGGTTGCTGAATAATCGGGAGATACCGTCTGTATAGATACTTCCTGTTACTTTATACGCCATTCGACTATCTCGTCCATGTTTTTTCGGGGTCTGGCAGCGGGAGACTCGTTAGCATACCCTAATGCCATTGCTGCAGTCAATTCTCCTCTTAGATTGAGCCATTGCTGTAATTCGTCATAAGCAAAATAGGTGTCACAAATCCACAAGCTTCCCAAACCTAAATCAGATGCTGTTAATGTCATATTTTCCATCGCGGCACCGATCGATTGGGCATTGCAGATTTCATAGATACGGTCTTCTGAATGGAGTGGGTGCCGAATATCTATACCCAGGGAGTTGACGACAAGAATGACCACAGGTGCCTGCTCCATGATTTGTAAAGTACGCAGAGCACCTGATTGATGCTGGGTGCTTTCAGCAAGAAAGGGATGTTCTTTTTCCCGCAGCAATCCATTTCTCATAGCCAGAAGCATATCATTTTTTGCTGGTCCAGCGGTTACAATAAAGAACCAGGGCTGCCTGTTTTTTGAGGATGGGGCCAGCATTCCCGCCTGTATAATTTTCTCGATAAGATGTTTGGGGACTGGTTGATTTTGATAGCGTCTGATACTGCGTCTGTTTGTTATAGCGGATAACATATATACAGCTCCTTCTGATTTTAAATTAGTATGCAGCCATGATGTATTCTCATGATGCTTGGTATCTACATGCATATTATACTGCATCAGGGAGGCTTTTTCAGTAATTAGTGTCAAATTACTTATGAAAGAAATGTGGGTATATAGCTACAGATGCTTGCGAACAGACTTGCGTTTTTATGGGGTAAAATCAGGAGTAATAAGTATGTTTGTTGCTTGATTTTTAGACTTGTCATACTGTTAATGCGGCGAGATACTGGGGTATAATAGAATAAAAAAGGGAGGAATTGATATAATGAATTTGACAGTTTTTTGTGGGGCCAGCAGTGGAAAGGACCATATATATGGACAAACGGCTGCTGCGTTGGGTACATGGATGGCAGGGCGTAATATTACGCTGGTATATGGTGGTGGGCAGACAGGAATTATGGGTATACTCGCTGATGCAGTATTGTCTGGCGGTGGAACCGTTGTCGGAATTATTCCCGATTTTTTAAAGACCAAAGAAGAGACTCATACAGGACTTACACAACTGATCACGGTCCATACGATGGCCGAACGAAAACGACAGCTGATGGAAGAAGGTGATGCCTGCCTGGCAATGCCCGGCGGGCCGGGTACTCTGGAGGAAATCGCAGAAGCCGTTTCTTCAGTCCGTTTGGGACAGTTCAATAAACCGTGTATATTTTATAATATTCACGGATACTATGATCCTCTTGAAGAGATGTTTGATCGTATGGTAGGAACCGGTTTTTTAAATCATAGGGGGCGTGAAAAGGCAATATTTGTACAATCTATTGCTGAAATAGAACATATCATTTTTTAGATGATATATTGATAAGAGAAACGTAGTATCCTTATAGCAAATTAAGTTAAAAATTTATAAGAAGTATGAAAAAAAGTATTGAAGCGCAGAGATCAGGAAGGCTGAGACTTCCTGGAATTATTTTTAAAATTAAGAATAAGTATGATTGTCAAAGCAAAAATTGCAAAAAAAGAGATGGGATCCAGAAAAATTGGATCCCATCTTTTTTTTGATAGGACTATTGTGGAACTGCCTTTTTTTAACATAAAAAAAACTAGTGAAAATTATAACTAAATATCATCATTGCCAAATAAATTATATGAAAGAAACATACTACTGCAATTTTATTGACTTTACGAGATAAAAAAGAGATAATAAATACAAAATAATACGTATATAAGAAACAATACG
>NZ_LEKT01000062.1 GCF_001045675.1 Megasphaera cerevisiae DSM 20462
AGATAGGACCGAACACGTCCTTCAGCGCTATCTGCATGTCTTCCTGCGTCTTCGGCTGGTATTGTTCCATGATGAGCTTGGCGATTGCCTGGCCTTTCTCACTCGGGTTTCTACGTTTCTTCATCAGTGCTGTACTCAATTCCTTTCAACCTGCTTTCTGATAGTGTACCGCACCTCGACAAAAAAATGAAGTGCGTAAGTTAGTAAATTGGTTACCGGTAACTTACACACTTCATTTTACACTCCCAACTATCCTTGAATTTGAACACTTTTCTCCAATTTCCATTAACCAATATATTTGACAACCTGGGATATACGTACGCAATAAAATTTCTATCCATGTATTATAAATTATGTCCAGTTGAGTATTTTTCATAATAGCTGTTGCTGCTAATTTATCTGCAATTTCATTCCATAAAATAGGATTTAATGTCATATTATTTTTTTTGATAATGCTAATGATATCATCCGCATTATCAAAAATCTTACCTGCAATCCAATAGGCTATATATTCAGATTCCTTTTTGATTGAAGTTGATAATGTAAATAATATTTTAAATTCGTCTTTATCAGCCGTCCAATAAAACCATTCCAACCGAGTAGCATATTTTATAAATGCCTGAACCAATTTGGGAGATTTCAAGACCTGTTTCTCTATATAATCATCTAAGTAAATCTCAACATTCGGCAATCCACTTACAATACTTTTTATTTTGTTATCACTTTCTAAAATGCTCTTATTGTTTAAATCTACCCAGCTATTTATTGCTTCCGGGAGAGCTACATGAGATAATTTTCCTTCACGCAATGGATATGTTATTGTTCGAATTTTTAAATCTTTCCATTTTTCTTGCTCATCATCCTCACAACAAAAAGCAAAACATTTAGGTTTAATTATAGGATGAAGAATTAAACCCTTAGAAAGATATCTTACCAATGGATCATTAAGACTATAGCCAATAAATATTACTGTATACGCTGAGAACATTCCCTGTAAAAATCTGGTCGCCCATCCTGAAGCCAAATATGCTTTACCAAAATCCATATCTGTAAGAACTAATTTCTTAGCGTCTTGTTTGGTAGAACCATGCAAATAAACCAATCCTGTAAAATCATCGCCTAGTGGCAATGCTGGTGCTGAATAAATTTCAATTTTATCTTCTTGTTGTTCAATTAAAGTGGAAAAGTGTTGATCAAAATTAGTAGTAACAATTCTCAATTTTTGTTTGTTTTTAAATAAATTAAAAATCCCTGTATGTAAAACATTAGGCCGAGATGTGGAATTCGAAAGTATGTCTTTAGCTTTTTGATGAACATCAATACTATCAGGAATACGCCCTAAAAACGAGTCAACAGGTTCTCCTTGTACTCGCTGTATTTTTCCCATACTTATCTCTTTAGCTAATTGATCAAAGTTTGGAAAATTTGAAGGTGGATCCATGGAAACTCCTGCACCTGCAAAGATTACTAATGTACTATTTTCCAAAGCTTCCATAACTTCATCTGGAATATCAACATCATGAGTTACAAACATAATAAAATTCCCCATTTCGCCACAAAAAGCAATAAAAAAAATCTATAAATTCAGTATACTACTAAATCTATAATATTAATATAGACCGAAAGTAAAACAACTTTATGTTTTTACAAAATAGCTAGCGGCATTTTGGAATTTAAAATTTTTTATACCCTTAATTCTGTCCCATCCTTAAATGTCACTCTGATATCCTCTTTGCCATAGACCGTAATATAATCGACCAGACTACACCACAGACGTTCATCAAATTCTCCTATCAAGTCCTGGTTCTTAAGATTATTGATGAATACTCCTAACTGCTCGTTCCGTAACCGTCTGTCCCGGATTTTTGCAGTAACCGCTTCGTATTGTTCCTTTGTCTTGTCATATCGGCTGACAAGACTATTGTAGCGTTTTTGGTATTCTGTCTGGTCTTGGGAAACCCGTGCATTTTCAGCAATACAATTTTCTGTCATATTGGTAAGTGCTATCAGGTCCTGATTTAACCGCTCCTGTTCGTTTTCAAGATTAACCGTATCACACAGTTGTTCCCGTATCATCTGTATATTGGAAATGATTTCGTCCTTATTCCCTACCAGTTTATTTATGGCTTTTATAAAAATGGCTTTGATATCGTCCTCGGTAAGGTGCGGCGTTTTACAGTGATGCTTGAATTTATCATTGCAGCGGTAGATAGTCCTGCGGTATTTATCGTTGGAATGCCAGACTTTGGCTCCGTACCAGCCTCCGCAGTCGCCACATTTTATCTTCGACGAAAAAATGCTGACACCGCTGTGCCGCTTGCCGCCACGCCCACGTCTTTTTATTCCTTCCTGTACTAAGTCAAATACCTGCGGACTGATGATGGCTTCATGATCATTTTCCACATAGTACTGTGGAACCTCGCCATGATTTGCTTTTGTTTTCTTGGTCAGGAAATCCACCGTATAGCGTTTTTGGAGAAGCGCATCGCCTTTATACTTCTCATTCGTAAGAATACTTCTGACAGTGCTTGGACTCCATACATCGCACCCTGCTGGAGTTTTAATACCCCGTTCCGTCAAATCACTGGCAATGGAGTGAAAGGTATAGCCGCTAAGATACAGCCTGTAAATCAGTTTCACGGTCCTTGCCTGTTCCCTGTTCACAACCAGATTGCCGTCCGGCCCTTTGTCATACCCAAGGAACTGCTTGAACGGTACGCTGACCTTACCATCGGCAAAACGTTTCCGCTGTCCCCATGTCGTGTTCTCGGAAATGCTCCGGCTTTCTTCCTGGGCAAGCGAGGACATGATGGTGATGAGCAGTTCGCCCTTGGCATCAAGCGTCCAGATATTTTCCTTCTCGAAATAAACCTCAATCCCCTTATCCTTAAGTTTTCGCACTGTTGTCAGGCTATCCACGGTATTTCTGGCAAACCGGCTGACGGACTTCGTAATGATAAGGTCAATCTTATTATCCAGCGCATCCCTTACCATCGTATTGAACCCGTCACGGTGACGGGTATTGGTTGCCGAGATTCCTTCATCCGTGTATATACCGGCAAACTCCCAATCATGTCTGCCCTTGATATAGGATGTGTAATAATCAACCTGTGCTTCATAGCTTGTCACCTGATCCTCATGGTCTGTCGATACACGGGCATAGCCTGCTACTCTCCGTTTCCTGTGACTATTGATAGGTTCTGCTGTGTAGCGGCTGATGACTGCTGGAATAGTATGCACTCTTCGCGCTTCCACTATTTTTTCCACCTCCCTTCATGTATTCAGCAATTTCCCGTTTTAACCGGTGGCCAACTGCAGCTTGTTCTCCTGCTATCGGTAAAACAAAAAGTCAGTTCATCAGTTTTTCCAGTTTCAATATGGTCTATCTGCTTCCGAAACACAGCATCATCAAATGCTGGCAGTCCGAGTACCATTGCTGCCATCTGCTTCAATGGTTCTTCCCGTATGCCCGGAACCTTGCAGGATTTCCCCGAAAGCTTGCATCGCCAGTAAGCAACTTTCCCGTTTTTCCGCTCATCCAGACAGCGTTTGAAGCAGGTGTTACATTGAACGCATAGAATCCGATCTGTAAAAGCAGAATATCGCTCCGATTTACCACTCATCCGGTACTGTTTCGTCCAAATCCGCTGTCTGTCCTTGAGCTTTTCCGTCCAGCAATCCTTGTTTGCAGTCGATTCCCAGTGCCTGACAATTTTTCGGCCATCTTTCATATTAAATACCATGACATGATATTCCGGCACAGTGATGGTATCAACTTTTTCAAGAAATATGTTTTCATCAAAGACTTGCAATCCAAGGACAGCCGTACATTCCCGTTCCAGCACAATTTGTGGGATAGTTCCTTTTGCGCCACAGTTTTTTCCCTTATATTTATGGGATGTGCATCCCCAGTACCCGATATGCCACCCTTTATATTTCCGTTTGCTACTGACATAACTTTTTCCACAAACGCCGCATTTGATTTTTCCTGTAAAACACGTCGTATGCAATGACTTATTGGCAAATGCCCCTAATTTGCACCGACGTGCCATTTCCTTCTGTACATAATCGAACGTTTTCTTATCAATAATGGCTTCATGAGTATTTTCGACAAAATACTTTGTTCTCTCGCCACGGTTTTTCCGTTCTTTTTTAGTAATAGGATCTTCTATATATGTTTTCTGGAGCAGAAGATTTCCGGTATAGGTAATATTGGTAAGTACCTGCTTAATGCTGGGATCACCCCAGTTATTACCATGCCTGGTTTTAATGCCCTTCGCCGCAAGCTCCCGTCTTGTCTCAACCCGTGATTTCCCGTCAAGGAAATTTTGGTATATTCGCCGTACAACAGCTGCTTCCTCCGGAACGATTACAAGCTTATCCCCTTCCCATCGATACCCATAGATGAAGAACTTCGCAGGCGGCATGCCCTGTTGGAACCGTTTCTGCACACGCCATTTGATATTCTCGCTGATGGATCGGCTTTCTTCCTGGGCAAATGATGCAAGAATAGTCAGCATCAACTCGCCTTCGCCGCTCAGTGTATGAATATTTTCCTTTTCAAACCATACTTCAACGCCAATATCCTTTAAATGGCGTACCGTGTTCAAAAGGTCAACCGTATTTCTAGCAAACCGCTGAATGGCTTTTGTAAGGATGATATCGATTTTTCCTGCTTCTGCAACAGCAATCATTTTGTTGAATGCATCCCGCTTCGCCATTCCTGTACCGGAAATGCCATAGTCCGCATAGACACCGGCATATTCCCATTCAGGATTCTTTTGGATAAGGCCGCTGTAATAACTGACCTGTGCCGAAAGTGAATGCTGCATCCGTTCCGATTCCACGGAAACACGGGCATAGGCTGCTACTTTCTTTTGTTTTTTGAACGGCGATACCTGATGCTCGACTTTGAGGATTGTTTTTCGCATAGAATCCACTCCTTTCCAACACTATATATCACTCTGTTTGATACAATTATCAAGTGTATAAAGAGCCGGAAAAAGGCTGATATTTTTCGAGCATCTGGCGCTCTGCTATATGATATTCGCTCTCCGTGATAAGTTTTTCATCGCGCATCGACTGTATCAGATGCAATGTCATCAGGAACAGCGCTTCATTTTGAAAGGTTTTCTTATCCATGACGACCACCGCCGAAACGGTATTCAATATAACAGGCATGGCAGCAGAACTTCCGTTGACTGTTCCCGTAGGTCTTAAATACTTTACCGCAGTTCTGGCAGGTAAAGGTATAGACCGCCTTTCGCTTCACCAAGTCAAGATGCCTGTTCCACCATTTGTTTCTGCAACTATCCGAACAGAAGCGTTTTTGCTTTCGTCCCGGGACCTGTTCTATCTGCTTGCCGCAGCATTCACACACTGATTTTCCACCAGTGGAAATTACCAGATTGCTCCGGCGGCAGAATGACTTGACTGTATTGACCGAAATGCCTATTTGCTGTGCTATTTTCCCGTATCCCAGACCGTCTCGGCGTAAAACGATAATCTGCCTTTTCTCATCGTCCGTCATATTGGACACCTCCTAATCGTTACGAGGTAATTGCCTCTATAAGTAAAAGGACAGATAGATATCAATTAAGAACCCAAGACATAAAAAAAGGACCTGCCAGAGTGATGAGACTCCAGCAGATCCAAGGTATATATTCTTATTTTCGCAGCTGCTTCAATGCTTCCTGCAGCCGATTGGGTATGGGAAGTCCCATCCGTGCCGCATTTTCCACAATGGAAAGTCCCTCGTTGGACAGGTAGAACAAGATGGTGGCAGTCCGTAACGCACTGGAAGGACCAGTATTGCGAATGCGTCCGTGATGACTCCCTACATGCGTTTGAAAGGGATATCTTGAAACGCTCCTACAGGTTCTTTTATAGCTTTCAAACAAAGAGTCGTCCAACAACATATCCTCTCTATCTGCAAACATCTGATCAAACCTATTTTCATCTTACCATCTCCTTCTATCACCATATACATCTACCGTATCACACCATGTTACAGTAAAAAATTGAATAAATAGCCTGTAAAGATAATACCCATTCCAACGACGCCGAAGAAGATCACCAGCAGATGCGGTTTGAGTACTTGTTTTAGAAGAATCGCTTCCGGAAGACTTAACGCAGTCACTGCCATCATGAATGAAAGCGCCGTTCCCATGGAAACACCGGTTCTAGTCAACTCGCTGACTAACGGAATAACACCCGCCGCATTGGAGTACAGCGGTATTCCAATCAATACAGCAATGGGGACAGCAAAGGGGTTTTCTTTTCCTGCATACTGCGCCAAGGTTCCCGCCGGAATCCAGCCATGTATAAAACCACCGATAGCAATACCGATGAGAACATAGATCCATATGCGTTTAATTAAATCACGAGTAAAAATCCACGCATCATACAGTCTATTTTTCATATGCGGTTCAACAATTTCCATGCTGGGTATATTTTGCATTTCATAAACATACGCTTCTACAAATTTTTCCATTTTCATTCTGCCGATAATCATACCCCCTATCACAGCAATAATTTCTCCGGATAAAATATAAATCAACATAATTTTCCAGCCAAACAACCCGTATAAAAGACCTACGGCAATTTCATTTACCATAGGGGCCGCAATCAAAAACGAAAAAGTCACACCCAAGGGAATTCCCGCTTCTACAAACCCGATAAAAAGAGGAACTGCAGAGCAAGAACAAAAAGGTGTTACGATTCCCAGCAGAGCCGCCAAGACATGTCCAACTACTTGATTTCCTTTTGTATGAGAAAGAATTTTTTTTGTTTTTTCTGGAGGAAAGTAGCTGCGAATAAATGTAATGGCATAAATAATAATCATCAAAAGTATCAGTATTTTCACTGTATCAAAAATAAAGAAATTAACAGCACTGCCCAGTTTGCTCTCCGGCAAAAACCCCAGTGCCGTATAGGTTAAAAAATCAGCAATTATCTGCAACCAATCAAACATAGTGCACCTCCGTCTTGCCCATTATGATGAAAATCATTGTTCTTCGGCAATATATCGCTTGATTTCTTCTGCCGTGCATACCTTCCCCGCCATTTTCACCTTTTCATTGATTACAATAGCCGGAGTCCGCATAACACCGTATTTCATGATTTCGCGGATATCCTGTACTTTAATAATCGTACTATCGACTTGTAATTCACGAATCGCTTTTTGTGCATTTTCTTCGAGTTTTTTACAATTGACACACCCGGAACCTAATATTTTAATTTCCATCATGACTGTCGCCCCTTTTCTACTATAAATAAAGTTTTCTTAAACTAAAAAACAAAACCGGCTTCTACATATTTTTCCGTTGCAGCCATGCATTTAAATTCTGTATATCTTTTTGATATATTTCTATGCTTCTTAAATTATCATACACTAGACTATCCAGAAACTTCAGCCGTTCATCCCGCAATATTGAATAATACGCCCATTGTGCCTGCTTGCGGTCAACTGCTAATCCCGCATTTTTAAGATAGCAAAGATGCCGGGAAGCTTTAGTCTGCGTAATCTGTAACGTTTCCATAACATCACATACACACAGTTCCCGTTCATATAATAAATTTAAAATTCGTAACCGAGTTTCATCAGATAATGCCTTTAATACATTAACTATTGTCTGCATCTATGAATCCTCCTTTCGTAGTATATAATAGTCGCATAACCGAATATTCGGTTATGCGACTATTATATACTACTGAATGAACATTTGCAAGCCTGTATCGCCTGTCCTTCAATTATGGGAGAGAAATTAATTCCCATTCATGATAATTTCTGACTAAGCACTTAACTTTTTCATCATCTTCGACAATTATTCCATCTCTACTTTCTCTTGAAATAGGAAAAAATGCATTTAAGCAAATAAAAAAAAGGACCTGCCAGAGTGATTAAACTCCAGCAGGCCCATGGCATATATTTTTATTTTCGTAGCTGCTTCAATGCTTCTTGCAGCCGATCCGGTATGGGAAGTCCCATCCGTGCAGCATTTTCCACAATGGAAAGTCCCTCATTGGATAAGTAGAACAAGATGGTGGCAGTCCGTAAGGCGCTGCCGGAACCGAGCATTGTCACATCCAGCGTATGGGCCACACCGACGAGTACAAAAAGAAGCACCTTCCGGCAGATGCCCATAAAACCAATCTCACTGGATAGCTGCCGTTCCCGGCAGGCACATAACACACCCGTGATGTAATCCAGACAAACAAACGTCAGCAGGGCATAGAGCAGATTGTCAAAGCCGCCGATGAACCAGCCAAGCCAGGCACCGACTGCCGCGCACCCGATTCGTATTTCATTCCAGGTCATTCTCATCACCCCGCCAGGGTAGCCTTGATTTCAAGATACTGGTCCCCATATTTTACATTATCGATAAACTGGATATTGTATTTCTGATTGCGGAACTTAATGTTCCATTTTTCCGAGATATCCGAGCGGTACCGGATGACGAACGACACATCCTTTTCCAGATGAACGGCTGCGGCGAAGAAATACTCTCCGCCGTGGATATTGGTCACCTTGGCCCATGTACTGCCTTTGCTGACCAGGGTGCTATCATAGCCGCCCTGCCCGTCGGAGACATCTTCTTCCACCAGTAGCTCAATCCGCTGCTTCATTTCCCCGATATCCATCAGAACACCTCATCCCGATAGGAAAACAGCATGGCCCGCATGAGCTTGATCATGGCATCGAAGTCCGCCGTATCCCGGTTCTCATACAGATAGGCCACACCATACAGAATGGCCGTCTTGATGTCCTCCGGCAATGTCGTGTAGTCGCTTAACGGATGGCGCAGTACATTTTCCACCGTCGTCGTGGAGGACTGAATCAAATTGTCGATCAAAGCATCCTCCACATCATTATCAATACGGAGATATAATTTAGCTTCGTCCCGTGTTACTGCCATGCTGCCACCTTCCTTCCGTTATTTGCTGGCCTGTTTGAGCGTCTTGATGGCCTCCGGCAATACAATCTTGGCATCGACACGCTGGGAGCCGAGAAAACCGACCTGCCCGGTAACTGCGTATAATTCGTTCAGGCGCTTAAAGGTGCGGCCCTGCCTGTCGGCAATCCAATAGTAGGAAAAGTCACCGAACAGTACCGTCTTGGCATCGGCTGCCATCTGCGGCATATACCGGCTGGTGACGACCGGGCAGTTCAGAATCTTATCCGGCACATCGGCACTGACGGAAGGCTGCCAGATATACTGTCCCTGCGTATCTTTCAGCTTCCGGATAGCCTTGACGGTGTTTTCATGCAGCAGCAATGTAGCCGACTTGCGGTATGGTTCACGAAGCGAATAGTACAACTCGATCAAATCGTCGAAGGTAATCGCTGTAGCAGAAGCGGCAGTCAAGCCATCCGAAGCACCGGCGGCATCGACGAGGATGCCGGACGGACGATCTGTTCCGGTGCCGGTGAGGAAGGCTTCTTCTTCGGCATTGCCAAGCCTTCTGGCAAATTCCTGCGCCATATATCCTTCCAGGTCGAAGGCGGAATCGTTCAACAGCTCCTCGGATACCTTAACGAGCGTACCCAGCTTATGCGCCCCGATGGATACCTGGCCGAAAGTGGTGTTGCTTTCAGTGTAGGCGGCTTCTTCATCCGTCCATGCGGCAGTACCTTCGCTGGCAACAACCGGAATCTTATGGTCGCCGCTGGCGGTCTGGATCACATGGGACAGGGAGCGCAGCACATTTTCTTCGGCAAGCATCTGGATCAGCGTCCGTTCGAACTCGTCCGGTACCAGGTAGCCGCCCTGGGGATCGGCTCCTTCCTTTAAGGTGTTTCGAATTTCCGGACGGGACTTGCCGCGCATGCTGTCCCAAAAGGCAGGGGCATAAGCGTCGCTGAACCTGCCATGCTTCGTTACATCCTGCTTTGCAGGCTGGTTGACGATAGCACTTGAGGTCGGCCTGCTTAATTCGAGATCAATGGCCGCCTGCGTTTTCAGTCGGTCGATTTCCTTGCCCAGCGCCATGACATCGGCTTCCATCTTATCGTAGGTGGCAGCATCTTCGATGGAGAGTGTGTCACCGGCTGCCTGCTTTTCATCCAGGAAGGCCTTGGCCTGTTCCCAGATATTAGCACGTTTTTCCTGCAGTTCTAATAGTTTACTCATATTGGTACCTCCATTTAATGTGTTAAGAGCGACAGCCGCTGCTGCAGCGACGCTACGGATATATGTGACTCTGTTTTTATCCTTGATTTATTGGCGATGGCTTTGTTCAACAACGCATTGGTGACCTGCCGCCGGGAAAAAGAATAACTTCCCATACTGGCAGCATCATGCATTTGTTTGCTATCACTATCAGTCAAAATGCTGTCGGCAAAGCCGAGTTCGATTGCTTTTCCTGCATTCATCCAGGTCTCGGCATCCATCAGATGGGATAACTGGGTGCGGGAGAGTCCTGTCTTTAATTCATACGCATTGATAATGGATTCCTTGACCTCGGACAGCATGGAGATGGCCCGTTCCATTTCATCGGTGTCGCCCATGGCAATCGTGAACGGATTGTGGATCATCATCAACGCAGTCGGTGCCATATTGACACTCGTGCCTGCCATGGCAATCACGGAGGCTGCCGAAGCCGCGATTCCGTCGATATTGACATGAACCTGCCCGGCATAATCCATCAGCATGGCATAGATCTGGCTGGCTGCTACGCAGTCGCCGCCGGGCGAGTTCAGCCACAAGGTGACATTACCCTGTCCGGATGCCAGTTCGTTTTTAAACAGCTTCGGCGTTATCTCGTCATCAAACCAGCTTTCCTCGGCAATGGTACCGTCAATGGTAAGGATGCGTCCGGTATCGTCATCGGTATTCCAGTTCCAAAATTTCTTCATGGGGTTTTCCCCTCGCTTTCGGTATAAAATTTTCCTGCCTTGTCCAGCGGCAGCATATTGCCGTTGACCAGATACGTATCGCCGCCCTGTTCGGCAGGGATGCGGTTCATATCCTCAAGCTCCCGGATGTCGTTGGCGGAGAGCCAGCCGTTCTGCCTGCCGATCGCATACCCATTCATGCGGCTCTGGTAGTCGCCGCGCAACAGGCCGTCCACATTAAACTTCGTAAAGACCTGCAAGCGTTCCGACGGCAGCACCAACTGCTGGTTCATGGCCTGTTCCCAGCGGACGCACCAGGGATTCAAGGTATATTTGACAAATTCCAGCGACTGCTGCTCGATATTGGAGAAGGTGGACTTTTCCAGATCTCCGACCATATGCGGCGGCACCCGGAAGATACGGGCGATCTCGTCGATCTGGAACTTCCGTGTTTCAAGAAACTGTGCCTGATCCGGCGGGATGGAGAGCTGCTGGAAGGTCATACCTTCTTCCAAGACAGCTACATTATGCCGGTTCGTGCCGGAAAATTGGGCATGCCAGCTTTCCCGCAGTTTGACCGGATCTTTCACGATGCCCGGATGCTCCAAGATGCCGCCCGGCGTAGCACCATTGGCAAAGAATAATGCACCGTACTGCTCGGCTGCCAGCGACATGCCGATGGCATTCTTGGCCATGGCGATCGGACTGTAGCCGATGAGTCCGTCAAACCCAAGTCCCGGAACATGCAGCACCTCGTCCTGCGACAGGACAATCTGCTGGCAGCGGTTATCTGCGCCGAACTCGTCCGAGTCCTTGGAGTAGGTATAGATAAGCTGACCGTTGGCGGCCCGGCTGACATCCATCTTGCTTGGCAGCAGCGGGTACAGTGCAATTGGCTGCCCGGTGCCGTTCCGGATGATCTGTGCGTAGGCATTGCCCCATAACAGCAGATGGCTCATGAGCGTTTCCCGGAAGATGAAGCTCGTCATTTCCGGATTGGGGGCATCATGGAGCAACCTATACAGCGGATGATTGATGGCCTTGTCCTTGCCGCCATCCGGTGTATAGCGGTACATATTGAGCGGCAGTCCGGCGATAGCCTCGGACAGCACCCGGACGCAGGCATAAACCGCCGTTGTCTGCATGGCGGTCCGTTCCGTCACTACATTTCCGGATGAGGTTGGACCGAACAGGAACGTAAAGGCCGTAGACAGATAGTTTTTCGGCTTATCGCGTGACTTTTTGCCCCATATACGTTGGAATATACTCATAAAATCAATAACCCCCTTTGGTCATATACGCTTTCGCTGTTGTCGTTGCCGCAGCGGATGGCACGGTCGAGTGCCATAACCGTAGCCACGACACCGTCAATCTTTTCGGTGGATTTCTCCTTATCCGGCTTGATATTGCCCGCCGGATCGGATTTGATGAAGATGTTGTCCATCATCCAACGCAGTACCGGCTGCCCGTCGTGGGCGATCTTCTTTTCCAGCGTCAGCTTCATCAGTTCCTTGGTAGGAGGGCTCATATCCTTGAATCCCTGCCCGAACGGGACGACGGTAAATCCCATGCCCTCGAGGTTCTGCACCATCTGCACCGCACCCCAGCGGTCAAAGGCGATCTCCCGGATGTTGTACTGCTCGCCCATGGTTTCGATGAACTTTTCGATGTAGCCGTAATGGACGACGTTCCCTTCCGTCGTGTGCAGGAATCCCTGCTTCTGCCATACGTCATAAGGGACATGATCCCGCCGGACACGCAGTGATACGTTTTCCTCCGGTATCCAGAAATAGGGCAGCACAACATAGTTGTCTGCTTCATCCTGCGGCGGAAACACCAGCACAAAAGCCGTAATATCCGTCGTGGAGGATAAGTCCAAGCCACCATAGCAGACGCGTCCTTTTAACTCATCCGGCTGTACGGGAAACGCGCAGGCGTCCCATTTGTCCATCGGCATCCAGCGGATCGCCTGCTTGACCCATTGGTTCAAACGAAGCTGCCGGAAGGCGTTCTCCTCGGCAGGATTCTGTCTGGCGGATTCGCAAGCTGCCTTGACCTTGTCCATGCCGACCGTAATGCCAAGCGAAGGGTTGGCTTTCTTCCACACCTTCACATCCGTCCAGTCGTCGGTTTCCTTGGCACCGTATATCACCGGATAGAAGGTGGCATCTATCTTCCGGCCTGCGATGATATCCAGTGCCTTCTGATGGGTTTCATAGCAGATGGAGTGGGTGTCTGTCCCGGCGGTCGTAATAAGAAAATACAACGGCTGCGTCCGGGCATCGCCGGAGCCTTTGGTCATGACATCAAACAGCTTCCGGTTCGGCTGCGTGTGCAGTTCGTCGAAGATCACGCCGCTTACGTTAAAGCCATGCTTGCTATAGGCATCAGCAGACAAGACCTGGTAAAAGCTGTGTGTGGGAAGGTAGATGATCCGTTTCTGCGAGGCCAGGAGCTTCACCCGCTTGGATAAGGCCGGACACATCCGTACCATATCCGCCGCCACCTCAAAGACAATGGATGCCTGCTGGCGGTCGGCGGCACAGCCATACACCTCGGCACGTTGTTCCCCGTCACCACAGCATAAAAGCAAGGCTACCGCTGCCGCCAGTTCCGACTTACCCTGCTTCTTGGGAATCTCGATGTAGGCAGTATTGAACTGTCGGTAGCCGTTCGGCTTTTCGCATCCCTGTCATCAAAGTTAAATAAAATATAGCCCTGTGTTTCAATTCACTGTAGTTATCAGGTAAATCATCTATTGCCTTCAGCAATTTCTTCAGCTGTTCTTCCTGAATAATGGGATAGTGATGATAATTAGGCTTTGGTATTTCTCTGTGTTCTAATCTGTCACAAGGGTTTTCCTTGATATAGCCCCATTCAACAGCTTTAGACAGGATATGTTTTAAAAGAGCAAAGTTTTTGTGAATCATCGTCTCTGACAAGAATCGTTGTTTTTGCCTAGAATTATGATGAATCTCACTCTGGTGAAGTTCATAGATGAAAGCCCGGATATCTTCAACGTTGATATTTTCGATAGGTTTGTCATGGAAGAATGGCAGAATCCGGTTTCGCAACAGTGTCCGGTTATGTTCCCTTGTCGTCATGGCCAGATGGATATTATGTCTCTTATCCCAGATACCGACAAAATTATCAAAGGTAATTGCCATATCCTTATGGACAGGAGCAGCTACTTCTTCAGCTTGTAATTCTTTTGCCTGAAGTTGTAGTCTGAATTTATCTAGTTCCTTCATAGCGGCTCTTTTGGATTTAGCTACGATGCGTTTACTTTTACGGATTTTGTTGCCGTCCTTATCTTGACCTATATAGACCCGAAGCTTCCAATGACCATTTCCTCGATTGATTACAGTAGCCAACAATTACACCTCCTAAAAAAGAGGCTCACTTAGAGAGCCTCTTTGATATGCTACGATACTATAAATTGTATTTTTATTACCATTTCATTCATAAATCATTGCCCCTTTTTATTTTCCATAAAATCGCTTAACCATGCTGTTTATAGGCCCTTTAAAGCTTGTATTCCATAAATGTAGAGCTTGTATTCAGGGTCAAACTGCCCCCCTCCTGCACCCCTTTTGAAGAAAAATCACTAAAAATCAGCGAAAATGTACAGTAAAACAATTACTCAGAAAATCAATAAAAAAAGGCGGAAAAAGCTAGATTTTATCTGCTTTTCCGCCTATTGTTAACCATTATAAAAGGCCGTGAGGCCTTATTTTACCAGTATTTCAAGAAAATTCTTCGAAAACCTTTACAAACCGCATGAATACTGGTAAAATGAACAAGTAAAAGTTCATGCGGGTGTAATTCAGTGGTAGAATACGAGCTTCCCAAGCTTGGTACGAGGGTTCGATCCCCTTCATCCGCTCCAGAATAAAAAAAGGGCTGTCGCATGTGCGACAGCCTTTTTTGTAGGGGCGCCCACGTGGGGCGCCCGCTCACACAAATCCGGTTCGCAAGTATTATCACTTTAAATTTAAAGCAACCTCTCCGGCCTTTCAGGCCACCTCCCCTATAAGGGGAGGCAAGAGCTAGTAGCCAGCTACTAGCCACGAGCTACTAACTACTAGCCACGAACCACGAGCCACTTTCCCTACTTAGCCGGCATAGCCGCCTTTTACGCCTTCACGGGCATCTTTTTCCCAATCTTCGAAATGTTCTTTAGCAGCCTTGCCGATCTGTTCGTCGTTGTTGTAATCGCCGAGTTCGGTCTGGACTTCATCTTCCTTGGCTTCGGAAGCGTTGACGGCTGCTGCGAAATCACGACCGTATTGGCGGCATGTTTCCTGGGTTGCCTGGTCCGGGTTCCACTGGCAGCGCAGGCCGTCGTTGACGACGTCGAAGCCGGCACCCTGGAGGAGAGCTGTAATCTGTTTGACAGCTTCACCGCTCCAGCCATAGCTGCCGAAAGCAGCGGCTTTCTTATTCTTGAATTTCAGGCCGCGGATCATTTCCATGATGCCGCCGATGGAGAAGAGGAAGCCATAGTTGATGGTCGGCGAGCCGACGAGGATGGCTTTCGATTTGAAGACTTCCGTAACGATGTCGTTCTTGTCATCGACAGCGGAATTGAAGAGTTTCACCGTCAGCGTCGGATCCGTTTCGCGCAGGCCTTCGGCGATGCATTCAGCCATGCGGCGCGTGGAATTCCACATCGTATCATAAATGATGGTGATCTGGTTTTCCTGGTAAGCTTTGGCCCAATCCTGATATTTGGCGACGATTTTCAGGGGATCTTTGCGCCAGATGACACCGTGGCTCGGGCAAATCATGTTGACCGGGACACCCATCTTGAGGATTTCATCGATTTTCCGCGTAACCATGGGGCTGTAGAGGTTGAGGATATTGGCATAGTATTTCATGGCTTCCTGATAGAGTTCTGCCTGGTCTACGCAGTCATTGTACATTCTTTCGCTGGCATAGTGCTGACCGAAACCGTCGTTGCTGAAGAGGATGTTTTCGCCGGTCATATAAGTGAACATCGTATCCGGCCAATGGAGCATAGCGGCTTCGATGAAGACGAGCTGGCTGTCGCCCAGGTCCAGGGTATCGCCGGTCTTGACGTTGACGAAGTTCCAATCCTGGTGATAGAGGCCGCGCAGGATGGCTTCCCCTTTCTTGGTGCAGTAAATCGGCGTATCCGGGATTTCCCGCATCAGTGCCGGCAAAGCGCCGCTGTGGTCGTTTTCATTGTGATTCATGACGATATAGTCGATGTCTTTGAGGTCGATTTCCTTCTTCAGGTTAGCGACGAATTCGTCGTCAAAGGGTTTCCAGACCGTATCCATGAGGACCGTCTTTTTATCGCGGATCAAATAGGAGTTGTACGAAGAACCCTTTTCTGTCGAATATTCATGGCCGTGGAATTCGTTCAATTCCCAGTCGATTTTACCTACCCAAGTCACTTTTTCTGTAATTTTTTTACCCATGATGATCGTCTCCTTTTCAGTTATCTCTATATGATGAAATTATTCTAACGTAAGCAGCAATGCCATTTTAAAGGGTCCATCGGCGATGATGGCATGGCGGCCGTTCTTGGCAAAAGCAAAGTTTTCGCCGGCCTTGATTTCATGATCTTCGCCTTCATAACGGATGACGGCTTTGCCTTCCAGGGCAAAAATCAAGGCTTCGCCGGGAGCAGCGTGTTCCGAAAGACCTGTGCCGGCGCCGAAGCTCATGACGACGAATTTGACTTTAGGCGACTGGATAATATCGCGGTTGATGATCTTACCATCCTGATAAGGCACGAGGCCTGCCAAAGAGAAAATCTTGCCTGCATCGATGTTCATAAGGAATTCCTCCTCTACTGTAAGTTCCGTATAGACCGCCCCATCGCGGCTCTTCATGCCAACGGGTACGGACGGCGGTGCGATGATGGCCTGACCAGCCACCAGATTATGTTCTTCCCCCGGCCAGTGAACGGTCAGCGTACCGTCAGCGACATAGAGGAGTTTCGCCTGCCTGTAGATTTCCGGACTGATGTCCGTACCGGCAGCCAGGGAAAAGTAAAAGACTTGATACTGGGCTTCATTGACCAGTTCTTTAGAAATCGTACAGCCGGCCACTGGGGCATTATCACGGCTGATAGAAAAGATATGGCCTTTCGTTTCTTTCATTCCACTCACCTCGTTTTTTCTTTCCCTTCGATGTGTTAAGTATACGTTTTTTTCATCATTATAGCTGTTGTAATTACAACAGATAATAGAATTTCTCAATTATAAAAAAACTCACTGGATTTCAATGGTGTTGGTCGGTTGTGCCTGTTGGGCATCTTTCGGGTATAATGGTCTCATAAATTAAGACATTTTTTGAACACGTTTATAATGAACCTGATATACTGTAGATAACACTCGAAAGAAGGTTCATTTATGTCTCGAAAAAGAAGAAATTTTACAGCAAAATTAAAATCGGATCTTGTTCTTGAACTGCTAAAGGGCGAGAAAGATCTCAACTCGATAGCTACCGAAAATAGCATACAGCCAAATCTTTTGCGAAATTGGAAAAAGGAATTTCTCGATAAAGCCTC
>NZ_LEKT01000063.1 GCF_001045675.1 Megasphaera cerevisiae DSM 20462
AGAAGGGCTCGTTCTCCAGCGAGGAATCTGTCTTCAAGGTTCTCTATCTCAGGGTAAAGGAACTCTATGCCAAGTGGGAAGGGCATCATATCCAGAACTGGGCGATGGTCAGAAACCAGTTGGCTATGGATGATAAGCTGCAAGCTCGTATCCTGAAATACGAGAAATTTTAAAGCCAGCAATCACTGGTAACGCATCTTCTTTTATGATACCTAAAAAAACTTACACACTTAACTTGACAAACCCTCAAATTCTGGGAATCGAGGCCCAGGATTTCAGTACAGAACAAGTGATCCCCGAAGAAAAACAGTATACCGGCAGAATTCAATGCTATGTATCAGAGGATACATTTAAAGATTTCAAAAAAAAAGGAATCATGGTGACGGACCTGTACCAGTCTGATGCAGAAGGAAAGCGCAGGCAGCCGGAGCTGGAGGAAAATGAATTTGTTATTCTGAAGGCAGATCAATCCTTGCGGAAAACGCATTTAGGACGGGTAAAAGGACAGAAGATCGTCCCGTTGGAATATAATAAAAGTTTACCGTATGGGATTAAACCGAAAAATTCAGGACAGTATTTTCTCCAGGAAGCTCTCATGAAGCCGGCGGAAGAAGCTCCCTTAGTGATTGTCAAAGGGCAGGCTGGGACGGCCAAGACCTTTTACTCGTTAGCCGTAGGTTTGGAGAAAATTCTCAATCATCCGACCGGCGAATACCGAAGAATACTGATTTGCCGGCCTAATGCGCAGTTTGATACGGATATTGGCTTTTTACCCGGTGATGAACAGGAAAAAATATCACCTCTTATGCGTCCTATTATGGATAATTTAGAGCAGCTTATTGATGCCAATGAAGAAGAACGATATCAGGATGAAATAGAGCTGAAGGGAAAAATAGATGAAATTTTTGAACGAAATATTATCCAGACAGAAGCCTTGAATTTTATCCGCGGCCGGTCTTTTATCAAAACCTACCTTATCATTGATGAAGCGCAGAATATGACACCTAATCAGATAAAAGGGATTATTACCCGCGCTGGCAAGGGAACAAAAATTATTTTGCTAGGTGACCCGAACCAAATTGACAAGCCTTTTTTAGATGAACGAACAAATGGATTAAGCTATGCTTCGGAAAACATGAAGGGCAGTCCGTTGTGTTTTCAGATTACCATGATGACCGATGAATGTGAACGATCTGAATTGGCGATGGACGCTATTCAGCGATTATAAAATAAGAAAGGAAAGGAAGCCTGTATTCAGAAAAACTGGAACAGAATGGCTTCCCTGATACACATTGGAACGTATGAAAAAAATTACTTATGAAGTAGTGAAGCATTCAGAAGAACTAAATATATATATTGAACAGGGAAATGCAGTATTGGGAGTGATGGGATATACGGAACATTCTAAAAAACATGCCGCTAAGGTGGCATATACGGCCGGTAAAATTTTAAAAAAGCTGGGCTATAGCGAACATATTGTTGAACTGGCTAAAGTAGCCGGTTATATGCATGATATAGGGAACAGTATCAATCGGATGGATCATGCGCACAGCGGTGCTTTGATGGTTTTTCAGCTGCTTAGGGATTGGGATGTTCCACCGGAGGATATTGCGGTTATTATTACCGCTGTCGGGCAGCACGATGAAGCCAGCGGCACGGCTGTTGATCCTGTATCGGCTGCCGTCATTCTGGCGGACAAAACAGACGTTCGCAGAAATCGTGTCCGCAATAAAATCAAAGCTACTTTTGATAAGCATGACCAAGTCAATTATGCGGCCAAATCTTCTAAATTGAAAATCGATTTGGAAAAAAAGGCGATCGTTTTGGAAATAGAACTTGATGAAACCATGTGCTCCATGATCGATTACTTTGAAATCTTTCTTCAGCGTATGCTTATGTGCCGAAGGGCTGCGGAATTATTGGGACTGCGGTTTAAAATGACAACGAATGGTAATAAAATAAGCTGATGCAAAATTAGATACTTACATTTTTGGAAATAAAAAAAGGCTGCGTATTAATATGAACTGCCCCCTAACAGTTAGACCTGAAAATCTAACGATTTTGGGGCACAGCGATACGCAGTCTTTTTTTTATTGTAATTAGTAGTATACTATGCAAGGGAGGTGTCAGCATGAAAAAACTTGGATTGGTTGGCGGGATGGGTCCTGAATCTACGATTCCTTATTATCATGATATTGTGTATGGTGTGCAGCAAAAGTCCGGAAAGCATTTTTTTCCTAATTTGACAATTGAAAGTGTGGATGTATTTGAAGTGCTGCATCTGTGCAGTGAGAAAAAATATGATGAATTGACAGCATATTTGATGCAGGCGATTCACAATCTTGTAAAAAGCGGTGCAGACTTTGCCGCATTATCAGCCAATACGCCTCATATAATTTTTAACAGATTACAGGAGCAATCTCCTATCCCACTGATCAGTATTGTAGAAGCTTCATGTCTGGAGGCAGAACGCAGAAAGCTGAGAACGGTTGGCCTCTTGGGTACTGTTTTTACGATGCGGGAGAATTTCTTTAAAAAGCCATTTGCTGAAAAGAATATCCAGATTATAACTCCTGACGATTCCGAAATGGATTTTGTCAATGCCAAAATAGCTTCCGAATTAGAACTTGGTATTGTAAAGCAGGATACGCTGGGTGTTTTGCAGCGTATTATTTTACGGATGAAAGAGGAAAACAGGATAGAAGCTGTCATCTTGGGATGTACAGAATTGCCGCTCATTTTACATGATGCTGTCAGCCCGGTATCTTGCATAGATACGA
Source organism: Megasphaera cerevisiae DSM 20462 (assembly GCF_001045675.1). GTDB lineage: Bacteria > Bacillota > Negativicutes > Veillonellales > Megasphaeraceae > Megasphaera > Megasphaera cerevisiae. The sequence continues at coordinate 2,781 of NZ_LEKT01000063.1, forward strand.
TGAAAATTCATATACATGCAATTGTGGATGCGATTTTAGAGGAATAAAGATGTTCATTAGTATATAATCGGAATTTATGTGGCATAAAGCAGTAGAGCAATATCTTCTTTGAGCTTTTATAAAAATAGTTGCTCCATATTGCTTCCATGTTATAATGTAATGAAAATAGTAGTGGGGAGGTTTTCTTATTATGGAAAAAGAATATAAATTAGCTGAGCAGTATCATATGCAAGGCAATAATTGTGTGGAATCGGTTATTAAGGCCTGTAATGAAAGCATGAATTTACATTTACCAGATGAAGCAATCCGTATGGCGTCTGGAATGGGCGGCGGTATTGGTCGTTCCGGCTGTGTCTGCGGCGCCTTGAGCGGTGCCTGCCTTATTATCGGCGCATTGGTTGGCAGAGTGGATCCTGCCGAAAAACCATTGCCGGATATTTATCAGTATACTAATGAATTTCATGCCAGATTTAAGACTCATTTTGGAACCACCTGTTGTCGGGCATTAAATCGATTGAGCTTCGGTACGCCGGAATATCGTAAGCAATGTATTAAAATCACGGCGACAGCTGCCGATATGGTATCCGATTTTATTAAAGAAAAAGAGCTGTTGAAATAAATTTTCATATACAAAAAAAAACTGCCATACTTTTTTAGTACGGCAGTTTTTTTGTATATGGTGGAGATGAAGGGGATTGAACCCTCGACCTCACGGATGCGAACCGTACGCTCTCCCAGCTGAGCTACATCCCCATAACAATATTATTATACTAGAATCGGCTGATTTTACAAGTCCTTTTATGGTATAATTTACACGATTTAGAATAATAAATAAAACAATGATAGGATTTCCAGATATTTTTTTGTTGATTGAGTTTATATGGTGCAAGGAGGGAATGCAATGAACAGTACGCAGAGTCATGTGATTGCCGGTATCAGTGACGAATGTTTGTCTGTCTATTTTCGTGGCAAAAAGGAACAGCACGTGAATCTCTTTTTGTTTGAAGGATTTGAAACGCTGGATATATTTGGACCTGTTGAGATTTTAGGACAGATACAGACATATACCTTGCATTACTATTCCTTGACAGGCGGTATCGTAGCGAACGCACAGGGCGTTCAGGTGGTGACAGAACCTATTGAGCAGGCTAATCCATATGGGATACTGGTGATTCCCGGTGGCATGGGGACGCGTCGTCTTGTTGATGATAAGGAGGCTATTCGTATTATCGGAAAAATTGCGGTCAGTGCAGCTTTTTGCTTATCTATATGCACGGGTTCCGCTGTATTGGGAAAAGCAGGCGTGTTGGATGGGAAGCAGGCGACATCTAATAAACAGGCCTTGGGATGGGTGAAAAGTATAGCAAAACAGGTGATTTGGATCGAAAAAGCCCGCTGGGTCGTGGATGGAAAATTTTATACATCTTCTGGCGTATCTGCTGGAATGGATATGACCCTGGGATTTATAAAGGACCGGTTTGGAGAAATAAAAGCGCAGGACATTGCCAATCATATTGAATATATATGGAATACAGATAGTACAGAAGATCGATTTGCAGAAATATAATCTACATATGGACAATTAATGCAAAATAAGTGGTGCTATCGGATTGTTTTGTATCAGTAACGTGTTCCGATAGTATATATACATAATTTTATTTTGTGGTTTAGTATCTTTTAAACGCAACCCCTTCTGCCGGACGATTTTGCAGAGCATAAGGGGCTTCCTTTTTATGTGCGTATTTTTTATATTAGTAATGAAATAACACATAGGCTGCATAATCTTTTGCACTTTGTTCTACGTCAGCGTCTGTTGCCTGAAAAGAAGAGCCGAAAAATGCAAAATAGGGCAACATCACAGCGCCCACATGAGTGGCAGAAGCTTTAAAAGGAGCTAATAGTTCGTCGACAGTAAAACCAATAGCGCCAGCGTGAGTGTAGTTTTTTTTCTTATCTCCAATGGAAAGGGCAAGGCCAAAACGTTTTCCTTCCAGACTGTGACCTTGGGATCCATAGGCCCAGCCGTGCGTAAATACATCATCCAGCCATTTTTTTAACAGCGGCGGATAGCTGTACCAATACAGGGGAAATTGGAAAATAATATGATCATGTGTTTCTAACAATTTTTGTTCTTTTGCGACGTCAATACTCCAAGCGGGATATTCTTTGTAGAGCTCGTGTATCTGAATTCTGTCTGGATATGCTGCTAATTCCTGGTTCCAGCGTTTATTTACTCTGGATTTTTCTAAATCAGGATGTGCTGTGATAATCAACGTTTTCATGTTACCGCTACCTTTCTATTTGATATATAGATCTATTTAGGATGTATCCATTATCATAGAATGTCGTAAAAAAGTAAATACACACAAAGAAGTTCCTGTTTACTTACTTTCAAGTGCGTATTTTCAAGGTATTTAAGGTATAATATAATGAAAATGGGAGGGATATGTAATGAAGCAATATCGTTTAGGCATAGAAGCAACACTGGAAATATTAGGTGGGAAATGGAAAGCGTTGCTGGTTTGCTTGCTGATGGATGGAATAAAACGAACCGGTGAGCTGCAGCGATTGATTCCAGGAATATCACAGAAGGTATTGATACAACAGCTGCGGGAATTGGAAAAAGATGGTATTGTAGGCCGAACCGTATATGACCAAATGCCGCCGAAGGTAGAATACTATGTGACGGCCTACGGGAAGACCGCCAATCAGATCGTAGATATCATGTGTCGCTGGGGCCGGGAGAATATTCGACTCCGTCAGGCATGCGGTGAGAAGATTTTGCTGTGGGAGGAAACGGCTGCGTATGGCAAAAAGGGAGATATGCATGAGAATACAGGAGATAACGGACAGAAGTGAAGTCCTTGTGGAGCGTTTGACTGCAGTGTGGGAGGATTCTGTCAGGGCCTCTCATTTCTTTTTATCTGATATTGAAATTGATAAGATTAAAGCAGAGATTCCCAGCGCTTTGCAAACAGTTGAGCATCTCGTGGTTGCTGTGAATGATATAACTGTGCCAGAGGCTTTTATGGGGATAGAGAATAAAAAATTGGAAATGCTCTTTATTTCTGCAGCCTACAGAAGACAAGGCTGGGGCAGGCAGCTTCTTTTGTATGGCATTACTGTGTTTGGCATCAATAAGGTGGCGGTCAACGAACAAAACCCGCAGGCGTTGGCTTTTTATGAACGCATGGGATTTATTGTCTGTCGTCGTTTGCTGCACGATGAACAGGGCCGGCCGTATCCGCTGCTTTGTATGCGGCGGGCAGATATGCGAGAGCACGGTTGAGGCGTAAAAGCCGTGTAATATTTCGCAGCCTTTTCATGATGAAAAACCGTTTATATTGCGAAGACCGTATTTTTATGGTAGCCTATAAATAGTATCATGGAAGAGAAAGGATATGACATGGCACATCGAAATTTGGCTGGATTGCGCTGGGGAGAGCTTTCGGAGGAAACACAACTGCGTCTGTTAGCGAATGCAGAAATAGAGGCAGATACCTATGACTCTGACGGAACGCATGAGGTTTTGGCGCTTTTCTTTTTTAAAACGGATAAAGTTGCTGTCGAAGGGACACTTCGCCTCGTCTTGGGACAAAATCATATTATGATCAATTTTGATATTGTTGTTGATGAAAACTCCGTTTTGGAGGAAATGGAAGATTTAAGTGAACTCATGGAGCATCCCAGAAGAATACGATATTCATAGGAAAAACAGCGGTTTGCCATCATGAAATGCAGGGCAGACTGCTGTTTTTTCTTTTGAAATAAAAAAAAACTTGCATTATAGTTCACGCCAGGGTATATATTATATTAATACATATTTGCGTTTTATTAGGATGGAGGAATAGACTATGTTAGGAAATTTTACCTACTGCAACCCTACAAAATTATATTTTGGTGAACAGGCGCTGGATCGTCTGTCTGGGGAGTTGGAAAATTATGGACCGCAGGTTCTTTTAGTTTACGGCGGCGGATCCATAAAACGAAATGGCCTTTATGTCGAAATAACGGCAATTCTGAAGCAGTCGGGAAAGAAAATTACGGAGCTGCCAGGGGTAATGCCCAATCCAACTGTAGACAAATTATATGAAGGCATGGAACTGGCACGTAAAAAAAAGATTGATTTTATTCTGGCTGTAGGCGGGGGATCTGTTATAGATTATGCAAAGGCATTATCTGTTTCCGTGCATTGTGAGAGTGATCCCTGGGAACGATATTACTTGAAAATGAGACGAATCAATAATCCTGTTATACCTGTAGGTGTTGTACTGACAATGGTTGGAACGGGCAGTGAAATGAACGGCGGAGCGGTTATTACCAATACGCAGACAAAATTGAAAATCGGACGTGTATTTGGCGAGTCAGTATTTCCGAAATTTGCGATTATGAATCCCAAGATGACGTATACGCTTCCGCAGTATCAGATGGTAGCAGGATTTTATGATATTATGTCACATATTTTGGAACAATATTTTTCCGGTACAGATGATAATACTTCTGATTATGTAATGGAAGGATTGTTGAAATCTCTGATACATAGTTCTCTTGCGGCCATAGAAAAACCACAGGATTACGAGGCGCGAAGCAATATTATGTGGATTGCCACATGGGCGCTGAATACCTTTGTAGCAAAGGGGAAATCCACCGATTGGATGGTCCATATGCTGGGACAGGCAGTAGGGGCTTATACAGATGCAACGCACGGCATGACCTTGGCCGCTGTATCTATGCCGTATTATCGCTGCATTATGAAAGATGGCCTGCCTAAATTCAAGCGATACGCTGTCCAGGTGTGGAATGTGGACACCCAAGGCAAGTCAGATGAACAAATAGCCGCAGAAGGGCTGACTGCTATGGAGGCATATATGAAAAAGCTTGGTCTCGTTCTGCATTTGGGTGAATTAGGAGTAACGGAGGCGATGTTGTCCGGTATTGTGAAGGGAACCTTTATTCTTAATGGCGGATATCGAAAACTGACGCCCGAAGAAGTCGAAAACATTCTTCGGGAAAGTATGTAAAAAGGCCGAATATTTAAGGCCTAAAAAGGAGTGCGTATGGGATGCAATATGATTTTGATGAGATAATTGATAGACAACATACTAACGCATTGAACACAGACGGCTTTCGAAGTTATATTTTTCATGCTGGTCCAGAAAAAAAGTTTCCCTTTACCGATGAGGCATTTATACGGATGTGGGTTGCTGATATGGAATTTGCTGCGGCTCCGGAAATACGCGAAGCGATTAAACGGCGTGTAGACAGAAAAATTTTCGGGTATACTGCAGTTTTCGATGACGACTATTATCAAGCATTTTCACACTGGTGCAATACTCAATATGGCTGGACATTTCTTAAAAATGAAATGGTGTTTTCGGCGGGGGTTGTTCCTGCTTTATATGAATTGGTGGCAGATTTAGTGCGGGATGATGAAAAAGTGATGATTACGACACCTGCCTACGGTCATTTTAAATATGCTGCAGAGTATAGCCGCAAAATGGAGATATATTCTCCGCTGAAGATCGAGAAGAACCATTTTCATATCGATTTTGAGGATTTTGAAAAGAAAGCTGCTGATCCAAAAATGAAGCTGCTTATCTGGTGTAATCCGCATAATCCTTCTGGCCGCATTTGGTCAGAAACTGAATTAAAACGTGTGGCTGCTATTGTTGAAAAGCATGGGTTGTGGATTATCAGCGATGAAATTCACTGTGACCTGCTCCGTCAGGGTCACACACACATACCGATGGGAAAGATAATGCCTGACTACCATAAACTGATTACCTGTATGTCGGCAAGCAAGACCTTTAATCTGGCAGGCCTCATGCTTTCAACGATTATTATCCGCGATACGGCACTGCGTAAGCTATTTAAGGCCCGTGATAAAAATAACGGCAGTGTTAACTCTCTTTCCTTGGCAGCACATCAGGCAGCGTATACCGAAGGGGCTCCTTGGCTGGAACAGTTGAAGGCATATCTGGATGGCAACTTCCTATATTTACAAAATATACTTTACAAGCAGCTTCCGGCTTGTGGCTTCACGATTCCGGAATCAACATATTTAGCATGGATAGATATGCGTCCATACTTAAAAAACATAGAGGATATTCCAGCATTTTTTGCAGAGCAAGCAGGTGTCCTGTTAGAAGGCGGTAATCCACTTTTTGTTGGTAATGCGGACGGGTTTATCCGTTTAAACCTGGCCATGCCGCGTTCTGTTTTGGCAGAGGGCGTGAGACGCATCATAGCAGCAGTTCATACGCATGCATGTATCGGCTTGCCGGGTTGAATAAAAAAAGTATCCGGCGGTTACGGTATTTTTCGTGGCCACGGATACTTTTTTAGTATGGCATATCGTATTTGTAATATTTCTGAGGGCAGCCATTCTGCTGTATTCCGTAAAAGAGATAGATTAGGTAAGAATATCCTGTAAAACGCGGACGAGTATCTCATTTTCTTCACGGTGTTTGATGGAAATCCGGCAATAATCCGGCCCCAGTCCATAAAAACGGGAGCAATCCCGCACTGTAATCCCCTGCTTCAGGAGTGCTTCCCGGATATGGGGACATGATGTCCGAAATAACAAATAGTTTCCCTGCGATGGCCAGATCTGAATAGGGAGTGCATGAAGCTGTGAAAATAACCAGTCACGTTCTGCGGCCAGAAAGGCTGCAGTGCGCTGCATATATGAAGTATCTTCCAGCGCACTGATACCTGCTAATTGTGCCGGGACGGATACAGCAAACTCAGGCCCCTGTGTTTTCATGCTGCGGAGCAAAGCCGCATTGCCAGAAATACAGAAACCCAGTCGGAATCCTGCCAGCGCATACGTTTTGGTGAATGCATCCACGACGATCAGATGATGAGAAGCCGCAGCGCGGTGTTTCAGTGTATGATGGTTCCAGTCTGGTATAAATTCTAAGAAGCATTCGTCTGCCGCAAGCAGAATATTATTTTTCTGGCATTTGTCAATGATTTCATCAAGAAGGTACGAAGACACCAGATTTCCTGTCGGATTATTGGGATTGCAGAGAAAGAGCATATCCAGACTGTCATCAATGACCGATAAAATTTTCTCATCAAGCAGAAATTGTTTTTCCGGACATAATTGATACGTCTGTATTTGGCAGCCGGACAGAGTTAACACGCGGCGATATTCTTCAAAAGTAGGTTCAATGATAAGCGCGTTTTGAGGCATGACTGCACCGATCAGACGGTATAGCAGATCTTCGGCACCATTGCCGCAAAGCAAGGCCGAGGCTGGAATGTCATATGCATCTGCCAGAGCAGTAGAGAGTATACGGCAATCCGGATCCGGATAATGACCGGCAACCTGAGCCAGCTGGGAAAGATTTTGTATAACGGCAGAAGGTATGCCCAAAGGATTTGTGTTTACAGAAAAATCAAGATAGGTACCCAATGTTTTTTCTGTGATTTCTATCCATGCGTGTGCTTGCTTTTTCATTAATTCATCTCCAGAACAGGTGATATATTTTTCAGGCTTTTTTACGCTTGTATATGTAAAAAGCAAACAGAATTGCCGCTGTTAAAACCAATGCGAGGATCCCTCTGCTATCACCTGATGCTATATTGATCAAGTCATACCCAATCCATACTTCAAGGGCAACTGATGGAAGCTTTCCGATAATGGTAGCCCAAAAATGATCACGAAAGGAGAGATGGCTGAGAGCGCCGAGTGTAGTAATGAGTACATTAGGTGCAAATGGGATCAGACGGGCAATAAGCATTTCCTTGAAATTACTATACGAATCCAGTTTTTCAAAGGTTTTGTTTTTTTTGATGAATTCCATTGCTTTATTTCTGAAAAGCAGGCGAATGACCCAGAAGGCGATGACCGTACCCAGTGTTTCACCGATCCAGCAAAGAATAATTCCTGGGACAAGACCAAAGATGTGTCCACTGACGGTTAATACTTCAATGGATGGGAGCCCTGTCATATTCGTGATGATAATAATAAGCACAGTAATGGCCATAGCCTTGTAGCCAAAAGAGGCAATATAGGCAGTAATTCCTTGAATATCTCTGTCATGTAGCAAGGTAATCAATGTATGATAAAAGCCGGGAACGAAAAGTTCTATAGAAGAAAAAAGTATTAAAAGACAAGTCATAGCTCCCAATTTTATAAAATTTTGATGTGTCATAATATATGTTTCTCACTTTGCAGGATATAAATTAAACGTACTTTTTGATATTTGAAGTACGATACGAATATATAGTATTCACTGTGATTGGATCAGTTGATTTTTTTGTGATTATGCGCTGTTAACCTGTATTATAGTATAAAGAAAAATCTATTTCAACTTGTAATTATGCGTGTTTTATACGACCAGAATATGAAACTCTATTTTGTGCGGCCGGATACTGTTTTAGTGGTTGTTTTCTGCGGAGTGTAAGCGTATAATAAGCGTTTGGAAATAAATCCAATACGAGGAGAGACCTATTTTGAAAAAAATGCTGTTTTTATTTTTATTATGTTTTGTTTTTATTATGTCATTATTTATTAATTGTTTTGCCCAGGAAACACCTGGTGAAAATCAGGATATGATTCAAGAATGGCTGGCACCGGCTGAGGGAGACTGGTATAGTACCAAAGGCACGCTTACTATGTCAATTCAGGATGGGAGCATTAACGGCTGTAAGGTTCTGGAAGCCCAGGGATGTACGTATGATTATCCGCGAACCGGTACATTTCAAATTGCGGAAGCCGATGGCAAGCGCAATTTGAAGATGAATTTGTTTGGCAATGATGTGCATCAATATCTCATGATTGATGATAAAATGATATTACGGCGTTCTATTCATCCGGAATATAATGAATCCGTAGATGGTATTTATCTTGGGATGACCCAGGCTGATTTTCTTCTGCACAATACTAAGGCGGTTCGTGCAATTCAAGAGGGAGATACCGAACGCTGGGAATATGATGATACTTCCTTTGCCGTTATTTTTAAAGGTAATATGGTAGTTGCAATCCGATTGTATAAGGGCAGTTCCCGGCATTTTACCGTTTCCGGTCTGGGGGCCGGCGATACTCCTGATGCATATGCAAAAGCCTATGGAATGAATGAAGTACCTGTAATTCCAACAGAGGCGGACACTATTTCCTCTCCTTATAAGATTGGTCACGGTGAAAAATTGTTTTTTAATGCTTCCTATATAGAATTATCCGTGTGATTGTAAAAATTAGCAGCTATGCCGCATATGTGATAAATGCTTTTTATCTCATTTATTATATATTGCGGCATTTTTTTGATAAAATATGTAATACTAAAAGGTATTTTGCATGTATTTATTCTCGTATTTGGTTACTTGTTTTTTAGGATATATGCGGATTGATATGGGATATTGCAGAGGAGAAAAATATGAATACATATAGGTATGATATAAAAAATGGCAATGTGGAAATTCCCGCTATCATGATCGAACCAGCTGCTCCCAAGGGCGCAGCTGTAGTCATCCATGGATACGGCGGATGCAAGGAAGAACAGTTGGGAATGGCTTGGCGAATTGCCGAGAAGGGATTAGCTGTATGTACGATAGACCTTCGCGGACATGGCCAGCATGCAAATCTATTAGATCAAGGCATAGTGTCCGATGTTAATGCGGCTATTACCTATTGCCGCCGCTTTGGAAAGGTGACTGCCGTAGGGCATTCATTAGGTGGGAGAATTGCATTAGTAAGTGACGCAGATTATGTAATCGGTATTTCTCCAGCTATAGCCGGTCGATTTGGACCACCGGCTCGTGATAATTTAAAAAGTTTACGCGCTTATAAAGTTCGATACAATACATCAGAAGACTTTTTAAATATATTTCAGACAGTACCTGAATGGAATGTGTCTAAAAATAAACCAATATTGATACTGTATGGCACGCGGGATATTCCCGGTATTGTGGAAGCTTGCCGTAAAATCAATGGAACCTATATGGTGGTAACGCATGAAATTGAGGATGCGCTTCATACGGATATATATTTAAATGAAGAAACGTATAGAATAATAAATAAGCAATTACGTCGGTGGTCTGAATATAAACAATTAAATAGCCAAGTATGATTCATGTATTGTCTCGGACATGAACGTAATCATGGTATATGGAATATCAATACGGCATGAATTTTACTGCTGGGTTATGTGTCGTGCCGGAGAAAAATCGTTTGTGTTGAATCGGACATAAATGACTATTTGTAAAAATTACAATAAATATATTCAATAACAGATTGTTTCAATTTACAAACGTGTTATACTTAATTTGCGACTGCAGAAAACAATGTGTATAATGATATCATAAATTAAGACATATTTTGAACACGTTTATAATGAATCTGCTATACTGGAGAAAGCATAGAAAGAAGGTTCATTATATGTCGCGTACAAGAAGAAATTTCTCAGCCAAATTAAAGTCAGAACTAGTCCTTGAGCTATTAAAAGGAGAGAAAGATTTAAATACAATAGCAACAGAAAATAAAATCCAGCCCAATCTTCTTCGCAATTGGAAGAAAGAATTTCTCGACAAAGCCAGTATTGTTTTTGACGATTCACGTGAGGAAAACTTAAAAGAAAAGCTCGCAGTTGAACGCAAAGAGAAGATAGCCTATGCCAAGAAGGTCGGCCAGCTCACCATGCAGGTGGACTGGTTGAAAAAAAAATCTGAAGAATTGCTCGGACCTGACTACGAGAACCAATATAGTCCGAAACCTTTTGAAGACTAAAAAACTATCTGTAAAAACAGGTGCGAAGTTGCTTGATATCAACCGTACAAGTATTTACTATCACACTTCACCCGTATCAGAAGAGGAACTTGCTTGTAAGGATATCATTGATCATTTGCACACGGACAACCCAGCTTGGGGTGCTCGACAGATATCATATCAGCTTAAGAATAATGGCTACCCTGTTGGCCGCCGTAAAGCAAGCCGCTATATGATGGAAATGGGCATTGGTGCTATCTATCCTAAAATGAATCTGTTAAAACGGCAACAAAAAGCTACGGTTTTTCCATACCTGTTGAAGAGTGCTGTTATTAATCGTCCTAACCAGGCATGGTCAATCGATATTACTTATATCCCAATTCAACATGGCTTTTTGTATCTTACTGCTGTAATCGACTGGTACAGCCGCTGTATTGTGGGATGGGAGGTTGATGACACGCTTGATACCAGAATGGTCATTACGGCACTTAAAAAGGCTTTTAAAGTAGCTAAACCACTCATTTTAAACTCGGATCAAGGAAGTCAATTTACCAGCAACAGTTACATTGATTTCATAAAGCAGAACCATATCCGGCAGAGTATGGATGGCAAAAGCCGTTGGGCCGATAACATTATGATTGAACGGTGGTTTCGTACATTTAAATATGAGGAGGCTTATTTGACACAATATAACAATATTAAGGAAGCACGAAAAGCTATTAAGAACTACATCAAAACATACAATTTTCAACGCTGCCACTCAGCTATTGGCAACATTCAACCGGCAAAAGCTTACTTCCCGGCAATGCTGCTAGATGATGCAGAGGCTGTAGCCTGAATTATTAGGTTCATTATAAAATGTCTGATTTTTTGTCTTGACAAGTGCACCACTATAGTGCGATTGTCTGAAAAAGATTTTACATTAAAGAATTCAGGGAAATACTGTACGTTTTTTCATAACGCCTGCTATAGAAAAAAAGGTATTTCAGCAGATATTTCCTTGATGACTAACATCAGCTCAAGGACCGCGTTGGAATACATATACAAATGCTGCTTATCATGCAATGCCATAACAAAAAACTATTAATGACTGATAATTAAAAATATCAAAGCCGCGTCTTTACTATATAAGCACTATGTTTTTTATATAAGATACGTTTGAAAGGAGTTTTTTCATATGTTACGAAAAGGAATGCAGGTTGGTTTATTGTTGTTTGGTATTTTCTTTGGAGCTGGAAATCTTATTTTTCCGCCATCACTGGGGTTTCAGGCAGGGCCTCAATTTACGGCCGCCATTATTGGCTTTCTTATTACTGCTGTTGGTATGCCGGTTATTGCATTAATTGTAGGCACGTTTAACCCCGGTGGCTTTCGTTCAGAAATGAATCGCAAGATTTCGCCGTTGTTTTCCCTGATTATGCTGGTACTCATCTATTTATCTATCGGACCTTTTATGGCAATTCCCCGGACGGCTACCGTTTCTTTCTCTGTCGGTATTCTTCCTGTTACTGGCAACGGTACTCTGCAGCTGGCAGTATATACGGTTTTATATTTTGCTTTTGCGTGGTGGTTGTCTATTACACCTTCTAAATTGTTATCCCGTGTTGGTAAAGTACTGACTCCCATATTTGCCGTTATGATCATCGTGCTGTGCATATTAGGAGCAACACTTGCTACTATTCCGCATTTGACAGCCCCCATTGGAAAATATGCAGAAGCTGCTTTAGGAAGTGGTTTTATTGAAGGGTATAATACAGTAGATACGCTGGCTGCATTTGCTTTTTGCATTATTGCTTTGAATACATTAAAACAGCTTGGGTTTTCTTCTATGAAAGAATATTATACCAGTGTCTGGGCTGCCGGAGCTTCTGTTGCTGTTCTTATGTCCGTTTTATATATCGGTCTGGGATTGCTGGGCAACCATTTTCCAATTCCGCAGTCTGTGTATCATGACCCATCTGTCAATATAGGCGCTTATGTACTTACGCAGGCCTCCTACAGCATATTTGGCCCTGTCGGCGTGGCTTTTTTGGCGGTCATGGTTATCGTTACATGCTTTACGACGACTGTCGGGTTGATTACGTCTGTGGCAGAATTTTTTTATCAAGAATTTCCAGTTATATCCTATAAATCATATGTTACGATTTGTTCTTTACTTAGCTTGGCAGTGGCCAATTTGGGCCTAAATGAAATTATTAAAATATCCCTTCCGGCATTGCTTTTTATCTATCCGATTGCTATTTCCGTTGTACTACTTATTATTGTAAATAAATTTGTGCGATTATCCCGTCCTGGCATGCGATTGACGGTAGCCGCTGCAGCAGTGCTTGCTGTCATTGATATTTTGAATCAGTTTACTGGATGGGAATGGGCGCACTCCTTTATTATCGCCCTGCCATTAGGAGAAAGTGGGCAGGGATGGCTGGTTCCGGTTCTTTTCTGTGTAGCACTTTCTCTGGTGCTGCCACAAAAAATCAGCGGACATCCAGAGGATGAAGCAGAGAATATGACAGAGACGAAACAGTAATAAATTGCAATGTACGTTGATAATAAAAAACAACTTGATGGGTGCAAGTTCCGCTATGCGATCGGTAGCAGGAAGCGTTAGCCGAAAAGAGGCACTATGAAGTGTAATCAGGGAGCGCCGGGAATAACCGGTATGACCGTCATCGAAGAGTTTCTTTGGCTGAAAAAATAGTAGGATAACTTGATTCAACAATTGTACGCGGGGACATACACCCTAAAAACGGCGTATTGCAGGTAAATTTCCAAAGCAGACGGAGAAACTGGCCTGCCGGGAATCTCGATGGTCATGAATCGATGATTCTGTACGAGCGGTTACGCAAGAAATATTTATGTAGTTGTACCGCTGTAACGGTACGTACCGTGGTGTGAGAGGGCGGCTGATCAATAATGATCAGCCGCTTACTCGATTGAAGTAAAAAAATATAGGCAGAAAATAGATCCTGACATACCTTGAAATATATAATTACTAATTAAAATATGCTATAATAATGATACTATTATGCGAAAGAAGGTATTGCCTATGTCATTGGAAAAAAATTTCTTTATTGCTGGCGCAGTATGTTTCTCTGTAATGGGAACTACCGTGTTTGCTGCCGCGCAGCAGGACACACAATGCTTTACAAGAGATCATTTAATTACGTTAAACAAACAGGATGTTGCCGGCGGGCAGGGAACACTATACGGAAAATTTTCATTTACCCGCGATATGGCTGCGCCCGATCAAGCCATTAAAGAGATTGGCTGGATGACCTTGAAGCCCGGCGCTTCTATTGGTACGCACAAGCACCAAAATAATGAAGATTCATATATCATCATTTCCGGGCAGGGCACTTTCACAGATGGGACGGGAAAATCTACGCTCGTAGGCCCGGGAGATATTACGATTGCCCGTCCCGGACAGTCTCACGGATTATCAAATACAGGAAAGGATGATTTGGTATTCTTGGATATTATTGCGCAAAATGATGGGGAAGCAACAAAGGCAGTAATTGCTGCTTTGCAGAAGCAATAGTAAAATAACACTGCTGAAGGTATAAAAAAAGATTTTCGGGAGTGTAAAATGAAGTGTGTAAGTTACCGGTAACCAATTTACTAACTTACGCACTTCATTTTTTTGTCGAGGTGCGGTACACTATCAGAAAGCAGGTTGAAAGGAATTGAGTACAGCACTGATGAAGAAACGTAGAAACCCGAGTGAGAAAGGCCAGGCAATCGCCAAGCTCATCATGGAACAATACCAGCCGAAGACGCAGGAAGACATGCAGATAGCGCTGAAGGACGTGTTCGGTCCTATCTT
>NZ_LEKT01000064.1 GCF_001045675.1 Megasphaera cerevisiae DSM 20462
CGTTGGAACATTGCTCAGGTATTTCTCCAAGTCGATTTCCTCCATAAATCGGTCAAAAACCAGCACAGGATCGCAGATATTCAGACAATCTGAAATAAACAGTGGCAAAATAGCCTGTTTTGTTTTAAAATAATTGATGGTTGAATTTTTCATTAGTTACGTAAAATTTTACCACAAAATGAGGATCACCGGCTCTTTCGAGCCAGTGATCCTCATTCGTTTTTATAGGGGCGTTATTTCACAGCCCCTATAGCACAGTACAGCAGTGCTATCCATTTCAAGTTAGTAACATACGTATAAAGTATAATTTTCACCATGTAAATTGTCAAGTTGAAATAACGTGTATACAGAAATTAAGCACTTCTCCATATATCATTTAGGAATTTCTTCTATTCAGCATTCTCCATGACCGCACTATGGAAAATGATAACGCTTTTTTACGAGGTATATCCATGAAACCATTTCTCTCTGTTTCCCTGCTGCTGTGTATTCCTATCTTAGCGTATGGGGCTGCCGGCCTGTTGAACCATTGTATTCTGCTGGGGTATAAAAAATCTCCGTCCGAGCTGGAATTTCCCTCCCGGCTATCGGACTCACACACGCGCCGCACTTATTTGTTTACAGGCTGCCTTCTTTCTTATTGTATCGCGTGGTGGCTCGCCGCCTCCTGGATTACATTTGCCGTCTACCTTTTTTATATGTCTATTTTAACCGCCGTTGTTGTCATGGATTTTGAACAGCAGCTTATTTTAAATCGTTTTATTCTTTCCCTTACAATACTGGCGCTGCTGGCAACGCCGGTTCTTCCGGCAGCATTTCTGCCGCGAATATTGGCAGGGGGCGCAGGCTTCCTCATCTTCTTATGTCTCGCCATGATTACGCGAGGCGGTATAGGCGGCGGAGATATCAAGCTGATCGGTGCGCTGGGCCTGTTTCTCGGCCCGGACCGACTCCTCTTTACCATCATCATCGGAGTCGTTGCCGGCGGACTGGTCAGTCTCTGCCTGCTGCTCACCCGAAAAAAGAAGCGTACGGATATGATCGCTTACGGTCCTTACTTTGCCATAGCCGCAGCCTTCTCTCTCTTCCTCTGAATCTCCCCATCACCAACAGATGCGATTCCGGCCGGCTGCTTTGGCCTCGTACAATTTTTTATCTGCTCGTCCCACACAATCTTCCATCGCTTCATTTTTATTCTTGGCGGCAATTCCCAAACTTATCGTGACTGCTATTCCACAGGTAAACGCATAGGTCTCTATCGTCTTTCTGATCATTTCAGCAAGAAGCCGCGCCGACTCTATATCTGCAGTGTACAAAATAATCAAAAATTCTTCTCCGCCCCACCGGATCGCATCGTCCTCTTTTCTGACACACCGTTTGAGAATATCAGCAACTTCCCTCAAAAGAACATCTCCCGCATTATGCCCATACGTGTCATTCACCGCCTTAAAGCGATCAATATCCGCCATCACCACGGCTACAGGCAGATTATTTGCTTCATGCTGTTCAATTTGCAGCATACTAACCGTATCAAAATAATTTCTGTTATACAATGTTGTCAGGCGATCTGTGTCCGCCTCTTTTTTTAATTGCTGAATGACATGCCGCCGCTGCCGTATTTGCTGCACAATACCGGCAGTAAATAAAATGGATTCCCCTGCAAGAGCCGGATAGATCAAATTAGCGGTCACGTGATTCCATGGCAGGATGCCAAAGCATCCCATTACATACAAATATATGCCCAAAAACATCAACATTGTGCCAACGATAAAGTGTATCGGCGTATGCTGCCGCCAATATGCATATAACACCGTAACCAGCCCAATCGTACATATCCCCATTACCCCGATATGCAGCGGCACAACGATCCCCGGTGTTTGTACAATTCCAATAAAAAAAGTGAGGACCAGCATAACACCCAGCATACCTCGATATGCCCTGACCAGCCATAGCGGCAGATGCATAATGCCAAAATACTTATACTGAAAAAACATTCCCATCAAGCATGTCATAAATCCCCAAAAACAGCCTGCATATACATTCGTCTGCCCCCACAGCAGCTGGGGTATGCCGGACAGCTGCAGCAGCATATTAATAGACGCCATCATTAGCAGCACATGCACAGAATATTCGCAATGACGGCTGTAAAAAGCAAGAATCAGGTTCAATGCCAATAATCCCATCAATAGTGAAACATTGAACATACGAAAGGCAAATAACCAATTCTGCAGCCGTGTAAAATCATCCTCCCGACTGATGCGGAATAAAAGCGCATTACCAATGCTATCACCAGATAATTGAATATACATATACGAATTTCCGGGCACACTGGCCGGCACTGCTGCCGAAGAATAAATATCATCATTCTGAACACGAAGAGCTTGCCATATTCCCTGAACAGATGCATAGGCTGAATGGATACGCCAATACTCATGCGCGGTGTACAATCGCACCATTTCGCCCCGCTCGCCCTCAGGCAGCTGAAGCCGTACCCAAATATACCTTCGCTCCCAGCCCGGTACAGGCTGAACAGCTGAAAAATCCTTCTCCGGTGCCCCCAGCACATGGGTAAAAGAGGCGGTATTGGCATCGGGAGCATGCCAATAGCGAACATGTCCGGCAGCGATCGTATGCAGCTGTAAAAAAGAAAAATCCACATTCCCTATATGGAGTACAAAGGGAATAGCCATCCCCATCATAATCAAAACAACTGCTAATTTTACAAAAATTCTTTCAAACCATCCTTGCGTCCCGTTCATATATACTATGATGCCCCTTTTACTTCTAAAACAATGCAGTCACTAAACAACATATTGTTTTAAATATATGGAACCCAATACCTTCGGCAGCAACAGTTTAACGTCATATTCCATACATCGTGCAATGCAGATTTTGATCCCGTGCAGATTTTGCTTTATATAAATTTTCATCGGCCTTCTTGATCCATGCATCCATATCCATCCCCGGCTGCAAACTGCATACTCCCATGCTGTAGGTCGTTTTGATCTTATTTCCCGCATGTATGATTGAGTAATTTTCTGTAATAGTACATAAATTTTCAGCAAATCCATACGCCTGTTCAAATGTCATCTGCTCCAAATAGATCAAAAATTCATCACCGCCATATCGCGCGGCCCAGCAGGTACTATGGGGCAGCTGCTTCTGCAGCAGCTTTGCAAATTGCCGCAGTGTAACATCGCCGCCCTGATGCCCATACGTATCATTGATGATCTTAAAAAAATCAATATCAATCATCAACAAATATGCCGGGGTCTGTGCAATGTGATGTTTAACGATTTCCACAGGCAGTCTTTCATTAATAAACCGGCGATTAAAAACACCTGTCAATTCATCTCGAACAACGGCATCATTCAACCGCAGCACGGCTTCGGCAAAATTTTCTTCTTCATTGCTGACAATGCTGTTCCATGTGCTTTCATGCGTAATATTATGCACAAACTCCAGTACATAATTACGTTCTTCCTCTTTTTCGCACAATAGCGGACTTGCCGTAATCATATATAATTCCTCATGAACCGCTTCAAATTTTGTAAAAGTCTTCTTCTCCTTCAGTGCTCGTACAGAAATACAGTTATCACAAAACCTATCCTTGGTCCAAAAATCATAACAGGAAGAATTATCCAACAGGCTCGTCTGTCCAGACATAGCCGCCTTCCATACAACCCGGTTAGAAACTGGATCCACAATCCGTACCGCATCATACATATTCGAGAGTAAAGATACTCCATACTTTATATCTGTCAACGTGGGTATCATTTTTAAATTCCTTTCACAGCATACGAAAAACGCAGCATACTACAAGATACAAGGGATATACCTCGTTCATTATTATTATCCAGTACTATTATTCTTGGAATCATTATATCATCTTTACCATAATTTAGAAGAGAAATCGTGGTCTTTTTTAACGGAATAAATAAAAAAGACCACCGCATTCTTTATCCGCTTCATATGCATACCGTTCAAGGAATTAAAATTTTCCTGACACCGTAGAAACTGGCAGATAAATAAAATCCACTACCATGATTATATATGCAAATAGACGATTATGCGATGGCCTCTTCAGTACCATTTTATTTTATTCATGTCCTCCTTATTGACCGGAGGTTTTTTTAACTAATGTATTTAATTCCTGCTCATTAACAAACAGCAACTCAACCAAGCTTTTATCTATCTTGCCGCGTTCGGCCATGCCGGTCATAATATGCCGTACTTCTCCCCATGAAAAATCAGCATGATACGGACGCCGTTCCGTCAGTGCCGTAAAAATATCGGCAACTGCCACAATCCGCGATCCCAAGGATAATTCCCTGGCGCCCAAATGGAACGGATACCCTTCCCCATCCAGCGTTTCATGATGGTAAGCTGCCCATTTGGCAATAATTTGAAGACCCTCAATCGCTTGAAGAATTTGATACGTATAATAGGGATGCTGTTTAATAATAAAAAATTCTGATTTTGTAAGTTTATCCGGTTTAGTTAATATTTCATTGGACACAGCCAGCTTTCCCAAATCATGAAGAAGACCGGAAATCCGCAGCAAGATGACCTCATCTTCAGAAAACCCCTTGGCCCGTGCCACATATTCTGATACATCCGCCACCCGATGAGAATGTTTGCCCGTAAAGGGATCATTACGATCTACAATGGTAGCCCATATATCCGCGATTTCCATAATATCTTCAATAGAATACTGTGACTTACCGTAAATAGAAATACTATCAAAAAAGTTTTGAAAACTAAAAGGATTGGCAATATCCAGCCAAAAGGCCTCTTTGCGAGATACTCGTTCAAATATATTGACTAGCTGGGGATCAAAAATTGTACCACTGTGCGCTTGAATATACTCCACAACCTGTTTGTATTGCGTGAAAATAAATTCATTGTCGCGCACAGAAATCTCTATCGCATCAGCCAGACAAATGATTCGGCTAATAAGCGGAATTGCTTCTCCGGTCAATCGGACCGGATTGCTACCCATCCCGTTCCAGGCATCGTGATGATGCCTGATATAAGGTGCCAGCCGTTTAAACAGCCGGGATTCCTTCAGCAACTGATATCCGTGCTCTGCATGCTGGTACATGCGATCATTTCCCTGTTGATGCAATGATAAAAGATGTTCTTTCCATGAAACATTCGTACCTATATCATGAATCAGTGCCGTATATATCAAATCCTGCTTTTCCTCTGCATCCAGTGCAAGCTCATCCGCCATATATGCGGCAATGAGAGCCACCCGCCATTGATGTTTTTGTACTCCACCCAAAGACAGCTCTAACGCTGCAGAAAATCCTTGCAATAATTCCACTGGATTCAACACAAAAAACATAGTCCTCACCTTTTCCTCTTCATCAATAGATTAGCACACCTTATGCTTGAATCGTGTTTATGATACATATTTATTATCATCAATCAGTTTGATACTTCCCTTGGTACTGCTGGAAGAGCTATTTCCAGAGTCAGAAGTACTACTGCTAAAATTCGAAGAACTAGAATAGACAATCTGCTGTCCCCACGAAGTAAATTTAACATTCTTCCCTACCAGACTCCCCGTCACCGTCGCTCCGCTGCCATCAACCAACACCGTTCCATTGGGAGCGTAAGCCCATACATTTACAGCTACGCTATTTTGTAAAGATATATTTCCATTTTCAGATATAAGCATAAGATTATTATCCTTTGTATTCTGAACATTTGCCTGTATATTCCCATTTAAGGAAATAACAACAAGTGCCTCACTAAGCTTTTCCTGAACATTGACCTGGACATCACCACTCACAACAATAAGCGTATAATTTCTATCATATTGATTCGTCAACCCGGTATAGTTGTTCACAGAATTCGTATAAAAGCTTTGAGACGAGCCAGTATAATCACTATAAACATGCGTTGTACTATTAGTTTCAGCAGCGGCGGTCTGTTTAGCCGCAATATACTTACTCATAACACTATTATTCGCCAGCGAAATATCCTTTTTATCACCATATTGAGGAACAATATCAATATTGTTGCTGCCATCTTCTATCGTATAATATCCTTGCGTACTAACGCCCTTTTGATTGGTGTACCACCCATATATTCCCCATATAGAAGTCCCCGTATATCCGATAACCTCTCCTGATGTAATAGCAGCTGCCCAATGATTATCCATAGTAATGGTTCCGTTCGTTTGTACGTTTCCAGTAATAGTAATGCCCGTTGTATTAAAATAAATATTCTGATCCCCCAAAATCACATTGCCGAACAATCCACCAAATTCATCAGAAGTTCCCGAAGATCCACCTGGCGTATATTCCGCAGTCGCCACCACAGCTACTGGAAATGTCGTAAAACCAAAAAATTTTAAAAAGAACGTCGGTACCCGTTCCCCCAGCGTAACCCGCAGCGTTGTGCTGCCATTGGTTTGCTTTATGGCATTCGTAAGAGCGTATATACTGTTTTCCGTATCAGGAATGCTTGCATCTGTACTTTCACTCGAGCTGACCGTAATGGTATTATCAGCAGCGCTATTCCGTTGTATATATGTTTTCACCACACTATTGACATCGGTAGTATCATCATCTGACTGCGCAGCTCCTGCAAGCGCCGCCGCATCCGCCGCATTTTGCAAGGCCGTTTTGGCCACATACGCATACCCGACATCAACAGCCAATGCCCCTGCCGCAAATAATAATGGCAGTATAACTGCAACAAAGACAAAAACATAGCCCTGTTGACCAGCTGTATATTGTTTAATTTTTTGTATTATCATCACATATCATCCTGCCGTCCATTATTTCATGGCACAAATGCCTGCTTAAAGTAATTTCAAAAATTCCTCCAGCGAAACCGGTTTAGAAAAGTAATAGCCCTGCATATGTTCACAGCCTATATCCTGTAAAAAACGATATTGTTCTGCTGTTTCTACACCCTCTGCCAGCGTTTTCACACCCAACCGTTTTATCATATGGATCAAAGAAGACATAATAATTTTACGCTGCGCCGTATGAATCGGCCCCGTCAAAAAGTGCAAATCAAACTTGATAAGATCAAACTCCAGCTCATGAAGCAGACTTAAGGAAGACAACCCGCTTCCAAAATCATCCATCCACACATGATATCCGTGTTGCCGCAATTCATGAACCTGCCTTCGAATCGCGGCCTGTTCATTTCCAAAGGATCGCTCCGTAATTTCCAGCTTCAGATACTCCCGCGGTACCTTATATTGAGTCCTGATTTTTTCAATTCGTTTTAACACATTATGCTGTTCAAAATCTATGCGGGACAAATTGACAGACACGGAAAAAAGATACTCCGTCTGCCCCTTGAGTCTCCAATAATCCCTGCATACTAATTCTATAATATAAAAATCAAGTTTAGCAATCAAACGGGCATTTTCCAACGTCACAATAAATTCGTTTGGAACCATAAAACCATATTCAGGATCGTCCCAGCGAGCCAACGCCTCTGCGCCGCATATATGTTGCGTACCACCGCAAATAATAGGTTGATAATATACGATAAGATGCTTCTTTTTGATAGCAGAATCAATATGCCGGACAATATAATCTCTCCGTTTAAGAGTATCATCCATCATAACATCATAGTAACAGAAAATACAATCATACTCATTTCTAATGCTCTCATCCGCTGTTTTTGCATATTCACAGGCAATTACAGGAGGTATGGTAGTATTTTGCAAAACATATAATCCGGCCTTAATTTCTACATGCGTATCACCTGTTTGACTCCACATCGTATCATGAAAGATTCGTATCGTCTCTTCCACATCTTCCTGATCCGTCATAACAACAAAATATTCTCCAATATAATGTGCCGCCAAAGAGTTCGGGAAATAGCGTTGTATGCAGTTTCCCATCACTCTCAATATGTGATCACTACCATAAAGGCCGCTTTCTGCATGTATAACTCTAAAATTTTCTATATTAAAAAATATATAGATAATACGAGTTTTCTCGGTCGCTCTTATCTTCTGAATATCCGCCGCTAATCTGATAAAGCATTCCATATTCAGCAATCCTGTCGGCGCATCCATATCTTTTTCGTTTAGAACTTCGCCGGGCACCCCAAAAGGGGATGTATCATTTATATCAGACACAGCCAGTACCTCTAAATTTCTTAAGCAATTTTTCACTAATCAATACTGTTGAAATATGTATAGATAAAAGCTTTCGTTACTGCAGAGAAAACAATTTCCCACATACAGCCCAAAAGGTAGTTTTTGTGCTTTCTCATGATGTACAGCGCCTAATACAATCAAAATGATTTACTTTTATCTATATTATCCATGACAAATGATAACATGTTGTTCTTTAACATTAAGTATAACCAAATTACTTTCTTTGAACAAGACTATTTTAAAATAAAATGTAATATGTAATACAAAACCACAATAGGACTAAAAAAAAAATTCATGGACACAAGAAGCCCTGTGTCCATGAATTCATTAATAGTTTATAAGCAAATAATATTATTTATTCACGCGAACCCGTTCAATGGTCGGATTTCCATTTTTATCTCTGGTAATCGTATCCACACGAATACGTTCTAATTCCGGCTTGAATTCACCGATAAGCTTGCTGTCGACTGCAATTCCTTTCTGCATTACCCGGTAGATGATCTGCGCAAATTCATATCTTGTCATCGTACGATCGCCGCCAAAGGTTCCGTCCGGATATCCTTCAATCAGGCCTTGTGCCGCCATTGCTTTAATCGTTTCATATGCCCAGTGATTCTTCGGAACATCGGGGAACATAACCGTAGTGTCAGGCTTGACCGCCTGCACACCTACCAAAGAATTCACCATTGCCGCCAGCTGTTGTATTTGTTCCGCCTGCTGGGCAACAACAGCTCTCACATCTTTCAATTCCTTGGCCATAGCAACTCGTGAGGTAGACACATGATTTCCCTGTCCCAATTTAAAGCTGACGCCCGCATTGACCATATTTTCTCCGTTGCCAAAATTACCGCCGACACTGAACATCGTATCCTCATTGGGCCGGTAAAACGCACCGACAGCTACTGCAGTTGCATCTCGGTAATTGCCAAATCCAGCCGCAAAATCCCACTTATTGTCAGGATCAAAATCCAGCGGATGGAGAGCTGCCAATGCTGCCGCACCAGCCCCTACCTTATTAACTCGATTATCAAGTTTATTGATAGAGTTGCCCAATATGTTGATACTTTGACTGTTATTGATAACTGCCTGGTTCGTAGCATAGAGCTGACTGCCATTGACCGCATCGGTAGAATCGGATGACAACGTCCCGGCCGTTACGTTGGTAATTTTTGTTCCCCCGTCACCGGCTAACGTAATCTGTCCTTTGTTTACTGTTCCATCTTCATTGCGGTCATACTGCACAGTCCGGTCATCCAATACCTTCAGTTGATCTTCTGAAGCCGCCTGGCCGCTCACATAATTATCGGGTTCCCATGTTTTATTGGTCAGCCCGTTCACGGTGCCGGTAGAACCGTTTCCATTGATTGTCACGTTGCCGATTGTTCCGGTTCCCTGCGTTCCGTCAAAGGATACCTTAGTTCCGGCACTGATCGTTCCAGCCGTCCCATCGATTTTCACTGCATTATCACCGGTGCCGGCTGTAATAGTGCCTCTGGTTCCATCCATAGTAACCGCATTCGCACCACTTCCCAATGTCACCGTATCATTCAACGCCACATTATAATCCGTATGTCCGTCTGTTCCATCTACCGTAGGTGTAACCGTAATGTTCTTTCCTGCAGATACAGTTGATTTTGCCGCTGCGGCTGCTTTATCCACCGTATCATTTAGTTGGTCTACATTAACTGCGTCCGTTCCATCCACCCCGGCTGCTACATTCGTTATCTTGTTGCCGCCGTTATCCAAACCGCTGCTGGTCAAAGATACATTTTTACCGTTGGAACCGGCAATGCTCACTCCATTTCCGGTGACTGACGTCGTATTGCCGGCAGCATCTTTGGTAGTCATACCTGTTGCAGTAACAGACGTGCTGTTTCCCTTGCCGTCTGCCGTAGTCAGACCATTGGTATCCATCTTGGTATTCCCAGCCGTCACGCTTTCCACATTGATATCCTTATTCAGATTTACCTGATAGTCCGTATGACCGTCTGCCGCTGTAGAAGAGGTTACGGTTGTATTCACACCGTCAGATACCGTTGTTTTTGATCCGGCTGCCGCTTTATTCAATTGGCTGACATTGACGGCATCGTTATCGGCTTTCCCGTCTGCTACATTGGTAATTTCCTGTCCGCCGTTATTCAGACCTGTATTGGTGAGGGATACCGCGGAAGATCCGCTCCCTATGGTGATACCGCTGTTATTCATCACCGTGTTGCCCGTAGTAAGGCTGTTGAACACCGCGTCATCGGCCATCTGGATTTCCAAATCACCGTTCTGGTTCTTTACCGTCTTGATATTTTTCGACGACGTCGTGCCGTTTCCTGTATACCCGCCTACAATATTCAGCTGATCTCCCAGATTCTTATGGATAACCGTACCGTCATTACCGGCAAAGTCTAATCCTGCATTTGTCACAGTAGAGGCTGCCAGTTTCAGCTGATCTTCCGTCGCAGCTTGACCACTTACATAGTTGTTAGGATCCCAGGTTTTGTTAGTCAACCCGTTCACGGTTCCGGTAGAACCATTCCCATTAATGGTCACATTGCCTATCTTTCCGGTTCCATTGACCCCATCCAGCACCACATTTGTACCTGCCTGAATCGTACCCTTCGTACCGTCCAGGGTAACCGCATCGGCGCCGCTTCCCAGTGTCACCGTATCATTCAGATTTACCTTATAATCCGTATGACCGTCTGCCGCTGTAGAAGAGGTCACATGCGTATTGGTACCGTCAGACACAGTAGTAGTGGCTTTAGCGGCCGCCGTATTCAACTGACTCACATTGATGGCATCGTTATCGGCTGTCCCGTCTGCTACATTGGTAATTTTCTGTCCGCCGTTATTCAGACCTGTATGGGTGAGGGATACCGCGGATGATCCGCTCCCTATGGTGATACCGCTGTTATTCATCACCGTATTGCCTGTGGTGACGCTGTTGAACACCGCGTCATCGGCCATCTGGATTTCCAGATTTCCATCATTGTTCTTGACTGTCTTAACATTGGTTGAAGAGGTAGTTCCCGTACCGTTGTAACCGCCTACGATGTTTAGCTGTTCTCCCAGAGTCTTATGAATTACTTGTCCATCATTGCCGGCAAAATTCAATCCCGCACTATTGAGTGTTGTGCCCACTTGTTTCAGCTGATCTTCCGTCGCAGCTTGACCACTTACATAGTTGTTAGGATCCCAGGTTTTGTTGGTCAACCCGTTCACGGTTCCGGTAGAACCGCTGCCGTTAACGATCACATTGCCGATGGTCCCGCTGCCGTTCACACCATCCAAAGACACCTTCGTACCGGCCTGAATCGTACCATTGGTACCGTTGACAGTCACTGCATTATCTCCGGTTCCGGCAGTAACTGTGCCCTTCGTACCGTCCAGAGTAACCGCATCGGCGCCGCTTCCCAGCGTCACCGTATCATTCAGATTCACCTGATAGTCCGTATGACCGTCTATCGCTGTAGAAGAGGTCACATGCGTATTGGTACCGTCAGACACAGTGGTAGTGGCTTTGATGGCCGCTGTATTCAACTGACTGCCATTTACCGCATCCGTAGAAGTCGCTGACACGGTGCCTGCCGCCACATTGGTAATTTTCTGCCCGCCGTTATTCAGACCTGTATTGGTGAGGGATACCGCGGAAGATCCGCTCCCTATGGTGATACCGCTGTTATTCATCACCGTGTTGCCTGTGGTAAGGCTGTTGAACACCGCGTCATCGGCCATCTGGATTTCCAAATTACCGCTCTGATTCTTTACCGTCTTGATATTTTGCGACGACGTCGTACCGTTTCCTGTATACCCGCCTACAATATTCAGCTGATCTCCCAAATTCTTATGGATGACCGTACCGTCATTACCGGCAAAATTCAGCCCAGCATTGGTCACCGTCGTATTCGAAGTATTCACCGCCAATTTCAACTGATCTTCCGTGGCAGCCTGTCCGCTTACATAGTTATTGGGATCCCAAGTCTTATTCGTCAGCCCATTCACTGTACCTGTCGTACCGCTGCCGTTAATGGTCACATTTCCCACAGTTCCGCGTCCATTCACTCCGTCCAGAGACACCTTCGTCCCCGCCGTGACTGCACCGGCTATCCCGTCTACCGTCACCGCATTGGCACCGCTTCCCAAGGTAATCTTATCATTCAGATTCACCTGATAGTTTGTATGTCCGTCTGTCGCTGTTGTGGAGCTAACCGTTGTATTGGTCCCATTGGATACTGTGGTAGTGGCTTTGGCGGCCGCTGTATTCAGCTGACTGACATTCACCGCATCTGTACCATTGACTCCAGCCTTCACATTGGTTATGGTATTGTTGCCATTACTCAGCCCATTATTAGTGAGAGATACCGCGGAAGATCCGCTCCCGATAGTCACTCCGTTTGTATTCATCACCGTATTGCCTGTGGTGACGCTGTTTAGTCCCGTCAGATCTTTTGCCAACTGTACGGTCAGTGTATTAGTATCTGTGCTGGCTACGACACCAATATTATTGGAGGAAAGATTATTCAAGTTCGCTCCTCCGGTGATTTTAACAGCCTGATCCGAGCTGCGCTGAATCACATTTTTGTCCAATGCACTGGAACTGCCCACTGTAGAGTTATCTCCGGCAAAGCGCAAAGGTTGTGTCAATGTATACAGCTGGCTGCCATTTACGGCATCTGTACTGGTGGACGAAACAAGACCGGCTGACACATTCTGAATCCGTCGTTCGGAACCGACAGACCCAACGGTCACTACACCTGCTGCATTTGCTCCTGCAAAGGTATAATTCCCGCTGCCAATGGTAACAGAAGAATATGAATTGACACCTGCCGTCGTACTGCTGGCATCACTACCGGTTACATAGGCGGAATTACTGCCCAGGTAGACAGAATTAGCCAGACCGGCGGTCACATTATTTCCTAAGATGAATACGCCATCAAGGTTGGAATCCGTATTATTATTGCCGATAATCCGATTTCCCGATCCATATACCGTATTATTTCCGCCAAAGACACCGGAACCTGCCGCCGTGTCAATCGTTCCATCAGCAATTCCCGCTGCATTCAAATTCTTTTTCCCTACCGTATTGCCATGTCCGATGACATCGGCATCTTGTGCGGTAACCGTATTGCTATTACCCAAAATACTGGTATTCACCGTATTATAGGAATGGGTTATCCCGTTGGGATCTGTCACTGTTGTGCCTACCGTATTGCTGTTGCCCATAATGCTGGAATTAGTACCTCCTACCGTACCGTTTCCATTGCCCACTACATAAGTGTCTGACCCAGTCAGTGCCTGACCCGTCTGATTCGTATCCGTGGACATGGACGTACCAATCAAGCCGGAGTGCGTTCCGCTGACAGCAGAATTTTTACCGATTACGGTAGACGCAGTGCCGCTGCTACTGGCATTGGTGCCTACGGCAATGGAGGACTCGTTTGTAGCACTGGAGGTATTTCCCTGTGCAAAGGCATTCACACCGGATGCATGGGCATTTTTCCCGAGAGCCACGGCCTGATCCGAAGTAGCCTGTGCCTGATCTCCAATGGCAATAGCGCTGTTCACGGTGGTAGACGTACTATTCTGCACTTCCGTCAACGCATAATTGCCGAGTGCAATGGAATTATTTCCGGCACTGCTAGCGGAAGAACCGATAGCAATAGAAGACTGTCCATACGCCGTAGCTTGCCGATCCAACGTGGTATTGGAATTGCCGATGGCAATACTGTTGGTGCCTTGTGCTTTCGTATTATCACCGATAGAGATACTGCGATCTCCTACAGCCGTAGCCGCCGGACCGGCGGCAATAGCATTTTCTCCCGTAGCACCTGTATTATCCTGGTTACCTGATTCATTGGAATTGACACTGTAATATTTTGTCTGACTGTCAGCAATGGCGCTGTTCATCTGCCCCAGATTCACGGCCTGATCACTGAAGGTAGCAGCAGTAACCTTACTGATAGTCCCTCCTGCATTGATGTTGGTTTTATTACTGTCTGTATACGTCACGGCATTGGCTGTTGCCACTTCAATCTCCTTACCGGTTACCTTTCCCATAGCCTCTGCCAGAGTGTTAGACTCATGAACATTTCCATCCTTATCAGTAAGATAAAACTTACTATAGCTTCCATCTGGATTCAATGTGACGTTTCCACCAATCAGAGCGGCTACGCTGGTCTGTGCTGCTTTCAACTGGTTCACGTTAACTGCATCGGTTCCATTTGAACCGTCGGCCACATTGATGATCCGCCGCTGAAAAGTTATATCTCCTTCACTGGAACCCACAGAAACGACTCCGTATATTCCTGCTGCCTGCCCAGTAAGATATGCGATTCCGGAAGAGTCTGACCGGCTGGCCGCAGAATTATGCCCTAGAGCGATGCTATTGTCCGCGGCTTTTGCACCATCACCGACAGCCACTCCCGAAGAGCCATTTGCTTGAGCGGCATATCCTACCGCCACTGAATTGTTACCAACGGCAGCTGCCTTATATCCCAGCGCCGTGGCTGCCGAAGACGCCGTAGTAGACGCCCCGACCGCCGTGCTGTGACTACCGCTGCCACTCTTATTGGCTTCATAACCGATGGCAGTATTGGCATCGCCGTCGACAGAACTACCGGCACTGCTCCCCATGGCTACGTTGAAATCACCGGATACATCATTCCCTGCATTCAACCCAATTGCTGTATTTTCATTGCCGCTCCCATTCCGGCCTGCATTAGCACCTATGGAAATGCGGTTCTGCTGATCCTTAGCCGTAGATCCTGACTGTGTTCCCACGCCGGCGGAAGCACCTAAAGAAATATCATTAGTCCCGCTCGCCTGAGAAGATGCCCCCAGCGCCACACTGTCACCACCACTGGCGCTGGCAGAATCACCGATAGCTGCCGCACTGCCTCCGGCAGCAGAAGCATGACTACCGACAGCTGTTGCACTGCTTCCAGCGGTACTGGCTGAAGTTCCCAATGCAGTACCATTGGTACCGCTGGCAGACGCACTTGCGCCTAAGGCCAGTGCCTGATCTCCCACAGCCTGTGCCGAATCGCCGACTACAGTTGAGCGCTTGCCATTGGCTCCGCTCTTCTGCCCAATGGCAACAGCACCGTCCTGGGATGCCTTCGCTGTATTTCCTACAGCTATCGCCCCGGTGGTACCGGATGAGGTACCCGCATTCACGCCCAGTGCCAGTGATTGATCGCCGTCTGCCGTCGTATTCAGTCCCAATGCCACTGCCTCAGAACCGCCGGATACAGCACCACTGCCAACTGCCACGGCATCACTACCTGTAGCAGAAGCCTCTGTTCCCGTAGAATTGGCTTTGAAATACTTCATAGATTCATCAATGGCATTAGTCATTTGTCCTTTATTGACTGCATCTGTATCAGCCGTTCCGGCCGCTACATTGGTAATCTTGTTGCCGCCGTTATTTAAGCCCGTACTGGTCAGAGACACAGCGGTACTGCCACTACCGATGGTCACTCCATTGGTATTCATAACAGTATTTCCGGTAGTTACACTGCCTAAAGAAATAGCGTCATTCAGATTCACCTGATAGTTCGTATGGCCGTCTGCCGCTGTGGAAGAAGACACAGTGGTATTTGTACCATTGGATACCGTAGTCTTGGATCCGGCTGTTGCCGCATTCATCTGACTGACATTCACCGCATCCGTACCGTTTGTTCCCGCTTTCACATTAGTAATGGTATTACCGCCGTTGTTGAGTCCTGCTGATGTCAGAGACACAGCGGTACTGCCACTGCCGATGGTCACTCCATTGGTATTCATAACAGTATTTCCGGTAGTTACACTGCTTAAAGAAATAGCGTCACTCAGATTGACCTGATAGTTCGTATGGCCGTCTGCCGCTGTGGAAGAAGACACAGTGGTATTTGTACCATTGGATACCGTGTTCTTCGAAGCGGCTGCCGCTGTATTCATCTGATTGACATTCACCGCATCCGTACCATTTGTTCCCGCTTCCACATTAGTAATGGCGTTACCGCCGTTGTTGAGTCCTGCTGATGTCAAAGACACGCCATTGACGCCGCCGACGGTCACTCCATTGGCATTCATGATCGTACTGCCTGTAGTCACGCTATCTAAAACAATATTATCATTCAGATTCACCTTATAATCCGTATGACCGTCTGTGGCATCCACGGTAGAAGTCGCGGTTGTATTGGCCCCATTGGATACGGTCACAGCGGCCGTATCCGCTGCAAAAACAGGACTGCCTGATAAGACGGCCACCGCCGCCAGAACAGCGGCCCACGTTTTGGCCGACAAAAGTGACATATTCTTTTTGAGTGCCTTCGGTGTTTCCGCCTTAGAACGTCCCTTTGCCAGCTCCGACACGACCTGAAACACTTGCAGTGTTTGATTAAAGACAACCTTGTAAATTTTATTCATCATAACCTCCTAAAAATTTTCCAATATGCATATAACAAGGTATATATAAACTGACCTAGTATACTAAAGTTGTAACACCTCGTGATAGTTTGATAAAATATACTGTATCGGAGGTTGTTACCATGAATCAAAAATATGAGCCTGAGCTCAGGGAAAAAATCATCCGCCTTTATCTGGAAGAAGGTCGGACGCTGAACAGTCTTACCGAGGAATACCATCTCGGCAAAGGCACGTTACGATATTGGCTGAAACATACCCGCGAAGAATGCGACGAACACACGGGACAATCCCATGATATTGTCAATATCTCTTTACACTTTTTCCTCGAGGATATTCGATCTACGCTGCATCCTTCAATGAGCGGTAATACTGTTGTCTCTTAATCATTGGAGGTAATCCTCCATTGGTGGAGCAGATTCTTCGGTTATTCCAGTAACTAATGAAATATCTCCATATAATTGTTTTCATATGTTCAACAGTTGTTTTTGAAGCATTATATCGATTATAGATTAGTTCTTCCTTTAATCTTGCCCACATACT
>NZ_LEKT01000065.1 GCF_001045675.1 Megasphaera cerevisiae DSM 20462
TACGAAATTCAAGGCGCAGGTATATGTATTGACAAAGGATGAAGGCGGCCGTCACACGCCGTTTTTCAATGGCTATCGTCCGCAATTCTACTTCCGCACGACAGATGTAACCGGCGTGATCCAGTTACCGGAAGGTACTGAAATGTGCATGCCTGGGGATAACGTTATGATGGATGTTGAATTGATTACCCCGATTGCTGTTGAAGTTGGTCTTCGTTTCGCTATCCGTGAAGGCGGACGTACAGTAGGCGCTGGTGTTGTATCTGAAATCGAAGCATAATTAATTATAGATTACAACAGATTTTGATTGCCGAGTCTATTTGGGAAAAGAGCTGCAGGTAGTTAGTATACTTGCGGCTCTTTTTTTAATAGATCGGCAAAATGCATCTGTATTATGCAAAACAAATTAGAAAAAATCAAAAAGAACGAGAAAAGCATGAAAATATTCTTGCATGGGAGTCATATTTGTAGTAAAATGTTTAAGTACGCGACAACAGGGGGGATTTCTGTCTGTCTCGCGTTAAACTATGATATAAGATGTTGCCCGCTGGGACGGGGAAACTCTTATGGAGCAGTCTGTTCAAAGAAATAGACGTTAGGAGGAATTAGGTAATGGCAAAACAGGAAAGAATCAGAATTCGCCTCAAAGCATATGATCATAAAACATTAGATCAGAGTGCGGCGAAGATCGTCGATACGGCGAAACGGACAGGTGCTATGGTATCTGGCCCAATTCCGCTGCCGACGGAAAAGAACATATTCACGATTCTGCGTTCACCTCATGTAAACAAAGATTCTCGTGAGCAGTTCGAATTACGTACGCATAAGCGATTGATCGATATTCTGGAAGCATCCAGCAAAACTGTCGATGCGCTGATGCGGCTGGATCTCCCAGCAGGCGTAGACATTGAAATCAAATTATAGGAGGAGGTGCGATTATGTCTAAAGCTATTTTGGGTAAAAAGTTGGGTATGACTCAGGTTTTCACTGAAGAAGGTATAGTCATTCCCGTTACAGTCGTCGAAGCTTCCCCGAATGTAGTTGTACGTGTTAAAACTGTTGATACAGACGGATACAATTCCATTCAGCTGGGCTATGGCGAAATCAAAGAAAAGCATTTGATCAAACCCGTTAAGGGTCAATTCGACAAAGCAGGTGTTGCGCCTGTTAAGTATCTTCGCGAATTTCGTTTGACAGATATGCCGGATTATACAGTTGGCCAAACTCTGGCAGCTGATATTTTCGCAGGCGGCGATCTCGTCGACGTAATTGGCACCAGCAAGGGTAAAGGATTTGCAGGTACTATCAAACGTCACGGTTTCCACCGCGGACCAATGGCACACGGCTCTAAAT
Organism: Megasphaera cerevisiae DSM 20462; assembly: GCF_001045675.1. Lineage (GTDB taxonomy): Bacteria > Bacillota > Negativicutes > Veillonellales > Megasphaeraceae > Megasphaera > Megasphaera cerevisiae. Next base: position 1,354 of record NZ_LEKT01000065.1, read on the forward strand.
CTCATCGTGAACCTGGTTCTCTCGGTCCTATGACCAGTGGTGGCGGCGGTAAAGTCGTCAAGGGGAAGAAACTTCCTGGACAAATGGGCGGTAATCAGGCCACTGTTCTTCATCTGTCTGTCGTAAAAATCGATATGGATAAGAACCTTATTCTGATTAAAGGTGGTATTCCGGGTGCTAAAGGCAGTCTTGTCATGATTCGTGATACTGTAAAACCCCGCTAAAAGTTGTCATACAGGAAGGAGGATAAATATAATGCCAAAAGTAAGTACGTATAATATTGCCGGTGCACAGACCGGTGAAATTGAATTGAATGATAGCGTATTTGGCGTTGAAGTGAATGAAGCAGTCATGAGACAGGCTGTTCTTCGTCAGCTCGCTAATGAACGTTTAGGTACGCATTCCACGAAAACCAGAGGATTGGTTCGCGGCGGTGGCAGAAAGCCATGGAAACAAAAAGGAACCGGCCGGGCCCGTGTAGGTAGTACCCGCAGTCCGCTGTGGGTTGGTGGTGGTACTGTTTGGGGTCCCCATCCACGGTCCTACGAACAAAAAATGCCTCGTAAAGCAAGACGTCTGGCTGTTAAATCCGCTTTGAGTGATAAAGTGAATACAAGTGAATTGTTTGTGTTAGATGAAATAACACTTGCGACTCCGAAAACTAAAGAAGTTGTAAGTATTATTAACAATTTTAAATTCGCTGGCGAAAAAGTCTTGTTCATTACTGACAATGATGCCCTCGTAGCTCGTTGCGCCCGCAATATTCAGGGTGTAAAGGCAGTTTCCACAACAGGCGTAAATATTTTTGATTTGCTTCACTATACAAAGTTATTTGTTACAAAGAGCGCTGTAGTTAAGATTGAGGAGGTGCTCGCATAATGGATATGCATGATCTTTTGTTAAAACCGGTCATCACTGAAAAGACAACACTAATGATGTCTGATGGCAAATATACTTTTAAAGTGCCGCTCCATGCCAATAAGATCGAAATCCGTAAAGCTGTTGAAAAAATTTTTGACGTCAAAGTCAAGAGTGTAGCAACACTTCGTACGATGGGCAAGTTTAAACGCATGGGTAAATATATCGGAAAACGCCCGGACTATAAAAAAGCCATCGTAACACTTCGAGAAGGCGAAACAATCGAATTCTTTGAAGGAGCTTAAGGACTTAACGAAATAAAGGAGGAGGCACCATAATGGCCATTAAATCATTTAAACCGTACTCCGCTAGCCGCCGTTTCATGACTGTTTCAACTTTTGAAGACATCACGGCGTCTAAACCGGAAAAATCCTTGTTGGCTAAAGTAACCAATAAGGGCGGTCGTAATAACAGCGGTCGTATGACTGTCCGTCATCAAGGCGGCGGTCACAAGCGCCGTTACCGTTTGATAGACTTTAAACGGATTAAAGACAATATCCCGGCAAAAGTAGCGACGATCGAATATGATCCGAACCGCTCTGCTAATATCGCTCTTCTGTTTTATGCAGATGGCGAAAAAAAATATATTATTGCTCCAAACGATTTGAAAGTTGGCGATACAGTTGTCAGCGGACCGGAATCTGATATCAAGATCGGGAATGCATTGCCTTTAAGCAATATTCCTCTTGGTACGCTGGTTCATAATGTAGAGCTTAAAATCGGTAAAGGTGCACAGATGGTACGTTCTGCTGGAGAATCTGCACAGCTTATGGCTAAGGAAGGCGATTATGCATTGCTTCGTCTGCCGTCTGGCGAATTGCGGCAGGTACATATCAGATGCCGTGCAACTATTGGTGTTGTAAGCAATACTGATTATGAAAATATTACGATTGGCAAAGCTGGCCGTTCTCGTTGGAAGGGTATCCGCCCAGGCAACCGCGGCGTTGCTATGAACCCGTGCGATCATCCTCATGGCGGCGGCGAAGGCAAATCTCCTGTCGGTCGTAAACGTCCGGTTACTCCCTGGGGTAAACCTGCATATGGCGTCAAGACTCGTGACGCAAAGAAAGCTTCCAATAAATTTATTGTGAAGAGACGTAAATAGGTTAGGGAAAGGAGATAAATAAGTGTCCAGATCTGTCAAAAAAGGTCCATTTGTAGCATTTCATCTCGTAAAAAAGATTAATGCGATGAATGAAGCCAATGAAAAGAAAGTAGTAAAAACCTGGTCTCGTGCATCCACTATTTTGCCTAGCTTTGTGGGACATACGATTGCTGTTCACGATGGCCGGAAGCATGTACCTGTCTACATTACAGAAGATATGGTAGGTCATAAATTAGGCGAATTTGCTCCGACCCGTACATTTAAAGGTCATGCGAAAGCTGAAAAAGTAACCGGAGCATAAGGGAGGTAAAAATAGATGGAAGCAAGAGCGATTGCTAAACATATCCGCATTGCCCCCCGCAAAATCCGAATCGTAGCAGACTTGGTCCGGGGCAAAAACGTAGGTGAAGCATTCTCTATTCTGAAATTCACTCCAAAGGTGGGTTCCCGTGTAGTAGAAAAGGCATTGCACTCTGCCGTAGCTAATGCGGAACATAATAATGATATGAACGTTGATAAATTGTTTGTTTCTGAAATCTTCGTCGACCAAGACTCCACGATGAAACGCATTCATCCGCGTAGCCGTGGGCAGGCTTTTAAGATCCTGAAACATTCCAGTCATCTGACTGTTGTCGTAAAAGAAAGAGCATAAGGAGGGAAACGTAGTGGGTCAAAAAGTTAATGCCCATGGATTTCGTGTTGGCGTTGTAAAACCCTGGGATGCAAAGTGGTATGCAGAAAAGGATTATGCAGCACTTCTGAATGAAGACGTAAAAATCCGTGAATTCTTAAAGAAACAGTTGTTTATTGCAGGCATTTCTCGTATTGAAATCGAACGCTCTGCAAAACGTATTAAATTAATCATTCATACAGCTAAACCGGGCATGGTCATCGGCCGTGGCGGTGCAGGCATTGAAGATATCAAGAAAGCATTGAAGGCATTCACGACTAAAACTGTTGATGTAAATATTGCTGAAATTAAACAAGCTGAAATGGATGCAACTTTGGTTGCTGAAAATGTTGCCAGCCAGCTTGAACGCCGGATTGGTTTCCGTCGTGCCATGAAGCAGTGTGTTGGCCGTACTATGCGTATGGGGGCCAAAGGTGTTAAAATCATGTGCTCCGGTCGTTTGGGCGGGGCTGAAATCGCACGCAGTGAAAGCATGCGTGATGGATCTATTCCTTTGCATACGCTGCGGGCTGATATTGACTATGGATTTGCAGAAGCACATACGACGTATGGCTGCATCGGCATAAAATGCTGGATATACAAAGGCGAAATTTTACCGGAAGCTAAGAAGGCTCCGCAAAAAAAGCACGAAGGGAGTGAAGCATAGTGTTAATTCCAAAACGTGTTAAATATCGTAAACAGTTCCGCGGCCGTATGAAGGGCAAGGCACAACGCGGTAATAAAGTTGCTCATGGCGATTTCGGTTTGGTAGCTGCAGAACCGTCTTGGATTACAAACCGTCAGATTGAAGCCGCCCGTATTGCTATGACGCGTTATATTAAACGTGGTGGTAAGGTCTGGATTAAGATTTTCCCGGACAAACCGGTTTCAGCTAAACCGGCTGGTACACGTATGGGTTCCGGTAAAGGTGCTCCTGAATATTGGGTAGCTGTTGCTAAGCCGGGCCGTGTACTCTTTGAAATGGGTGGTGTGAGCCAGGAAATAGCTCGTGAAGCTATGCGTCTTGCTGGTCATAAGCTGCCGATTAAAACAAAGTTTGTTGTCAAGGGTCAGGAATTAGGTGGTGAACAAAATGAAGGTTAAAGAAATCCGTGCTCTGAGCGCTGCCGAAATGGACGAAAAGGTGGTTAGCCTGAAAGAAGAATTGTTTAACCTCCGTTTTCAACATGCGACCGGCCAATTAGAAAATCCAATGCGTATCCGCGAAGTCAAAAAGACGATCGCTCGCATCAAAACGGTACAGCGTGAAGCAGAACTGAAAGCGCAGGCGTAAAGACATAGTTGGAATCTAAAGGAGGTCAAAAGCACAGATGGAAAGAAATGAACGGAAAATCCGCGTAGGTAAAGTAGTCAGCGATAAAATGGATAAAACCGTAGTTGTTGCTGTAGAGTATAAAACTCAGCATAAGCTGTATAAGAAGCCGATTATTTCGACTGTAAAATTTAAAGCGCATGATGAAAACAACGAATGCCACATTGGCGATATCGTACGTATTGAAGAAACTCGTCCGCTGTCCAAGCAAAAGCACTGGAGAGTCGTGACAATCGTAGAAGAAGCTAAATAAGCTTGGTTATAGGAGGTTAAGCCATGATTCAGCAAGAAACTATGTTGAATGTTGCCGATAACACCGGTGCCAAAAGAATTTTGTGCATACAGGTCATGGGTGGCTCATATCGTAAATATGGCAACATTGGTGATATCATTACTGCGTCTGTTAAAGATGCATCACCCGGTGGCGTTGTCAAGAAGGGCGACGTAATAAAAGCTGTTATCGTTCGTTCTAAAAAAGGATTACGCCGTTCTGACGGATCGTATATTCGTTTTGATGAAAACGCAGCTGTTGTAATTAATAATGATAAAAGCCCTAAAGGTACTCGTATTTTTGGGCCGGTTGCCAGAGAATTGCGTGAAAAAGATTTCATGAAGATCATCTCCCTGGCTCCGGAAGTATTGTAATCGGAGGAGGTGTTCTCAGTGGGAAAAATGCACGTTAAAAAAGGTGATGCAGTTATTGTTATTGCCGGCAAGGAAAAAGGCAAAAAAGGTAAGGTTATTGCAGTAGACACGGCGAAAAATCGTGTTATCGTTGAAGGCCTGAACCAAGTTAAACGCCATACCAAACCGAGTCAGAACAATCCTCAAGGCGGTATTATTACGAAAGAAGCACCGATTCACGCTTCTAATGTGATGCTCGTAGATCCTGAAAGTGGTAAACCGACCCGCGTAAAAGTAGTTCAGCAGGCCGACGGTACGAAAGTTCGTACTGCTGTAAAAAGCGGTAAAGCTATCTAATTAAGAAGGGAGGGCCTTGAGAGTGTCCAGATTAAAAGACAAATACCTTTCTGAAGTTGTGAAAGGGTTACAGGAAAAATATAGCTATAAAAATGTAATGCAGATTCCTAAGGTTACGAAGGTTGTTATTAACATGGCAGTTGGTGAAGCTGTTACCAACTCTAAAGCCTTGGATGCTGCTGTAAATGACATGACAATTATTTCCGGACAGAAGCCGATCATTACAAAAGCAAAGAAATCAATTGCGGCCTTTAAAATTCGTGAAGGCATGAACCTTGGCTGCAAAGTTACACTCCGTGGTGAACGGATGTATGAATTTCTTGACAGATTGATGAACTTGGCACTGCCTCGCGTTCGTGATTTTCACGGTGTGGGTGCCAACGGTTTTGATGGTCGCGGCAATTACACACTGGGATTGAAAGAACAGCTTATATTCCCGGAAATTGAATATGATAAAATTGACAAAGCCCGTGGTATGGATATTACCATAGTAACGACAGCAGTAAGCGACGAAGAAGGCCGCGATATGCTGACAATGATGGGCATGCCTTTTGAAAAGCAATAAGGAGGATTACATACATGGCAAAAAAGTCAATGCTTGAACGTGAAAAAAAACGTGAAAAAATGGTTGCCCGTTATGCGAAGCTCCGTGCTGAATTAAGGGCTAAAGGTGACTATGAAGCACTTTCACAGTTGCCGGCCAACGCATCTCCGGTACGTCTGCATAACCGTTGCAAGGTAACCGGCCGTCCTCACGGTTATATGCGTAAATTTGGCATCAGCCGTATTACATTCCGCGAACTGGCTTATAAAGGGCAGATCCCTGGCGTAAAAAAAGCCAGCTGGTAACGTATTCCATGGAGGGAGGTTTTTAGATTATGGTAATATCCGATCCGATTGCGGATATGCTCACAAGAATCCGTAATGCCAATTCGGCATATCACGAAAAAGTAGAAATGCCTGCTTCTACGATGAAAGCTGCAGTGCTTGACATTCTAAAAGAAGAAGGCTTCGTGAAAAATTACGAATCCGTAAACGAAGGCAAAATGCTGAAGGTTACGTTAAAATATGGTTCAAATAAAGAAAAAGTCATTACCGGCATCAAGAGAATTTCCAAGCCGGGCCTGCGTGTATATGCTGGCAAGGAAGAACTGCCGCGTGTTCTGGGTGGTTTGGGAATCGCTGTAATTTCTACGTCTAAAGGTGTTATGAGTGATAAAAAAGCTCGTAAACTTGGTTTAGGCGGCGAAGTTATTGCTTACGTCTGGTAAATCGTTTTGGAGGTGTCAATATGTCCCGAGTAGGTAGAATGCCTATTGATATCCCGGCAGGCGTAAATGTAAACCTTGATGGCCATGTAATTACTGTTAAAGGCCCGAAAGGCGAACTTACACGTACGCTTCATCCGGATATCAAAATTACAGTAAATGATAATGTCATTACTGTAGAACGTCCATCTGACGAAAAAGAACATCGTGCGTTGCACGGCCTGACTCGTGCGCTTGTTGCCAATATGGTTAAGGGCGTTACAGAAGGATTTAAAAAAGAATTGGAAATAGTCGGTGTTGGTTATAGAGCACAGATGAAAGGTAAGAAACTAGCCTTGACTCTTGGCTTTTCTCACCCTCTTGAATTAGATGCTCCAGAAGGTATTTCTGTTGAATGCCCTAGTGCGACGTCTATCATTATATCTGGTTCCAATAATGAACATGTAGGCGAATTTACTGCTAAAATCCGTAACTATCGTCTGCCTGAACCATATAAAGGCAAGGGTATCCGCTATGCGGGCGAACATGTTCGCCGTAAAGCAGGTAAAGCAGGTACGAAGAAATAATTAACATACGTTATTATAGAAAGGAGTGAATTCCTTGAAATCCAGTAAAAATGCAATTCGTGTTAAGCGTCATTGGCGTTTGCGCAAGCACATTAACGGCACGGCAGAACGTCCTCGTTTGAATGTTTTCCGTAGCCTTTCCAATATTTATGCTCAGGTCATTGATGATCTGAACGGCGTTACATTAGTTTCTGCCAGCTCGTTGGATCAGGAAATCAAATCCCAAAATATCAGCGGTGGTAATGCTGATGGTGCTAAGTTAGTTGGCGCATTAGTCGCCAAACGAGCTATTGAAAAAGGAATTACTACGGTAGTATTTGACCGTGGCGGTTACATTTATCATGGCCGTGTTGCTGCTCTTGCAGACGCAGCTCGTGAAGCTGGCTTGAAATTCTAATCAAGGAGGAAATAACACATGGCAAAAGTTGACCATGCAGGTCTCGAATTACAAGAAAATGTCGTATTCATCAACCGTGTTGCTAAGGTAGTTAAAGGCGGCCGTCGTTTTTCCTTCAGTGCTCTGGTTGTTGTCGGTGATGGCAATGGCAGAGTCGGTGCAGGATTAGGTAAAGCCGGTGAAGTTCCGGAAGCGATCCGCAAGGGTGTTGAAGATGCTAAAAAACATTTGGTAACAGTTCCGTTGAAAAACGGGTCCATTCCACATGTGATTACAGGAATTTTTGGTGCTGGACAGGTTTTCCTAAAGCCAGCAGCTGAAGGTACTGGCGTTATTGCCGGCGGTCCGGTACGTGCCGTATTGGAATTGGTTGGTGTACGCAATATCCTTACGAAATCTATCGGTTCTTCTAACCCGAACAACATGGTTCAAGCAACTATTGAAGGCTTGAGTCGTTTGAAGGATGTCAACAAAGTTGCTGAACTCCGTGGCAAAACTGTAGAAGAAATTTACGGTTAATAAGGAGGATACACAAGATGGCTCAGGTAAAAGTTACTCTCGTCAAAAGTCTCGCAGGCAGACCTGGTGATCAGCGGGCAACAGTGGTTGCGCTTGGTCTCCATAAGACAAATTCCTGCGTAGTGAAAGAAGTAACCCCTCAGATTAAAGGGATGCTCCATAAAGTAGAACATTTACTCAAAGTAGAAGAAATTTAATATAAAGGAGGTGCGCTGAATTGAAACTTCATGAAATGAGTGTTGTTCCTGGTTCCAAGAAAAAACGTAACCGAGTAGGTCGCGGTATTGGTTCCGGTAATGGCAAAACAGCTGGCAAAGGGATGAAAGGGCAGCTTTCCCGTAGCGGCGGTGGTAAGCGACCAGGTTTTGAAGGTGGTCAGATGCCGTTATATCGTTTGCTTCCTAAACGTGGTTTTAAAAATATTTGGGCGAAGCAATATGCTGAAATTAACATTTCTGTGCTGAATCGTTTCGAAAACGGCACGACTGTGGATCCTGTGGCATTAGTTGAAGCAGGGATTCTGAAAAATGTTTGCGACGGTGTCCGCATTCTGGGTAATGGTGAACTGGAAAAATCTCTTACCGTAGTAGCTCAGGGCTTTACGAAATCGGCGCAGCAAAAAATTGAAGCAGCCGGTGGTAAAGTAGAGGTGATCTAAGGTGTTAGAAAACATCCAGAACGTACTGAACGTTCCGGAATTCCGGAAACGGGCAGTTTTCACCTTGATCATGTTTGTCATTTTCCGTTTGGGTGTTCATATCCCGGTCCCGGGAGTAGACGCAACGGTAATTGAAAATCTTTTCAGCAGCGGTAATTTGTTTGGATTGCTGGATTTGTTTTCTGGCGGAGCATTGAGTAAATTTTCTGTGCTCGCTATGAGTATCACTCCGTATATTAATGCATCCATCATTATGCAGCTGCTTACGTCTGTCGTTCCAAAGTTTGAACAATGGGCTAAAGACAATCAGGATGGCCGTGATAAAATTCAGAAAGTAACACGATATGGCACGGTTGTTCTTGGATTCATTCAGGCCTTTGCTATGAGTTATGCTTTGAAAGTAAATAATGCTCTCATTGATAATAGCTGGGCAATGGTTCTTATGGTTACTATTATTCTGACGGCTGGCACCTGTTTCCTTATGTGGCTTGGTGATCAGATCACAGCTGGCGGCATTGGCAATGGTATTTCTCTTATCATTTTTGCTGGCATCGTAGCGCGTTTCCCTACTGGTTTTATGACGGTTTACAAATACATTCAGGCAGGTTCTATTAATATTCTTCAGGCCCTGTTGTTTGTTGTCATTGCACTTTTCATGATTATCGTAGTAGTGGAAGTGACCCAGGGGCAGCGGCGCGTGGCGGTTCAGTATGCTAAACGTATTGTTGGTCGCAAGATGTACGGCGGCCATTCGACACATATTCCGCTAAAAGTCAATCAGGCCGGCGTTATTCCCATCATCTTTGCTTCTTCTGTTTTGATGTTTCCGATTACGATTGCACAATTCGTACAAAATGAAACGATTAAAATGATTGCAGGCTGGTTTGCATGGGGAACGGTGACGAATACTATTATGTACGCTGTTCTGATTATGTTCTTTACGTATTTCTACACAGCAATTTCATTGAATATTCCGCAACTTACTGAAAACATGCAGAAATATGGGGGCTTTATTCCGGGGATCCGTCCGGGACAGCCGACAGCTGCATACATTGACAGAATCATGACGCGCATTACGCTTGCCGGAGCATTCTTTTTGGCATTTGTGGCCATTCTCCCGAATTTTATTGGTTGGATGACAGGCATTCAAGGAGTGTATTTTGGCGGTACGGCGCTGCTCATTGTCGTTGGGGTTGCGATTGATACGATGAAGCAAGCTGAATCCTTAGTTCTGAATAGACAATATCAAGGATTTATGAAATAATAAGGAGGTAGTTTGAGTGTACATTCTTTTAATGGGCCCTCCCGGGGCCGGTAAAGGCACCCAGGCCGAACGATTGATTGAAAAATATGGTATACCTCAGATTTCAACTGGGGATATGTTTCGTGCAGCGGTAAAAGAGCAGACACCTCTCGGACTGGAAGCTAAAAAATATATGGATAATGGCCAGCTCGTGCCGGATGCTGTTACAGTTGGCATTGTCAGGGAACGCCTTGCCAAGGATGATTGCAAAAACGGTTTTATTCTTGACGGTTTTCCACGTACGACGTCTCAGGCAGTCTCTCTTGATGCTATCCTTAGGGATTTAGGCATTAAGCTTGACGGAGTTATTAATATTGCCGTGCCGAATGAGGAACTTATCAAACGGACGACAGGCCGTCAAATTTGCCGGGCCTGCGGGGCGACATACCATCTCACATTCAAACCGTCTAAAGTAAATAACATTTGCGATAAATGCGGCGGGGAATTATACCAACGTGACGACGATAAGGTCGAAACGGTCAAAAAACGTCTCAGTGTCTATTCAGCGCAGACTAAGCCGTTGATTGATTACTATAAAAATTCTAACCTTTACATCGAAGTTGATGGAGAGCAGGATATGAAAGACGTATTTCGTGATATTGTTGCAAGTCTTGAAAAGAGTAAATAAGTATGATTATTTTAAAATCTAAACGGGAAATTGAGTATATTCGCGAAGCTGGACGGATTACAGCAAATGCGCTGCAGCTGATGAGAAAATTGGCGAAACCAGGAATTACAACAGGTGAACTGGATCAGCGTTGTGAAGAATACATCCGCAGCTGCGGGGCTTTTCCGAGTTGCAAAGGCTATTATGGGTATCCGGCAACGATTTGTGCCAGCGTGAACGAGGAAGTTGTCCATGGGATACCAGGCCGGCGTAAATTAAAAGATGGTGACATAATCAGTATTGATTTAGTTGTAAATAAAAATGGCTATCACGGAGATTCGACTGTGACTATTCCTGTTGGCCATGTTGACTCGGCTGCCCTGCAGTTGCTGAAGGTAACTGAAGAATGCCTTTATAAAGGTATTGAACAGGCCGTAGCCGGCAATCACTTGGGTGACATTGGACATGCTGTTCAATCCTATGCTGAATCATTTGGATACGGTGTGGTTCGTGATTACGTTGGGCATGGTATTGGTATGGATATGCATGAAGATCCAGAAGTGCCAAATTACGGTATGGCTGATCATGGTGAACTGTTAGAACCAGGATTGGTTTTGGCAATCGAACCGATGATTAATATGGGAACGGAAAAAGTTCATCAGCTGAAAAACGGCTGGACTGTCGTTACACGTGACGGCAAGCCGGCTGCTCATTTTGAACATACTGTTGCTGTTACCGAAAATGGTCCGGAAATTCTGACACTGCCGGAATGATGGATTGGACACAATTATCTGCCCGCATTGTTGTTCGAAGTTGCGCTGGCAGAAATAAGGACAGCTTGTATGTAGTTGTCGGCAAGTTGGATTATCCCTATGTTTGGATTGCTGACGGTAGAAAGTGCAAATTGGATAAGCCGAAAAAAAAGAATTGCCGGCATCTCCAGATTTTGGGAACGAGCGTATCCAAAGGAAACGCTGGTCCCGTGAGAATCAGCAATGAATGGATACGGTCCGTTTTGAACCGGGCCAAGAATGAGTTGACCAGGGAGGTTACACATGTCTAAGGAAGATGTCATTGAAGTAGAAGGCGTCGTCGTTGAAGCATTGCCCAACGCCATGTTTAAAGTTAAATTAGAAAATGAACATATCGTATTAGCTCATGTTTCCGGAAAAATGCGTATGAATTTTATTCGTATCCTTCCCGGCGATAGAGTTACAATGGAATTGACACCGTATGATCTGAATCGCGGTCGTATTACGTATCGCTTTAAGTAAGATGGATTACGCAGGAGGTTAATTATGAAGGTAAAACCGTCAGTAAAAAAGATTTGTGAAAAATGCAAAATCATTAAACGCAAGGGCCGTGTTATGGTTATTTGCGAAAATCCAAAACATAAACAGAAGCAGGGTTAATAGATAGGAGGTGGATGAATAGATGGCACGTATAGCCGGTGTGGATTTACCACGTGATAAACGAGTTGAAGTTGGCTTGACTTACATTTTAGGTATTGGTCTTTCTTCTTCTCAAGAGATTCTTAAGAAGACAGGTGTCAATCCGGACACTCGTGTTCGCGATTTGACAGAAGACGAAGTACAGAAAATTCGTGAAGTCATCGGTTCTGATTATAAAGTAGAAGGCGATCTTCGCCGTGAAACGTCTCTTAACGTCAAACGTTTGATTGAAATTAATTCGTTTCGCGGTAAACGTCATCGTGCAGGTCTTCCAGTTCGCGGACAGCGCACTAAGACAAACGCACGTACACGTAAAGGTCCTAGAAAAGCAATAGTAGGTAAGAAGAAATAAAAAACTTTTTAAGTAAGGAGGGAAACGATTTTGGCTAAGAATAACGTAAGAAGTAATAAAAGAAAAGAAAAGAAACATGTAGAATCGGGTGCAGCTCATATTCGGTCTACTTTTAATAATACGATTGTAACAATCAGTGATACCAAGGGCAATGCTCTTTCTTGGGCAAGTGCAGGTGGACTTGGTTTCCGCGGTTCTCGTAAGAGTACTCCCTTTGCAGCTCAGATGGCTGCTGAACAAGCGGCAAAAGCTGCTATGGAACATGGTCTTCGTCAGGTTGAAGTTTTTGTAAAAGGGCCGGGTTCCGGTCGCGAAGCTGCTATTCGTGCATTGCAGGCAGCTGGCTTGGAAGTCAACTCTATCAAAGACGTAACTCCTATCCCTCATAACGGCTGCCGTCCGCCAAAACGTAGACGCGTATAATCATAGATACTCAACCAGTTGTTTTGATTCTGAAATGGGAGGATTTTCCTGATGATTGATGATAACAAATTTAAAGTTAAAACCGTTGATAGAAGCGACGACGGAACCTATGGAAAATTCGTATGTGAACCCCTTGACCGAGGTTACGGAATCACATTGGGTAACAGCTTGCGGCGCGTCCTCTTGTCTTCGTTGGATGGCGTGGCAATCACCTCTATTAAAATTGACGGCGTCCTCCATGAATTTTCGACGATTTCTGGTGTTCGGGAAGATGTTTCTGAAATTATCCTGAATCTGAAACAGCTTCGTCTGAAGTTCACTCGTGACGATGTTGACGAAGTCGATATTACAGTTGATGTAACAGGTGAATGCGAATTTACCGCAAAAGATCTTGACGTAAACTCAGACATAGAAATTTTGAATCCGGAACTTCATATTGCAACTCTCGATACAGACGCTCATGTCCACATTCAATGCCATATTGAACGTGGTAAGGGATATGTACCTTCTACTAAAAACAAGAAGGAAACCGATATGATAGGTGTTATTCCTATCGATTCTATCTTTTCTCCGATTGTACGGACGAATTATGAAGTCGGCAATATCCGGGTCGGCAACGAAATGGATTATGATTCGTTGACGCTTGAAGTAACAACAGATGGTAGTATTGCAGCAGAAAATGCTGTCGCAAAGGCTGCCTCAATTATGGTTAGCTATTTGGATTACTTCCAGAAAATCGCTTCTGATCCGGCTGCTAACGAAGCTTTGGCGCCGTTTACGACGCCTGATGGTGAAGTGCCGGAAGAAGATAAAGGACCGGATATTGGTCAGATTAAAATCGATGTACTGGATTTGTCCGTCCGTGCCTCTAATTGCCTGAAGCGTGCCAATATTTACACATTAGGTGATTTGGTGGAACGGACAGAAGATGACTTATCAAAGATCCGGAATCTAGGTAAGAAATCTGTAGATGAAATTATTGAAAAATTGAAGGATTATGGATTCGATCTGAAATCCAACGATGAATAATTCGAGGAGGATGAACGATGGCTTATAGAAAGTTGGGACGTGACAGCTCCGCACGTAAAGCATTATTGCGCAGCATTGTTACCTCTTTATTCCAACATGAACGCATTGAAACGACAGAAGCAAAAGCAAAAGAACTTCGCAAAGTCGCTGACAAAATGCTGACTCTTGCTAAACGTGGGGATTTGCATGCCCGCCGTCAGGTTTTAGCATACATGATGGATGAAAGTGTGGTAAAAAAGCTGTTTGACGAAGTTGCACCTAAATATAAAGATCGTCAGGGCGGTTATACACGCATTATCAAAACTGGTTTCCGTCAGGGTGATGCAGCTCCGATGGTAATCATCGAATTGGTTTAATTAATTACTGAAACCGCTGTGGTATATACTGCAGCGGTTTTTTTTACAAAGGAGGGAAAATATGTCATTTAAGATGATTTTGGCTGTAAATTTTACACCAGACAGACTAAAGCAATTGAAGTTATTGGGGATGCTGACAAAGGCTCAAGTCAAATCCGTAGCTGAAACGGAAATGAATAAAAGCGTAGGTACTTTACTAGGATTATCTGAAGAAGAGATTGCGGAAATTAAATCTATGAAAACGGAAAGCAATCAAACCGCAGTGCATGAACAGATAGAAGAAGATAGTTCGTTAGAGCCAGTTACAAAAGAAGCTATTATTCTTTGTGGATTTGATAATAGTTCTGTCAACTTGCTGCTTAATAGTATCCGGCGGAGCCGTCTAAAAAATGTACCCTTAAAAGCGATGCTGACGCCTAGTAATATTTCGTGGACAATTCAAATAATTCTTCAAGAATTGGCAAAAGAACACGAATATTTTCATAAAAATAAATGAGGCCGACTACATTATGTTTTCCTGTTGATACACGGGGATGCTTATTATTGGGGAAAAAGAAACGTGGGTTTGGCGTTTCTAAATGGAATGGTTTCGGCGGCAAAATAGAAATAGGAGAAACATTTCGGCAATGTGCGATCAGGGAACTTGATGAAGAAACGGGAATTGTTGCTCTTGTTGATGATTTAGAGGCTGTAGGAATATTGGATTTTCGTTTTTCTGCGAATCCAAATTTAGATCATATCAGTTATATTTATTTTATTCGTAACTATAAAGGAATTCCTAAGGAGACAGAAGAAATGAAGCCTTGTTGGTTTCCGGTACAAACAATACCTTATGATGAAATGTGGAAGGGTGACAGGGTATGGCTACCCTTGCTGCTGAATGGTCATAAAATTGTGGGTACGATTTGCTTTGAGCCCGATAATGAGACAGTACAATCCATTGATATAAATAAAGTTCCTGTCATAGAAGAAAAAAAATGTAAATATGTATAAAAGTAGGAATACCGGCAGGGAGTGTAAAATGAAGTGTGTAAGTTACCGGTAACCAATTTACTAACTTACGCACTTCATTTTTTTGTCGAGGTGCGGTACACTATCAGAAAGCAGGTTGAAAGGAATTGAGTACAGCACTGATGAAGAAACGTAGAAACCCGAGTGAGAAAGGCCAGGCAATCGCCAAGCTCATCATGGAACAATACCAGCCGAAGACGCAGGAAGACATGCAGATAGCGCTGAAGGACGTGTTCGGTCCTATCT
>NZ_LEKT01000066.1 GCF_001045675.1 Megasphaera cerevisiae DSM 20462
AGATAGGACCGAACACGTCCTTCAGCGCTATCTGCATGTCTTCCTGCGTCTTCGGCTGGTATTGTTCCATGATGAGCTTGGCGATTGCCTGGCCTTTCTCACTCGGGTTTCTACGTTTCTTCATCAGTGCTGTACTCAATTCCTTTCAACCTGCTTTCTGATAGTGTACCGCACCTCGACAAAAAAATGAAGTGCGTAAGTTAGTAAATTGGTTACCGGTAACTTACACACTTCATTTTACACTCCCTCAAAGAAAAACAAGAATTTTTATTCCGCATCACATAGTGCTATAATTTGCTTGCAGCAAAATAGTTTTACTGTAATCAGGAGGCCGCCATGAATATATATGATAAAATCCTACAAGGAGCATACGATCATGTACACGCAGCTCCCGACGTTATTTATCATAAATATACAGATCTGCAGCTGGCTAACCTGTATACGGCCGCCGGCATGACCGGTAATATTTCAGATGATCCATACCACCGGTGCCGCAAATGTCATCATAAGCGGTGATATGGGCCAGATCACCAGTCCGTCCCCAACAGATGGACTGCAGAACTTTGCCGCCCATTTACTCCGGGACGGCGGCTTTTCTGAACAGCAGGTCCGCCTGATGCTGTCAGAAAATCCACAAAACCTTTTACAACACTGAAATAAAGACACCATGCCCAAGTGATCTCCCACTCGTGACATGGTGTCCTTATATTATAATAAAATATACAATTACTCCCTCTTACAAAAACCAACACAGTCAATATCGCATTTTGTCATCATTCTGCCGCAGTGATGCCGAATTCCGGCGCATATTGTATTATTCCTTCCATAAAAGGCATCCGGTCCTGCAGACTGCAGACCATGAAGTTTTTCGGCGGTATGTCAAACAGGGCTTGAATGCCATACCGGCCTGCCGGCACATATCCCAACCGGGGATAATATACCTGACTGCCCAAAACGATCACGCTTTTGTATTCCTATACAACCTATACAGGTATATTTAGTATACCATATGATGCCCCATAAATATATGCCATACCGAATGCTCCGCAACGCACACAGCCTGATTTTCCGGTAGGGAAAATCAGGCCGTGTGTCGTTTTGATCAAACCTCGGCGTGGCGCGGCTGTGTTTCCTTCATGACAATGGCAACTCCAAAAAGCACCGCTTCAAAGGTAACTACCATGATATCCAGGGCCGCCGCATAGCCCAGCGTACTTGTCAGAATTCCCATCAGCGGTCCCGAGAAAAACGACAGGAAATAGCTGGAAGCACCTACAATTCCCGTTGCTAAGCCGATTTGCGCGGTGCTGACACCGTCCTGAGCAATTGTATATCCGAGCACATAAATGGCATGGAGACCAATCCCCATCATGGCCCCAACAACGTACAGCACGTATGAGGTCTGAGGAATGACATGAAAAATCAATATGGCACACAGTGTATTTAAAGCGGCTAAAAACAAGATCATCGGTTTACGCCCAAACCGATCGGCAAAAAATCCCAGAAGCACGCCGCTCAAGCCGCCGATTCCATAAATTGTCCCGAAAAACTGTCCTGCTTCGGCAGCACTGAACCCTTTATAAGTCATAAACAAATACGGCCCCATGGATGCAAAGCCCCAATAAGGGATAATATTTAAAATCTGGATCAACACACCCAGCCATACAACTTTATTGAATCCGACAGTACGAAGCGCTTCGATAAGATGAATCCGTTTAACCTGTTTCGAAGCATCCGTATATTTCGAACGAAGCCCGATTACCAGGAGAAGGCCAAAGACGACAGTGACCATTCCCATGTGCAGCAGACCCGTACTCCATGCCCCAGTCCGTTCCAGGCTCCAGCCATAATAACTCGGCCCGGCATAGGCTCCGATAGAGTAAAAGGTCATCATCAGACCATTCAACATCGCTCGGGCAGCGGGAAAAATAGAACCAGCGACAGAATACATGACAATATTCCAGCAGCCTTCAGCCATGCCAAAGGCTACCCGCCAGAAAGCCGCCTCAAAAAAAGTCTCCGATGTCGTAACCATGGCAGTCATAATTCCCAGTCCCAGCATGCCCATAACAAGCATTCTTTTACGGCCAAACCGATCTGCCAGATAGCCTGCCGGAATATCAATAAGGGCCTGCCCCAATGTAAAAATAGTCCCAATCGTACCCAATTGTACCGTTGTCAAGGCCAGTTGAGAAGCAACGGCTTTCAAACCAACGCCAAAGGATAAGCGGTTAGCAGAATAAAATGCGTACCCTACGGCTAATAAAAACAGTTGCAACCAAATGATTTTTTTGATTTTCCACGGAGATGTATTTGACATGCGAACTACCTCTTTTATTTATTATATGGATCCACTATGTTCCGTATCCCGGCAGCCAAGGCCAACCGGCAGAACTAGTGCTGTCCAGGTACCACCTGTTCTCGAACGTGAGCCTTCGCCATCTGTTCTTCTTTTTTATCCATATGCCGGGCAAATATTCCAGCGAGAATGGATCCTGTCACCTGATGAATCGCCGCACCTACGGCAGCCGGAATGGCCACAGCCGGTGTAAAGAATACCGATACAAGTGAAATCGCTAACGCGTCGTTCTGCATGCCGACCTCCAAGGTAACGGAATGCTGCTGCCGTTTGCCCAGACCCAATTTACCGGTCACGACATACCCAAATATAAATCCGAGAAGATTATGCAGCAAAACCATAACGACAACAAACGCTCCTAATTCAACAATTTTAGCACCATTAATAGCAATAACACCACCCACAATAGTCAGTACAGCAAAGGCCGAGATGAGTACCAATACTTTAGAAAACTGAACTAAATAAGCTTCTCCGATAATGCGATGAACGGCCAGTCCCAATACCAACGGAAGAAGTATAACTTTCATAACGGTCATAGCCATGGCAATAAACGAAACCTCAACCCATTGTCCTGCCAATGCCCAGACGATAAAGGGCATCATGACCGGCGCCAGCAGTGTTGAAACCGTCGTGATGGAAACGGCCAGTGGCACATCACCTTTGGCCAGAAAGCTCATAACGTTAGAGGCTGTCCCACTGGGGCAGGAACCTAAAAGAATCATGCCGACAGCCAGTTCACCGGATAATCCAAATGCCATAACCAATCCATAGGCAATAAGAGGCATAATCACGTAATGGGCGGTACAGCCTATCAATACTTCTTTAGGCCGTTGAAATACCAGCTTAAAATCACTGGCATGCAATGTCATTCCCATACCAAACATGACTACGCCGAGCAGCAATACCGTGTTGGGCACTGCCCACAAAAAAGCTCCCGGCATTACATAAGCCCAGGCCACCACGGCCAGTACGATATACGTCAAATAGGCTCCGACAAAACGACTCACTTTTCCAATTATGTTCATCATACAATTTTCCCCTTTCAAAACACCCCTGAATATCATCTGCAAATACAAAAACAAGCTGATAAAACAAAAAATACCTTGCCTCTTTAAAAGAGACAAAGTATGTATACTTTGCGGTACCACTCTTATTGCCATATGAATACTCATATGACCACTTTTACGGACATCTCCGGACATTGCCTTTTAATGCCTGACAAGATAACGGTTGTCTGCCGGCTGTTCCTACTTGTGAATGCGTTCGGGCAGCTGCTCCTGGGTGAGTTCAAGCCGTGTTTCCATTCTGTCTCTCAGCCTCCGACAGATTCTCTGTTATTTCCGCACCGGCCTTACTACTCCCAATCAACACTGTTTTGTATTTGTTAGGCTTAATTATACTAACCGGCATTACATTAGTCAAGAAATTTTTTAAGATATTTTTCTTCATTTCGTTCAAAGTTAAATGTTTTACTTTATATTTTTAAACAATGAAACGTTTTATTAAAAAATTTTATAAGGTATTTTATCTGCTTTTCATATATAGTTTTAGGTTATAATCGGTAATATTTTATAGATATGTGTAATGCAAACGCCTGCCATGGCCTTTTTATGGAAAAAGGTGTTTTCATGATATATAACCGTGTATAATATAATTAATCAAAAAAGAAAGGATGATTTTTATGATGATTGATGATGCCGGCGGACTTGTCTTCCGTCCACCCAGTGAAGCGCGCAGTTTTATTCTTCGTGTAACCATCGGCTGTTCTCATAATATGTGCACATTTTGTGCGATGTACAAGGATTCCGTATACCGTGTCCGCTCGTTGGAGGAAATCGACGGAATTATTGAACGCGGCGCAGCGGCTATGCCCTTTATCCGACGCATATTTCTTGCCGATGGAGATGCTCTTGTATTACCAACAGACAGCTTGCTTCATATTTTAAAAAAATGTTACGATACCTTTCCCAATATCACACGAATCGGGGCCTATGCCACTCCGGCCGACCTCAATCGCAAATCACCGGAGGATCTGAAACGTCTCCATGAAGCCGGTTTGGGTATTTTATATTTGGGAATCGAAAGCGGTGACGACACTGTCCTCAAGCATGTCAAAAAAGGAACTACAGCTGCCTTAACCATACAAGCCGGAAAGAAGGCTCTTGATGCCGGTATGAAGCTTTCGACCATGATTCTGTTAGGCTTGGGCGGACAGGAGCGGACAGTCGAGCATGCACTCCACACGGCCGAAGTCGTATCGGCTATTAACCCGACCATGCTCAGCGCCTTATCCCTCATTATTCCCAAAAACGTACCGCTGTATCAAGATGTACAGCAGGGAACGTTTACACCGTTAACGGCACGAGGTTTTTTAAAGGAACTAGATATGATTCTGCGTCATACGACTATGATCAAGCCCTGTATTTTCCGCAGCAATCATGTATCCAACCTTCTTCCCATCGGCGGTACCCTGCCCATGGACAAGGAAGCTATGCTGTCTTCTCTGGAGGCCTATATCCCCCGTGAAGATGATACTACTCCTCTTTTGAACGACAACGGAAACTTCTAGACAGGAGGTCTTATTCATGAAACGAACGCTACTAATTCTCGTTACTTTTATGCTGATGCTCACGGCAGTCTGTTCTGCCGCCGAGCCCCGTTTTGACAATATGCGCACCGTGCTTATCGTTAATACGGCACAGCGGGACTATGCGGCTCAATTTATGAAAAAACGGCTTGTGCAGCCTTTCCGGATTCCTTATTGGAATCGCATGGAAACCTCGGAAGTCCTGTCACCTGCCGATGTTACTCTTGCCACAATGCGCGCCTTATCGCAAACGTATCATGCCGATATCGTTGTAACCCCCATCGTCCGTACCTGGTACTGGAATCAATATCACCTGTTTCTCCGAGGCGATGATGATGAAATCATGACAGACTGCATGTACAACTTGACGGTCTATGCCTATAACCGCAAAGACGATACGCTCAAAAGCTACAGCTCTTATGGCCGGGAACGGGATTCCATCTCCGTACTGAACGATCCTGATACCATATTGAGAAAGGCCATGAATGAAATTATGAAAAAGCTTCCTTATAAACGTATTCCTACGGATTTAGAAACACCAGGTGTGATACCGTCGCCGCTGCAAGTCAAAGAAACCGATGGCGGTGCCCGGATTTTGATCAATACATCCCCGGCAGCCATCTGATACCGTATAACGCAAACAACCCGGTAAGAGCCGACACGCTTTTACCGGGTTGTTCGCGTCATACAGACGATGTTTTAATGGTTCCGATTGACCGATGCCAATAGAAAACTTATAGTATATACTACATCAATCTTCATAATTTTTTCTTTTATTATTGTAATACGGCCCCCGTATTCGCTGACGTGACAAGACGAGCGTACCGAGATAAATATCCCGTTTTCACCTTGGGCTCCGGCTGTGTCCATGCAGCCTTTCGTCTGGCCAGCTCTGCTTCACTGACTTTCAGCTCCAGCTTACGATTGGGAATATCAATCCCGATAATATCCCCGTCCTGAATAAGAGCGATCGGACCGCCCTCCATGGCCTCCGGAGAAATATGACCAATACAGGCACCGCGGCTGGCACCGCTGAAACGTCCATCCGTCAATAAGGCGACCTTCAATCCCATACCGGTAATGACCGCCGTAGGGTTGAGCATTTCTCGCATACCCGGTCCGCCTTTAGGCCCTTCATACCGAATGACGACAACATTTCCTTCCTGTATGTCACCGTCCATAATGGCCTTGATGGCTGCTTCCTCTGAATTATAGCATTTAGCCGTTCCCGTATAGGTGAGTAAGTCCGTATCTACGGCACTTTCCTTGATAACAGAGCCATCAGGAGCCAGATTTCCTGTCAAAATGGCAATACCGCCTTTATGCATATATGCATTTTCCACAGAATGAATGACTTCCGGCCGTTCAATAGCAGCAGCCTTGATGCGGTCTTGTATTGTCCCTGTGACGGTCCGGGCACCGGTATGAATAATATCCAATTTTGTCAGTTCCTTCATAACCGCACAAATTCCGCCGGCTTCATTCAGATCCTGCATATGATAGGTGCCGCCCGGGCTCATCTTGCAGATATAGGCCGCCTTCCTGCTTATTTCGTCAAATACAGCCAGTGGCAGAGGCAGTCCAGCTTCGTGCGCAATAGCCGGCAGATGCAGTACCGTATTGGTAGAGCCACCGATAGCCATATCGACGGCAATAGCATTCTCAAAGGCTTCCCGCGTCATGATATCCCGAGGCCGGATGTCTTTTTTGACCAAATCCATAACGACAGCGCCGGCTTTTTTAGCCAGCATGCGGCGAGCGCCAAAATAGGCCGCAGGGATAGTCCCGTTGCCGGGAAGTCCCATTCCCAATACCTCCGTCATGCAGTTCATTGTATTGGCCGTAAACAAACCTGAGCAGGACCCACAGCCGGGACACGCCTTGCATTCCATATCAGCCATTTCTTCCGGTGTCATCTTTCCCGACTCCACTTTTCCGGCGGCCTCAAACATAGTGCTGACACTGATGTCCTTTCCCTTGTACCTGCCGGCCAGCATAGGACCGCCGCTGACAACAACAGTAGGTATATTGACCCGCCCTGCTGCCATAAGCATCCCCGGCACGATTTTATCACAGTTCGGGATCATGACCAACCCATCAAAGGCATGTCCGTTGGCCATAGCTTCAATGGAATCACAGATCAATTCTCTGCTGGCCAGCGGATATTTCATTCCATCATGTCCCATGGCAATGCCGTCACAGATACCGATTGCCGGAAATTCGACAGGCATACCGCCGGCGGCGGCAATTCCCAACTTCACTGCATCCGCAATTTCCCGCAGGTGAATATGACCGGGAATGATTTCATTAAACGCATTGACAACGCCAATCATGGGCTTGCTCAGTTCTTCATCGGTGTATCCCATGGCATGGAACAAGGTCCGGTGAGCCGTACGGGTTACTCCTTTTTTCACAATATCACTACGCATTTTTCTAATCCCTTCTTTATGTGTTTTTTTACTTCAGATGTACGGTTACATTTCTTTCACCGGAACGACACCGCGAGATATAGCAATCTGGCCGGTCCGGGCAATTTCAATGATCTCATAATCAGCCAGCATTTTCAGCAGCGCTTCAATATGGTCCTCCCGGCCTGTAAGACGAAACACCAGAGATTCCCGCTGTACGTCGACAACCTTGGCATGAAAGAGTCTGGCCAGATTGGTCAATTCTTCACGAACGCCGGCAGCTGTACATTTGACTTTGATCATGGCCAGTTCATAACCGACAAAAGGAGCTGCATCCAGATTGACAACTTTTATGACGTCTATGAGCTTTGCCAGCTGCTTGATCGCCTGATCCAATTCCCAATCTGTTTCAACAGACACGACAATATTGATGCGGGTCACATCCGCCTCTTCCGTGTATCCGGCATTGATGCATTCAATGTTGATCGCCCGGCGGCTGATCAGACCGGCCACGTGGGTCAGCACCCCCGGCTTATTATCGGCTAAAATAGCCAAGTGCCGTCTCATCATGCGTCCACACCTCCCAATACCATTTCATCCAATCGTTTTCCCCCCGGCACCATAGGATAGACGTTTTCATCTTCAGGGATGAAGACGTCCAGCAATGCCGGCCCGGAAACTGCAAACAAAGTGTCCAATGCCGCTGGCAACTCTGCTGGTTCCCGGACCGAAAATCCCGGAACACCCATCGCTTTTGTCAAGGTCGGCAAATCTGGATTATCCCGAATGACCGACTGTGAATAATGTCCGTCATAAAACATACGCTGCCACTGATTAACCATACCCAGAACATTGTTGTGGACAACAATAACTTTGACATCAATCCCATATTTATGCAATGTCGCAAATTCCTGACAGTTCATCATGATACTGCCGTCACCGGTAAAAAGGATTATTTGCTTGTCCGGACAGGCTACCTTGGCTCCCATCGCAGCGGGAAGTCCAAAGCCCATCGTCCCCAAACCACCTGATGAAATAAAATGCCGCGGCCGCTGTACCGGGAAAAACTGTGCTGTCCACATCTGATGCTGTCCCACATCCGTAACGATGAAGGCATCTTCATCAGTCCGGCGGCTTACTTCTTCAAATAGAACCTGCGGCGATACGGCATGCGCCATACGGCGAGTCGCAAAGGGGTGGCTTTGTTTCATGTCCAGAACGGTTATCCGCCAGTCTGCTTGCCGAGCTGTAAAATCAACAGCGCTTTGCGATACTTTACGGGAAAAAAGCGGCAGAGACCAACGCAAATCTCCGTTTATACTGATATCAGCACGAACGATTTTATTGATTTCCACTTTATCAATATCAAAGTGGACAATCTGTGCGTTCGGAGCAAAATTTTCTACATCGCAGGTCACACGATCATCAAAACGTGCGCCGACAGCTATGAGAAGATCACAGTTTGTAACCGCCATATTCGCCGCATAGGAACCATGCATGCCGACCATTCCCAGATGCGCGTCGTAGGTATCAGCGACAGCGCCTTTACCCATCAGTGTCGTAACGACAGGAATCCGGGTTTTTTCCACGATTTCCCGCAGCGGCTCGGCCATACCCGACAGGATAACACCGCCACCGGTCAGCAAAACCGGGCACGCTGACTGTTCCAAAGCAGCAGCCGCCTTATCGATATCATAGGCCTGTCCGGTATAGGTACCGCTATAGCCGCGCAAATGCACGACTTCTGGGTATTCATACTCAAATACCGTATCAAAAATATCCTTGGCTACATCGACAAGAACCGGTCCCGGCCGGCCCGTGGAAGCAATATAAAAGGCTTCCTTCAACACACGCGGCAGCTCTGCCGCGTGTTTTACCAGATAATTATGTTTGGTAACCGGCGTCGTAATGCCGGAAATATCTGCTTCCTGAAAAGAATCACGGCCAATAAGCGATGTGGCGACCTGGCCGCTGATAATAACCAGAGGGATGGAATCCATGTTTGCGGTCGCAATACCGGTGACCATGTTGCAGACACCGGGACCGGAGGTAGCAAAGCAGACTCCGGTTCTGCCAGACGCACGAGCATAGCCATCGGCACCATGAATAGCTGCCTGTTCATGACCGGTCAGGATATGCGGAAATTTATGTTTGTATAGTTCATCATATAGTGTCAGCACGGTGCCGCCCGGATAACCGAAGACTACCTGTACAGATTCTTGTTTCAAGCATTCGATGACAGCCTGTGCGCCCGTCATTTTCATGGTGCATCCCTCTTTTCATGTAGCGTTTTGTATTAATCTTCCTGATGGGTATGGAGCCAGGACATCATGCCGCGAAGCTTGCTGCCCACTTTTTCCAGCGGATGTTCCGCATGCTGCCGGCGCATTGCCAGGAAATGAGCCCGTCCGCCAGCTTTATTTTCAAGAAGCCAGTCTTTGGCAAAGGTACCATCCTGAATATCTTTCAAAACCTGCTGCATCGCTTTCTTGGAGTCCTGCGTAACAACCTTCGGCCCTGCCGTATAATCACCGTACTCCGCCGTATCACTGATAGACTTGCGCATCTTGGCCATACCGCCTTCGTACATGAGATCAACGATAAGCTTCATTTCATGAAAGCATTCAAAATATGCGATTTCCGGCTGATAGCCTGCTTCACACAGTGTTTCAAAGCCGTTTGTGATGAGCTGGCAGATGCCGCCGCAAAGAACTGCCTGTTCCCCAAAAAGATCCGTTTCCGTTTCTTCCTGAAAGGTCGTCTGAATGACGCCGGCACGAGTTCCACCGATACCGCGGGCATAAGCCAGAGCTACATCAAAGCATTTCCCCGTTGCGTCCTGTTCAACGGCAAACACATCGGGAACTCCGCCGCCTTCGGCAAAGGTACGGCGTACAAGATGACCCGGACCCTTCGGCGCTACCATAAAAACATCAACATCAGCCGGCGGCACGATTTGCTTGAAATGTACATTGAAACCATGGGCAAATGCCAAAGCGCTTCCTGATTTCAGATGGGGCGCAATTTCTGTTTTATATACATCGGCTTGTTTTTCATCAGGAATAAGAACCATCGTGACATCCGCTTCCGCTACCGCTTCCGCCACTGATTTTACTTCCAGGCCGGCTTTCCGTGCCGTTTCAACAGATTGGCTTCCCTTATACAAGCCGACCACCACGTCGACTCCGCTGTCCTTTAAATTCAATGCATGGGCATGACCCTGACTGCCATAGCCTACGACGGCTACCTTTTTCCCTTTCATAACATCCCAGTTTACATCTTGATCGTAAAATACTTTTGCCATTTGAACATCTCTCCTTTTTATAAAAAACTTATACAAAACGATATATATTCTTTGTTGGCTTTAGAGATCTTCTGAAAAGGCGACAAAAAATCCGTCCCTCTAATGAGGGACGGATTATAATTCCGCGATACCACCCTGATTCCCAACGACATTTCTGCTGCTGAGCGCTCTACAACGTACCAACATACGCGTTTCCTATAACGTGGAAAATTCGTTAATGCTTAATAAAAAATTCAGCATTACTCTTCAGGGAGGATTTTCGTATGGATGCAATTACCGGCTCTCACCACCCGCCGGCTCTCTGTAAATTGACTGAACATACTACTCTTTCCCGTCAACAGATTTTTCAGTATGCTTTTTCTTGAAAAGCTTGAACACATTCTACAAAATGCAGAACCATTTGTCAATACTCTTGCTTAACTTTTTTAAAATTTCCTTCAGTTAAACGTTTATTTTTTATTTCCTAAATACCATTTCACAAACTGCCGGGCAATTCGCCCATTTCTTCCGGAATGTTCCATTTCCCAGCGTACGCCCTGAATACGCAGGTCCTCTTTCGAAAGAGATACACCTGCTTTTTCCAATTCATGCGCAATAATTTGTAAATATTCTTCCTGCGTCGGTGCCGCATAATGCAGAATCAGGCCAAATCGGTCTGACAGCGAAATGGACTCATTAGTACTGTCATCCCGATACACCTCTTCCATATCATCCCTGCGTTCATGCCAAGTCTCCTTCAGGAGATGGCGCCGGTTGGATGTCGCATACAAAAGGACATTGTCTGGCTGCGGTGTAACCCCGCCATCCATAGCGGATTTCAGATATTTATATTCCGTTTCATTTTCATCAAAGGATAAATCATCAAAAAAAAGAATAAATTTTTTACTCTTAACATTGCATAATTTCTCAAGAATTTCTGGCAGGTGTGCCAATTGTCCGCGCCCGATCTGAATAAGACGCAGCCCCAATCCAGCGTACCGGCAAACGAGAGATTTGACAGCTGTCGACTTTCCGGTCCCTCTGGCACCGGTCAAAAGCACATTATTGCAATCCTTGCCAGCCATAAAATTCTCTGTATTAGACAACAATCTTGCTTTTTGTGCTTCGTAACCGATAAGATCCGCCCAATCAAAATAAGGGAACGACTCAATCCCTACCAACTCGCCTGATTCCCGGACCCTAAAAGCAATATATTTTGCCAGTTTTCCTCTGCCATGTACAGTATAATGATGCAAAACAATCTGGGCCGCTTCAGCCGGCCCCGCACACAGTCCAAGCGCCGCATCCAATGCCGCTATAGCCGGATAGGTCCGAGGATATGCCGGTTTATACGCATCAAATAACGTATATGTCATAAAGTCGGACGGTTTCTTACTGAGATACGGCCAAAGAATATTCATATCCCGGAGCATGGCCTGCTCCAATCCCGTATCAAAAGTTCCCGAATATTCAATAGAAGCTGCCGCAATATTATTTCCCTCTCCCAGCAAATATAACAAATATTGCCGCAGTACATTTCCCGAAAGGCCCAGCGTTTCTGCCTTCTCCAGCATCTGACCGGCCGCCTGACCGGCTGCAGCTTCGTCACTGGGATCAGAAACAAAATTCATGACCGCCTGTAGCAGCGGATCAGAAAGAAAATCACGGCATACTATCAACCCCCGTACATTCAATCGCATCATCCTAACATCCCCTCCATATCATAATACTTGACACACACGGTCTCGTCGATCAAAAATACCTCCCGACAGCTTGCGACTTATCCCCCATTATAGGAAAGGAAAAATCTACTGTCAAGAAAGACCTGCCTACAACACGAAGAACACGATTGCAATCTCTCTTTTCAATACCCAAACACCCCCAAGAAAAAATCCCTGCGCACTGCGGCAAAGCATACTACATACGCATGGTTAAGCCGTTTATGGACTATTTCGCTATTATCGTTTATAATAAATAAAGAAAAGGCATAGACAATAGCCGTTCAAAATTGGGGTTAGGAGTGAATGATATGAAGGAAGCGCGAGACTGGAACCGTATGATAGACATATTAAAAAAGGAGGTCGTCCCTGCTACGGGATGCACAGAACCCATCTCTCTGGCATTTGCATCTGCCGTTGCCGCGGAAAAATTAGGGATTCCCGTCCGCAGAATTGAAGCCAGAGTCTCTGCTAACATGATGAAAAACGGAATGGGCGTATACGTGCCGGGAACCGGTATGCCCGGTCTCTACATCGCCGCTGCCGTAGGTGCAGCCGGTGGTGATCCCACAGCGGGACTGCAGGTACTGAAAAATTTATCTCCCGCGGCTGTTGACAAAGCTAAAAAACTAGTTGCTGATGGTCAAGTCACTGTAGATATTGCTGATGTTCCCAATATTCTTTATTCAGAATCCAAGGTATATGGAGACGGTCATACTGTCCGCGTCTGCATTGCCGACAATCACACGCATGTAATCCGCATCGAACGGGATGATAACGTCATCTTCCGTATTCCGGAATCCAACAATGCCGGAAGCGATCCGGAAACGACATTTTTAAATAATCTTACGCTGGAAGATATTTATGTTTTTGCCACCCAATCCCCTCTTGCTGATATTGCCTTCATCAAGGAAGCCGCTACCCTAAACACGGCTCTGGCCGAAGCCGGTTTGACGCAGGACTACGGTCATCGTGTCGGTGCCACAATGAATAAGGAAATAAAAACAGGCTTTTTGAGCGAAGCCCTGCAAAATCTTGTTATCATGTATACCGCCAGTGCGTCTGACGCTCGTATGGGCGGCGCTCCTCTGCCAGCTATGACCAACTCTGGGTCAGGCAATCAAGGTATTACAGCGACGATGCCTGTCGTCGTCACGGCAAAAAAGATGGGGGCCTCGGATGAACAACTTATTCGCGCCTTGACCTTATCTCATTTAATTGCGATCTATATCCACAGCTTCCTGCCCCGCCTGTCTGCCCTTTGCGCAGCCGGAACAGCAGCTATCGGTGCGGCTGCCGGAATGGTCTGGCTGCTGGGCGGCACGTTGGAACAGATCAAAAGCGTCGTCTCCAACATGGCCGGCGACCATATCGGCATGGTCTGCGACGGGGCCGCCAACAGCTGTACTATGAAAGTCGCCACATCCTGTGATGCCGCCTGCCGGGCGGTTATGCTTGCGCTTCACAACATCTGCGTTACCGGAAACGAGGGCCTTGTCAGCCACGACGCAGACGAAACCATCCGTAATATCGGCAGTTTGGCAGAAAAAGGAATGCAGGAAACAGACCGGGAAATCCTCCGCATTATGCTAAATAAAAACAAAAGCGGCTCTAGATAGGGCAGACCCAAAAACAGCAAAGACTACAGCAGATGGCATCTGCTGTAGTCTTTTTATGTATCTTGACAATGCACATTATTCATTTATTGATTGTGTTTTATACTGATATAGAATACATCTCTCACATACATCAGTATGTCTCTCATGGAAAGACTGCGTTTTAATTGTCCGTATTTTTTTTAATGTTTTTGAATTTATATTTATTTTTTATGTAAATTATCTGATATTTTCGTCTTTTTTATTATTTTTAATCATTTTTTAAGTAAGTCATTCTACCATGTATTTCCATTGACAATGGACATTAAAAAGGAGTATTCTAAACATGTAAATAAGAGATGATTGTCATGTATATAATTCATTAATATTTTACTCTTTTTTCATGCACTTTATCTAATCATAATCAAGGAGGAACACATGAGCGAGGAACAAGTTACGTTAAAAATGATTCAGGAAGCACGGGAACGACTCAACGGGGTCGCTCAGAAAACCGGATTATCCTTTACTAATTCGGTCAGTGATTTGGCAGGCTGCAATGTCTATTTGAAACTGGAAAATCTGCAGCGGACGGGATCGTTCAAACTGCGCGGCGCGTACAATAAAGTGGCCGCGCTTACCCCGGAAGAACGGGACAAAGGTGTCATTGCCGCCTCTGCCGGAAATCATGCCCAAGGCGTCGCTCTGGCTGCCAGCGTCTACGGCTGTCAGTCCACCATCTGCATGCCCAGGCATGCGCCGCTTACCAAAGTTGCCGCGACACGGGGCTACGGGGCCAATGTAGTTCTGCACGGAGATTTCTTTGACGAGGCCGCTGCCAAAGCCGTAGCCTTGACAAAGGAACATGGCTATACCTTTGTTCATCCGTTCAATGATCCCCTCGTCATTGCCGGTCAGGGAACCATTTCTCTGGAAATTCTGGAAGAGCTTCCCGATGTGGATGTTATCGTAGCCCCCATTGGTGGCGGCGGACTGATTTCAGGGCTTGCCATAGCGGCTAAAAGTATAAATCCGAAAATCAAAATTATCGGCGTGCAGACGGAAAACATGCCCTCTATGAAAGACTCCATCACGCAGGGACACATTCTGACGGTCAATGGCAAGGCCAGCTTGGCAGACGGCATTACCGTCAAAACACCAGGGGACTTGACCTATGAAATCTGCCAAAAATATGTGGATGATATCGTAACTGTCGATGAAACGGAAATCGCCGGCGCAATCCTCTGGCTGCTGGAACGGGTCAAGGCGGTAGCGGAAGGGGCCGGTGCCGTACCGGTCGCCGCTTTGATGAACGGTAAAATTGCGGGCATTCGCAACAAAAAAGTGGCGGCATTGGTCAGTGGCGGCAACATTGATGTAAATAACATGACCCGCGTCATCAACAGCGGGCTGATCCGCTCCTGGCGCAAGGTCTTCTTTGAAACAGTTGTGCCGGACCAGCCGGGTGAACTGGTCAAATTGCTCACGCTCATCTCTGACTCCAATGCCAATGTTCTTTCCATTACGCATGAACGGAGCCAGCACGGTATCAGTATGGGCTGCACAGCGGTATCCTTTGAACTGGAAACAGCCAATGAAAAACATGTGGAACGCTTGATGGATGTATTTAAAGATAATCACTATCATGTTACCTTAAAATAGT
>NZ_LEKT01000067.1 GCF_001045675.1 Megasphaera cerevisiae DSM 20462
TGGCCTTGTTCGGAATGGCCGGCCTGGTCAATGCGGATTTTATCCGGATTCGTCACCCAGTCACTGCCGACGCGCTTGGCAGAAAAGGCGTCATTTTCATTATACACAGCGGCAGCCTTAAGCGCCAGGTCTCCCAGGCTTTCGATCTTCGCGCCGCGGTTGCGGATCGTGCCTTTGGCGGTCAGGGTCATGGCATTGCCGCTGTATAGGAGGGCGCCGGCGCTGTTCAGAAGGGTATCGCCGGTCATTGTGAGATCGTGCCGGGCGGCGATGGCGGCCGAGGTATGTGTTCCCATTTCCGTCTGCACAGCCCGGACGACGGCAAGCTGGGTGTCATAGTCCTTCGCGGCTGCGGCGATATGGTCCTTATATTGCTGTACCTGCTCATCGGAGGTGAATCCCGTCACGTCAACGGCATAGGCAGCTTCCAGGGCCGTTTCCTTTTCCGTAAGGACTTTCATTTCCTGTTCCAGCTGCTCTTCCCGTGCCGTATTCTTGCGGTTTTCGATAGACGACGCCTCTATCGTCACATCGTCGCCGTAGATACGCCCCGTTTCGTGGTTTTTGACGTGATTGGCCGTGATGTCCGTGGTGCCGCTGGCCGTGATGAGGCCCATGTTATCTACGTCGTGGCTGTGAAGGGTCACGGTATTGCCATTGATCGTCCCCGTATCCGCATTGACAATGCCTGTTTGGGCATCAAGGGAGACGGTTTGCCCCCCTTCGATTTGTTTTACATTGGTCAGGATCCCGTCCGTATGGAGGGTCACGTTGCCACCGGCCCGGATGCTGCCGAACCCATCGGCGCTGGCCGTATTATCCAGCGCGTCTGTTGTCGTAACGGTAGTGCTGCCGCCGCTGGCCAGGAGGCCCGTCAGGGGCAGGGCGTCTGCCGTGATAGAGAGGTTCTGCCGGGCCGTGATCTTGCCTTTTTCCATGTCTATGGTCTTGGCAACGACAAGGGCTGCGTTTTTCTGCGACGAGATTTCCCCGGCCTTTGCCGAGATTGTATCGGCGTGAATGACTGCGTCGCCGCCGGCTACGAGCTGGGCCTTGTCGTTTTGGACAGACTGGGCCTGGATGGTCAGGGATCCCGTTTTATCTGCCTTGCCGTCGCGGCTGATACCGGCGCCGACGACACCCGTATTGACGAGGCCGTGTTCGGCGTGAAGGGAGGCATTGCCGCCGCTGGCCAGGGTCTGGTCATTCTGAATGGTTTGCGCATGGACATTCATGGTGCCGTCGTTGTACAGGCGACGTGGAGGTCTCCATTGGCTTCGAGAACCATATGCTGCGTTGCCGACAGGGTGCCTTCCATATTAACGCCCAGGCCTTTTTCCGTTCCCACGAGAAAGATGCGGTTGGCGTACATGCCGCCGATGGCCGCCACGTCCAGCGTGACTTCGGGGCGTTTGCCCGTGCCGTTCCCGGCCTTGACGGTCAGACCCGGGTAAGAGACGTCGTTGACTCCGGTGATGACATGGGCTTCGTTGGCCCAGATGCCGGCATTGATCTGCGCGGCCCGGGTCAGGATGGCCAGGCTGTCTGTCCGGGTGGCGTCGAGACCGGCCCCCTCGATGCGTATGGTGCCGCCGGTGACGCGCAGGCCCGAGAGATCGCCATTGCCATCATAGGTCGGGCGACCTGTGGTGAGCATGGCGTGGGAGGTGTTGAGGAAGCCCCCGCCGTTCACGGTAATGCCGTTGGGGTTGGCTACGACGACGCTGGCCCGGGCACCGGCCACTTCGAGGAAGCCGTTCATGGCAGACCGGTTCGTGCCGGTGACTTCATTGACGATGATTTTCGCCGGACCGCGGTTCATATTGGGGGTGCCCTGGACGTATCCGGCCAGCTGGGTGGTAGTCATGCCGTGGGAGTTGTTGAGGATGGCGCCCTGCTGGGGGACGTTGAAATTGCGGTACTGGTTGCGGGAGACACCGCCCTTCGTCGGTCCCGTGATCTGGACGAGAGGGACGCCGTTGACCGTCTGCTGGACTAACGGCTGATGCGCTGCCGGGGCGTTTTGGTCCGGCAGGATAGGCGGGGCCGCCGCCAGGACGGTCCACGGTTCTATGCAAAAGATGCCCAGCAGCATCCAGGCCGTGATTTGGTGCGCTAATGTTCGTTGTTTCATAGGTATTGCCTCCTCGTGTCTGCTTGTCTTGCAGTACGAATGACGTGCTGTACAAGGCGTATGGTACGATATGCGTGGGTATGTACTATGAGAGATAAATCTATTCACTCCGCCGGTATCTCTGATCATGCCACAATAAAAGATTGTCTTTCTTTAATTATAAACATATCTTAGACTATACTTACTATATATTGTAGACCCGTTTTCATAAAATAGAAAGTAATTATTTACACATTCTTGTTATTTTGATATTTCCATACCAAAATAAGTTGGAATAAGAATACTGTAAACGTATCGTGATCGACAAAAGTCTAATTTTTTTCAACAAACAAAAAACGCCTGTTCTCCCACGGCAGGGGGAAAACAGACGTTTCATATGTATGTCTATATTTATTGTAGATTTTTCGTCAGCAGTTCATTGACGGCGCCGGGATTGGCCCGGCCTTTCGTTTCCTTCATGATCTGTCCTACAAGAAAACCGATAGCTTTCTTTTTTCCGGCCCTATAGTCGGCGACAGACTGGGGATTGGCTGCAATAATCTTTTTGACTATTTCTTCCAGCGCACCTGTATCGGTAATCTGCACCAGTCCCTTTTCCTTGACGACGGCAGCCGCTGTCTTACCGGAGGACCACATTTCAGGAAGAACGGTTTTGGCAATCTTGCCGGAAATCGTTCCCTTGGCAATAAGCCCCAGTAATTCGGCCAGCCGGTCCGGCTGCACCGGCGCCTGATCGGCACGGAGACCTTCTTCATTGAGCTTTTTGGCAAATTCTCCGAGCATCCAGTTAGACGCTGTTTTAGCGTCAGCTCCATCCCGGACAACCGCTTCAAAATAATCGGCGGTTTGTTTTTCCAGAGTCAGAAGGTTGGCATCATATTCCGGAAGGCCGAGTTCTTCCATAAACCGCTTGCGGCGAGCATCCGGCATTTCCGGCAATTCACCGCGGACTTCTTCAATATATGCCGGAGCTACCTCGATAGGGATCAGATCCGGTTCCGGGAAATAGCGATAGTCGCTGTCCCCTTCCTTGATACGCTGCAGGACTGTGATGCCCTTGGCTTCTTCCCAGCCTCGCGTAGCCTGCTGGATCGTGCCGCCTTCATCGAGAATTTGGGCCTGTCGCACAGCTTCATATTCAATGCCCTTCTGGACGCCGCTGAAAGAGTTGATATTTTTGATTTCCGTTTTAGTACCTAAGGTCGTACTGCCGACAGGGCGAACAGAAATATTAGCATCACACCGCATGCTTCCTTCTTCCAGCCGGCAGTCGGATACGCCGAGATACTGCAAAACAGCACGCAGCTTTTCCAGATATGCCCGTGCTTCTTCACCGCTGCGCAGCTCCGGTTCCCCGACGATTTCCAGCAGCGGCACGCCGGTCCGGTTGTAATCAACGCAGGTCGAATCAGAGGTATCGATGGTTGCGCCGCTGTGCACAAGCTTGCCTGCATCTTCTTCCATATGAATACGGGTCAGATGGATGCGCCGTGCCTCCCCATTTACTTCAATATCGACATAGCCGCCCTTGCAGATAGGCAGGTCAAACTGCGACGTCTGGAAATTTTTAGGCAGATCGGGATAGTAATAGTTTTTCCGGTCAAATTTGCTGAAGGGCAAAATATCGCAGTGCAGCGCCAGCCCCGCTTTAATAGCAAAGTGAAGCACTTCTTTATTAAGTACCGGCAGTACGCCGGGCAGCCCCAGGCAGATCGGGCAGACATGCGTATTCGGTTCAGCACCGAATTCCGTACTGCAGCCGCAGAAAATTTTGGTTTTTGTCTTTAATTCGACATGGACTTCCAAACCGATGACGGATTCGTATTTCATCAGAGTTCAACCTCCCCCATAGGCGACGGCCTGCGCAGATCCGTGCGATGTTGTTCAAATGTATAAGCAGCGCGCAGCAATGTTTCTTCATCGAGGGCCTTGCCGATAAGCTGCATGCCCACAGGCAGTCCGTTCTTGTAGCCGCAGGGAATGCTGATCCCCGGCAGTCCTGCCAGATTGAGCGTGACGGTGCACACGTCACCAAGGTACATAGCCAAGGGATTATCGTCGTTCTGACCAATTTTAAAGGCCGTATCCGGCGCCGTCGGCGTCAAAAGGATGTCACACTGCTTCAACGCTTCATCGTAATCCTGCTTGATCAAGGTCCGGACCTTCATAGCCCGCAAGTAATAGGCATCATAGTAACCGGAGCTTAGTACATACGTCCCCAGCAGGATACGGCGCCGCACTTCCGGCCCAAAGCCCTGCGAGCGGGTCTTTTGGTACATATCAACAATATCCTTGCCTTCGACGCGCAGGCCAAAACCAACGCCGTCATAGCGGGCAAGATTGGAGCTGGCCTCTGCCGGGGCGATGATGTAATATGCCGCAATGCCGTATTTGATATGCGGCATACTGACGGAAACGATCTCTGCACCGAGCTGTTTATATGTTTCCATAGCTTCTTCCAGAGATTTGCGGCACGCTTCATCTAGTCCTTCTCCGAAAAATTCCTTGGGAATACCGATTTTCATACCCATGACGTCGTTGACAAGAGATTTTTTATAATCCTTCGGTTCCTGCGGAATCGACGTCGAATCCTTGACGTCGTGACCGGTGATCGTGTTGAGAACGATGGCGCAGTCCTCCACGTCATGGGTAAAGGAACCGATCTGATCCAGCGATGAGGCAAAGGCAATCAGGCCATATCGGGATACGAGACCGTAGGTCGGCTTGATACCGACGACACCGCAATAAGCCGCTGGCTGACGGATAGAACCGCCGGTATCAGATCCCAGGGCCCAGACACATTCGTTAGCCGCTACGGCCGCTGCTGAGCCGCCGGACGAGCCACCGGGCACATAGTCCGCATGCCACGGATTATGGGTGATCTGAAAGGCTGAATTTTCCGTAGAACTGCCCATAGCAAATTCATCCATATTCGTTTTGCCCAAGCTCACATAATCGGCAGCCATGAGCTTATCGATGATCGCAGCATTATACGGCGATTTAAAATGTTCCAACATCTTGGAGGCACAAGTCGCCTGCTGTCCTTTGATGCAGATATTATCCTTGATAGCGCCGGGAATTCCGGCTAAATCAGCAATATTCTCGCCTGCAGAAATTTTTTTATCTACAGCGGCTGCCGCTTCCAGGGCAAACTGCCGGTTATCTGACAAAAACGCCTGTATCCGCGGTTCTACCGCATCCTTATGTGCCAGAAATTTTTTCGTCAGTTCAACAGCGGAAAGCTCGCCCTTGACAAGTTTATCATGCAAGCCATGTATCGTTAACGGTTCCACACTACCCCTCCTCAATCCTGAATAACCTTGGGAACCTTGAAATAGCCATTTTCCGGTTCCGGTGCATTCTGAAGCGCCTTATCATTGGGCAGCGACGGCCGGGGCACATCGTCGCGCATGACATTGCGCATGGATACGGCATGCGCCGTAGGCTGTACATCCGTAATGTCGACCTGGCTGATAAGATCCATGTACGACAAAATGTCGTTCAGCTGTTTCCCGGTAGAATCGATCTGATCCTCTTTGATTTCCAGCCGGGACAACAGTGCGATTTTCTTAATTTCTTCGGCACTGATTTTCATAGAGACACTCCTCACAGAAAAATTTTATACTCATTCACAATACATTATTATAACATCTTTTCTATTCCCTATCCAGCCAATCTCGGAATTCGGCCTCCGTAATGATGCTCGTTCCCAATTTTTTCGCCTTTTCATATTTACTGCCCGGTTCCGCACCGACGACGACCAAGGTCGTCTTCTTGGTGACAGATGCCGTACATTTGCCGCCTCGGTTTTCCACAGCCGCCTCTGCCTCCTGCCGTGTCATAGTCTGCAGCTTGCCCGTAAGGACGACAATTTCACCGTCAAAGGTGGTATTAATAAGTTTTCTCTTTTCAGCCGTCATATCGACAGCATACGCTTGCAGCTTTCGTATCAAAACCTTATTTTTTTCATCAGAAAAATACGAAACTACGCTTTCGGCAATACGAGGACCAATTTCATCAATGCCAGTCAATGCTTCTGCCGAGGCCGCCATCACCGCCTCGACCGAGCCAAAGCACTCCGCCAGAATACGGCCGGCCTTGGCTCCGACAAAACGGATTCCCAGAGCAAACAGGACACGTGCCAGGCCTACGGACTTGCTGGCTTCAACGGCACGGATCAGATTATCCGCCGATTTTTCACCAAATCCTTCCAGCTCTACCAAGCACTCCTTTTTCAGTCCGTATATATCAGCCACATCGTGAATCAAATGCCGCTTCAATAGCTGCTGTACAATAGCATCGCCCAGGCCGTCAATATTCATGGCGTCCCGCGACACAAAATGAGCAATCTTTTCGCCGATTACAGCGGGGCATTCCGGATTGACACAGCGTACGGCCGCTTCCCCGTCCTTGCGCACCACTGGGGCACCGCACGACGGACATACAGCCGGCATCACAAAGGGCTGTTCCGTACCGTCTCTGCCGGCAAGGACCGGCCGGATAACTTCAGGAATGATTTCTCCAGCTTTTTGGATAACCACCGTATCGCCGATACGTATATCCTTTTCCTTGATGTAATCTTCGTTGTGAAGCGTTGCCCGTTTGACCGTCGTGCCTGCCAGATGCACAGGCTGCAAATCTGCCGCCGGCGTCAGGACGCCAGTGCGTCCCAGACTGACGGAAATCCCCAGCACCTTGGTCTGGGCCTGTTCCGGCGGGAATTTATACGCAATGGCCCAACGCGGTATTTTCACTGTATTGCCCAGGCGGGCTTGCTGGGCAAAAGAATTGACCTTGACGACGATTCCGTCCGTCGCATAAGGAAGAGAATCGCGCCGGTCGTCCCAGCTATGAATGAAGCGGATGACTTCCTCTATGGTGCGAAACTTTCTATATTCCTGATTGACCTGAAACCGGAATTTTTTCAAATCCTCCAGCAGCGCCTCCTGACTGGGTATCTCGATACCAATAGTACCTCCCAGGGCATAGGCAAAAAAAGCCAGCTTGCGCTGCGCCGTAATCTGCGGATCCATCTGCCGCAGCGATCCTGCCGCGGCGTTGCGCGGGTTGGCAAAAGGTTCCAGCTCATCATCCCGGCGCTGCGCATTCAGCTTTTCAAAAGACCGCACGGGCATGTATACCTCGCCGCGGATTTCGATGTGAGGCGAATCGCTGTCGATACGCAGGGGAATCGTGCGAATCGTGCGGACATTATTCGTAATATCCTCTCCGACTCGTCCGTCACCACGCGTAACACCGCGGACAAAGCGGCCCTGCTCGTAAATCAAATTGACAGCCAAACCATCTATTTTCAATTCGACAACGTACTCCAGCTCCTCGCCACCTAAATCATGGCGGACACGCTGATCAAATTCTGTCAATTCTTCATCATTGAAAACATCTCCCAGACTCAGCATCGGCCGGTCATGGGTATATTTTTCAAAGCCCCCGGAAATTTTCGAGCCGACACGCTGCGTCGGCGAATCGGGCGTTACCCATTCAGGATGCTCCCTTTCGATATCCTCCAATTCCCGATACATCATATCGTATTCATAATCGGTCATGGTTGGCGTATCCAGCGTATAATATTGATAACTCAATTCATCTATTTTTTTGCGCAGTTCGAGCAGCCGAGCCTGCAGCTTTATCGTATCCATAGGGACCTCCTTCTATTGTCCGGCTTGCTATTTCAAATTACTGGCCTGATCTATATCGGATTCAGTTTCATACATGCTCACATCTCCGGCACGGGCAGCCGCCAGCAGATGCTGTAATTTTTTATGTTTGGATCGTTCGATAAACTGATGGGCCAGCATATCCGGAATGGTCACGCCGATCGCAATGGCACAGACGATCATCAGGGACTGGACGCCACTCTGTACCGCTACCAGCAAGTGCTGCGAATCCAGCGACGTAACATAAAACATCCCGATAAGCAGACGGTACATAAGCACGCCGGGTATCATGGGAATGACCGCGGGAATCGTCACGACAGAGTGGGGCGTGCGGATCCAATGCGCAAATTTAAACCCTATGACACTGACAACCGCCGCGCCGGCAAAAGAAGCCCAGGCCTGGGGCATCCCTACGCCTAAGGCCAACAGATTCCGTGTTCCCACGGCAATAACGGCACCGCCGCCGGCGACCAGAAGCAACCGGGGTGGAATGTTGAAAATAACAGAAAAGCCTATAGCGGCCAATGCCGCCGCCACAGCCTGAGAGCTGTAAATACCGTCAGGAACGATACTGTACGTCGAATACGCCGGAATTTGGCAAATGCTGATGGCCCCGACGATACCGAAGGTCATGGCAAAGACAATCAAGACCGTATACGCCGCCCGCGTCATTCCCGAAACGATATAATTATTCATTAAATCATCAAAAGAATTGATAAGCGGGATTCCCGGCACAAGAAACAGCATGCAGGCAATCATGGGAAACCACGGCGTATCTGAGCCGGGAAGAAAGCTGGTCCAATATGCGATAATGGTAGACGCACAGGCCGCAGCCGCGGTACAGACATAGCCGTTGATTCCCAGCACATTGCACCACCGCCGCACCCAGAAACCAATGCAGGCAGCAACGGCAGTATACACAAAAGCAATCCAGTCGCAGCCAAACAATTTGCAAAAGCCGCCGCAAGCAATGCCAGCCGCAATGGAGGTGACCAACGGTGAATAGTGACGCGTTTTGTTTTCCAGGCGCATGCGGTCCAAACTGCTTTTGAACGCCCCGAGGACATACTTTTCCTCCAAGGCTTTCCATGACAGCTGGCTGACATCAATAATACTAGCCATATTGATGCCGTGACTGCGGCATTTTCGAAATACCGTATACGACTCTTTTTCATCATCATAATTAACCATAATCGTCGTATACGTCATATGAAAATTGATGTATTTCCAATACAGCCCCAGATAAGCTGCAGCCCGCAGCATATCTCGGACAATACTTTTGGAATCGCCGCCGCTTTCCATCATGAGCTGCCCAATATCCAAAATCAGCTCCATTTTGTCCTTCAGCGGCGCGTTTTTCAACGAGCCTACCTTTTCGTCCATACTGATCACCTGCTTTTATGCCTTTTCCAACGGCGCGTATTTCACTACAACCTGGCGAACGCCCTTGGTGGGAAACTGAATTTTCATCTGCATATTCGGCCCCTCTCCAATGACCTCCAACACCGTGCCGATACCCCATATTTTGTGCTGTACCTTATCTCCCACCGCAAAGGAAGCATCTACAGCATGTTTTTTCGGCAGGCTCGTCGCCACGGGCTTGGATAAAATAGAAATCCGCTGCTGGCCCGGGACAAACGACGTATTCTGCGGCGAAACAGCAGTGCGGCGGCGATACTCTTCCAAGAGGGTATCCGGTATTTCCGACAGGAATCGGCTCGGCAGATACGCGGAAACACGGCCGTACATGGTCCGTGTCGAGGCATTGGTCACATAGAGCTGCCGTTCAGCTCGTGTAATACCCACATATGCCAGACGCCGTTCCTCTTCAATCTGCGCCGGATCCATCAAGGTTCTGCTGTGGGGAAACAGCCCTTCGTCAAGTCCTACAAGAAAAACAATGGGAAATTCCAACCCTTTGGCAGCATGAAGCGTCATGAGCGTGACCTTGGACTCACTGCTTTCAAACTCATCCACATCGCTCACCAATGCTACATTTTCCAAAAAATCCTGCAAATTCCCCTGCGGATTGGAATCCATATAATCCTTGGCAACGGACAAAAATTCACCTACGTTTTCCCGACGGCTTTCCCCCTGCGGGTCATGCTCGGCATCCTTGTCGAGCATCGCACCATAGCCGGTCTGCTTGATAACCTCTTCAATAAGTTTCAGCACATCCCATTCCCCGGCATGATTGAGCAGTTCAAAAACCGTCACGGCAAACGCCTCAAGAGACTCCCTGGCCCGCTTCGTCACAGGAAGTTCCTCTGTTGAGGATAAGGCTTCAAATAGCGAAATTCCCTGCGCCTCGGCATATTCAGCAATATGCTCCAGCGTCGTCGCACCGATATTTCGCTTGGGTACGTTGATAATACGGGTCAAGCTCAAACTATCCTCTGGATTATGCAGCAAGCGCAGATAGGCAATGACGTCCTTGATTTCCTTGCGGTCATAAAACTTTGTGCCGCCCACCATCGTATACGGAATAGCGTACCGCATCAGTTTTTCTTCCAATACGCGGGACTGCGAGTTGGTCCGGAATAAAATTGCCATATCGCCATACGGTTCATGCTCGATTTCATGACGGTTGTATATGACCCCAGCGACATAATCCGCCTCATCATGCTCAGTCTGCGCATGATAATGAACAATTTTATGTCCGTCCGGATTTTCTGTCCACAATTCCTTTTTAGGACGGCTTTCATTATTATCAATAACCGAATTCGCAGCATTCAAAATTGTTTTAGTCGAACGGTAATTCTGTTCCAGTTTAATAGATGCCGCATCGGGATAATCACGCGTAAAATCGATGATGTTACGGATATCGGCACCGCGCCACGCGTAAATACTCTGATCCGCATCTCCGACGACGCATATATTGCGCCACCGCGCTGCCAGCAGCTTGGTCAGCGTATACTGCGCATGATTGGTATCCTGATATTCGTCTACCAGAATATACTGAAAACGGGATTGATATTTTTCCCGTACTCCCTCATTTTCCTGCAGCATCCGCACGGTCAGCATCAGCAGGTCGTCAAAATCCAAAGCGTTATTTTCCTTTAGCTTTTTGGCATACAGCTTGTAAACCTCGGCCACCTTTTGTTCATAGAAATCGCCGGCTCGGTCGGCAAAAGCCGCCGTATCCATGAGCGCATTCTTTGCCGAGGAAATCGTCCCCAGAACAGACCGCGGCGGAAACTGCTTATCATCCAAATTGATGGTTTTCAGGCAATCCTTTATCAAGGTCATCTGATCCGTGGCATCATAAATAGTAAAATTGCGTGTATATCCCTGAAAGCCATCTACTTCAAAGCGTAAAAATTTAGCGCAAAAGGAATGAAACGTGCTCAGCCATATGCGTTCAGCCTGCGCGCCCACAAGTTTCTGCACGCGTTCGCGCATTTCCTTGGCCGCCTTATTGGTAAAGGTAATCGCTAAAATACGGTACGGCGCCACTCCTTTTTCCAGCAAATGGGCAATGCGGCAGGTCAAAACCTTAGTTTTCCCCGACCCGGCACCGGCAGTAATCAGCAGCGGCCCTTCCGTATATTTCACAGCTTCCAGCTGCCTGTCGTTCAATGTAGCAAATATAGGATTCATACAAACTCCTTACCCTGTTTTATCCAGTCAAAAAGGCCTCACCGTCGTGATGGGGCCTTTTATATACAGAATATATTATTTCAAAGCAGCCAAAATCGGCGGCACGATCTGTTTTTTACGGCTCATGACGTTTGGCAGGTACACTTCCTTGGACAGCACGTCCTTGGCAAATGCCTTGCTGACGGTATCCTCCATATCCCCGGCAAAAATAAGGTTCGTCGATTCATCAATAATGCTCGTAATCATCAGAAAAGAAGCGTCATAGCTCTTGGCGGCACGCATTTTTTCCAGTGCGCTGAGGAGCACCGTTTTCTGTGCCAAAAGCTCCGACGTGTCCATGACCTGTACCTGAGAAATCGTAAAGGTCTTGCTGCCGTTGGAAAATTCCTTCATATCATTCCGGGCAATCTGATCTGGCGTCAGGTCAGATACATTGGCACCAGCCTTGAGCAATTCCATGCCATAAGCCTGAATATCCACCCCGGCGGCAGTAGCCAGCTTTTCAGCCGTTTCCTTATCCTGCGGCGTGCAGGTCGGAGAACGGAACAGCACTGTATCGGAAATCACCGCCGACAGCAGCAGCCCTGCGATTTCCTTCGGTACAGCAATATGAGCCTGTTCATATAACTCGGTAACAATCGTCGCCGTACAGCCCACGGGCTTGAATAAAATAAAGATCGGCCCGTCCGTATACAACGTCCCGCCAATGCGGTGGTGGTCGAGGACTGTAATGATTTCAGCCTCGTCAATCCCATCAATAACCTGCTTCTTTTCATTATGGTCTACCAAGATGACCTGCTGTTTTTCCACCGCTGCAACGCCATCAGCACAAACCATGCCAACGTATTTGCCGCCGTCTACAACGACAAATCTGCCGTCAGCCGGT
The DNA here is from genome assembly GCF_001045675.1 of Megasphaera cerevisiae DSM 20462. Taxonomy (GTDB): domain Bacteria; phylum Bacillota; class Negativicutes; order Veillonellales; family Megasphaeraceae; genus Megasphaera; species Megasphaera cerevisiae. The sequence continues at coordinate 12,296 of NZ_LEKT01000067.1, forward strand.
ACATCATGCCCGTTATCCCCGGGACCGAACGTAACCTCCGGATCATGGACCAATGCCTTCACTGTACTCAATTCCCTGCCGGCAACGGTATTGATAAATTCTCCAGCCAGGCTGGCCCGGTCGAGGATGCCGGCAAAATTACCGTTATCTATGACCGGCGCTGCGCCGCCCTCATGGGCGTCAAACCATTTCGCGGCGTCCTTCAGGCTGGCGCTGGCCAGCAGCGGTTCTATATCAGTATACACAGCATCGCTGACCTTGACATAAAAATCAGTTACGACCTGCTGCGGTTCTACATGGAAATACTCCAGTGCAAACGCTGTTTCCTTATTAATATCACCGGCACGGATAGGAACTGCGTCCACTCCCTGCAGCTGTTTCAGCTTTGCATATGCAATGGAAGAACAAATGGAATCTGTATCAGGGTTCTTGTGCCCTGTAACAAAAATCTGTTTTGCCACGATTATCACCTCATTAAAATTATATCTTACTCTGCACTTGGCTTTTATTATACCATACGACAGCGCGGGAAAGCAAAAAACAAGGCTCGGAATCTCTTCCAATCCTTGTTTTATGTGTTCTTGTTCGGGAATTACCGACGTTCGCGAATACGAGCGGCCTTGCCTGTCAATCCGCGGAGATAGTTCAGTTTTGCACGGCGAACGATACCATGACGGACGACTTCGATTTTAGCCAAACGGGGAGAATGCACCAGGAAAGTACGTTCCACACCTACGCCATAGGAAATACGGCGAACCGTAAAGGTTTCGCGGACACCGCCGTTTTGACGGCCAATAACGACACCTTCAAAAATCTGTACACGTTCGCGGTTGCCTTCGACGACCTTTACATGCACCTTGACGGTATCTCCCGGGCGAAATGCCGGAATGTCCTGACGAAGCTGTTCTTGTTCAAGCACGCTGATAATATTCATTTCTTTTTCCTCCTATAAGACATTCGTATCCATCGTTGCCGCCGCTTGCGGCAATCGAAAAACGGACAGAGGACTGCCTAAATTAACAAGCAGTATTTTACCATAAAACACGGCTTATTGCAAGCCTTACGCACTCTTATTTTATGCGGTATTTACATCTTGACTCCGTTCGGTACAAAGCTGCGGGCCATATGGGCAATGATCTTATCATATTTGTCCCTTTTCGCTGTCGGGTACACGACTGAAAACGCCGTATACGACTTATCCTTGTCATTGAGATACAATTCATGATAATACGACTGTTTACCATCCGTCCAGCCGATAGCATAGCTGTTTTTGGTTTTGATATCCGTCGTCAGGCTCGGCGTGCCGTTGACGCCGACATCCATATTACGCAGCTCATCAATCGAAAAACCCATAGCGTTTTTGGCCGCATAGGTCGTAAACACGGCATCATCCTGCGGGTCCTGGAAATAACACCCATCGCCGTTGACGGACACATCCGCCTGCGTAGCCGCCTTGGGAATATCAATAACGTACCCGTATTGGCTGTTATAATACTGGTAATAATTTTTATCCTTTGCTTTCATCACCTGTACTACTTCATAGCTATCCTTATTAGAGCTTTTTATCGTCATTTGATCATCTGCAAAAGCAGTAGAACCGGCAATAACCGCGATCCCGGTCAGAAGCAATGCTATTTTCTTTACATTCATACAAATCTCCCTTTCCGCATATGAATTAAGTCTAAGACACCCATTCGCACCAAGTTCTCGATAATGCAAATAATAGATGCAAGAATTCTCTCACATCTATTATGCATTATATCATATATAAAATTCTAAAAACAAGAAAAACAAAAAGGCAAGAGCAAACTGTAAAAAAACTGTAACACTGCAACGCTCTTCATACGGGCTGCCAAACCCGCCTTGACGGAGTCATCAGAATTTGAACGTGGCCTGAATCCGCGTATAATCTCCCAGCGTAAAATGTTCCGGCCCGTACAGTGTATCCCGCTTGCCGATGCCCTTAGCGCCGAAGGTATAGAACGCTTCAAGTAAGAAATCTTTGGCCGGGACATAGCCGCCGCTGATGGTGAAGGATTTGATGCCGTCCATATAGCGGTCCGGCACACCCTCCGTGCCGTTGCCGCCGAAGAAGGAGTCGTGCTGGAAGTATTTGTAGTCCGCAAAGGCATTCCAGCTGCCGGGCTGATCCGTATCGGCCTCGCCGATATCGACGCGGGCTACCCAGAACCGAGGGGTACTGCCGTTGCTGCGTCCGGCGATGTCAAAGTCCGACGTACCCATTTCGTGGTTATAGATCGTATTGCCGTTCATGAAGCGGCCGAAGTCCGTGCGATTCTGGCCCCAGTCATAGGACAGGCGAATGTTATCGCCGATGCGCCAGGTCGCGCCAAGACCGATGACGTTGGCTAGCTGGTCGAAGGAGGCCACGTCGTTGTGGTCCCCGTTGGCATAGGCGATGGAATGGGTGTCGTCGCCGACGGAGCGCAGATACCATGCCGGGACACCGAAGTCGTCGCCAAATTGGTGCTTGGCCTGGGCGAAAACGGCTTTGTCGATGGGCGGGATTTGGTCTTGGACGAGGACCGTGCCGACAACAGGAATAAGGCCTACCGTTCCATCATCTAAGAAAGTTAACGGTAGAGAGCTGCCATCTTCTGGATTCGGGATTGTCAAGTAAAGTGTGTAAATTACTTTAAATTGAAACCTGATATTTTCGTACCATGGTGCCAATCCGTTCGTCAATAACCAGCTGATTCATCACTATGGCCCAATTGCGAATGGAGTGACCGTGCCATTTTTGATAAAGTTCCTTAATCCGTAAATAAAACACCTTAAAAACGGCTGTTTCATTGCTGAAAGCGCCCTGTTTTGTGACCTTGCGGAAACTTGAGTTGACGCTCTCTATGGCATT
>NZ_LEKT01000068.1 GCF_001045675.1 Megasphaera cerevisiae DSM 20462
ATCTACAAATCTACTGGAACGATTAAATAGGGAAATCCGGCGCCGGACTAGAGTCGTTGGAATTTTCCCCAGTATGGATTCATACGTCCGGCTTGTCACAAGCTATCTCATTGAGTACAGCGAAGATTGGTCCAGCGGGCGTTCTTACATTAATCCTAAAATTATTACCGAGCTTCAACTACAATTAGCAAAAACTGCTTAATCCCATTCGGAGGTTGATGGTTTTTGCGAACATTGCTTGACACTATCCCGGCAATGCTACGCTCAGTCAAAGAATGGTTCTGTTGATAGCACACCGTCAAATGCTTGCGCACCAATTGAAACAGCTGCAGGAACATAAAGCCAAACTGGACCAAAAAATCATATGGTATCAACAAGAGCTGAATCGAATTTCTCAAAAATAATCATACTGATAGCGAACAGGGCTGTAGTTCATTCACTGCCGAATGAACTACAGCCCTGTTCGTATTGCCGCTGCAGCAGCTAAACCGCTTTACCTTGTAATTTCTTTTATTGTAAAACCGCGATGAGCCTGCAATCTTGTTGTATCCATCAGCCGCATAATGAGGAACAAAAATTCTCTGGCATGCTGTTTGTCAAAGCGGAATTGCTTTGCATGAAGCCGCTCCATAATATCTTTTACCTGATAGCCTTGCGCTATCAGTATTACAATATTCCGTATTTGCTGATACGCTTCATCATACTCTAAATTTTTAACATCTACCAAAAATTCTACCGCATCAAAAACATCATCCGGATCCGCAAACCATATCATATTGTAGACTCCCTGAGATATTTCTGAGGTTGTAGGAATATAAAAATCTTTATGAGCCTGCGTTTCCATAAGTTCTTTTTTGTATGGCAGAATCTCTGTCATGTACATAGTTCCCTGCTCCAATACAACAGAACATACTTCAGGCGGCAGATCATGTATTCCCCTGACTAATTCAATAACATTTATCTTGAATTGCTTACTTTGATTATATAATTTCATCAAAATTGCCAGCGGCGTAATCGCATATAACAAATTGGCAGTATCTATGCATTTCAGCAGCCAGACATACTGCCCGCGTTTTCTTTGATTTATCGGACGCACTACACGCTGAAATACTTGTATGACCTCATCAGGAATTAAAATACCATAGTGCCAATCAACATCAATATATTCCCCAATTGCTAATATAGAAAAATCATCATCAGGCTGCTCAAAGTATGGTCCCTGCGAATCAATTACTCGCTGGATAGATGCCACTTCCGCATCATCCATGCAATAAATATATTTCTCGATAGTATGAGTATCCGCCATAACTGCTTTGATGTTTTCCTTTAATATTTTTTTTATATCAGATAATCGGAATGTAATGTTCTTGGTCCCTGCTAGAATCTGTAACTCATTTTTAGTAAGAACATTTAAATACTGCTCCAGTGTATATGGAATACTGATTGTCCGTTCTGCGCCATCTGTTAGTTTTTTCATTTTCTGCATAAGTCTTTCTACAAATTCAGGATCTGCCATCCGCTCATCGAACATAGGCACTTCTTCTACAGGCTTCATTTCTGCAAATAACCCATATTTCTTGTGTTCAAAATCCTGATATATTTCAGCCGCGTTTCTTTTTTCTTTTTTTCCTAATACGATATAACATCTCTGTTTCAAGATTTCATTCACTTTTTCTCCATCGCAGAGAGCTTCACTATCCATCCCTTTATGCACACGTAATTCTTGAAATTGGTAAACTCCGCCACAATTTTCCGGCGGGCAAGTGCCTTTTATTTTGATCACCTTGGGATAGCCGTATCTATAATTTTCAACAACAGCCTCTACCGTTACCCGATGTACCCATTCATCACCAAAATCATACGTATATCGAAACCACACCGGAGGGTACATATACGAATTAATATACGTAGATTCTGTTGCCGCAACTTTTCCTTTATCATCAATACCCGACTCTGCGATTATACTTCGCGGTTTAAAAAATGAAAAATCACATAAATGACTGCCATCCCAGCCCATTACTATATTTAAAACAACACTAAGTTGTGAAAACGTAAGTCCCTCTGGAATTATAACACGACGCCAAATGGGGGGATGGGTATTTTCAAGAACAATTTTTATCTGAAACGCATTCATAACTATCCTCTTATTTCTGTATCCGAACACACTATTTATTTTAATCGATTATTTTAAATAACATTATAGTTTACTTTATTATATCATAATACTCCAATTTAAAAAATATCATATATCCCGATTTTTTTCCTTGGTAATTTATCAGCATGGTGCTGATCGCGCAGGCAATTCCGCTGTTTTTCCCAATATCAATAGATACCGGCCATAAAACCATTTATATGATCGTGTATTCCTGAAACTATCGTATTCAAAAAGAATAATTCCATGTCGTCAGAGCGGCCACGCAATGCATTCTGCATTTTTTATGAGGAAATTTATAGAATGGTGCCCTTCTGTTTAAAATACATTTAACTTTTTTTCTTATAGTTAGAAAACTGATTTCAGTTTACTGGACATCAACAGTTATCAAGGAGGATATATAAATGAGTTTTTTTAACAATCCCTGGGATCCTGCCATATTATTTTGGATACAGCATGTCTTCGTGCACCCTACCTGGACCCCTATAATGATTGCGATTTCCAATCTGGTCTGGCGGGGTGGCATTTGGGTGTTACTCGGTTTGGGATTATGCATCCATAAAACTTATCGAAATACAGGAATTTCGATTTTAGCTGCACTTATCCTTGCCACTATACTCGGCGATGGTATCATAAAACACCTGATAATGCGTCTGCGCCCTTGCATAGAATATCCTTGGGTCCCTATGGCAATTCCCACACCGTCACCTGCCGACTATTCCTTTACATCTGGCCATTCTTTTGCTTCTTTTGCTTCAGCCAGTGTATTATGGTGTAAAAACAGATACATCGGCATCTTTGCCATCGTATTAGCAGCCGCAGTAGCTTTTTCCCGATTATATCTTTTTGTACATTACCCCAGTGATGTACTGACCGGAGCATTATTAGGCAGTATCATTGGAACAATAAGTTATACCTGCGTTGCCGCGGTACAAAAAAAACTGGCCGTCGATCCAAAAGCTCCTGCCCATAATCATCAGAAAATCAGCTAACAGTATCCTACGATTAAGCGGCTACGAGCTATACTTCTTTTTTACGATAAAAAACATATATTAGCGGATAATCACTCGTGAAACATAGTATAAGGAATCCTTTCATGCGAAAAAAAATATCAAAAAAACAAAGCATCATTTTTATTCTAATGCTTGCTTTATTTATTTCTTTTGTTGATGCGATGTTCAATATGGCCCGCCCTACGGTCAATGTCGTAACCCAAGCAACAAAACGCCTGTCAAAATAATGCATCATGTATTCTCCGCACAAAAAAAAAGACCGGTTTCTGTACTGCCCCCCCCCCCCTATAAATTAGATTCCAAGTCTAACGTTAGGGGGGCACTTCATTTCCAATCTTCTTTGTCAAAAAGTATAAAAAACTGCAAAAGAATTTTCAATACAAACATGCCGTTGTCAGAAAAATAAAATACATGTTTTCCAGATACAGGCCTGATACTATTTAAAGAAAGGACTCTGTCCGAAATATATCTAACCGCAAAAACTCTTACGACTGTACAGCATGCGGCTCATCAATATGCAGTACAGCCGTCCCATCAGCATTGCCCTTCATAACAGCATGAACGCCAAGAGGGAGAAACATATTATCCACGCCATGTCCTACAGGCAGTCCTTTGATGACAGGTTTTCCTGAAAGTTTTGCATAGTACACTAGTACTTCATCGACTGTAAAGTCACCTGAATCGTTTGTGCAATTTAAAAATTCACCGTAGACAATACCATTAACTCGTTTGAGCAGACCATTTTGCCAGAGCTGCCATAGCATTCGGTCAATCCGATAGGACGGTTCATTGACATCTTCCAGCACAAGTATACCACCGTCTCCCCGCAATTCATACGGTGTGCCGGCCGCAGCTGCCAGCATAGATAAATTGCCGCCGACCAGACGTCCGGACGCTTTACCGGGAATAAGTGACGTTAGTTGTTTCCCTTTAGGAAGGACAACGACCCCGATGGAGTCGGCAGAAGAAATACCTTGAGTAAATTGCCGCCATGTATAGTCAGAATAAGATCCTGGCCTAAGCGTAATCACCATAGGACCATAAACTGTCACCATATGACTTTTTTCTCCCAGCGCAGTATGCAGAGCCGTAATGTCACTGAAACCAATTACCATTTTCGGATGTGATCTGATCAGGTCATAATCTAATGTATCAAGAATACGGGCAGACCCATAGCCACCGTTAAGACACAATATCGCCCGGACCTGCGGATCGGCAAAGAGCGCATTCAGTTCACGGGCCCGTTCTTCATCTGTTCCGGCAAAATAGCCGTAGGGCTTATGATTCTCTGCCGGAAATTTTATTTGATACCCTGCAGCCTGAAGCAGTGCTGTCGCCTGAGTGATATCGATGCCGTCGGCAGATCCAGCCGGTGCGGCGATACCAATGTAATCACCGCTGCGCAGCGCCGGGCCTTTGACGTAGGGCACTGACGCTGCCGCCATAGGTGAACTTAAAACAGGTATAAGCCACAACAATACACTGAAAAGCAAACCACATATACGCTCTTTTCGCCTGCTCATCCCTGCTATTCTCTCCATCAATATACTATACCTCTTTTCAAATCCACAGAATTCCCTTTTGTAAGTCACTACTATATACAATGGAATATTTTTCATTCGTCCCCAGTATCTATGATGATAAGACCTCTTTTTCATGAATCGTAGTATATCGTAATCAACGACTACTTTAGCCATTGCACCTATCACACTTCAATTAAAATTTATACATGAAGCATGACGATTCATCCCCACGCATTGTAAAAGGACATACACTAAAAAAAACTCCCTTATAGCCAAATTTCCCTCAAAAAAAGTGCGTTATGTATCAATTCATACCTTATCCTCGCAAAGCATTAAGCATCAGCAACCTTTGTCCATAAGATTTACCTGTCCCAATGCCATTTTGCCATGCCCAGTAAAACAGCTCTTTTCCTTTAACTCTCAAAACATCCTGAAAATGAAGTGCTCGCACATTCATTTTACCACCATGACTACTACCATGATAGCCCACGATCAATTAAAGTACAGCGGATCTGCCGAACGCCATTCCAATCGCACACGACCGGCATCAGGAATCACGTTAAGCGCTTTGCCGGCTTCTATGATAATACCATGAACACGGATCCCCTCCTGAAGCTGCTGCCGCAGTGCATTGATATTATTAAAAAACAAAATAATCGCATCCAAGGCATTAATTCCCTTTCATGGTGAATCCCCAGCATGAGAGGCCTTCCCTGTAAATATAAAATCTTTTCTGCCAATACCAATCAACTTGGGATGTATAACATGCAGCATAATAGACGCATCAAATTCGTCAAATACACTCTTCTCCGTTAAGTATACCTTTCCATCTCCGGTCTCTTCCGCTGGAGTACCGATGACCGTCACTTCACCTTCATACTGACCTAATATAGTTGCCAAGGCACACCCAGCACCGACAGACATGGCAGCAATCATATGTGTCCGCAGCCTGCTAAAGCATCGAATTCCGCTAAGAATGCAATTTTAGGACCTTTTGTCCCATTTGTTCTAACCGCTTTCCACGCCGTATCCATGCCTTCTAATTTCCGGGTAACTATAAAACCCTGCCCTTCCATAATATCCGTAAACATTTCAGCTCCCTTATATTCCTGCAAAGCAGTTTCCGGATGATCATATAGCCAAGATGCCACGTATTCAATCTGAGGACGTAGAATGTCAACACATTCCTCTATTCTTTTTTTATTTTTCAGCTTATATTGATCCATTCCGTCCCTGCTCCTCTCCCCTGATAAATTTTGTTTCTACCTCTTCTCTATATTTTGTTCTATTTAGTAGAATATCGTTCTATTTTATATTGAATTTAAAATAATTATAGCAAATAACGATTTGCATATAAATAGTTTAATCGAATATATGCAATGCATTTTTATCATTTAATTATTTTATATTTGGTCTTTGATGCATTCATGACCAGATATAGGTGATATGATCACTTTTTATAATGGTTTATCTAATGCAAACATTTTATACAAAAATATAAACTCTCTATTTTTTTCAAAATAAACACAAATAATGATCCACCAGCTTAGCTGGTGGTTTTTCTTATGCGACCTATAAGGCCTAGTCTACCAGCGGCGCTTTACAGCGCATGTTCGGTCCGTCACTTGCATATCACTTCCGGTACCCGTAAACGGGTCTTCAAAATCTAATGTAAGCTGTTCGGACATTTCATCTTCTTTAAGTTGTTCTCGAATATAGGTGGTTATCTTCTTCTCGTTTTTTCTTACGGTATCTACGTAGTATCCCCCACACCAAAATTGCCGATTTCGGTACTTATATTTCATATTTCCCCATTTTTCATAGATCATCAGGCCACTCTTCCCTTTGAGAAAGCCCATGAAACCCGATACACTCATCTTAGGGGAAATCTCCAATAACAGATGCACATGCTCCGGACATGCTTCTTCTAGTAATGTCACACCTTTCCATTGGCATAATTCACGTAGTATTTGCCCTATTTCATATCGTTTTTGCCCATAAAATACTTGCCGCCGATACTTCGGTGCAAATACTACATGATATTTACAATTCCACTTACTGTGTGATAGACTGTGTGTGTCATTCATCGAATGACCTCCTTTGATGTGGATAGGTTTGCAGTTGACGGACCGCATTCTTATCTTACCATCAAAGGTGTTTTGTTTTAAACCTTGAAAGACTCATCGCTAAAGCTTTTTGGAACCCCTGGTCTAACCAAGGGTTTTCTAACTATAATACAAAAAAACCGGAGACAATGTCTCCGGTAGATTTATTACTATTTATTTGGCTTTAGCTACTTCAACAAGCTTTGTAAATGCAGCTGCATCATTGATAGCGAGATCCGCCAGCATTTTACGATTGACGATAACGCCTGCTTTTGTAAGACCACAGATAAAACGACTGTAGCTGAGGCCTTGTGCACGAGTTGCCGCATTGATACGGGCAATCCACAATTTACGGAATTCGCGTTTCTTTGCGCGACGGTCACGACGAGCGTAAAACAGCGCTTTCATTACGCTTTCGTTAGCCTTTTTGAAAAGACGGCTGCGGGTACCACGATACCCCTTTGCCATTTTTAAGATTTTTTTATGACGAGCGTGTGCTGTAACGCCAACTTTAATTCTAGCCATTATTCAATTCCTCCAAATCTAAATCATACGTGTGTGTACTATTAAATAAACGGGCACATTTTACGAACTGCTTCTGTCATCGTCTTGGAAACAAATGTTGCTTTTCTCAGATTACGTTTCCGCTTAGGAGATTTGCTTTCCAGAATATGGCTCTTATATGGTTTCATACGCTTAATTTTACCAGTACCAGTGGTTTTGAAACGTTTTTCCGCAGCACGGCGGGTTTTTAATTTCGGCATAATAAAATATCCTCCTCTTACTTCGCTTTGCTGGCAGCAATGACCATCGTCATATTTCTGCCTTCAATTTTAGGTTCTTTTTCTACATGGGCAGTTTCTTTAAGTTCATCAGCAAACCGTATCAGCAAGTCCCGGCCCAATTCCGGATGACTCATTTCCCGACCACGGAACATAATGGTAACCTTCACTTTACTGCCTTCTCCCAAGAAGCGCTGTGCAGCTTTCATCTTGACATAGAAATCATGATCTTCAATATTCGGACGCAACTTTACTTCCTTCAGAATCAATACCTTTTGCTTCTTCTTGGCTTCTTTATCGCGTTTTTGCTGTTCATAACGGAACTTGCCATAATTCATGATCCGGCATACCGGTGGTTTGCCATTGGGCGCTACCTCAACCAGGTCCATATGACGTTCTTCCGCAATCTGCCTGGCAGAACGAAGAGACATAACACCAAGCTGTTCGTTAACATCACTGACCACGCGTACTTCACGGGCTCTGATTTGATCGTTGATACGTAATTCCTTACTAATGGTCCTTCACCTCCACAAAAAAAGAACGGATAGCACAAGGCTATCCGCATGTACGTTTCCGTAATATAACCTTAGTAACACTAAAAGCCGTGTAAGGTGAGAAGCGGATAGCTTCTGCTTTATTTTTAACAATTAATATTGTAACAAGCAATCGAGGCATTGTCAAGAATTTTCTGATCAAAACCATAAAATTAAATGGCATTTACGCACTGTTAAACTCGGCAATAGTTCTCTGCTATTTTATTTTGACAAAGCGATAGTCTTGTTCTGCCTTGGGGTATTTTTCCTTGTCCACTTCACTCATAAAATCCTTCAGCGGCCGTGCATATGTTTTCATCGTATCGTACAAAGCCTTGTAAATAACAAATTTTTCGCCTGTTTCCGTATGCTCTGCTATGGTAACAATCTGATACGTATTATTTTTAAAATGGCGCCAAATTTCATTTTCTTTCGGTAATTCTCTCATCATACATCCTCCTCAATTTCATATATACCCCGCGGCACTGCGGTCTGATCGGCTATATACTATGGAACCTGTGTGCTATTATACCATATATTTTATTTAAAATGTCGTAAGTTCATCAAAAATTTTTTCGGCATAGATATCGGTCATGCCGGCAATATAATCAATGCAAGCCAATCGATAGTCCCGCTCACTACCAGCAATATGATAAATAATTTTATTGCCAAAATCATTGCCAAACTTATCGTGCTCAGCGATGGCACGCCCTATATCGGAAAATTTTTTCATCCGTTCCAGAAAATGCTTGCCGAGTGTCGGATAGTCATTTTGGAGCCTTTCCAGTTCTTCCAGTGTTTTGTCACCAGCATAACATTCTTTTAATATATTGTATATCGATTCTAAAATCAGTTTGGCATAGGCATGATATACGCCCAACCGTTTGCTGTGATAAATATACTCATAATTAAACTTCATAATCACATTCATCAGATCCAAGTGTGATTGGGATAATACCAGCCCTTTTTCCGGCGTACTTTCCCGGCAAATATCCGTAATCAAAGGGTACATGATAGCCGTATTTGTAATAGATTGGAGATGAGCATATATCTGCCCGTTCAGCATTTTTTTCAGTTCTTTCAGCGGTTCGCCGTCTTCTGTCAGGATATGCAGCCGGACGGCATCTTCAATATCCCGTCCCAAATAGGCAATTTTATCGGCAATTTTGACGACGCAGCCTTCCCATGTATACGGCGCATATTGGTTAGGTCTGACGATTTCCTCCAGCGGAATATTGTCCTCCCGAGGGCGCAGTACTGTTTGGCGTACTTCCCCGCAGTGACTAATAATCCCGTCACGAACCGCATAAGTCAGCATCAGATTTTTTGTCCGTCCCGCCGGATCTAGCAGGGTTTCTATATCATCGACCACACGCAGTCCCTGACGTTCATGCCAAAACATTTCCTCCAGCTCTGCCTGACTGATTTCCCGCAGCACTCGCTCGCCTAAATGACCAAAGGGTGAATGCCCCAAATCATGCCCATTGGCAATAGCACTAATGAGCTCCGTATTCAGACCCAGATACCGGCCAATAGTGCTGCTCACGGAATCGACATGATTGACATGCTCGATACGTGTACAAATATGATCATTTTTCGTCGTAAAAAATACCTGCGTCTTGTGCTTCAGCCGACTGTAGGCAGTGGAATGAATAATGCGGGTGTAATCGCGTCCGAATTCGGTACGAAAATCACCGTTCCGCCGGTACAGATCACCGTTTCTGGCAACAGCCAGTGCCCATCGAGGATTATGTTCATCCATTCGGACAGAGGCAAATGAATTCTCCATAGCGCTCTCCTTTTCAAAAAAAGACCGATGCATATCCAACGTCATCATTTTTTATGCTTTCTATATTGGTGGTAACAGCAATACATCGTCACAACAATGCCTACCCAAATCAAAAACCGGGTTCCATGCTTACTCCATTTAAGTAAATCGTGTCCCAGCCACACCTCCACGACGACAGCCGGCACCTTGCCAATCAGCGTGGCCATCGTATGTTTGCGAAAGCTGATGCGGCTCATAGCCGCCAGGGCGGTGAACACCACATTGGGAGAATAGGGCACGGCCCTGCTGATCATCATATTTTTTACCGTACTATAGGTATCGAGTTTTCCCAATAAATGGTTCCGCTCGATAAGTTTTTGCGCCTTATTCCGCAAAAAGGTCCGCATGATTACAAAGCCAATTTCAATACCAATGACTTCTCCGAACCAGGAAATAAGAATTCCCGGACCTAACCCAAAAATTACGCCGTTGACAGTCAAAAAGGGAATGGAAGGCAACCCAGTCATGTTCGTGAGAACAATCATAAATACACTGATAGCAACAGCGCCGTATCCAAAAGAGGATACATACGTCGTCAGCCCGTCTATATTACCATCTAAGGTCAGCCGCAGCACGGTACTATAAAAATCAGGGATGAAGATATGTATCATCCCCAGTATACCTGCAATCCCGGCTGCAATAGCCCATTGAAACCATTTTTCCCATGTAGAATGCTTCATGATATCAACACTTCTTTACTCAGCACGTTCCAGCTACATGTTCCATATACTATTTTTCTATTTTGATACTAATATATTTGGAGTACGGGTAAAAGCCGCACGCCCTTGCAAGATTGCTTCATTTAGCAGCCCGTATAGACTGCCAAGCTTGTTCTACGTCAATCCGCTTACTTTCCTTTTCAGCGACATCTACCCCCAAATGTTGTTCTGATTCCTTTTTGATCAGCTTATACAGCCCTTTGGGAAATTCTTCCACTTTCGCAGTAACTCCTCTCGGAAAAACGGCTTCCCGTTCCAAAGTATACTGAGCCGGGTACAGCCGGGAGCATCGCGGGTGAAACATATCCAAATACAAATAGTCTACAAATTTCCCGCTGACATTTACCAACTCAAATATATCAATAGCACCGACTGTATTGATCTTATGAAAAAACACCATAGAGCCTGTCGCCCGAAGGCGCAGTCGCGATAAATAGGTTACTTCTCCCAGCGGTCCGTTTACGGGAATCGGATTGGTCATATCATGTCCAAATGCCCCCGCAGCCCCGGTAATAACGTCGCAATCCTCGCCATTTATGACTTTATCCGCCAAATCCCGGGGCAGACGGGCGTTCTGCAGTTCTGGTGAATTAAACAGTTGCAATGCATCATTATACATTTTCTCACTGCGTGTCTGATTCAAATCCTTACTGTAAAATGAGTCTAAAAATCCCATATGCGTACACTCCTCCTGATTGATTCATCTACATAACTATTATATTCCCACTGACGCGCCGTGTCGAGAAAAGATGCGCATCTGCCGTTCTATATTTCTTCATGTCGTCCAATAGATTCCCTCATACTATCTCTTTTACTAAAATGACCTTATCTATTGTTAGTGTATCAAAATTCTCATCAAGACACTATCCATTACGACAGATATTTTTTCACTTTTCAGGTCATACCACGTATAGGCTTCTATTCTGCAAAGTCAAGAAAATGATTTCTTCCTATATTTTCTGTTTTCTATTCAAGTTGCGATTCAAGTTATGATAGAATATGTTACAATAAGATGAGCAAGCATTGTCAAATCAAAGGAGGATATATATCATGCAAACAACAATTACATTGAACAACGAAATCAAAATTCCCCAGGTGGGTCTCGGCGTTTTTCGCGCGACGGACAGCGAAGCCCAAACCGCAGTAACATGGGCGTTAGAGACTGGCTACCGACATATTGATACGGCAAAAATTTACGGCAATGAAGCGGGTGTCGGAAGAGCTATTGCTGACAGTCGTATTCCCCGCGAAGAAATTTTTATCACAACAAAACTTTGGACGGAAGATATCCGGCAAAAGCACGTCAAAGCCGCTTTTGAAAAAAGTCTGACAGCCCTTCACACAAACTATATCAATTTATATCTGATTCATTGGCCGGCCGCTGGGTTTGCGGACGCATGGCAAGTCATGGAAGAGTTATACCAACAGGGTAAAATAAGAGCAATCGGCGTAAGTAATTTTCACACGCATCATTTAGAAGAACTGGCTAAAGTCCAAACCATAAAGCCAGCAGTAAATCAAATTGAATCACATCCGTACTTCTCCAATCAAAAACTTATCGAAGATTGCCAGACGGCAGGTATTCCAATCGAAGTATGGAGTCCTCTGGGCGGAAAAGCAGCAATGCCGCTGGTTGATCCGGTAATCGTCGCCCTGGCTGAAAAATACCAACGTACGCCTGCGCAGATCATCATTCGCTGGCACATGCAGCGCGGCGTTATTGTATTGCCAAAATCCGTGCATCGGGAACGGATCATTTCCAACTTCAACGTCTTTGACTTTCAATTGACCCCTGAGGACATGCAATCCATCAATGCCTTGAATAGAAATCAGCGCGTCGGATCTGATCCGGATCATTTTGACTTTTAAGAGCAGTTCCTTGCTGTCAGGAAAAACAATTCATATTATATAAAATATCCCCACATGAGATTCATTAAATATTTTTAAGACTTCGAGTCAAATTACCTGACCTCGAAGTCTTATTTTTATGAATATGACGCAAGAAGAAAAAAAGATTTTGTACCACTTTTAATTCGAAAACACCCGGCGGCATAGTCTAAAATCAGTATCCCTTCCCTATCTGATTTTTAAGAAAACGAAAATCAAAAATATAGTTTTATATTCTAACTTCCTCCTTGTCAAGTAATAGGCAGAGAATTTGACAACAGCAACCACTGTAGTCTGTTTCTTTTCTATCGTCTCGGCCTGACTATCTGCTTGCGTATTGATATTGCCGCGAGCTGACAGGCCCCTGACCGGGAAACATAGAAATCATTTCCCGTTTGTTTATACGATTTTCTCCCTTATATCCGTAAATTTCGCACTTCAGATAATCGGTAGAAGCTTTCAACCATATCCGGATCGTAATGCGAAAAGAACGCGCTGTCATCAGAATCAAAGCGTTTCAATCTTTGCATTTCTTCTGCTATTAAGGAAAAATCAAAAACATCCAGATTGGATTATCAACACTTAGTCTGATAATTTTCATAAGGCCGATTGTCGAAACGCTGCTGGCGTCAGGTAATTAAGTGATCCATGAGTTCTACCCGTATTGAACCCATTTACATAGCGAGTCAATTCATGTCGTAACTGGATCAGACTATCAAAATTTCGGCCATAAACAAATTCAGTTTTGAATAGTTTAAACGTTGCTTCGGCCACAGCATTGTTATAGGGGCAGCCTTTCATGCTAACAGAGCGCTTCATCTGAAATGTAAATATTACTTCATCAAGCAGTTCATTTTTGAACTCGCTGCCCCTATCTGAATGAAATATCTGGATATTCCGCAAATCTGTCTTCACGGTTGCGAAGGCATCCTATACCAATCGTGCATCTTTATGGATACCAGCACTATAGCCGATAATTTCACGATTGAATAAATCAACAAGGACGCATACGTAATTCCATTTGTAGTTTACCCGGACATAGGTCAAATCGCTGACAACAACGGCATACGGAGCTTGTCCATCAAATTCCCGGTTTAATTCATTTTTAACAGGATCTTCGTTACGTTTTTGCTTGTGTGGTTTACATTGTGCAACCGTATATTTAGAGACAAGCCCGAGCTTGTTCATGATTCTTCCTATGCGGCGACGCGATCCCATTATCTTTATTGACGCCATTCACTTTTCGGTACGTCATGACAATATTGTCAGCAAGTTGGCCGCCTATGTCGTGCTCGGCATCCATGAGGATCGTTACAAAGAAGTACTCCTTCTTGAAGTTGGTGAAAATGAGAGCAACAAATACTGACGGGGAGTGTTGAATGAGCTCAAGAACCGTGGTGTCCAGGATATCCTCATCCGTTAGATGGCTGGAGGAAGTAGACAAGAAATGGACGTCCCCGTATCCGGCAGCCATGAAACGGTGGCATGCTCCATGAGATGTCATCACACCGATCTTTAAATTTTCAATAGACGTCCGTACCGCTTTTTATACTACGAACGCTATGAAGAGTTTACATTCTTCTTACCTCCGTAAACCGTCAGCGGAGTGGTTTCTCAAGCTCGCAGGCTCTTCTCAAGGCTTTATATCTGGCCACTTTCGAGGCTGCCAAGAAATAGACTACGCCGCTTCGGAATTTGGGGAAAGGTAAGAGGCGAATTAGCCATCATGTACCCTGACAGATTACTGGCATAATAGCGCTAGCGAAATGACTGTCTATTAACTCATTATTAGTTATCATAGAAGACCTTATTTACAGACTTTTAATCATAGGCCCTTTTACCTCCCGCAGTAGACATTATTTAATGTAAACTGCACAAACCAATAGTGTGCATAACTGCAGTATTCATCAGTGTTTCGTAGTATAATACGTGCATGAGTATGGTGGAAAACAGCTCAAAATCCTTGCACACAGGTGATATAACATGTATAAAACTCCTTCTAAACAACTTTCCTTCGAAGATTTTAATCAGCCCTTGGGATTACAAATGGATCCGAACAACCGTTGGATCAAGAAAGCAGCATTCATTCCGTGGGACCTGGTAGAAAAG
>NZ_LEKT01000069.1 GCF_001045675.1 Megasphaera cerevisiae DSM 20462
TAATTCGGTAACGACACGGGATGTAGTAGTGGAGGCCAATAAATCAAAGGAAGAAGCCAAACAGGAGTCCCAGAGCACGACGATCATCACGCAGGAAGATATAGCCCAGAAACAGGCCAAGTCCGTTGAAGATATTATCTTCAATGAAACCGGTGTGACTCGTACGGTCGATGCCATGGGGCGCGTCGGCGTGTCTATTCGCGGCGCCGAACCGAGACATACGTTGATTCTCGTAGATGGTCAGCCCGTCATGGGGGACGTTTCCAAGTACAGCGGCGCCGGTGATGATCTGCAGCGTCTGGGAGCGGAAAACGTGGACCATATCGAAATCATCCGCGGCGCGGCCAGCGCAAAATACGGGTCTGACGCCATTGGCGGCGTCATCAATGTGATTACGAAGCGGCCGGCTAAGACCGCGGGACTTCAGGTCAACGCCGAGGGACGGCGGGCCAAGCATGACGGTGATCTGTTTCCCTATCAAAATGTCTTTCTGCGGGCTGATTCCGGCCAAGTGGGGAAGTTCTGTTTTGGCGTCTACGGCAGTAAGCGGGATATCATGCCTATTTACAGCGCTGAATCTCATGGCGGCCTGACCGGAGGCACGACGATGCGCAATGCCCTGCGGTATTACGGCGATATTAAAAATATCGGCGTCATGGGGAGCTATGATATTGATGACCGCAATACCATCGATGTGACCATGGACCGGACCAATGAAGATCTGCAGCGCGTGGTCAAACATACCGATTATATAGGTGAATCACCGCAGACCTTTAAGCGGACGATGGACCGCAATACGTACCGCCTGTCGTATAGGGGCAATAACGGCGGCAGTACGGACTGGAACGTCCATGTCGATTACGCCAAAATGAACGAAGACGATATGACCATGACCTCCCAGTATGGTTTATCTAAGTACGAAGGTAAAAATACCCTCAATTACGTCGATGATCTGGAACATAAGCAGCTGGATATCAAGGCCTCGGCCAATACCCAGGTCAATGACCGCCACTTATTGACCTATGGCTTTGGCTATACGAAAGAAACTGCCGAAGGAAGCCGTCTGAAAAGCGCGCCGACGACATGGTCCCAGACTGTGGATCCGTGGAATTATGATAAAAATTTATACAGCGGCAGGCCTTCCTCTGTTCACGATTATGCGATTACCTATAAAAACGGTGTGCCTCAATATGATGAAACCTATGAACGGTATGGCACGAAGGATGATCAGGGTCATACCATAACGCCGGCATTTACGAGAGAAGATTTCGAAAAATATTTTAATGCCAGTGTGGCAAATATTGCTCAAATTACCAAGGATGGCAGGCTTCAGGACTTTTTAGCCTTTCGGGATATACTGGTAAAGCAAAATCCTGATAATATGTATGTGCAAATCGGTCAGGCAGGTGCGCCTTCCTACCTCGATAAGGTAGTTTTCAGCTATTACACCTATGCTGCTGATGCGGATATCACTAAAATGATGATAGAAGCTAGTCCAGACCAGGCATCTAAACTGTTTGCAAAGTGGAATGGGAAGATGTATCGTGATGAATTGGTATACCGGGATAATCGCCGTACTCTCGGCAAAGCGGAAATTAAAAAGCAGAATGTCTTCATACAGGATACATGGCAGCTCAATGATACGACGGTTCTGTCTCATATTTTCCGCGTCGATCACAGTGATCTCTTCGGCACTAATGCAACCTTCAATCTTGGCATGACTCACAATCTGGGTGGTAAGGTCAATCACCGTTTGAAGGCCAATATCGGGACGGGTTATACGGAACCCGGCATGGGTGAGCTCTATTATAACTGGGAAATGTATCCCGGCATGCCTGTAGGAGACGGCATCGGCAAAATGGGGTATTACTGGATCGGCAATCCCGATCTGAAACCAGAAAAGTCCGTCAATTTTGATCTCGGTATGGAAGGAGAAAACGGTAATTTGTCCACGCGGGTTAGCGTCTTCCATAACCGTATTACCGATTATATGACGACGTACTTCACGGGCTATTTGATGGATTTCAATCCCTATAAGGTATCGGACAGGGATAAATGGCTGACGCCGCCGGATATGATTTACAGCTTTAAGAATATTGGCAAGGCTGAAATCACGGGGGCAGAAGCAGAGGTCAATTACCGCTTTGATAATCATTGGTCGGGCAAACTGGGCTATACGTATCTCCACGCTATCAATAAAAGCGATCCCGATATGCCGCGGCAGCTCCTGGACCGGCCCCAGCATAAGGTCGATATAGGCGTGACCTACGAAAATAAAGGCTGGCGCGCGTCACTGTGGGGCAATTATTACATTCACATGCTGGACAGCAATACCGTGGTCAATGACGGCAACTATTGGAAGGCAGATGGTCATGGCGGCGGCGGTCCCTCCTTTGCTGTCGGCGGTTCCCAGACTTATGCACGGAAGACCTTTGGCCTGTGGAATATTCTCGTACAGAAGGAACTATCCAAGGATTCGACCATATATGCCGGGGTGGACAATCTCTTTAATCATCATGACGATGATCGGGCCTTTCAGGAACGGGTCTATAAATTCGGCGTCAATCTGAAATTTGGCGCCGATGGCCGCGATGACGGTCCGGCATCCCAAACCGTGGAACATGCCAAAGAGTCCGCCCGTGCCAAACTGCGTGACGATGATTGGTTTATCAAAGCGCCTTTTGATACAAAAAAAGAGGAAGGCGTGGAATACATCGGTGATTACCGGGCCCGCTGGAACAGCTACACTGGGGAAACAAAGCCCGAAGGCCGTGTGACCAAAAACGGTATGATCGGCGATGCGGAAAAGAATATGCTGGGAAAACCGGCCCATGGGTTTGAACAGCGCATCCGTGCCGGTATCGATGCCCGCCTTGGGGACGACACAAACGTCACCATTTTGGGCAGTGCGGCCGGCATGTCCGGCGTCGATACGAAGACCGATATCAGTGAATCCAAAGGGCTGAATCATCAGCGCCTGGATACGATGGACGTGACCCAGCATGCCAGCAAGTGGGATTTCTCTATCGGACGGCTGACGGAAGCCATGGGTGTGACGGGCTATTGGTTTGGCAAGGAATATGACGGCGGCCGGGCTGTATGGACCGGCGGCAGAAATCAGGTGCGAATCGGCTATGGTGATTTCAGCAGCAGTACGGGTATTTCCGACTCGGCCTACACCCATGCGACACGGCAATGGTTCTGGCGGGCGCCGACGAAGCGGGAATGGTTGGGGTATAATGGGGAGCGTGGCGACAATATGATATCGACAGATGCTCCACCGTTTCCGGAATTCTCCGATTTTGAAGCCAATACGGGCGGCGAATATGAGGGGATGTATCAAAAGCTGGCCAAGGCCCAGACCTTTGCCGAGCAGAAGGCTATCATCAAGGAATACCTCGACGTGATTCAACAAATAGATGAAAAAGAAGGTACGCATACGTATGACAATCTGATGAAGCAAACCTTTCGGCCCCTCATTACCAATTCCGGCGTATGGCAAAAGGTTACCGTTGCCGGACCGGATGGAACGGTGAAATCGTACTATGGTATGGGAATGACGGACTCCAATTTAGAAACAACGAGTTATACAATACAGGATATATTAGATGACGATACTATTCTGGACAAGTTTGCCGTCCGGGGGGAAGCACAATGGCAGAATATTCAGAATACGTATGGAGATAAAGCGGGAAGCGGCATCAATAATAATTTGTATTACCAATATACGGGAGATCAGGTTCTGTATCATTACGGTTCAGGCCAAACACGTATGCTGCTTCCGGCAGATCAAGTGGATATTGACAAGGATTTTAAAATCATCAGTAAAGACGATGCAAAACAGATGGCGTTGTCGTCTATATGGAGCTCTCAAACAGGAGGAGTGCTTGCTCAAAGTGATTTGACCACAGAAGAAAATGGCATCGTCAAGACGCAGACTGTATACGGCGACTATCTGAATCGCGGCCCAGGCAGTGTAGGTGCGCAAATTCTGACTTGGATGACACAATATGTGAATGGAAAAACAGGCTGGGTTACCAAAGAAGGGGAATCGATGCCCTTGCTGGAAACGCTGGCAGGGCAGCCCATGATCCTCGTCAAGGGGACCGTTCTGGTGCGGGATCAGATCCCTGCTATTGACAAGGCAGCTTTTGCCCAGATCAAGCATCAATTTGGTGATGATTTCGGCGTCCAGGCCTGGTATTTCCGTTCTGTCGGCGACGATACCCATTCCGTCCAATTTGCCAATGACCGTCTGGCCAATGATAACGACGTGGCGTCCTTTGACCAGCTGGCCAACGTCATCGGTCTTGGTGCCACGTGGCGCATCGGCAATACCATCCATTTCTCCTATGATTGGGGCCAGAACCGCACGGACTTCGGCTGCTTCATGAATGGCAATACGATATACAACCATGAAACGGGCACATCGGATTTTGACATCCTGGGCCGGTCCAACGGCGGCACGCCTCGCTTCTGGGTGGCCCGTGTCGACATTGGAAAGTCTGATACAAATGTGCCCGGCAGCTGGAACGCTTTCGCCGACTACAAATACTTCCAGCACGGCTCCTTCTTCGGCGGCAAAGGGACCGAAGGTGTGCCCGACCGCTACCTCGACGGCATCAAGAGCTTCACCATCGGCGGCGGCTATGTCCCGGCCAAGGATATCCTCCTGGAAGCGTTCTACACCTTCGACGCCAAGGGCATCGGCAAGCGGGATACGCTGTATGGCAGTGAAAACTTCAGCTTGGGAGACTATACAAGAATTCAAATGACGTATCCGTATCGTTTTTAGGTGCCATAAATTGTATGGCTGCCCTTGTGTGATATTCGGATTCCATGAACCCCTGCGCAGCCTTCCTAAACGGGAGTTCCATATGAATCGATCAGTGCAAGAACCACTTGTATTTTATGCGTTGAGATACTATAATAAAAATATAAAATTAGTTGTGGATTTTTCTGGTTTATGCCATTTTCGCCACACATTGACCTCGACAGGTGAATGTGTGGCTTTTTTTGCGTGTCTTTTGGAACAAAAACTTTATTTAAAGGAGCGTCGGAACGATGGACGAAACATGTATGAAAGAAAAAAACGTATTGCCTTTACTGATTTCACTGGCATTACCCATGGTAATCTCTATGCTGATCAATTCATTGTATAATATTGTAGACAGTTTTTTTGTGGCGCAAATCAGCGAGGATGCGATGACGGCACTATCCCTGGTATTTCCGGTACAAAATTTTATCAATGCCGTCAGTATTGGTTTTGGTGTAGGGATCAATGCGGTTATCGCGTTTTGCCTGGGAGCCGGACAGCCTCGGCTGGCACATATGGCAGCAACGCATGGCATGGTATTATCAGGGGTCCATGGTATCATCCTGACTGTGGCGGCGCTGCTGGTGATGCCTCCGTTTTTGCGTATGTTTACGGCATCAGACGAGGTGGTGCAAATGGGACTGCAGTATTCCGTGATCGTTTTTTCTTTTGCCTTGATTACTGTTTTGGGGATTTCTTTTGAAAAGATTTTTCAATCTGTCGGCAATATGAAGGTGCCCATGATTAGTTTATCCTGCGGCTGCATTGTCAATATCATTTTGGATCCGCTGCTGATTTTTGGGATCGGACCGTTTCCGCGCCTGGGAATCGACGGGGCAGCGTGGGCGACTGTGATCGGGCAGGTGTCGTCTTTGTTTATTTATAGTGTGGTGTACGTCAAACGACCAATCAGCGTGCAGATTCACCGCCGCTACCTCTTGCCGGATCGTACGCTGGATGGAAAACTGTACGGCATCGGCATTCCGGCAACGTTGAATATGGCTTTGCCATCTCTGCTGATAGCTGCTCTTAACGGGTTATTGGCAGCTTCTCAGTCCTATGTCGTTATTTTGGGTATTTATTATAAGCTGCAAACATTTTTATATCTGCCTGCCAACGAGTTTATACAGGGCATGCGTCCTCTTATTGGATATAATTTTGGTGCCGGTGAACAGGAACGGGTGAGACTGATTTATCTGACCACCTTGGGAATGACCGGACTTATTATGCTGGCAGGGACTATTTTGTGTCAGTTTTTCCCGGCGGAATTGATGGGATTATTTACCGATAATGGAGAAACCATTATGGATGGACAAGCAGCGCTGCGCATTATTAGTGCCGGATTTATTATGTCTGCCGTTTCGGTCACATCATCCGGTGCGCTGGAGGGATTAGGCAAGGGCGCACCGTCTTTTGTTATTTCCCTGCTCCGCTATACCGTCATTAGTATACCAACAGCCTATCTGCTGGTTCGGGTCATGGGACCGACCGGTATTTGGCATGCGTTCTGGCTGTCTGAAGCTGTTACGGCTGTCCTGGCATTTTTTATTTATCGTCGCACTGCAGAAAAAAAGGATAGGCATACAGTAGCTGATTATCCTGATTTTCCATGGCATATCGGTCCGGAAAATGGTGTCCAGGTGGCGGTATTAGGAAATGCAGCCGCCGCCTAAAGCAAAAATAATATGCATATTTCTGCTCATTTTTTGTGTTCCATGCTATACTGTGTATAGTCTATTCTATTTACAGGAGGCAGGTATCGAAAAGGGGGTGGAGAAATGCTGTTGTTATCAAAGGATGACATTCGACGTGTTTTTTCTATGACGGATGCTATCAGGGCTGATAAGGAGGCTTTTCGCCTGTTTTCTGCGGGGCAATGTGAAGTGCCGCTGCGTACGCAAATCAAAGCGCCTAAATATGACGGCACTTTTTTATTTATGCCGGCTTATATACCGGCATTAGATTACAGTGTTGAAAAGATTGTCAATATTTTCCCGCGTAATAGTGGGAAAAATATACCGACGGCGCCTGCTCAGGTCCTTCTTATAGATGGTACAAACGGTATGATTGCAGCAATATTGGATGGAATGTATTTGACGCAGCTGCGTACCGGTGCGGCGTCAGGGGCAGCTTTTGATTTGCTGGCACGCAAGGAGTGCAGAAAGGGGACTGTTATCGGTACCGGCAGTCAGGCAGCTGCCCAGGTAGAGGCCATGCTTACGGTACGAATGCTGCACAGGATTTAGTGACGGCAATGCGTATTTATGATAAATCCGTCGCTGCCGGTATTGGTACGCAATGGTTGTGAAGGCAAACACTAAATGAGTTGCTTGATGGGAGTCTGTCTCGTATGGGCATACGAATTGTATTATAATTAATCTATAACACGGTGCAGGATAAGGGCGTGTTTTATGCTGTCAGAGGAGAGTGTCATTGTGCTGAATCACATTTCATATGAAAATCGTATTTTAACGATCGTGATGATCGTTTCTTTTGTCAATCCATTTACCGGCAGTGCCCTGACCTTGGCCCTGCCGGATATTGGTACGGCATATGGCGCAATGGAATCGCAGCTGAGCTGGGTATTAGAGATATATCTCATTTCGTCGACTATTTTTATTATGCCATTAGGAAAACTGGCAGATACATGGGGGAAAAAGAAAGTATTTTTACTGGGATCTATTATTTTTATGTTTTCGTCGCTGGCCGTATTTGCTGTTTCTTCTATGCAGGGATTATTTTTACTGCGTTTTTTCCAAGGAATCGGCAGTGCCAGTATTTTTGCGACGAGTCTGGCTATCATTGCCTTGGTGTATCCGGCAGAGAAACGTGGCAAAGCAATGGGTCTCACTATTGCTGCCGTATATAGTGGATTGTCTTTGGGTCCGGTTATTGGCGGCCTTTTAAATTATTATTACCAATGGCAAAGTATTTTTTATTTTATCGCTTTCTTTGGTGCGGTTGCCGTGTTGCTGACACTCCTGATTATGAAGGAGGAATGGATTTCCAATCCGGAAGGACATATGGATTATTGGGGGGCTGTCTTATATGCAGCAGCGCTGGTATTGATGATGTTTGGCCTTTCTGAAATTTTAAATTTATTTTATGCCCCCTATGTTTTAGCATTCGGAGCGGTTCTTTTTTGCTTGTTTCTATATCGGGAATGGCATCAGTCGGATCCGTTGCTGCCAGTACGTATTTTTACACAGAACCGTATATTTTCATGTTCCAATTTTGCAGCTATGTTGAATTATAGTGCTACATTTGCAATTGGTTTTTTATTATCGTTTTATTTACAGCGTATTTTAGGCCTTACATCCCGTGACGCAGGTCTGATCATGCTGGTTCAGCCGGTGTTGATGGCTTTGCTGTCTCCTGTGACGGGTTCTTTGTCGGATCGTATTCAGGCGTCTGTTCTGGCATCCTCCGGCATGGGATTGATTGCGGTCGGTCTGGCTGTACTGGCATACGATGTACCGGCAGAGTCTATTTTAGTTATTATTGGATGTTTGTTCATTATCGGTATTGGATTTGCTCTATTTACAGCACCCAATAATAACGCTATTATGAGTTCGGTTCCGCAGGAGTATTACGGAATGGCATCGTCTGTGGTCGGCACGGTTCGACTTATCGGACAGGTATTGAGTGTTGCAATTGTTACATTGATTTTGTCGCGAACCGGGAGTGCGGCAGCTGATCCAGCTGAGGTGCTCATGAATAATATTCAGTTTGCATTTATTGTTTTTACGGTACTTTGCCTGATCGGAATATTTCCCTCTATGGTTCGAATCCGAAAATAGAAGAGAGGAGAAATATCTATAGACCAGAGGCTACGGCGTGACATATGTCGATAAATTCCTGCAGTGCCGGCGAAAGATATTTATCTTTATGGTAAATAATGTGGAAAACACGATGCAGGGATATGCCGCGAAGCGGAATCTCCATAAGGCTATGCTCCTGCAGTTCCTTACCAACAAGGCGTCTGGATAAGACCGCAGCTCCCAGACCGGATAATACGGCCTGCTTAATAG
The DNA here is from genome assembly GCF_001045675.1 of Megasphaera cerevisiae DSM 20462. Lineage (GTDB taxonomy): Bacteria > Bacillota > Negativicutes > Veillonellales > Megasphaeraceae > Megasphaera > Megasphaera cerevisiae. The sequence continues at coordinate 8,848 of NZ_LEKT01000069.1, forward strand.
AGGCCGTATTATTATAGACACCGGCAATATGAATAGGAATATGATGCGCCAGCAGGGTTTGTTCGAACAGATTGCGAGTGCCGCTCCCTTCTTCGCGCATAAAAAAACGGAAATCGGTGCAGTGCTCCAAGGCAAGGGGGGCGGCACTTTTTATTAAATTGTATTGGGGGGAGACGACTAGAACGAGTTCGTCTTCAGCAAAAGAAATAGCTGTCAGTGTTGCCGTGTGAAGGGCACCTTCTACGAGAGCAATGTCCAGTTTGTCTGCTTCTATCATATCCTCCAGCTCAGTAGTATTATGGATTTCCGATATGATTTGCTGGGATGTATTTTTATTTTGCAGTTTTTTGAGTATGGGAATGAGGAGAGTTTCTCCGATAGTCACACTGGCACCGATACGCAGGGGATATATTGCGCTGAAGGAGCGCATGGCCGATTCGATACGGCTGTCAAGTGCTGTCATTTGCCTGGCATAGGCAAGTAGCTTTTCTCCTCCTGCGGTCAGTCTGAGCCGACGTCCCAGACGTTCAAACAGCCGCAGGCCATAATGTGTTTCCAGTTCGCTAATGGCCTGACTGATACTGGGCTGGGTCATATACAGAGTTTTTGCCGCATGCGTCATGGATAACGTATCGCATACAGCTATAAAAATGCGGAAATGGCGTATGGTCATGGGAAACTCCTTCTATATTTCTATCAGTAATTACCTATCTGATTGCAATTATTGTATCGCTGTTGAGATGATCTGGCAAGAATGTTTTTAATATTTTGAGAAGATATATTGTAAAGGGAAGCTAATGCTTTTAAAATAGGTAAATACCTATCTAATATATAAAAATAATATATTTTACTTATCAAAAGTAAAGAAGTACAATGAACTTGTAATCAACCGGTTAATCCATACAGATAAAAGAAAGAAGGATGTTTCCCATGATAAAACAAGTTCCCATTCCCACTGCAGGTGTTATGCTCGGCTTAGTAGCGCTCGGTAATCTGCTGGCTCCGTATTCCCTGGCGCTGCAATATGCATGCGGCGTTAGTTCTGCTTTTTTAGGTATCCTGCTTTTATTTAAAATTATTTTTCATCCCAGCTTGATTAAAAATGATATGAATGGCAATTCTGTTTTTGCCAGTGTATCAGCTACCTTTTTTATGTCTATTATGCAGCTGTGCACCTATACGGTATCTTTTTTTCCTATCCTCAGTGAAGTGGTATGGTTTGCGGCAATCGCAGGACATGTACTGTTAATGATTTGGTTTACGTATCGATATATGATCCATTTTGAACTCAGAGATGTATATCCGACTTATTTTATTGCTTATGTAGGCATTGTCGTTGCGTCTGTCACTTCACCGGCATTTCAGCAGCAGGCAGTGGGGGAATATATTTTCTGGTTTGGCTTTGTCGCATATGCTGCTATTTTTGCCCTTGTTACAGTACGATATGTCAGCAGTCATGCCATTAGTGAATCGTCAAAACCGCTGTTCTGCATCTATACAGCCCCCATGAGTTTGAGTTTAGCCGGGTATCTTGCTTGTGTAGAAGAGAAATCCTTGCTTATGATTCTTATCATGGAAATTTGCGCACAGGGACTATTTCTTATCGTGCTGGCTAAAATGCCAAAATTATTGTCGCTGCCCTTTTATCCCAGCTATGCAGCTTTTACCTTTCCTTTTGTTATTACGGCAATTGCTTTCCGGCAGACGTTGCGTTATTTACAGGAAATCAACGGTGTAGTTCCCGAAGTGCTGGAATATATCGTCATTGCAGAAAGCTTGATCGCTACAGCGATTGTCTTGTATGTATTTACACGGTATATGATCTTTTTTGCCAAGCAGGCAGCGGCTGAACGAGCTATAGTGAAATCCGTATTCAAAGGATAACGTATATTGTTAAAGATAAAACGATACTGTAAATAGAAAAGCTCTCTTCCAACAGCAGATATTCTGCAGATGGGAGAGGGCTTTTTTATGATGAATAGGAAATAAAAAAACACGTACATGAAAAGGGATAGCCGCCGCGTTCTAATATTTGCGAAACAAACCGGTTACCTTGCCAAGAATATGGCAGGATCGCGTATAAATAGGATCATAATCCCCATTTTCCGGCTGCAGGCGGATACAATCCTTTTCACGGTAATACCGTTTTATTGTAGCTTCATCATCTAATAAGGCGACGACAATTTCACCATTTTCTGCCGTATCCTGCTGCCGTACAATAATAATGTCGCCTTCCAAAATTCCGGCATCCTTCATGCTGTCTCCTTTTACGGTAAGCATAAAGCAGTCATCATCACCGACAAATTCGGCAGAGAAGGGATAGACATCTTCGACACATTCTTCCGCTAAAATAGGCGCGCCAGCACGTACTTGACCGACAAGAGGTAGCGGGACAATTTTTTTTGAACGCCAGGAGCCTTCATCAAGAAGTTCTATGGTACGATTTTTTGATGGATCACGGCGGATAAATCCCAAGTCTTCTAATCGATGCAGATAGCCATGTACGGTAGAGGTGGAACTGAGACCTACTTCCTTACATATTTCACGAACAGATGGGGGATATCCAACTGTATGTACACAATCACGTATATATTCTAAAATTTGCTTTTGTCTCGTAGTCAACATCTTTTCATTATTCATCATAATCATCACTCCATATAGTTATGATTATATTATAATGGAAATACAACTAAATTTCAAACATTTGTTCATTTATAATTATAATATCTCTACATGAATATGTTGATGAGAACGGAAAATATGTTCGATAATATATTGACAGAACATACGTTCGGATATATACTGTAATTATCAAACAAACAGATGTTCGCAAAACATCTGTTCTTGAATCAGGAGGAATTCTATATGAAAAGACAAAAAAAACGCTTCGTATCTCTGACATTTTTGAAATATATGTTACTTGTAGGTGCTGTAGCTATTGCCGGAACGCAATTGGGATGGATGTATCATACCGACCAGGAGTATGTATCTGTACATATAGAAAAAGGACAAACTATATGGGATATTGCTTCTAAAGCTGCAGATTCCAATACTGATGTGCGGTATGTTGTCAGTTCCATTGTTGAAGCAAATCATCTCGAAAATAATCAGGATATTTATCCTGGACAAGTATTGCAGGTACCGGTTAACGCTGACCGTGTCGATATAGTCAAACGGGAGTTTTCATCACACTAAAGGTTTCGTAAATGCCATATGCCGGGATAAAGAAGCATTTTTATCCCGGCATATGGCATTTATTTATTTTCCGTTATTTTAAAGATGGGATTGTCGATGAGGCGGTCTGCCTCGTCTATGTATCTGCGGACAATAGTCTGCGATTTATGACGGGTTTGACGCATGATCTGCCGTTCTTCGACATGATGCTGTGCTGCTGATGTGGCAAAGCCATGACGCAGGCTGTGAGCTCCATAATCTTTTGGGTCCATTCCCATAAGCCCGGCATAATGCTTCACAATAAGGGCAATCGTTTTATCTGATATTCTCGTTTTACGGATGGTGTGTCCGCGCGTAAAGCCGCGAAATACCGGTCCGGAAGAAATATCACTCAAGGTGAGCCAATTTTTTAACGCCGTGACGGCGCAAACCTCTTTATTCTGCACATAGGGAATCGCAATCAGTTGGCCTTGATCGTACTGATCTGTTTTAGACTTGCGCAGTGTGATCAGCAGCCCGAGGCGGGTAAACTGCAGATCCTCTATGTCCAGACCCGCTAATTCAGAACGGCGCATCGCACCGTAAAAACCAATGAGAAGAATAGCCTTATCCCGTGTCTGCTGCAAATCATTTCCTTCCAGATAGGTAAGCATTTCTTTAATATCATCGAAGAGGATGGGCATTTTACCGTGTTGGATCGTTCCCTTCATCCGTTTGATGCCCCGTAAGGCATTTTTGACAATAGGAAACCGGCACGGGTTATCCTTAAGTCCGGCCGCATCGAAGTTCTCCGTCAGGGCACTGATACGGCGCGCAACCGTATTTGCCTTAGCGTTATCGGCCAAATCATTGATATAGTTGATGATCGTTTCAGGAAGTGCTGGAAATGAATCTACTTCATGATACTCACACCAATCACAGAAATCATTCCAGTCTGATTGATAGGCATTGATTGTATTATCTGCTCTGGCAATATAAATGCTTTGCCGTGCCTTATCTGTTAGCTTATCATTGTTGGCTATAATTTCTGCCCGACCGATATAAAAATTTTTAGGTGGCGTTTTCATTACCTGTCAGCTCCTTTGACTGGAATATACCTGTATACGTACCTTATCATGGAATAGTCGTATAGTCAAATGCGGCTTGACCGGCGTATGTGTCAAGAAGTTCTCGGTGAATGTATTGACCTAGATAATAGCTAGCCTCATCGACATCGTTTTTTTATAAAAATGCAGGCGTTGAGAAACTGTTAGCTAACTTCCCTATGGCACTGCTGGACGGGCCATTATTGCAAATGCGTCCGTGATGAATCCCTACATGCGTTTGAAAGGGAATCTTCCGCATGACTCGTCTCATCGTCCCACGGAAAGTGCGGCTGACTGGAGCGGTAAACCCCTTGG
>NZ_LEKT01000070.1 GCF_001045675.1 Megasphaera cerevisiae DSM 20462
TATAGCTCTTATGAGAGAGCTCAAAATGAGCGTCACAATCGCATTTTCAGAAAGTACGTACCTAAAGGAAAGTCTATCGAAAACTACTCTGCTGAGCAGATTCTCTGGTTTGCAGAGGATATGAATTCATTACCTAGAAAGTCCCTTGAGTATGATACGCCTGATGATTTATTTGAAGCTTATTTAGATACCGTCTATGCAGCTTAAATTATTTGGTTAAAGGTGTTCAATTTGAACTTGCAATTTTAGGTATTATTTATATTGTACTTTTATCCATTTCATCTCAATATAAAAAAAACTGCCTCACAGCGGAATTGCATTCAAAAATACGCATCCGGATGCTGCCACTTACATACGGGAATTTTTTCTCAAATCAATCTTCCGTATCTGCAATGGGCCGCATGCGTATATCTGAATACTATCCGCATACTGAGACAGTCTCTTTTAAATCATTTCACCTTTTATTGTAACCGCTTTCTGAATCGACGATGTTATATGCTGTATTCGTCTCTGTTACAATAGTAACTACATCGCTTTCACAGGTATCATTCCTCGTGACAAAGAAATCGGTCCGGTGCGGGCGATCTCCAATACCTGATACGGTGTCAGCACGTGAAGAAGCGCCTCCACATGATCCTCCCGTCCCATGATCCGCATAATGAGAGAACCCAGATTTACATCCACGATCTGCGCATGAAACAACGCCGCAACATTGGCCAATTCCTCTCGAATCCGAGGCGTACCATATTGGATTTTGATCATGGCCAGCTCACAGCTGACAAAGAGATCTTCATCCAGATTGACAATTTTAATGACATCAATCAATTTCGCCAGCTGTTTGATCGTCTGTTTCAACTCTTTATCATCTTCAATGCTGATGACAATATTAAACCGGGTCACATCGGGTTCCTCCGTATATCCGGCCGTGAGTGATTCTATATTGATTGCTTTACGGCTGATCAGGCCGGCAATATGCGTAAGAACGCCCGGCTTGTTATCCGATAAAATAGCTAAATGCTGTCGCCGCATGCCGCGTCACCTCCCAATATCATTTCATTCAGAGCCTTACCACCGGGAACCGTAGGATATACCCTCTCTTCTCCTGAAATCCGGACATCCACCAAGGCGGGACCCTCGTAGGCCAGTGCGTGGCGCAGTACAGACTGCAGCTGATCCCGGGTGTCAATACGAAAGCCCTTGACTCCCATAGATTCCGCCAACTGAGGCAGGTTTTTCTTTTTGTTCAGATAGCATTGTGAATAATGACTATCATAGAAAAAATTTTGCAGCTGAACAATCATGCCCAGCGTATTGTTGTGCAGCACAATGATTTTGACATTGATATGATGCTCCGCAACGGTAGAAAGTTCCTGACAGTTCATCATAATGCTGCCGTCTCCCGTAAAAACAACAACCTGCGTATCCGGCCGAGCCACCTTGGCACCCATGGCAGCCGGCAACCCGTATCCCATCGTACCCAAGCCGCCGGAGGTGATAAAACACCGGGGCCTGCGGGTGCAATAAAATTGGGCTGCCCACATTTGATGCTGTCCGACATCCGTAACGACAATCGCATCATCCTCCGTCATATCCCGGACAGCCTCGATCAACTCCTGCGGCGTAATATATCCGGGACGGGGCGGCATGGAAAACGGATGGGCCTGTTTCATTGCCATTACCTGATGCAGCCAGGCTGCGTACTGCTGTTTGTAATCAAAGCCCGCAGCACCTACCTTATTGACAAACGCCGGCAGAGACCAGCGAAGATCTCCCTTGATTCCTAAATCAATATCAATAATCTTATCAATCTCCACATCGTCGATTTCAAAGTGAATAATTTTTGCCTGCGGCGCAAAATGATCGGCATTACTGGTCAATCGCTCATCAAAACGAACGCCAACGGCAATCAGAAGGTCACAAGTTGAAATCGCCATATTGGAAACATAGGATCCATGCATTCCCCCCATTCCGAGGTGGAGCGGCCCATCATCAGGCACAGCTCCTTTGCCCATGAGCGTCGTCACAACCGGTATATGCGCAGTCTGTATTAATTGCTGTAAACAGTCTGTCATTTCCGACAAAATAACGCCGCCCCCAGCCAGAATAACCGGCCGTCTGGCCTGCTGCAGCCCTGCCGCCGCTTGATTGATTGTATCTTCCTGCCCCCTTCGTATCCACCTGATAGCCCGGCAGCTGCACCGTCTCAGGATAGTCATACTCGATGGACGTTTCCAACGCATCTTTGGCAATATCGACCAGAACGGGGCCGGGACGGCCTGTAGAAGCAATATAAAACGCTTCTTTCAAAACCCGCGGGATAGAACGAGCCTCTTTCACAAGATAATTATGCTTTGTAATAGGTGCGGTAATACCCGAAATATCCGCCTCCTGAAAGGAATCGCGGCCAATCAGAGACGTAGCTACCTGGCCGCTGATGATGATCATGGGAATAGAATCCATATTGGCAGTGGCTATGCCCGTAACCATGTTGCATATCCCCGGCCCGGAGGTCGCCACACACACGCCCGGCCTTCCCGTAACCCGGGCATATCCGTCGGCAGCATGGACTGCCCCTTGTTCATGACAAGTCAGGATATGATGAAAATGGGTTCTGTAAAATTCATCATACAGCGGCAGAATCGAGCCTCCCGGATATCCAAATACGACCTCGACTCCTTCTTTTTTCAAACATTCCACTACGGCCCGTGCGCCTGTCATCTTCATGGTATATCCCTCTTTTCGTCTATCTGTATATATTAGTCTTCCTTGGAGCTATGGAGCCAGGACATCATATTACGCAGCTTACCGCCAACTGTTTCGATCGGATGTTCTGCATGTCTCCGTCGCATAGCCAGGAAATGAGCTCTGCCGCCAGCCTTATTTTCAAGGAGCCAATCCTTGGCAAAGGTTCCATCCTGAATATCCTGCAGTACCTGCTTCATCGCCTGCTTGGAATCCGACGTAATGACCTTCGGTCCAGCCGTATAATCACCGTATTCCGCCGTATCACTGATAGATCTGCGCATATTAGCCATGCCGCCCTCGTACATGAGGTCAACGATCAGCTTCATTTCGTGGAAGCATTCAAAATATGCAATTTCCGGCTGATACCCGGCTTCGCACAACGTTTCAAACCCATTGGTAATCAGCTGGCAGATACCGCCGCAAAGAACAGCCTGTTCGCCGAAAAGATCTGTTTCCGTTTCTTCCTGGAAAGTTGTCTGAATGACACCGGCCCGCGTACCGCCGATGCCGCGAGCATAGGCCAGCGCAATATCAAAACATTTTCCGGTAGCATCTTGTTCAACAGCAAATACATCCGGCACGCCGCCGCCTTCGGCAAACGTCCGGCGTACAAGATGTCCCGGTCCCTTGGGAGCTACCATGAAAACATCCACCGCCGCCGGCGGCACGATTTGCTTGAAATGGATATTGAATCCATGAGCAAAAGCCAGGGCGCTGCCATCTTTCAGATTAGGCTCGATGTCTTCCTTGTATACGTCAGCCTGTTTTTCATCCGGAATCAAAATCATTGTAATATCAGCTTCTGCCACCGCAGCTGATACCGATTTGACTGTAAGACCTGCGGCTTTTGCTTTGGCAATAGACGGACTGCCTTTATATAATCCGACGACAACATCAAGCCCGCTGTCCTTTAAGTTCAATGCATGGGCGTGTCCTTGACTGCCGTAACCGATAATAGCAATCTTTTTGCCTTTCATTACATCCCAATTTACATCCTGATCATAAAATACCTTTGCCATTTGAACATCTCTCCTTACAAATAAAATGAAATGAAATTTTACCAGCTCCAACGATAGGCCTAAAGACAAAAAAAATCCGTCCCTCTAATGAGGGACGGATATAATTCCGCGATACCACCCTGATTCCCAACGGCATTGCTGTCAATGGGCGCTCTACAACGTACTAACATACGCGTCTCCTGTAACGGGGAAATACCGTCAGCACCTAATATCATTCAGTGCCGCTCTTTAGGGAGGAGCTTCATCTGATTGTCATTACCGGCTCGCACCATCCGCCGGCTCTCTGCAATGTGACTCTCAAACTACTTTCTCCCATCGTTAGATGTATTGATATAATCTTTCGAAAAAGATTGAGTACATTGTATAAAAACAAACATTCTTTGTCAAGGCATTTTTTCGTTTTTTACAAAATAACATGCACAAAAGGAAAAATGAACATAATATACTAAAAAAAAATATCTTAATTTCTTATTATTTCAAAAAACGTTTCATAGTTGCGGTTTCTCCTTTTACCGTATCCATGAATGTTACAGTTTATTAACAAAACAATATGTTCTATTGATTTTCAAAAAAAATCATCGTATACTACAATCATTCAACATATTGTTGCTTTCCTTCAAAGGATGTGATTATGATGCTATCCATTACCAAAAAAACAAAAATCACCATATTGTCTGTTATGATGACAGCCAGTCTTTTAGGTACTACCTTTATCTATGCAGCAGGGCCTGGCGGTCCTGGCGGTCCACCGCCACAGCATCAGATGAATCCACCGGATGATCGTCCCGGCGGCCCACCGCCGTCTCATCACCATCATCACAAGGACAAAGATAACACAGTTACCTCTTTCATCGCAGGCGCTATTGTCGGTGCCGTCGTGGAACATAATGCATAAAATTAAGTTATGCTGCCAAGACCTCCGCAATATATTTCCTGCCACTCTCCAAATGATTAACATATAACAGCAAAAAAACAGGGATCCCTTGCCAATCAGGGATTCCTGTTTTTTTGCTGTTATATGTTAAAACCGATATATCCTATACTTTACTACATTCTATCCGGTACATAGCAAGCCGTACTATTAGAATTTATAAGAAACCTGCACCCGCGTATAATCCCCCAGCGTAAAGTTTTCCGGCCCGTAGAGCGTATCCCGCTTACCGATTCCCTTGGCGCCGAAGGTGTAGAATGCCTCAAGCAGAAAATCCTTGGCCGGGACATAGCCGCCGCCGATGGTGAAGGACTTGATGCCGTCCATATACCGATCCGGCACACCCTCCGTGCCGTTGCCGCCGAAGAACGATCCGTGCTGGAAATATTTGTAATCGGCGAAAGCGTTCCAGCTGCCGGGCCTGTCTGTATCGGACTTGCCGATATCGACGCGGGCTACCCAGAATCTGGGCGTGCCGCCGTTGCTGCGGCCGGCGATATCGAAGTCTGACGTGCCCGTTTCGTGGTTATAGATCGTATTGCCATTCATGAAGCGGCCAAAAGCGGTGCGGTTCTGGCCCCATTCATAGGAGAAGCGGATCGTATCGCCGATGCGCCACGTCGCACCGAGGCCGATGACGTTAGCCAGCTGGTCAAAGGATGCCACGTCGTTGTGGTCCAGATTGGCGTAGGAAATGCTGTGCGTGTCGTCGCTGACAGAACGGAGATACCAGGCCTGAACGCCGAAGTCATCACCGAATTGATGCTTGGCCTGCACAAAGGCGGCCTTGTCGAGAGGCGGGATCTGATCCTGAACGAGGACGGTGCCGAGTGTTTTTACACATAATCCGGTCACATTGCCTAATTCTGGCCGGGGTAAACTATTAGATTCAGCCACATGATACCGCAAGGTATCTGATAAAGCTTTAAAATATTGACCCACCCGTGAAGACACAGAAAATCCATTCCCCCATGACATTGTCTGTCCTATATAATCATTAGGCAAAGACTGTACCATGTCATATACAGCTTTTTTCCAATCAGTTGGAACTGGCGAAAGCGGTTTCACGTCTTCAAACTTAGAGTTATAACGTTCCCATATTCTTTTATATTGCTCTGCCACTTCCGTAAGATGAACCTCATCTTGCACCCATCCTTTGAGATATGTCGCCATGGAAGGTGTTTCTAGTAAAAAAGCTCCATTGGAAAAGTTCTCTAATACGGCGGTCGCCTTTATCTCCCCAATGTGTTTATTACCACGTGAATCCACATATTCTATCTGAAATAATGTTGGGAGGCATTCACTCATATTAAGGTCGCCTCCAATCTGTCCCGTTTGAATAATCTGCGAGTCTCCATAGGCTTTTTTCACCAAATCATACATTCGTTTTACGATAGCTGCTTGTTCTGCCTCCGTTTTAGCATTCCTAATCTGTTGACGAAAATTAATCATATCAAGTGTATTATCAGCAACAGTCCCAGACTCATCCCCAATAAATTCTTCTACTGTCGGTGCTCTAAAAAATATTTTTACTGTCGCATGCGTATACACGGAATCGTTAATTCCTGTACTCTGGCCAAAATCACCGTAGCCAATGCAAACCTGGTTCTTCCCGCTGGTCCAGACGGCACGACCGCCGTCGTATTCCTTGCCAAACCAGTAGCCCGTAACGCCCATAGGTTCGGTGAGTCTTCCGATAGAGAAGTCCCACTTATTAGCATGCTGGGTCACATCGACGGTGTCCATACGCTGATGATTTAGCCTTTGCGATGTGCTCACATCGTATATCGTATCGACGCCGGTCATACCGGACGCACTCCCCAACAATGTCACATTTGTATTGTCGCCAATACGGGCGTCTATACCGGCACGAAGGCGCTGTTCAAATCCATGGTCGGCCTTTTCCAGGTAATTCTTATATGCCGTACCCACGTTCGCAACAGACGTTACTCTCGCTTCTGTTGGTTTCACTTTTCCCGTAAAGGAATTCCACCGCCCCCGATAATCACCGATAAGCTCAACGCCTTCTTGTTTTTTCGTATCAAAAGGAGCATGGATAAACCAGTTGTCATCGCACAGCGTATACGTATTAGATTCCGGCGCATTTTTCAGACGGCTTCCTTCGCCTGTTTCCTTACTATAACCCAACCCATAGGTGTTCAAGTGCTGATCGTTGATCTGGGTATTGGCACTCACTTTTATATTCCACTGCTTGTGCATAAGATCATCAAGATAGTTCAACGTGTTTTTTCCTTCATATTTAGAGTTGCCATGGTTTGACGTAAGGGTAATGTCATCCTCGGTCATCTTAGCATAATCCACATCGACCTTCCAGTCCGTGTTGCCGCCGTTATTACCCCTGTAAGACAATCGATACGTATTGCGGTCTTACAGCCCGCTTGAAATGCTGCTGCGGTTCCATGCCCGAATCAGAGTGCTTTACGTATCGTTCCATATCTTCCTTGGTCTTATCCATGTTGAAATCGACTTTGTTGCGATCGTCGATATCATAGGTAGCAGACATGCCGATGTTTTTAATATCGCCATAATAGCGCAGCGAATTGCGGACATTTCCGCCTTCTACCGTACTGCTTCCCGACATACCGCCAAACCGTTCCAAACTATAGATTGGCATGATCTCCCGTTTACTCCCATAGACAGCAGCCCGGACCTTGCCAATCTGTCCGCTGTCAGCTCGCAGGAAAACGTTCTGATAGGGGAAGATATCGCCGTCGTGTTTGGCCCTCCGGCCTTCCACATTCACCTGGAGTCCCGCCGTCTTGGCGGCTTTCTTCGTAATGACGTTGATGACACCGCCAATTGCGTCAGACCCGTATTTTGCTGACGCTGCTCCTTGGATGATTTCGATGTGATCTACGTTTTCTGTGCCGAACCGCTGGAGTTCATCCCCGGCGCCGCTGTACTTGGCGAAGTCCCCCATGACGGGCTGGCCGTCGATGAGGATGAGCGTATGACGCGGTTCGGCACCGCGGATGGATACCGTCACCCGTCCCATAGCGTCTACTGTACGCGATACGCCGGTCTCGCTGAATATAATGTCTTCTACAGATTTCGCCTGTTTTTTCGCGATATCTTCTGATGTGATGATCATTGTCTGCTGGCTTTCCAGCTTGGCTTCTTCCTTAGCCTTGTCTTCCTCCACGACGACATCCCACGTCGTTACCCAATTATTGCCCCCCCCCCCCCACTGGACTTTCTGCCGCCATGACGGGAGCCGTCATCCACAGCAGGACCGCACAGGACAGACCGGCGTACCATGCCAACCGCTGTTTTTTCCATATCGTATGCTTCATGGATTTCCCTCATTTCTGTTTGCTATCTATTTTGATATTAAAAATCAATTTATACTTAGCATTATAGCAAACAGAAAAAGTCCCTTCTACTCCATTCGGACACAAAATAATCCATTCCGACATTTATTTTCAAAAAAAAGCCGTATCCATTTGCCTTATGGCATACAGATACAGCTTTTTTGACTAACAGTTCCTAATCGCACATGTAAGTCGCCATCTTTCTGAGGCGATCACGCTTCACCTTTCAAACCCAGCCGGTAAATAGCATTGGCATTGTTGAAAAAGACATCCCCCCAATAGCGTTCCGGAATAAATACTTTTACAAAAGCAATATAATCGCGCAGATTAGCCAGCGGCCAGTCTGTTCCAAACATGACGCGGTCATAGGCGCCCAAGTAGCTGAACCAGTCACGCAGCATGTTGATATAGCCTCTTTTTTCTTTGAGAAACGCATTCATATCCGGGATTTTCCCTTCCAGAAGTCCTGATACATCGACGGCAACATTATGATTTTTTTCCAATACGGCAATAGCGTCCTGCAAAAAAGGATTGCCAATATGACACATCACAATCTGGACATCCGGAAATTTGACAGCTGCCTCATCGAGAGTCAATGGATGACTGTACTTGAGAAGCGCATTCGCCGTGGCCGTGAGACCGGTGTGAATCGCGACGGGCTTATCATATTTCCGTGCCAATTCATAGATCGGATCATACACGGGATCACTGACATAGACATGGTTATATCCTGGATACAGTTTGACGCCGCAGCATTGCCTGCGCTTCAGATTTTCTTCGACAAGCGCGACAGCATGCGCCATATCACCATGAATCCAATCCCGGTCCAGGCCTACGCAATAACTCATGTATGCCGGATAGGTATGTTCATCCGGTTCCAGCGCACCATTGCCCATGACTACGCCATGGACGATATTGTTGTCTTCATAGGCCTGGTGAAGGCTTTTTTCGGAATTGACATATCCGGCGGCAACGGCAATCTGATCGAATACCTCATAGTCATAAAAATGAAAATGACTGTCAATAATTTTTAAATGGCTGATTTTCATATATCCTTCCTCGTTCCGGCTTAACCGGCAATCGCTGCTTCCAGCGCAATGCGGATCATGTCATCAAAAGACAGCTGCCGTTCCTCTGCGGTGCAGGCTTCATGCGTAATGAGATGATCGCTGACAGTAAATACTCCCAACGCCTGTACTTTATATTTCGCCGCCAGCATATACAGCGCAGCCGTTTCCATTTCGACGGCCATAATGCCGTAGTCCGCCAGTTTGGCATTGTCTATTTCATCGTCATAAAACCGGTCTACCGAAATGATATTTCCGACACGGACCGATATGTTCTGAGAAATGGCCTTATCATAGGCCAGCCGCAGAAGTTCAAAATCAGCCAGCGGCGCATAATTGATAGCCGGACCAAAGGTATTGCGGATAATGGCCGAATCGGTGGTGGCTCCCTGCGCAATAATGACGTCACGAAGATGAATGTCCTCACGCATGGCACCGCAGGTTCCCACACGAATGAGTTTTTGAACACCATAATCGCGAATCAATTCATTGACATAAATAGAAATGGAAGGAATACCCATTCCCGTCCCTTGAACAGAAATGCGGGTTCCCTTATACATACCGGTATAGCCAAAAATATTGCGAACCCGATTATAGCAGACCGGATTCTCAAGAAAGGTTTCCGCAATGTATTTTGCCCGCAGCGGATCACCTGGAAGCAAAATGCGGTCAGCAACCGCTCCTGCCGCCGCTTCAATATGAATACTCATGATATACCTCCCCGATAACATCATATACAGCACATCTGCCGATGTATATTTTTCAGAACACTTTTATTATACCACAAGGCGGTCATTCCGAGAGACTCTTCCCTGCAGTATTTTCATTTTACGGCAGAAAGATAGTTGAAAAGTACGTCAAAATAGGCTACGATTACTAGAGAAATACAGGGCATTCTATTTTCCCCTGATTTAAAGGAGGTCATACAATGAACAGATCAGACATGATGCATGTAATGTACGACAAAAAAGGACCCCAGGTCGCCGAAAACTTCAATAAGCGCGGCTTTGAGGCCTACTACTGTCCTACTGCAGAGGAGGCTTTAAAAAAAGCGGTGTCACTGATTCCCACAGATGACGTCGTCTCATGGGGCGGTTCTGTCTCTATCAATGAAATCGGGCTGCGCCCATATGTACTGGAGCACTATACGGTAATCGACAGAGACACAGCTCAAACACCTGCCGAAAGAAGTCAGCTGATGCGTCAGGCGCTTACCTGTGATACCTTTATTATGGGTACAAATGCAGCCGTAGAAAACGGTCAGCTGTATAACATCGACGGCAATGGCAATCGCGTAGCCGCCCTGATATTCGGGCCCCGTCAAGTACTTGTTATTATTGGCATGAACAAGGTAGAACCAACACTGGAAACCGCTATTGCCAGAGCTCGCACGGTGGCTGCTCCGATAAATACGCAGCGTTTTTCCGTTAAAACTCCTTGTTGTGTAAATGGCATTTGCGCCGACTGCAACAGCCCTCAGAGCATCTGCAATCAAATGGTACATACGCGGCGCTGCAGCCCTGCCGGCCGTATCAAGGTGATTTTGGTCGGCGAAAACTTAGGCTTCTAATACTTTATAGCATATTAAAATAAAAAAGAGAAGTAGTACCATACTACGTACTACTTCTCTTTTTCATGTATGCATTTATTTTGTAACAACCTTTACACGTTCGGAAACGGGAACCTTTTGAATCGGATCCGGACTTTGGAGGGCGGCTCCAAATGGCATTTGTGCAATAAGCTGCCACGAATCCGGTACATGAACCAGGCTTTTGACGTCTGCGTCAATAAGTGGATTATAATGCTGCAGATTGACACCCAATCCCAAATCAGTAAGAGCGGTCCATATGGAAAACTGCATCATGCCATTAGCTTGCTGTGCCCATATCGGAAAATTCTGTGCATATAAGGGGAATTGCTTCTGCATATTTTCTACAATGGCATGATCATCAAAGTAGAGAACCGTTCCATATGCGGCTGCAAAAGAATCAATTTTTGCTTCTGTCGAACCAAAATTTTCCGGCGGCACAATTTTCCGCAGCGTATCTTTGGTAATCTGCCATACGGCCTGATGTACACCGCCTAACGCGATAACGGCTTTACCAGACTGCATATTGAAAGCTGAGGGTACTTCATGCACCACATTTTCAATCGTCTGGACAATCGTATCATCAGAAATGCTGATGGTATTTCCTAATGCATAATTGGTTCTTCTTTTTGCTATTGCTTCCTGAAAGCTTGACATATCAATCACCTCGTGTATGTATTTTTTTATTATTTATTGATAATTTTTATTATTTGTTATGTACAGTATACTCCCCTGTTTTAGATAAATCAATACCTATTTAGTACGTTTTAAGAATAAGTAATGTAAACTGCACAAACCAATAGTGTGCATCACTGCAGTATTCATCAGTGTTTCGTAGTATAATAAGTGCATGAGTATGGTGGAAAACAGCTCAAAATCCTTGCACACAGGTGATATAACATGTATAAAACTCCTTCTAAACAACTTTCCTTCGAAGATTTTAATCAACCCTTGGGATTGCACATGGATCCGAACAATCGCTGGATCAAGAAAGCAGCATTTATCCCATGGGATCTGGTAGAAAAGAAATATAAAAAACTGTTCAAAGGATTCAAAGGCCATGTAGCAAAGCCAGCCCGAATGGCATTAGGCGCGTTGCTCATTCAAATTGAATACGGGTACTCGGATGAAGAAACTGTCGAACAAATCAAGGAAAACCCCTATTTGCAATACTTCTGCGGTTTACTTGGCTATGAATATAAAGCGCCGTTTGATGCCTCTGCCATGACACGGTTTCGTAAACGGCTGACACCGAAGCGGTTG
>NZ_LEKT01000008.1 GCF_001045675.1 Megasphaera cerevisiae DSM 20462
ATACTAAACAATCCCCACTGTTTACTTGCCAAGGGACATCCATAAAATGTTAGATGTTGCTGATCCTGACGTATATCCTTGACCCAGTTCACAATCTATCAAAACATAAATTCCAGAACTATCAGCATTTCCAATATAAGGAGAAATGACAATATTAGGAATGTCATAACAATTAGGTGTAACTGTACTCCATAGATGCGTCATTGAGATATTAAAAGCAATCTTTCTTGTTGTAGCATCAATAGGCATTGCATCGTAATTTCCCCACTGTCTATATGCCGATGGTTATGCAGTGCGCCGCTGGCCTATCGGCCCCAGATGAGCGCAGTGCAAATCCACTCAGCGACATGTTATAGTCCTTCAAGATGGCTACAGTTTGTTTGAAATCCGAATCGGCACTGCTTACAACTCCAGTTGCGACAATTTTATACCATTGCGTGTAAGCAATGGGAAGTGTTGCGGTTGATGCACTTCCGGCAGGAGCTTCGGTAGATACCCACTGTATAAAATTTGTAACTCATATACAAAGAAAGGGGAAAGCAGTGCATTCTCATCTATTTTATGTAAATGAGAAAAAGAGAAGACAGCCAAGTATGACAATATCTCCATAAAGAAAAGTGAAAATATAGGTCAAATTGGCTGTCTTTGTTAGTATCTATTAGTAACACCATAAATATATAAAAAATAGGCATCAATGGCAGGTATAGGCTCTCTTTACTGGTATCGCAGTAGTAACACTATTTGAGTAACGTAATGGCTTTGCGGAGTTGTCTAAGTCCTTTATGAGTATATACCCGATCTGTTACGTCACCGGTGGCATGACCGAGAATGCGCCGCTTGGCATTTTCGTTAGCACCCGCATTATCTAAAAGGGTTGCAACGGTATGCCGGCAATCGTGAGTTGTATGGTTGTCAGCGTGGATGACCTGCATGGCATTGTTCCAAAGCGTACAGTACCGGCTATAATTGTATGGTTGCCCGTCTGGATCACTAATAAGAGTTGATCCGCTCATTGCCATACGTTTTTCGATGAGCGGCAATATGCGATCGTGAATGGGAATAATGCGTAGCCCTGATTTGGTTTTACTCTTTACAATTCGGATATAACGTTGACGTAGATTGACATATTGCTTTTCAAGAGCCAGTAATTCACCGCAACGCATTCCAGTATAAAGTAGAATTAAAATTGTATCGACGCCGGGGATATCAACATGCTGCCAAAGACGGTTGATTTTTTGACGGGTAAAGGGTTTGTGTGGTCGAGCAGGTTTATTACGGCCAATATTAAGCAAGGTTGCATAATTTTTATTTGTATATTCTAGTTTAATTGCATATTTTGAGATTAAAGATATTAGAGAGCGGACTTTTTTACAACTACTATAAGAGAGCCCGCTTTTTCGCATGCCATCCATAATCATCTGCAGGTGCTGATATTTGATGTCCGAATAGGGCATGTAATGCAAGGTTTGACAGTGACGATATGCATTATGATAACTGTTAATTGCACTGGTTGATGGATTGTAATGTTCAATATGGGCCGGGAGCCAGCGATGATATAATTCTGCAAATGTAACTTTATGGCCTGGAAGGGAGCGATGATAATGGATTTTGTTGTAATCTGCCTGATAAATTTCCGCGTCCACTTGGTTGGTAAAATATTCCACCGGCTTTTGTCGTCCGTCTTCAGACACGCAAAAAACAAACGGCCGCCGCCGGTTGCCGGATAATTTTTTGATGCTGCCGTAGCCGTTAGGCTTACGCATAGTATCACACACCTTTTTTATTTTAATTATACAGGAGATGACGATATGGGTTTTACAAGTAACGTTAAATATTATGTATGTGCGTTTGACAGTGCCGGGAAGCGCATAGGATGCGATATATCCTCTTGTGGTCCGGATGACAGCAAAGCTGCAGATATAATAGCCAGTGCCAAAAACAAGTTTACGGACACCGCTGTAGTTGAGATTGTGACAGCGGACGTTTACAATCAGTATCTTTCCGGCTGCGTGAGGGATATGACTACCGGAAAGCCCGTCGAGTACGTAGCTTCTGATACTGAACAATTGGAAAGTGCCAAAGCCACAGCATTAGCAAGCATTAATTCAGTAGCAGGTACGGCATATGTATCAGGATTCACATCGTCAGCAAATGGGACGGCATTGATTTATGACAGCGATACATATACTCAGACCGAGATACAGACATCGGCAGCATTAGCATCTGCCAATGTGACAGAATTTAATACGCAGTTTGCGAGCGGTTTTCCAATTAGAGCCAAAGCATCTGCAACAGCATCAAAAGAAGAAATATACCTTACGGCAGCACAGCTTATTACATTATGTACTGATTGGATTACCCGATATAAAGCAATCAAAGCGCAAGTATGGGCATTACAGTCTAAGATTAACGCTTGCACTACGGCGGCTGAAGTAACTGCTATCTCAATTAGTATTACGTAATAATATAGGTGGCATATATGACATGTCTAAAACAAATCACGTTAAAGCAGGGAGCTACACTTGCCAACAGCTTTTCAATCCAAGACGGATCCACGCCTATTACTGGCATTGCCAATCAATTAAAAGCGCAGGTTAGAGATAGCGCGGGTGCTTTATTAAGTACACTTGTCATCGCCGAAACAGCTACGGCAGGAACATATACAATGGTTTCTCCCGATAGCACAGAAAACTGGCCATTGGCAGGTGCATATCTTGATTTTAAATATACAACGACAGATGGAATTATTATAAGCAGTGAAACCCTATTTATTCGGATGGTAAGGGAAGTGACGCAATGATTACGATTAATTTAACGGATGGATCAACAATTGATCTAACAATTAACACATCGGACATTGTAGCATCCCTTGCAAAGGACGCGGCTCTTGCTGCACAAGTAAGGTCAGAAGAGGCTGAATCAGGAGCACAACAAGCCGAATCAGGGGCTCAAACTTCGGAACAAAATGCTGCTAATAGTGCAGAAGAAGCTAAATCATATGCCGATTCCATATTTTATGATATAGATGGCGGCGATTCTACAGTGGGAACTCAAATAATTTTAGACGGAGGAGGCGCAGTGAGTAATGGCTAATGTTACGATTAGAATTCGCCGCGATACGACAGCGAATTGGACAGCTAATAATCCAGTATTAGCATCCGGAGAATGGGCGGCGGAAATACTTACCGGAACAACGTTAGTAAACATTAAAATAGGAGACGGAATAACATCATGGGTTAATCTTGCATATTCCGTTAATTTTCCATCCATAGAGGCGGCAGAGCAAGCTGCAAGTCAATACGCTACAAACGCCGCAAGTTCCGCTGCTGCAGCAGCTGCCAGTGCGAACGCAGCGGCAAACGTAGCTAAATTGTATCGTCAAAACGCCACAGCCTATGCCGTTGGGGACGTAGTATTGGGTGCAGATGGCTTATCTAAATCCCTAAGGCTTGTATGTAAAACAGCTGGCACAACAGCAAGTGCAGCACCTACATGGACAGCAGTTAATACAACAGTCACGGATGGTACAGTTATATGGGAGATTAAAAATGCCTATGACCTGATGCCGATTATTTCTGTATCCGCAGCGGCAACAATCGCAGACTATCAGTTGGAAAGCTGCGTGGTACTGTCTGGTAGCACAACGTATACTGTAACACTCCCCGCTCCTACAGCGCCAGGGCATACGCTATTGGTACGTAATGCTGGTTCTGTTGCTATGACACTAAGTACACCGTCTGGAATCTTTGACGGGCCGAATGGAACCTCTTTAAGTGCAATGTCGTTACCATCCGGTGTAGTATGTGGATTATTGAGCGATGGGACAAATTGGGTCATAGAACGCTATCAGGTGAATTGGAATAATTACTATACCAAAACGGAAGTAGACGCGCTGGTGGGTGCAGATAAGAATATATACGGGTCTTCTTTTGACGGAGTTAACTATACGGGGACACGCTTGTATGCTTCTTCTGGGCTATCATGGGCACCTTCTACGGATGCGGCAGCGGGGACAGATCAATTTACGGGTAAATCCGTCTGGAACGGATTTGATGTATTAGTGAAATATGACAGTGCATCGAGTACAGCAAAGATTGTAGCCTACGAAGGCACGAGTGCATTTGATACCTACAAAAATGACGATTCTTACGGGGCGGATGTATTCCATATGTTCCCGAAAGGATACTTCCAACGTATCGCAACGGATTCCGTGGGTGCCGAGACAAAGCTAGTATCTACAAAAGAATACGCTAATTTTAGCCCGTCTCCGATGCACTATCGAGGCGGCGTACTGCATGATTATATTGGCATTACAAAATACGGGTGGTGTGACGATGGGAACGGCGGTATTTGCTCTCGATCAGGTAAACCGCCGAAAATCAGCATCACGGAGAATAATTTTGAAACGTTGGCACGTGCCAAAGGATTACGAGTTGGCGGGATTAATGACGTGTCATGGTTACAGCATATTGGATGCATTAAATACAATTCCCTTAACTGGCAAAATTCAGTGGGTCAAGGTGTTGTCAATATATACGCGACAGGGACAGCTACCGTGACAGAATCCGGTGCATCTCGTATCATTGTCAGCAACACAGATGCGGCTAAATTTTCTGTGGGAACGCTAGTACATATATCATCCGTTGGATCGGGTTACTGGTGGCCTATTAGTGCCATTGCAACATACGATACCAGCAATATGGCGATTACAGTAACCTCAGGGACTACTTTTAATACGACGTCCGGCTCAACCACTATTGAAACAAGTTGCTTTGAATCTGGCGGCACAGATACCGTGTTAGGGCAAGACGGAGCTGTAAGTGCAGGCACAGACGGAAAACGCTCCATCCTCACAATGGGAATTGAAAATTTTTATGGAAACGATTATAAATTATTATCTGGCGCTTGCCGTATTGGTTCCAATATATACATCAATCCGACACCAGATACGCAGTATGCATGGCCATCATCTGATAGTGATGCATTGTCCAAAGGGTGGGTAAAATATGACGGGACATATTGTTCATCATCTGGATATATCAGTACATTTGGCTATGATAGTAATTATCCCCATATATTACTGCCGGCAACCGTCGGCGGCTCAAGCGCAGTTCCGGTAGGAGATTATTACTACACTAATACAGACACGAACGCTAAAGTCGTGCTGTTTGGCGGGTGTCTGGGCAGTGGGTCGGGTGCAGGCCCGTTCTGCGCTAGCCTCAACGGCGTTGTGGGCTATGCGAGTTGGAACTTTGGTGCCCTTGGCGTGTTTATCCCGTAATAGAGGCGGTGGGGGCGATCAGCTCCCACGGTCTTTTAGAAGATAAACGGGCCGTATCAGCAGTCGTGCTGTTTGGCGGGAGTCTGAACAATGGGTCGAATGCAGGCCCGTTCTACGCTAACCTCAACAACGATGTGGGCAATGCGAATTGGAACTATGGTGCCCTTGGAATGTTATACATAGCTGATACGGCCCATGCCCCTTGGCAAAAATAAATGTTGAAAACGGAACGCTTAGTAGGGTATAACGCCTCGAAAAGAGTTGAAACATAACACGAATGAAACGAATTGGATATATATTGACGGAACAGACCGTCACGGATGATGCTTGCCGGAGAGCCATTATAGATGCCGCAAAGGGCAAGCATCACCGCAAATCAGTAAAACGTATTTTACAAAATATTGATATCCATGCCATCTTCCTAAAAAACATGGTATTAGATGGCACATATCAACCCAAACCGTATAAGGAATGCCATGTCGTCGACAGGCCCAGTAAAAAAGCTCGAATATTGGAAAAGCCGGTCTTCTTCCCTGATCAATGCGTACATCATTTAGCTATAAATTTAATCAAGGGAAGGATTTTAAAAAGGCTGGATCCATATTGTATTGGAGGCATCGAGGGAAAGGGAATACATTATGGGCACAACACCATTAAGAGATGGCTACGAGACGATGTTAAACATACAAAGTATTGTTTAAAAGGAGACGTCAGAAAATGCTACGATAGTATTAAGCCAAAAACAATCATGATAACAATGAGAAAATTTATTAAAGATAATCGTTATTTAAGCTTAATACAAAAGATTGCATATAGTCATCCATCGTTACCACTAGGAAATTATACATCAGGATGGTTTGCAAATCTTATTCTATCAGAGTTAGACAAGACGGCCCGATCAAGTCCAGGATGCTCCCACTATTTGCGATACGTCGATGACTTTATTGTTCTTGGCAGCAACAAACGCAAACTTCACAGATTAGTTCTCAGTATTATTCGCACGCTACGCACTCTTGGGCTCGATTTAAAAGATAACTGGCAGATATTTCCGGTACGAGTGCGGGGCATAGACATGTTGGGTTATCGTTATTTCGGCAGATATACGCTTATGCGTAAAAGGAATGTTTTAGCTATCATGAGAGCCATACGGAAGTACAGGAAGAATCCAACACCCCGTAAAGCTAGGAGCTTATTATCTCGGCTAGGGCAGATTAAGCATTTTAACAATTATCATTTTAGCCAAAAATATGTGAAGGGAATTGGAATACAGAGGATAAAGGAGATGGCAATATGAACATAGGAATAACGGCAATGCCAGATAGCGGTGTGGAAGTATCAGATATGGGGACTGGGTTATCTTTGGTATCTCTCTATAAAAATGCTGTTACAACCACAAATTCGGATGGTACACAATCCATTACAGCTACTTGTTATACACTGCAAATGCGTACGATGGACGGCTTGCTTGACGAAGTAAAAAATAATTTTTATTATTACTGGTCGAAAGCAAAGACTGCTGAGCAAGACGAAGAATTGGCGGCTCTTGACGAAGAATATCAGCCACAATTTGAATCACTGCAACAATCTATGACAGCCGCTACATTACGAGGTGACACAGATTTAGAAACAAGTCTGAAAGAAAGTTATACTACGCTAGAATCAGAATATACGACAGCACGGGAGGCGATCACAAATGGATAAACGATGTTTTGTTTGTGGGCACAAAGAAAATGAAGACGGGTCATGCACAAACAGCTCATGCCCACGATATGTAGAGCAGACAGAAACCACTACGACGGCTACAAACGCGTCTAATTAAAACATAATTATTGTAAAGAATAAGGAGGCGCCAATGTGGATGATGTCACAAAAATATTAGTGGACGGGCAGCAGCAGACAAATAAATCGCTTGCAGAGGTACTCAGCACCGTTGCACAACTAAACTCTAAGATAGACGCGTTATCTGTCAGACAGTCCGAACGGGAAAAACAATATGTGCTGCGGGAGGAGCATTTTCAGCAAGAAATCACAGGAGTAAAGGAAGATGCGCAAGAATATCAGGACACCTCTGACGATCGCTTTGAAACCATTGAAACGACGTTGCAAACGCATGATAAAAAAATATCCAAAATGGAAGGCATCGGCATCGCTATAGGGGTATTGCTGACAGTACTAAATATTGGCACATCATTTATTAGTATCGTGCATTATTTCCCGTCGCTTTTCAAATAGAGGTGATCCCAATGAATTTAGATCAGTACAAAGGGCCTGCGGCAGCGTACACCCATGAGCATGATGCGCCGGTAAATGTCAATCGAGAATATAAAGAAAATCTCACATTCGGGCAGAAAACAGCTGACATATTTGTTAAATCTATGGGAACTTGGAAATTTTTTATTTTCCAAGCTCTCTTTTTTACGGCATGGATACTGGTAAATACGATCCAAATTATGTGGAACTTGTTTGACCCATATCCGTACCAACTCATGAATTTGGGTATGTCCGTCGAAGCTGCATTTACAGCCCCGATTATGCTTATGTCGCAAAACCGGCAGGTGGCTAAAGATAGAATGCTGGCAGAGGAAACATACAATGTGAATGTGAAAAATGAAGCAGAATTGCGGATTATTATGGAGCAGCAAGCCGCCCATGATGATTTGATGATTCATCTTTTATCACAGAAAGGGGATACGTATGACACGAACAAGCACGGATAAAAATGTGCTGCGGGCTTCTGTACTAGCTTTTAATGATGGTATCTGTACGAACTTTTCATTCGTACTGGGTGCATTGGGGGCCGGCATGGCGGTACGCATTATTTTAATTACGGGCATTGTCAATATCCTATCAGGGGCATTCTCTATGTCACTGAATGAATGGAACTCATTAATGGCAATGGGAGACAGGCGCATTGACGCCGTTAAAGTTGGTCTGTATTCCCTGTTTTCATTTGCGATCGGGGCTATGCTTCCTATCGCTCCGTTACTGATATTCCCGCTCAACGATGCCGTATTTAACGGAGCGATGGTATGCGGATGCGCTGTACTATTGGTCGGCACCTTTACCAGTCACACGACCAAAGCAGAAATGCTGCACTGCGGGTTGCGCAGTCTTGGCGTAGGGATAGCAATGGCCATATTGACATACGCTTGCGCTACGGCAATTCCTATGCTGCTTTCATTTATAAATTAGAGAAAGGAATATTATGAGACAAATTACATTGAGCGAATTACGATCTTTGGCTGAAAATGCAAAAGATGCGTTGAATCAAGCCGCCGTCAATCAAGGCAGATGCATCAAAACATATTATCATTGGTCAGCCGGACATTATGGACAGTTTTTTGATGATTACCATCTGCTGATCGATAAAGATGGTGAATTGTATACCACAACAGAAGATTTATCTGAAATCAAAGCCGCTACCTATATGCGTAATAGTGGTTCCGTTGCCGTGTCTTTATGTGCGGCATATAATTCCGTACTTGGTAGTTCCGTTGATTTAGGCCCTGAACCGCCGACAGAAGCACAGCTAAATAAAATGGCACAAGTGGGAGCTGTCTTATGCAACGCCTTGGAAGTACCACCAGATATCCAGCATGTTCTTACACACGCTGAAGCAGCGGATAACTTTGACGGGCTTACTACGCATGATCCATACGGGCCGAATGCAGACTGTGAACGCTGGGACTTGTATGTATTGCGGGAAGGCGAAGAAGGATATTCTGGCGGTAATAATTTAAGAGGTAACATTGTCTGGTATCAATATCATCCGACTGCTGACATGCAGTAGAAAGGTACGGTGATCCTATATCTCGCCTGCGGGCGACTAATTAAGAACAGAACATATCATTTTCTAACACTTAGCTATTACTAAGTACAGGAAATCGACAAATCTTGTTCTTAAATACAGGAAACGGAGGGATCGCATGACAATTAATGAATTAATAAAGAAAGTAGCTTCCGGCAAACAAGTTAAGTACGGAGAAGCTAAAGAACTTCTTGCCGGGCATGAAGTGTATAATGACGGCGTATATAATTTTGATAATTGTATTTTATCTTGTAATTCGCTGGATGATAATTCCGTACTATATCATCCGCTTATTTGATACGGAGGTACTTTATGGCAGATAAAATAACACTCATATTTTGCTCTGGTGATGCGTGGTACTCAGAAGTCATTAAAGCCGTCGAACATGGTACGATTACTCACGTTGCCGGTCTTATCCTCGGGTCCACGCTCGAAGCACAGGGCATATGTGATGCTGGAGATAAATATCCGGGATGCTGGTTGCACCCGCCTAGCAAATACACTGACGGGCAGGATTGTAAGTTTGTCACATTGCAAATTAACAGTCTGGCAGCGGCAGAAGAAAAGGCACGTGAATTGCTGGGAACGCCGTATTCGTTCCATGGTTGCATAGAAGCCGGCGTACAGATGCTGTTTAATCTTGAGCCGCCCGTTGATGGCGAACTGACAATGATGTGCAGCGAAACATGGACGCGGATACTCGAAGCAGGTGGCCCGATCGGATTTGCCTTGCCAGACTTTAAAGTTGATTTTGTGGCTCCTCAACGTCTGTATGATGCGGTGATTGGCGGTGCGGTATGAGTACATGGGTACGCATTCGTAACGCTGTCACAAGCTTTTCAAAAGAGTATTTAAAGCCTGCCGCTCTCAGCACATTAGCCTCTTTCATTGTGACAAAAACAAAGGATAAGGTGGACAAGTGAATACAATCCTATCGTTCCTTGTACGGGCAGCGCCGTACTGGAAAAAAGTCAAAGCAATATTTCAAGCTATTTGGCCTGCGGTTGTGCAGGCATGGCAGATTTATCAATCAATCAGGAGGATAAAAACAATGGCAAATTTAAAAGTAAAAGTAGTGGACGCAGACGGTAATGTATTGAGCGGTGTTGCAGTCACAGCAGGGGCTATTTCCGGCACGACTGGCACAGACGGTATTGCGACGCTCACCGGGCTTACTTCCGGCACAGCGGTTGCAATTACGACCGTATTAGATGGCTATACAAACGGCACTGGCAATGCAACACCGGTTGATGCATCGGTCGTAGAGGCTGACATTACTATGACGGCTGATACCTCGGCGGAAGTTAAAACCGCAGCAGCGACAATTGTTGCAACGGTAGCGGAATCTGAATGGACAACGCTAAAAGCAAAGATTCAAGCAAAGATCAATTCCACGCATAGCTGGACAAAAGCTATGTGGATTGCGATTCTTGCATTGTCCGAAGCGGGCGTTTCGTGGGCGAAAAGCTACGCCGAAACCAACGCTTAATTCAATACCATACGCCTTCGGGCGTTTCCTATACACCCCTTTCGCCCCGGCCTTGTGTCGGGGCTTTTCTTTTAATATTTTTAAAATAATCGAAATAGGTATTTACAAAATTGACGTTGAATTTGAAAATTAAAAAAGATAATGTATTGATTGAAGAAAAATAATTAAATATTGTATATACAAAGGCACTCACAAACGTGAGTGCTTTTATTTTTAGCAGACTGGCGCTTCTGCCGGTCTGTATTATTTTGATCCCGAATTTGATTTCGGGCACAAACGGAGGTGGTCTTATTCGACGGCTCATACAAATAGCCATAGTGCTATTACTCACAATAACCCCTGTTACATGTCAGGGATACATCTGCACAGCATATACCGGCGGTGGAATTACGGCATCCGGCGTTAAAGTATCTGTTGGCATGGCAGCTTGCAACTGGCTTCCGCTGGGAACCCATGTGATTATCAATGGCAATGAATATGTCATTACGGACAGACTGGGAACGGATTCCGTTGACTTTGATATTTATATGGCAACGGAAGAAGAATGCATCCAATTTGGTATACAGGATTTTCCTGTTACTGTTTTGTAGGAGGTATATATGGAAATAAATAAAAAGTTGATTGTCTCTCACGATATAGATGACCAAACATCAATACAGGATGAAATTAATCTCGACAGCGACAATCTGAAGGACATGAAACACAATTACGATATCACGATCGATCACAACGTAAATAAAAATGTGTCGTTGGAAGTAGAATTATCACCAAGCGAAATCGACATGACAGCAACGATAAAAATATGATGATTATTGTGCCGTTTTAAGGACGTTTTATATTTTCTATCGATAACTTTATCATGGACATAATAAAGACTCGTTACGCGCCAATATATACGCTGTTTTAATAAATTAAGGAGAATGATATGTCAGACATAGCTTATTTAGTAAAAAAGTACGAAGCCGGTAATGACCCCAGCGGGATTAATCATCATGATGACGATAAAAACGGTTGCAGCTATGGATTATTTCAATTTTATTCCGGGGCTGGAACCGTTTCTGATTTTGTGAAATGGTGCAAAGGAAAATATCCCGTTATCTATGCAGCACTATTTTTGTTTACGCCGTCAACGGATTTGTTCAATACGGCATGGCAAACCTTAGCCAAAATCGAAAAGACATCTTTCGCGCAAGCCCAGTACGATTATGCCAAAGCCTTGTATTATGATATAGCCAAAGCACAACTTGCAAAGATTCCCTGCACATTAGACAATGATGCGCTAAATGCAGTGATCTTTTCTTGTGCGATTCAATATTCGCCATACAAAGTTCCTACTTTATTCCAAGAGGCATCAAAGTGGGTTGGCTTAGACATTACAAAGATTACGGATGCAGACGTAGAGCTGCTGATTTGTGGCATTTATTATCTGCGTTGTACGGATGAATGGAATAAAGGAAAGCGCACTATGTGCCATCGTTTTATGATGGAATGCGCGGATGCATTAAGCTTAATTTAATACGTTTTAACACCTTTTTAACGCATTGAATGTGTTAACTGCCTCGCTTTTGAGCGGGGCTTATTTTTTTTATATCAAATTAAGCTTGGGAAAAGCAAACCAACGTGTTAATATGGTAATACAAAGAAAAATAAATCACAAAATTTACAAGATGCCTTTAAATTCGATAAAAGGGGTTATTATATGCAACCAGTTTTTGATTTATTTACAGCAGAGGATTTATTTAATGAGATAAAAATAACATTTTATAAATACAAAAAAGAACACAATAAAGATATGTGCAAACTGCTTTTTATGATTATGGGGTTAAATCATTTGCGGGAGTGGATTGCTCCAGGATTCCACGCTAGGAATAACGCGAAGGGTACTACCGATGCAGAAAAATTTTATGTAGATATTTATGATAATACAGATGAAGATACGAATACTAGTAATTTTAAAATAATTAATGAACTATGTAACCATTCTAAGCATTTTAATACATTAAATAAAAAAACATCATGTAAATATGAAACTATGGACGAGTGGGACGATATGGATAGCATTATTAATTTCGACAGGGGATCTGTTTCAAAATGCCTTGTTGAAAATAAAGATGGGGATATGGTCGATATAATTGATATTATCGAAAGAGCAATATTATATTACGACGCAAATTGGTTTAGTAAAAAACATTAAATTAATAACTTATATAAAAATATGATATAGTATTTACTTTATCTCATGAAAATATTTACTCTGCTTTTATATCTTAATGAATTATATATGGGAAGGAATATGACAATTGACATCCTAATAGCTTGATGTCTTGTCCAATTATTTGACTACATGATGACTACATAATAAATTGATTTATCATAATATATGATATGTTATAGCGATAAAAGTGAATATGGAAAATGTGCCAATACGACAAAGCACTATCTTTTTCAAGTGATATGCGTATTGACACATTTTAATAGGTTTTTATCTCAAAAGATTGGAAATCATGTATAGGACGAACGTTCTATCGAGGGTTCAAATCCCTCGCTCTCCGCCATGAATGAGATGGAACCTACTTCGGTAGGTTCTTTTTTTTATGTTAGACTTTTTTTATAATTGTGCAGAATTGGCGATTTCTTTGCGGGTTGGACTATGGGTGTTGTCTTGCGTTACGAATTAAGAATAAAAGTATATATTTCTTTTCTTTTTATTGTACTATATCATGATTAAAGTAAAATGCTATTATTTTGCTTTAATCATGATATACAATTTTTTAGTGATACTGTATCGATTATTGAAAGAGAAATATATTGTAATACGTGATATAATGTATAGCAATGAACTGATTTTGATATATACTTTCAAAGTTCTGAGATTATTCTATCAGTTTCAGCAGCAGCCTTTTATTTATTACAGTGATCATCATAGTACAGCATACCGTGTGGATATGAATTTAGGCGGGAGTACATAAGGGAGGGGCTTTTTGTGTCTGTTCAATGGCAGTATCATGTTATCAAAGGAATAAGCAAAATTATTTGCCAATTACCATATCCCGTTATTAAAGTATTTGGGAGAAAATTTGGCTTTATTTTGAAAAAATTGCTCAAAAAACAGCGTAATAGAGGCATATTTCATATTATGCGAGGCTTGGGATGTGATGAAAAGCAAGCTCGGTTTATTATTGATAACATGTTTCGTAATTTGGGCCAATCGGTATTGGAGATTCTCTATACTCCTAATTTGAATCAGAAGAATATTCTGGATTATGTTTCTATTGATCATCCGGAACGAATAGATGCGGCATTAAACGAAAAAAAGGGAGTCATCATTTTAACTGGGCATATCGGCAACTGGGAATGGTTAGGGGCGGCGTCTTCTTTGCTTGGATATCCGGTAACCGTTATTGTCAAAAAACAGCCCAATGATCAAGTTACACGTTTTTTGAATGAAACTCGCGAAATGATGGGAATTAAAGTATTTGTGCGTGGTGGAAATGAAATGATTTGTGCAGCGCGCGCATTAAAGCAAGAGAAAATATTAGGCTTTTTAGCGGATCAAGATGGCGGTTTTTATGGCATACCACAAATGTTTTTAGGTAAAATGGCGTCTACGCCAATTGGACCAGCAATATTTGCTGAAAAATTTCATTCTCCTATTTTACCTATTTTTGCGATACATGATGAATTTCATAATAATCGAATTGTGGTAGGAGAAGCAATCTATTATGAAGATACGGGAGATTCTGATCATGATGTAGCCTGCTTAACCCGAAAAATGGCAATGTTAACAGAAACATTCATTAAAGAACATCCAACAGAATGGTTATGGTTTCAGCATCGATGGAGTACCAGCCCCGAAGAGATGATGGAGTTAAATGAAAAGTAACTGCAGTATATGTAAAATGCCTAGGGTTAAATATGCTGATACTGTGATCAAGATAGAAATGACTAATTTTGATGAATGGATACATATATTAAGGTTCTATGTTAACTGTTGGGGTGACGTCATAAAACATAAGTTAGAGGAACATTCAATGGGATGTTCCTTTTTTTCTTTGTGTAGCAGCAGTCATAAACAATATGAAGTTTCAAAAGTGGGAGAAATTATGAATGCTAAAGCAAATCCGTTTTAATACGGTTATCTTGCTAGTATGCCTTTCCCTAAATCCATCTGCCGGCAATATCGGTAAAGCGTTGTTTACGAGATGCTGCCGCTGATGGCGTCGTTGGTAAGGCTGCGCTAAGGGTAGTGCGGGAGCCCGCCAGTGGGAACGCCATAGCGGCGTTTAGGGATATACGGCATCATCCTTTTTGATCGGGTTTGGTTGCTTGATTGTATCGGAAGGATGCTGTTATGTACATCCTTTTATACAACATGGGGGTAAGACCGGACATGGATTGTCTGTCTTACCCCCGCATTTAATTATAGAATCTGATATCATAACATCCACACGTATGGAAATTATAGAGTGTTTTGTGGAAATACTACAATCAGAAACATTTTGAAATCTTCTTCTGCCGTGACGGCATGCGGTATTTGTGCTGGCATGACAATGGTTTGCCCGGCGGTTAGATGATGAGTTATTCCATTTATAATTATTTGAGATTTTCCCTCCAGTATAGTGAGGATAGCATCTCCGGCAGATGAGTGTGCACTCAGTTCTTCTCCTTTGGCAAAAGCAAATACGGTAGTACTGAGAAATTGATTTTGAGCCAGAGTGCGGCTTATAATCTGGCCTTCACGGCATTCTGTCAGTTGTGATAACTGCAAAATCTTTTCGGCTTCAATATTTTTTAAATAAGTGGGATTGGTCATAATACAGTACCTCCTTTATTTTACACTGATAATATTTTTTCAATTTGAGTGTATCATATATAGTGCTATAAAGCCGTTGTAATTACAACGATAAGGGTTCTTCTCTCAACCTATTTTTATCTGGTTTATCTTCTGAAGGAGATAGGAATCTATGAAAAGATTTATTGGGAATTATTTTATGCCGTGGTTAGAATTGTAAAAAATAGAAGGTTAAAAAATATTTATTAATAATTATTAATAAATAATAATTATATTCATTTTGTCTGGACTATTAACACACTATGTGATAAAATAATAACAAATAGTAATATAACGAATAGATTTATATGATTTTTTTAAGGAGGTATTATTATGAAAATAAGAAAAACAGGTATGGCGGCTATATTGCTTTCCGCAGCTATGTTGTTCCCTGTGTCGTCCATTGCTTTTGCGGCAACGTCGTTGGTTCCGGCCAGTCAGGTCGCATCTGCGCCAGCGCCACTGTATGGAGAATATACGTATGTAGGCTCTGACGCAGATAGTAATTATTATGTAGATCCGTCCAGCTGCTATTTTTCAAATCCGCAGAGTAGTGTGTCTGCATTGGGATGCGTAATATACAAAGCAAGCAAGGATGCTAATTCCAACGCACCGATTAACGGATTGGATTCTTATATTGTTAAATACACGACGTATACCAGTACGCATAATCGTGTTATTGTGGTGGATAAAGTAATTGGCAGTGGTGAAAATATTACAAAGGATATAACTGCTAATAATTCTGCATTCTTTGATGAATTATTTTGGAAGGTAGCCAATATTACAGGTGCTGCAGAACAGTGGAAGAGCAGTGAGGTTCATTAGTACGGTCACGTATGTCTTTTAAAATCGTAATGTGAGCATATATTGAAGCATAATGGGAAAGCGCCGGACGGTACATTAAGAGTCTGGCGCTTTATTTTAGATAACATGCTATATAGGTTACATATGAAATTTATACATATAAAAAATGGGGAATTGTCAAAAAATGATTATGTGGTATATTGGATATAGAATACAGCATATATGGTTATTGCTTATCTTCTGGAAAAGGACGATAGGAGCCTGCAGTGTCTTGCTGCGGTGTTTTTTAAACGGATGGTCAGGAGAATATAGCAGTGTGCATGATGAATGAAGGTGATTAATATGGAGTACAGACAGGCAATAGAAACGGATATTCCTGAAATTGTCCAGAAACGGATACAGTTTCTTCATGAATATCATCAGGGATTATCAGAACGATATCTTGGACAATTGATTCCCAAATTACAGGCATATTTTGAAAAACATTTGAATAAGAATATGATGGCATATATTGCGGCCGATGAAACTGCCAGGGTATGTTCCGTAGCGCTGCTGTTAGTCCTGGAGAAACCACCCCGTCCAGCCTTTATGAATGGCCGGACGGGATTAATTTTAAATGTATATACCGAACCTGAGTTCAGGAGATTCGGTATGGGAAAGAGACTGATGGAAATGCTTCTCTGTGATGCCCGCAGCATGGAACTGGATTATGTGGAATTGACGGCGACAGCCGATGGCTATCCGCTCTATCAACAGTTGGGATTTCATGAAGAAATCCCAGAGACTGTGCCTATGAAGCTGCGACTGCGTACTGAAGATATATGATGGGCGGATTCGTGCGAGGTTTCCTGTCAGCGGACATGGGTGGGTACTGCTGCTATTTGATTTTGTCAATCGATATATCAAGCTGATGCGTGCCAAAGCGTGACAGTGCATCCAGCAGCGTTAGCAGCTGCTGATTTGATGAGCTTCTTGGATCAAGAGGTTTTCTTGAATAAAACGGCGCAGCTCCTGGTGGCGGGAGTATTTCATAAATAATGTGATATATGCCGTAGTGCCTTTATTTTCAATTTCATCGTTTAATTGAATTGTAAAGCTGCGGATTGTGCCGTCTGCTTGTAATTTTTTTATGCGGGCCGATACGGCTGGCGGCGTTAAATGGACTTGCATGGCTAGTTCGTTGATGGGTATGCGGGAATTTTGACGCAGCATATCTAAAATATTCTGATCGATAGTATCCAAAAAATCACTCCTGTTCCGGTTTTATTTTATACATATCGGTAACGTGTTTTCTTTGAAAAATAAAGCTGCCAGATCAATTTCTTTTGCAAATATAGTCAAAAAAAATTTATAATTAGATATGAACAAATTACTATAAATGAAGAAGCTATTAGGAGTGATGGCAATGAAAAATGTATTGGTGCTTATTGATTTACAGAAAGAATATATCATACCGGGAAGACCTTTCTACTTAGAGAATAACGAGTCGTCCCTTGCAAATTTGAAGCAGCTTTTGTATCATGCGCGATATGCCGGTTGGGAAATTTGGCATGTCCGGCATCTGGAGTCTGCCCCAGATCGTGCTGTTTTTTGTGCAGATTCTCCGTACAGTGGGTTTATAGATGACTTTATGCCGCAGCAACATGAACAGGTATTTCTAAAGCATGATTTTTCTTGTTTTTCAAATTTAGATTTTGCAAAAGCGATGCAGGAATTGCAGGATGTATCGGTTTTTATTGCCGGGTATGGGTCGACGATGTGTTGTATGGCCACGATTATTGAGGGATATGGGAAAGGCTTTGCATTTCAATTTATTGCCGATGCTTCCAACGCGAAACGTACTGATGATTTTACTGAATGCATTTTGCATAAAGCAGCCACAAGCATTTTAGCGGCCTATTGTCGTATTACAACGACATCAGAGGTGATAGCGCTTTGAGCTCCGGAACTGCGCAGGAGAAAGTGTTTTTACCAATCAGAACGAATGTTTGATGACGGTGGCCGGATATGATACAATATTCATAAGGTAAAAATCTTATCAGTATAGCTTTCAGAAGGAGGTTGAATCTATAATGAAGCAGCCAATGCAACCGTCCGGCAGTGTACCGCGTTGTGCGTGGGCAGAAGGAGATCTCTTGCTGCAGACATATCATGATAAGGAATGGGGTGTACCCAGCCGTGATGAACGCTATCTTTTTGAAATGCTCACCTTGGAAGGTGCCCAGGCAGGTCTTTCCTGGCTTACGGTCTTAAAGAAGAGAAAAGCATACCAGCAGGCCTTTCATCATTTTGATATTTCTACATGTGCCCGAATGAAGGATGTAGAATTGGAAGAGATTCTTCGTACGCAGACCGTTGTGAGACATAGGCAAAAGATCTATTCTGTTCGAGGCAATGCAGCAGCTATCCAGCGCATACAAAAAGAGCAGGGAAGCTTTGCTTCCTATTTGTGGTCATATACACAGGATAAACAGATCGTACATCACTGGCAGATAGAATCAGATATTCCTGCTAAAAATGAGCTTTCAGAATGCATAAGCAGGGATTTAAAGAAAAAAGGGTTTTTATTTGTAGGACCTGTGATTATATATTCATTTTTACAGGCTATCGGTATAGTAAATGATCACGTATGGGGCTGTTCATTGTATCTCCAGGAATAGCGGTGCGGAGTGTATCGTTTGTCATGCTGTAAAAAAAACAGCCCCAGCAGAGCGGGACTGTTTTTTAGTTTAAATCACAACCAGTGCAAGTCCATTATTTGAAAAAATGGCAGCAAACCGTATTATGCTTCTGCCAGAGGAAGAACAAAATAATATATGCAGTAAAAGTGAGCTGCGCTTCCTGCCAGAACAAATAAATGCCATATTGCGTGCTGGAAGGGAAGACGTTTCCAAAGATAAAATACGGTTCCTATTGTATAGCTGAGCCCGCCGATAATAAGCCACAGCATGGCATTCCAGGAGAGGCTGTGCATTAGCTGGGGAAGAAATAAGACGGATATCCATCCCATAGCAACATAACAAAGTGTAGATACAATATGAAATTTATGTACATTAAAGCATTGCCATACAATGCCGACAGCGGCCAGCAGCCATATCATGGCAGAGGCGGCAAGACCTGAGGAATAACGGAGAGCAATCCAGAGAAATGGTGTATACGATCCCGCAATAAGGACGTAAATAGCAGAATGATCTAATATCTTGAACACATGTGCGACTCTCGGCAGTTTAAAAAAACTGTGATATAGCGTACTCATTACATATAAAAGGATCAAGGAGATCCCATATACCGTAGCAGATAAAATGTGCCAGATTCCCTCGTGATCGGTGAGGACCGTATACAACATGATGATAAGGGCCGCAATGGATAAAGCGGCTCCAATTCCATGAGTTACGGCATTGGCAATTTCTTCCATCCATTTTTTAGATTGAAATGTCATACTATCACTTCCTTTCTTAGGTATATTATATACCATTTGGAATAAGATTTCTCTGATTCAAAAATATAAATTATGAATTCGTATATGCAGCAGGTTTCTGTTGGCAGGATATTCTTTTTTATGTTAAAATGATGAGAATATAAAAGGGGACAGGGGGAGTTTGATGTACTCGATCAAGCCGGAGTTAGCTGCGTTTATTCGAAAAAACATGAAGAAAAAATGTGTTATGACACCGATTACGATGCGGGAAGGATCGATGGTAATGGCACAAAGCCAGGAATTGCCGAAGGTGGAACTGGCCGGGGTAGAAGATACAGTGCTTGACAGCTGTGGAGAGTATGATGTACCGGTCAGGATATATATACCGTCTAAAGAAAAGGCCTTGCCAGTTTTAATTTATTATCATGGAGGTGGTTTTTCTATTGATAATGTGACCGTATATGATCCTGTTTGCCGCCGTATTGCCAGGGCGACGGGATATATTGTCGTTTCACCGGAATACCGGTTGGCACCAGAAAATAAATATCCGGCAGCTGAAGCAGACGCCAAAGCTGTTGTCAGACGAATACTGCCGAAATTGGAGACAATGCATATTCCGTATGCCAGAGATATCACCGTGTGCGGAGACAGCGCTGGTGGATATTTGGCTACCGTTGTAAGTGCTGCCTTCCAGGGCAGTGACTCTGTTCCTCTTACGCATCAGATTTTGATCTATCCGTGCTTGGATATGACACATTCACTGGCTTCCGTTCAAGAAAACTGCAGCCAGCAGACCGGATTTACGAAAGAAAAGCTGCACTGGTATTTCAGCCAGTATTTTAGACCAGCAGATGATAGAGTCAAGGTGTCGCCTCTTTTTTCCAGATTGACAGAGGCTATGCCGGCCACTCTTGTTTTTACAGCACAATTCTGCCCATTCCGTGATGAAGGGCAGGATTATGTGAGACGCCTGCGGGAAAGGGGGGTGCGGGCTGTAACTTATAACTATACGAATATGGTTCATTCCTATCTCAACTTTGAAAAAATATGCTACGATGAAATTTGTGATACATACCGGAGGATGAGGGAATTTCTACGGTAATGCGGTTCTTGAGAATCAAGACGATCCTTTTCAGAATTACAAGTTCAGAACACGCGGGGATGCGGAGTCAGTGGTAGGGATACGGAACAACTGGGATGCCATCGTGGAATATAAATATTTTCAAGGATGGTTCTCTTTCGGGGCAACGTGGTTTAATCAAAAAAGGTTTCAGGCTGGCGTCTGAGCCTTTTTTGCACTTGCGTGAGAAGTCCCTATAGGTAAAGAAAATACCATCTTATCAGTACTTAGTTGGAAGAGTAGTTTGGGAGGAAATCTTGTCTGTTGTCAATGAGGTAGTGGATGAGGACGGATGACACAGCTGAACGAAAAGAATACCTGATAAAATCAGGGCGCCGCCAAAAAGCTGGGAAAGGCCGAAGTTTTCAGACAAGACGGTATGTCCCAATACGGCGGCGATGAGAGGATTGAAGGCCGTGAATAAGCCGGCATGAGTGGCACTTGTATATTTTTGGGCGACAGGCTGAAATGTGAAACCCAAGATTGTACATACGAAAACAAGGGTCAGGATTACTTCCCATTCAATACGTTGTGTCGGGAAGAATGGCTCCTGCCACAAAATTGTACTGATACAGCTGAGGACGGCCAGTACACCTATTTGCAGTATACCTATTATCAGAGGATTTAGCGTATGGGCAAATCGATCCGTCAAAATGATCCAGATCGCATAGCAGATGGAAGCGGCGAGACAAAGCGCAATTCCCCACGAAAAGAAGAGCGTCGTGCCGTGCAAAGTCAGCAGGAAGACGCCGCAAACGATGACGGCTGCTGCTGACAGAATAGACCGGCTGGGAATTCTGCGCAGCAGGACGGCCTCCAGTAGAAGTACCCAAATAACGGCTGTGTTTTCCAAAAAAGCAGCCATAGACAAATCAATCATGGTCAAGCTGAAGGCCTCAAGGGTCATGCAGGAAAAAAGGACGGCACCTAAAAGGAGTCCGGCCGCCATGGTTTGCCGGGTAATTTTCTTCAGCTTTCCGTGAAATATAAGGCATAATATGATAAAAGCCAGGGAAAAACGGATTCCCAGCAATTCCAAGGGTGGGATAGTGGCCAGCCCTATTTTAGAAAGCAGGTAAGACGTGCTCCGGGAAGCGATGACCAACAGTAAGAGCAGTTCAGCATGTTTTGAACTCATATGCGATTCCTCCTTGCAATGTAATGTGTTTACCTGTAGTATAGTATAAAAACAGATATGACAGAAGCGATAAAAAATCAAGGAATATGTGATGAAATGTCAAAACAAGGGGGCGCGATGGATACAGAAAAATGCCGCATACTGCTTAGGGTTATTGCCGCGGGGAGTCTTTCGGCCGCGGCGCAAACACTAGGGTATACCCCGTCAGGAGTAACACGGGCCGTGAATGCATTGGAACGAGAATTTGGATTTCCGGTGTTGACGAGAAGTTCTCAGGGAATTGATGTGACGCCAAATGGTCAACGTATGTTGCCGATTATTCGGGAATTTGTGCGTCGGGGAGATAGTGTTCGTGAATTGGGTCTTCAAATACAGGGGTTGGAAGTTGGCGAATTGATGATTGGGGCTTATTACAGCGTAGCTGCCAATTGGCTTCCTGATATTATTCGGTCCTTTCAGGCAATCTATCCCCAGATTCGCATTCATATTCTGGAAGGCGACAATAAACAGCTGTACGGATTGCTGAATGAGCAGAAAGTTGATTGTTGCATTATCAGCCGCCGGGAATATCAGGGAGAATGGATATTTTTGCAGTATGATGAACTGGTGGTATGGCTGCCGGAGGATCACCGGCTGGCGCAGGGCAAGGTCTATCCGTTAGCGGCATTGACAGAGGAAAAATTTATTGAGCCATTGCCGGGCGGGGATACCGATGTGGCGCATGTTCTGCAAAGGGAAGGTGTTACGCGTAATATACAATTTACGGCACTGGATAACTATACAACGTACCGAATGGTAGAAGCAGGGCTGGGAGTCAGCATCAATAACCGCCTTATGACAGCATCGTGGAAGGGCAAAGTAAAAATACTGCCAATGGATCCGCCGCGGTATATAGAGTTGGGTATTGCCATTCCGTCTCTGGCGGAGGCATCACCAGCGATGAAACGCTTTGTTGATTATATCAGGAAATGGGTGCAGGACCGGCAGCCTGTGACTAATACATGTGGAAATTAATGGATTAGGGAATTCAAGTCAACAATAAGTCCATGAGTATAGATAGTCATAAAAAACAAAAACGCTGGCGTAAAGAAGTCGCAGCGTTTTTGTTTTTTATGAAATTGTTTATGCGTTTTCTGTATCGCGCAGCCGTTTCATGGATAAGCCGATGCGCCCGCGTTCGGCATCGACAGAAATAATCATGGCGTCTATAATGTCGCCGACTTGTATAATATCCGTTGGATGATGAAACGGATGATTGCATAGTTCTGAACGATGAATCAGACCCGGAGTTTTCAGTCCAAAATCGATAAAAGCGCCGAAATCCACAACATTGTGTACCGTGCCCCGGACGATAGCACCTATTTTCAGTTCGTCCAGTGATAGGATATGTTTGCGTGTCAAGGGTTGTGGCAGCTCACTGCGTACATCACGACCCGGCTTGCGCAGTTCTTCGATGATATCCCGAATGGTAGGTTCTCCGGCCTGCAGCTTTTCTGCCAATATAGGCACGGCATTCATTTGCAGCTTTCGCTGTAGTTCTCGCAGTGTTTTCGCGTGCTTTACGTCTTTCATCGTCAGTCCGTAATGTTCAACGATTTTTTTGGTTAGCTTGTAGGATTCAGGATGGACAGAGGTATTGTCCAATGGTTCTTCGCTGTGTTTGATGCGCAGAAAACCGGCACATTGTGTGAACGTAGCCGGTCCCAGACGGCTGACGGATAACAACTCTTGACGATTGCAGAAGGGACCGTTTTCGTTGCGGTAAGCAATAATATTGGCTGCTGTAGCAGCGGATAGGCCGGATACATGCTGCAGGAGCGCAGCAGAGGCTGTATTGAGGTCGACACCAACATAGTTTACGACGGATTCTACAACTTCGTCGAGCGTGGCCGACAGAGATTTTTGATTTACGTCATGCTGATATTGACCGACACCGATAGATTTTGGATCTATTTTGACAGCTTCTGCCAGCGGATCCTGCAGGCGTCGGGCAATAGAGACGGCGCCGCGGATTGTAACATCCAATTCCGGCAATTCTTCCCGGGCTAAATCAGAAGCAGAGTAGACAGATGCTCCTGCTTCATTTACAATAATATAATGACAGTCCAGCTGGTCATTTTGAATGAGATTGGATACAAATTGCTCTGTTTCATAGGATGCGGTGCCGTTACCAATCGCTATGAGGGATACGCCATAGCTGCGGATTATGTTGGAGAGCGCGTGAGCGCTGTCTTTATATTGCTTTTCCGAACTTGTCAGATGATAGGTACCGTAGGTCAGGACGTGTCCTGTAGTGTCAATGACGGCAGCCTTACATCCTGTGCGGTATCCTGGATCAAGTCCCAGGGTGATTTGTCCGGTGAAGGGCGGCTGCAGGAGCAGGCTGCGGAGATTTTTAGCAAATACAGAAATAGCCTGTTTTTCAGCTCGTGCCGTCAGATCAGCACGGATTTCTCTCTCCATTTGAGGGAAAATGAGACGTTTGTAGCTGTCTGCTGCAGCATTTTTGATGATCTGGGTATACGGAGAGGACCTGCGCAGCGCCATTTGCACCAGTTTTTCAATATGACCATCGGTGTTTTCTGCTAAGGTTACCTTGAGAATCTTGCGCGCTTCGCCGCGGTTGATCGCCAGAATACGATGACTGGGAAGTGTGCTGATGCGTTCGCTGAAATCTTTATATGTTAGCAGCGATGAAGCTTCCTTTGCCTCTGTTTGCAAGCTGCATTCCAGCTTGGCGGTTTTCCATAGTGCCTGCCGAAGCCAGCGGCGGTATGGCGTCAGCTCGGACAGTCGTTCAGCGAGAATATAGGCGGCACCCTGGATGGCGTCTTCAATGCTGGGGAAGGCGTTGTTGAGATACGGACAGGCAGCTGCTTCCGGCGGCATACCCGTGGAGTCCTGCTCCCAAAAATGATCTGCCAGAGGTGCCAGACCAGCTTCCCGGGCTATGGAGGCTTTGGTTTTCTTTTTTTGTTTATAGGGCAAATAGATATCTTCTATTTCCTGAAGGCGGCGGGCTTGTTCCAAAAGAGCGGCTAGTTCATCGGTCCATTTTCCTTGTTCCGTAATTGCTTGACGTACGGTTTCTCTGCGGTCTGCCAGTGCCTGCTCATGTTCTGCCTGTTCTTTGATCTGGCGCAGCTGCACTTCGTCCAGGGTACCGGTCGCCTCCTTGCGGTATCGGGCGATAAAAGGAATTGTATTGCCGTTTTCCAGCAGGTCTAGCGCGGTACGCACCTGCTTTGGTTGTATATGAAGTGTGTCTGCTATGCTGTGAATGGTTTTTTCGTCTGTCATATATAGCTCCTTTCTTTCTCATTATATATTATGCTTGGAATTTTTATATCCGTCAAATTGAAAAAAAATATTTAAAATGTTGAAATTTCTCTTAATAACCGTTACAATATAATAGAGAATACTTTTATCGTATTCGCTATAAATATATTGAAATATATTTTATATGAAAGGGGGATATATATGGATATTGCTGAAGTGTTACGCAACAATGGATACAAGGTCACGCCGCAGCGTCTGGCTGTATATGAGGCTATTGATCACAATATGACTCATCCAAATGCGGAAGCTATCTATAAGAAGCTGCAGCCAAAGTATCCTTCCATGAGTCTGGCTACAGTGTATAAGACAATGGAAATTTTTGCAAAGATCGGCGTAGTGCAGGTATTGCAATGTGAGGAAGACGCGCACCGTTATGATTACAATACGTCACCGCACGCACACATTCGCTGTGTCAGGTGCAATCGTGTTATGGATGTCAATGTAGATCAGAAGACGCTGGCTGCAAATGCGGCAGATCAGACTGGCTTTAAGGTAGATAGTGTTAACATATCTTTTACCGGATTATGTAAGGATTGTCAGAAACAGGAATAGAATAGTTCTTGGTTACCGGCTGCAGTAAAACCACATGTGTCTTTGCTGCAGCTTTTTCATTTATGAGGTGGGCATATGCTGCATATAGGATGTCATTTATCGGTTTCACAGGGCTTTTTGCATATGGGGCAAGAGGCGCTTTCTATTGGGGCTGACACGTTTCAATTTTTTACGCGCAATCCCCGCGGCGGCAGCGTGCGGCGGTTGGATATAGAGGATATGGAAGCTCTAAATGAGCTGCTGCAGTCGCATCATTTTGCTCCTGTTCTGGCGCATGCCCCGTATACACTGAACGGCTGCTCCAAAACGGAAAGAACACGGCAATTTGCTGTAGAAGTTATGACTGAGGATCTGCGTCGTCTGGAACATCTGGATAACTGCCGTTATAATTTTCATCCGGGCAGTCATGTCGGGCAAGGGGCAAAAGCCGGCATCGGACTTATAGCAGAAATGCTGAATCAGTGTATGTTCCAGGGCCAGAGAACGACTGTCCTTTTAGAAACGATGGCCGGCAAGGGAACGGAAGTCGGGAGAAACTTTGAG
This sequence comes from Megasphaera cerevisiae DSM 20462, assembly GCF_001045675.1. Lineage (GTDB taxonomy): Bacteria > Bacillota > Negativicutes > Veillonellales > Megasphaeraceae > Megasphaera > Megasphaera cerevisiae. The sequence continues at coordinate 26,324 of NZ_LEKT01000008.1, forward strand.
GAACTGGCCGCGGTTATGGATAAAGTCGGCATGGCGGACCGTCTCGGCGTATGTCTTGATACCTGCCATGTTTTTGATGGCGGCTATGATATCGTATACCGTCTTGACGAGGTATTGGAAGCCTTTGATCGTATTATCGGGCTGAATCGGCTGAAGGCTGTTCATATCAATGATAGCAAAAATAATATGGGAAGTCATAAGGATCGTCATGAAAAAATTGGTGAAGGCTATATTGGCATGGAGGCTTTTGGCCGTATTATCAATCATCCGGCGCTGCGGCAGCTTCCCTTTTATTTGGAAACTCCAAACGATCTGGAAGGATACGCCCGAGAAATACAGCTGCTCCGTCGGGCATATATGGAAAAGTAAGGAGATGACAGCATGCGAATTTTACATAGTGCAGACTGGCATTTGGGGAAAATGTTTTATGGGGAGTATTTGACAGAGGAACAGGCGTATGTATTGACAGAGCAATTTCTGCCTATGTTGAAGGAAGAAAATGTCGATGCCGTCGTATTAGCTGGTGATGTATATGATCGCAGTTTGCCACCGGCCGGTGCCGTAGAATTATTCGATGAAATCGCGACAAAAGTGACGGCAGAGCTGGGGGTGCCTTTTTTTGTTATCAGCGGCAATCATGACAGCGCGTCCCGTCTTTCCTTTGGCAGCCGTCTTTTGGAAAAGCAGAACCTATATATCGCCGGTGAGCTCGATAAGTTATCGGGGCCATATATTTTGGAAGATACATACGGTCCTATCGCTTTTATTGCGGCCCCATTTGCGGAACCGGCGTCTGTTCGGAATCATTTCGGAGATCATAGCATACGGGATCATGAAACCGCACTGGCCCGGCTTTTACAGCAACAATCGCGGGGGGTGGAACAAACAGTGCGATCCGTCTGTATTGCCCACACCTTTGTGGCCGGCGGTATGGGAAGCGATTCGGAGCGTCCATTATCTATCGGTGGTTCCGATGCTGTCGATGCGGCTCTTTTTGCACCCTATACATATACCGCACTGGGACATCTCCATGGACCGCAGCAGGCCGGCAGTCCGTCCATCCGCTATGCGGGCAGCCTGCTGAAATATTCTTTTGGTGAGGTCCGGCAGAAAAAAGGTGCTGTGCTTGTAGATATTGGTAAAAGCGGTCTGGTGTCGACAACCTTTTTACCCTTTGAGCCACGTCATGATGTACGTATTATTGAAGGCTTTTTTGATGATATTATGAACAAAGATGACGTGCGGCGCGATGACTTTGTCCTGATACGTCTGTTGGATACGGATCCTATCCTGGACGGGATGGCAAAACTGAGAAAAAAATATCCGCAGGTTCTGGCGCTGGAAACTCCAAACCGGCAAAGCAAGTCTGGATCGGCCCGTTCATTTGATTTGCGAAAATCGACGGAGCAGCAGTTATTTGAAAGTTTTGCCTCCGCCATGCAGCCTGACCGGCCGCTGACTGAGGCAGAACGGGCTTGTGTCAATGGACTGTGGAGAAAGTTGCTCACTGGAGAAGGTGAGGGATTGTTATGATACCGATTTATCTGGAAATGAATGCCTTTGGGCCGTATGCTGATAAGCAGGCCATTGATTTTCAAGTGCTGGAGGATCGCAAGCTTTTTTTGATTTACGGCCCCACTGGCGCTGGCAAGACGACGATTTTGGATGCCATGTGCTACGCCTTATATGGGGATACAAGCGGCGACCGTCGTTCAGGAACGCATATGCGCAGTGAATATGCGTCGCCGGAGCAGCCGACGTATGTTGTCTTTTTATTTGCTGTGGGGTATAAGCGGTATCGTATCGAACGAAGCCCAGAGCAGCAGATTGCAAAAAAAAGAGGTACAGGTCTGAGAAAAGCGGCATCAGCCGCGGTTTTGTACGAAGTAGACGAAAACGGCAACGATACAGCTGTTATTGCTACAAAAAATGTCAATATAGAAATCGAGCGGATTTTAGGTTTTAAATCGGAACAATTCCGTCAAGTTGTACTTTTGCCGCAGGGAGATTTTCGCAAGCTCCTGCTGGCTAATTCCAGTGATCGTCAGCAGATTATGCAGACTCTGTTTCGCACACAGCGGTATGCACGCCTGCAGGAAATTGCCAAGGAACAGCATGATGTGATCAAAGATCAATACCAGATGATTGCCGGTCATATTGAGCAATGCCTGCAGGCTGCTGGCGCTGCGGATGCAGAGATGCTGTCTTGCCAGGCAGCGCAGCTGCGAACGAATCTGCAGCATACAGAATATGCCTTGAAAGTTGCCGGAAAAGATCGTGATGCCTATCAAACGGTTGTGCAGCAGGCGCAGGCTTTATTCAGCCATTGGCAGGCCTTGAAAATAAGTCGTGGCCGGCAAGTGGCTCTGGAGGCAGAGCGTGATGCGTTTAAACGCCGACGTCTGCGGCTGGAAGCGCTGCGACGGGCACAACTTTTGGCTGAACCTTGCCGGCATGTAGATGAGATTCAGAAAAAAGGCTCGGCAGCAGGGAAAAAAGCTGTTGAAGCCGGGAAAGAATTGGAACAGGCCAGAATACGGCTGATGAATGTAAAAAAAAGCAATGAAGAATTGGAAAAAAAACATGATGCCTATCAACAGGATGTGGATCGGCTGGCCCGCCTGCAAGGGCTGTTGGAAAAAGCGCAGAATTATGGACAGCTGTGCCGGACGGCAGCCGCCATGCAGGCAGTATCAGACCAGTCGTCTGATCGTCTGAACGCACTTAGCCAAATGCTGAATACGTATAAACAGAAACTAGAGGACCGGCAGACTGCGGCGGCTGGACAGGCTGATTTAGCGGCGGCGTTTGAAAAGGCCAAAGCGGGGTTGACGGCATTGCGGGAAAGACTGCAGCGGGAGCTATCTGCCGAAAGTCTGCATGCAACCATTACGGCGGCAGAAGCGTCCTGTAAAGAGGCGTCGGCAGTTTTATCCCGTGCGGCGGCTCAATCCCATCAGGACAGTGTGGATTATGAATCAGTTCATGCTTTGTTTTTACAAGGGCAGGCGGCCCTGTTGGCCGAGGGACTGATTGATGGACAAGCGTGCCCGGTCTGCGGGTCTGAAGCGCATCCGCATTTGGCAGTGACAGTAGAAAACCTGCCGCAGAAAGAAGATGTCGAGCGGCGCAAGCAGCAGGCCGCTGCCAGCGAAGGCAGGCGGCAGCAGGCAGAAGTGGCCGTTCGTACCAAGGAAGCGGCTCTCCGGGAACAGCAGCGCCAATATGCGGAATTACGTCGGCAGTCTCCCTTCGCAGGAACGAGCCAGGAATGGCAGATGCGGCTTCATACAGCAGAACGAGAACTGACTGTTTTGCAGGCCCAAGTGCGTCAGGCGGCACGGCTTTCTGAAGAACTGCTGCAGTTGCAACAGGATGCCGCTGCGATGGAAACAAGCGTACAGGCGGCGCGGCAGCAGGCAGAGCATGATCGCCTGGCCATGGCCAGGGCCATGGAGGCCAAAGCTCAGGCAGAACGGGACCTTCCTGAAGCATACCGGCAGGTCGAGTATTTGCGAAGCGATATAGAACGGCTTTCCGGCCAGCTTAGACAGTACGAGCGGCAGCTCCGTCAAGTAAGACAGGATGTACTGGCTGCTGAAACCGTATTTGCCCGCTGGGGGGAACAGGAGAGAATGCTGGCCCAGCAAGTGACAGAGTTACGTTGCCAGTATACGGAGGTGTTTGCGGTACTGAAGGAACGAATTCTGCAGGCGGGCTTTGCTACGGTTCAGGAATGCCGGGAACTGCAAAAGGATATTTCCTGTATTGAGGAAGAACAGGCTGTATTGGCAGCGTATGAAAAAGATGTTCAGCAAGTGCAGGGACAGATCCAACAGGAGGAACAGGCTGTAGGACGCCAAGATGAACCGGATATGGAAGCGTACGGACGAACCTTGACCGAAAAAAATGAGGAATGCCGCCGTCTTTCTGAGGAAGCTGCCCGTATTGCGGGCCAGCTGAAGCAGCTCGAGGAAGCCCAGACGAGAGTCAGGAACTGGCAGCAGGAACAGAGCGGCCTGACAGAACAGTATAAGACGATGGGAGCTGTCTATGAGCTGATTAGCGGTCGGCAGACTGGCGTTAATTTTGAACGGTATGTGTTGGGGGCACTGCTCGATGAAGTGCTGACGGCAGCTAACGGACGTCTGGATCAAATGAGCCGTCATCGTTATGAGTTGCAGCGTTCCCATACCTGGGATGACAAGCGGATTAGACAGATTGGTCTTGATATCGAGGTGTTTGATAATTATACAGGGTATGCCCGGCCGGCCAATACGCTGTCCGGTGGGGAAACATTTCTGGCTTCTCTGGCTTTGGCACTGGGACTGGCAGATATTGTGCAGGCCTATTCCGGCGGTATTCATCTTGATACAATATTTATTGATGAAGGTTTTGGAACCCTGGATGGAGAAACTCTGGATTTTGCGCTGCAAACGTTACTGGAATTGAAACAAGGGGGACGTCTTGTCGGGATTATTTCGCATGTGCCGGAACTGCGGGAGCGGATCGATACACGCTTGGCGGTTCATAAAACAGATCGAGGCAGTACGGTGGCCTTTGAGCTGTTATAATTAAAAAAATAGTTGACCATCCTGCAAAAAAGAATATAATGAAACAATAACAATGCACTTTTTTAGTAGGAGGAAGCAGACCATGTCTATTGAGAAAGTAAAAAATTATTTTTCCCAGTGGGGAATGGAGAATCATGTGCTGGAACTGGATCATTCCAGTGCTACTGTTCAAGAAGCGGCAGAGGCCTTGCATACAGAAGGAAAACGGATTGCCAAATCCATGTCCTTTCTAGTAGAGGATAGACCGATTTTGGTTATTTTTGCCGGCGATGCCCGGGTGGATAACCATAAGTATAAGCAGCGTTTTCACCAGAAAGCATCCATGATCAAGCATGACGATGTGGAACGTCTTATTGGGCATCCTGTGGGGGGTGTATGTCCTTTTGCCATTAAACCTGGTGTGGATGTATTTTTAGATGAATCACTGAAACGATTCGATACGGTGTTTCCGGCTTGCGGTACGGCTAACAGCGCGATCGAGCTGACAATTCCTGAATTAGAACAATATTCGCATGCCAAAGAATGGGTAGATGTATCCAAAGACTGGCAGGAAAACGTATAAGGAGGATATATCTGTGCAATTTATATTTAAACATACGAACTTTAACGTTCTGGATCTGCAGCGCAGTTTAGCTTTTTATAAAGAAGCATTGGGATTGACCGAGGTCCGGCGTATTGAAAAGCCTGATTTTACGATTGTCTATGTAGGTGATGGTATTTCTGATTTTCGGTTGGAATTGACTTGGTTGAAGGGGCGTAAGGAGCCGTATAATCTTGGTGAAAATGAATTTCATACGGCTTTTGCCGTCAAGGATATTCAGGCGGCCTTGGCAATGCATAAGGATATGGACTGTGTGGTGTATGAAAATCCGGCTATGGGTATTTATTTTATTGCGGATCCTGATGGCTATTGGCTTGAAGTCGTCCCGGAACGATAGGCCATGAAACAAGAATATACACAGCGGACAGCCCGCCTGATCGGTCAGGATAACGTGGATGTGCTGGCTGAAAAAAAAGTATTGCTATTTGGTTTGGGCGGGGTTGGTTCGTTTGTTGCTGAAGCGCTGTGCCGCGCTGGGATTGGGCATTTGACTCTCGTCGATGCGGATGTGTTTGATGCGTCTAATCTAAATCGTCAGCTAGGTGCTACCGTGCCGTCGATCGGACGGCATAAAACTGAGGTTATGAAGGAAAGGCTGCTGGCGATTAATCCGGAACTGCATGTCGAAACCCACTGTATTTTTTATCTGCCCGATTCACAGCAGGGCTTTATCTCTCGTTCCGGTGCCGATTATGTAGTAGATGCTATTGATACGACAAGTGCTAAAATTGCTATTATCGACGAAGCCTATCATGCGGGAATACCTGTCATATCTTCGATGGGAGCAGGAAATAAACTGCATCCTGAATACTTTGAGGTAGCAGAAATAGAAAAGACCTCCGTCGATCCGCTGGCAAAAATTATCCGCAGAGAATTAAAAAAAAGGAATATTCATCATATCAAGGTTGTATATTCCAGGGAACAGCCCCGCAGGGCCATCACGAGCGGTGAAGAAAAACGACCTAGCCCGGGCAGTATTTCCTTTGTGCCGGCGACGGCAGGGATGATTTTGGCCGGAGTCGTTGTCCGGGATATGCTTCATTTAGATTGATATCATTTTTTTTTGCAGTATGCGGTGAGGTGCGCTTTTAGAACTGCCAGATTTTTAAAAGGCAGATTTATACGGCAGATATGGGAATGTTTGGCCTGATGGATGAAAATTTTAATAAGAATGGTCATCCTTTTTCTTGCATTTCACTATGCTCTGTGCTATACTATCCTAGCATAGGATTTGTATGATTGATAAGAAAGAGGTGTGAATGGTGAAGGAAGGTATACATCCAAAGTACGGTACAGCCGTAGTCACATGTGCTTGCGGCAATACTTTTGAAACCGGTTCAACAAAATCTGAACTGCGTGTTGAAATTTGCTCTAAATGCCATCCGTTCTTTACGGGACAGCAGCGTAATCAGCAGGCTCGTGGCCGTATCGAACAGTTTAATAAACGTTATGGTAAAAAAGCTAAATAAGCAGCAGTACAAACGAGCAGCAGAGCAGAAATGCTCTGCTCTATTTGTATGTATAGAAGGAGGGGTGTTCAGTGAATAAGCCTAAAACATATGTAGGCGGCCAGGCCGTGATTGAAGGTGTTATGATGCGCGGTCCTGAATATATAGCAACGGCCGTCCGCACACCGTCAGGAGAAATTACAGTCAAAAAGGATCCGGTTCATTCGATTACGGAAAAATATCCTATTTTAAAGAAGCCTTTTATTCGGGGGAGCGTCGCTTTATGTGAGTCTCTTGTATACGGAATGAAAAGCTTGTCCTATTCGGCCCAGGCTGCCGGTGAGGAGGACGAACAGCTTACAGGCAAGCAGATGGCTCTTACGATGGCATTTTCTGTTGTTTTGGCAGTCGTTTTTTTTCTGCTTATTCCGACCTATGGGGCTAAATTTATTCCCGGGGTGGAAGATAGCCCTGTGCGTTTGAATATTGTGGAGGGCGTATTGCGCCTTGCTATATTTTTGCTGTATATATGGGGGATCTCTCTTACCAGTGATATCCGGCGCGTTTTTGAATATCATGGCGCGGAACATAAAACGATTTGGACGTATGAATCGGGTCAGCCCCTAACCGTGGAAAATGTTAAGAGGCATAGCCGCCTGCATCCGCGGTGCGGTACGAATTTTCTTCTTATCGTTATGGTGGTTTCCATTTTTGTATTTGCATTTTTAGGATGGCCGACTCTGGTGGAACGGGTTTTATCCCGGATTATCCTAATGCCGGTCGTGGCTGGTATCAGCTATGAAATGATACGTCTGGCCGGACGTACGAGGAATCCCTGGGTGCAGTTGCTGTTTAAACCGGGACTGTGGCTGCAATATCTGACAACACGAGAACCTCACGCCGATCAGATTGAAGTCGCTATCAAGGCACTGGAAGCAGTCAAGCCGGCAGAAGAAACACCCCATACAGATGCGGCGGTGGGCATTCCGTCAGTAAGCGAAGAGACAGAGGAGAAGGAGAGATAAGAACGTGTTCATCGATAAAGTGCAGGCAGTAGAAAATAAATTTATGGATTTGGAGCAGCGGATCAGCGATCCCGATATCATTGCCCGGCAGGAGGAGTGGCAGAGGCTGACGAAAGAGCATGCCGCTCTGTCGCCGATTGTTGAAGCTTTTAGGAGGTATAAAGAGGTATCGGAAGTGATTCGGGGGGATAAAGAAATCCTGGATGATCCTGAAAGTGATGCAGATTTAATCGCCATGGCTAAGGAGGAAATGAGTGATCTCGTCAAAGCACAGGCTGCGTTGGAGGAGCAGCTCCATCTGTTGATGCTGCCTAAAGATCCTCAGGACGATAAAAGCGTTATTATGGAAATCCGTGCCGGAGCCGGTGGTGACGAGGCGGCTTTGTTTGCTGGAGATTTATTCCGCATGTATATGAAGTACATTGAAAAGCAGTCAGGATGGAAGGCTAGCATCATCAGCTCTAATGCGCCTGAATTAGGCGGCTTTAAAGAAGTGATTTTTTCCGTTGAGGGAGCCGGGGTGTACGGCAGATTGAAATACGAATCAGGTGTACATCGTGTACAGCGTGTACCAGTCACAGAGGCTGGCGGACGTATTCATACGTCGACGGCTACGGTAGCCGTGCTGCCGGAAGCGGAAGATGTGGAAATCGATTTGAATATGGATGATGTCCGCGTCGATTATTATCGGGCCAGCGGTGCTGGCGGCCAGCACGTCAACAAGACGAGTTCGGCTGTCCGTATGACGCATATCCCCACGGGGATTGTCGTAGAATGCCAGGATGAACGATCACAGCTGGAAAACAGGGCTAAGGCTGTCCGGGTTCTAAAGGCACGGCTTCTCGATAAGGCGCGTCAGGAGGCTGATGCAGAAGTAACGGAAGCGCGGCGCAGCCAAGTCGGTACGGGAGATCGCAGTGAACGTATCCGGACCTATAATTTTCCGCAGGGACGCGTCACCGATCACCGCATCAATCTGACCTTATACAAGCTGGAAAATATCCTCAACGGCGATGTGGATGAATTTATACAAGCATTGGCAGAAGCCCGCCGGTCTGAATTGATGAAGGAAGAAGAGGAACATGACTAAAATCTGGACCATAGGGGAGCTTCTGCAGTGGACCCAGCAGTTTTTTGTCCAGAAAGGAATCGATTCAGCCCGTCTGGATGCAGAAATTCTTTTGGCACACGTTCTTCGGAAGGAACGGATTTATTTATATTCTCACTATGATGAACCCATGAATCCGCAAGAGCTTTCTGTTTACCGGGATATGGTTAAGCAAAGAGCCGGGCGGCTCTCTGTCGCACATATTTTGGGGAGAAAAGCGTTTATGGGGATGGATTTCTGTGTGAACCGAGATGTATTGGTGCCGCGACCGGAAACGGAACTGCTTGTGGAAACAATTTTGGAACAGGCCGGGCGTGACGGGGCAGTATCTGTTCTTGATATTGGCACGGGCAGCGGGGCTGTTATTCTCAGTATTCTGCAGTATATGCCTCAGGCTTGCGGCAGCGGCGTGGATATTTCCCCGCAGGCGCTGGCGGTTGCGAAAAAGAATGGTGCGGCGCTGCAGTTGTCGGAGCGAGTAACGTGGATTGAAAGCGATATTGTATCCGGTGTGTCTCCACAGGTTTTTGACTGGATCGTTTCGAATCCGCCGTATTTGACGCAGGCAGATATGGAGCAGCTGGAACCGGAAGTTAGGTATGATCCTCCGCAAGCCCTATTCGGTGGGACAGACGGACTGGATATATATCGCCGCATGGCTGAAGAATGTTGGTCGTACTTGAAACAAGACGGCTTTTTTGCTGTTGAAATCGGCGCCGGACAGGCCAATGAGGTAATCGCTGTTTTTACGCATACTGGAATGTACGGTCACGTTCGTACCGTAAAAGACTATGGCGGCATAGAACGGGTGATTTTATTTACACGAAAAGGGTAGATGTATATGAAACGAACTAATCTGGTACATATTACAGACATAGAAAAGGATGCTGCTGTGCTTCGGGAAGCCGGCCGTATCATACGCTGCGGTGGCCTTGTCGTTTTTCCGACGGAAACGGTATATGGCATTGGTGCCAACGGGTTGGATGCCGATGCCTGCCGCAGCATTTATACAGCCAAAGGGCGCCCCAGTGATAATCCGCTGATACTTACTGTGCCGGACAAGCAGTCTGTGCTGCAGGCTGCGGCGGTTATTACGGCGACGGCCCAAAAGCTGATGGATCGATTTTGGCCGGGACCGCTGACAATTATTTTTCCTCGTCAGAAAACTGTGCCGGACGCGGCGACCGGCGGTCTGGATACGGTCGCGCTTCGCTGCCCGGACCATGCGGTGGCCCGCGCGTTTCTGCAGTATGCAGGCGTACCGGTAGCCGGTCCCAGCGCCAACTTGTCGACGCGGCCCAGCCCAACAACGGCCGCAGAAGTTCTTCATGATATGGATGGACGGGTAGATATGATCCTTGACGGGGGGCCCTGCCATATCGGAGTTGAATCGACGATTGTTGAATGTAATAATGATGATACGGTGACGATTCTCCGCCCAGGCGGTGTTACCGTCGATATGCTGCAGGAGGTCGTGGGGCATGTCCGCATTGATACGAGCCTTGTAACCGGCAAGGGGGTTCCAAAGGCGCCGGGTATGAAATACCGCCATTATGCGCCGGCAGCACCTATGATGGCGGTCGTTGGAACGGTGTCGGCCGTAACAGATAAGCTGCAGGAGCTGTATGCGGCAGCAGTTGGAGAAGGGAAAACGGTGGGATTTCTGGTGAGTCGTGAAGTGGGTCTGCATTTTCCACAGGAAAATATGTATATATGGGGCAGCCACAACGATAAGGCCGCCTTGGCCAGTCAGCTGTATACGGGCCTTTTGTTTTTTGATTCCGATCCTGTCGATTTGATACTTGCTGAAGGAACAGATGACAGCGGGTTGGGGATGGCAATTATGAACCGCATGAAAAAAGCGGCAGGCGGCCAGGTTATCCTTTTGTAAGAAGACAATGGGACTGACAGGAAAAATATATCTTTTCACCGTCTATGGGAAGGGGTATAATTGAGATAGCAAAAGCTTACATTAGGAACCCACCAAGGAGGAAAAACGATGAAATTAGTGATTGGTGCTGATCACGGCGGATTTGACCTGAAGGAAAATATTAAAGAATATTTGAAGGAACAGCAGATTGCTTTTACGGATTACGGCACGTTGACACCGGAACGCTGCGATTATCCGGTAGTTGCCAAAAAAGTTGCAGAAGCTGTTGCAGACGGGACTTTTGACTGTGGCATACTGATTTGCGGTACGGGCATTGGGATTGGAATTGCGGCCAACAAGGTACACGGTATCCGAGCGGCGTTATGTCATGATATGTTTTCTGCGGAATATAGCCGCCGTCATAATGATGCCAATATTTTAACCATGGGTGGCCGCGTTATTGGACCGGGACTGGCTAGAGAAATAGTTCGCATTTTTTTGAATACCGGTTTTGATGGTGGACGTCATGCCGAACGTGTTGCCATGATTACAAAAATGGACAAGTAAAACTATTGGAAGGAAGTGTTACAGACATGCAGGTGCAAGTCATGAATCATCCGCTTATTCAGCATAAGGTTACGCTGATGCGGCAAAAGGAAACGGGCTCCAAGGATTTTCGCAATTTGCTGGAAGAAATTACCATGCTCATGGGGTATGAAATTACGAGGGATCTGCCTCTGGAAGATGTGGTTATCGAAACGCCGATAGCCAAGATGACAGGAAAACAAATCAGCGGCAAAAAGATGGGAATTGTTCCCGTCCTGCGGGCAGGCCTCGGCATGGTGCAGGGCATGCTGAATTTGGTCCCGACGGCTAAGGTCGGACATATCGGCCTGTACCGGGATCCGCAAACATTGGAGCCGGTGGAATATTACTGCAAACTTCCCGATGTTGTTGATCGTGATTTTATTATTGTCGATCCCATGCTGGCTACCGGCGGCAGCGCATCGGCGGCTATTACGCTGCTGAAAAATAAAGGGATTGAAAATATCAAGCTGATGTGTCTTGTTGCGGCACCAGAGGGCGTTCAGCGTATTAATAAGGATCATCCTGATGTCCGTATTTATGTCGCCGCTCTTGATGATAAATTAAATGAACATGGCTATATCGTACCGGGTCTCGGAGATGCCGGTGACCGCATTTTTGGCACTAAATAAAACTGCTATACATATAGATTGCCGCCGCATATTTTCTGTTTCGAAAGCATGCGGCGGTAGTCTTTCTTGGAGGGAAACAATGGAACTAGCCGCCTTTTTATCATTCGTTGCAACCATGTCCTTTACTCCGGGACCCAATAACCTTATGGCGTTGTCACAAAGCCGGCGCCTGGGATTTTTCGGAGCGCTGCCTTTTTTGGCAGGCCTTTTTATTAGCTTTTTTATTATTGATGCCCTTGTCGTTCTGTGCCTGCAGTCACTGCAGGGGATTTTACCGCGTATAGAAGTACCGCTTAAGGTGGCAGGAACTGTGTATATTTTGTTTTTGACATATAAAACGGCAATGCCGTCTGGAGAAAAAACAGCAGTTCAGCCCGGAAGCGGTACGCTTTTTATGTCAGGAATACTTCTCAATCTGACTAATGTAAAGGTTATCTTGTACATGATCATGGGGTATATATCCTTTATACTCCCTGCCTATGCGAGTATATTTATGATTGCTATACTGGGAGCCGTGATGTGTTTGGCAGCATCTTTGTCCAATATTCTTTGGGCTTTGGCCGGTGCTGGATTAAGTCGTCTTTTTAACCGCTATGAAAAGTGGTGCAGTGCTGTATTGGCGATGATGCTCTTGTTTTCGGCAGCAGAGATTTGGCTGTAAGTACAAAAAAAGCAGACTGCTCTGTAAATCAAAGCAATCTGTCTTTTTTGTATTTCGGTTATAGCCGTGTAGCGGCATACGGAGAAGATACTGTATGCTGCCAAAGATTAGCCGATTCGGTCTTCTCCAAGTCTTCCAGCTGGTACGGTGTGTCCTGGTACACCAAATTGAGCCAGTTGTGATAAAATAAATGTGCGTAACTGCACCATGTAAAAACAGGTGTGTTCTGATCATTGTTTTTTGGGTAATAATGCTCGGGAATCGCGATGGGAAGCCCTTTTTCTTTGTCACGGAGGTATTCGGTTTCCAATGTGCGTCGGTCATATTCAAAATGACCCAGAACAAAGAATAGACGGCGATCGGGGGTCCCCATGATATTGATTCCTGTTTGGGTAGACCGGGATAAAATATCGAGTTTCGGCGTGTTATAAACCTGGATGTCATTGATGGCAGTGTGACGAGATTGTGGAATAAAATACCGATCGTCAAAGCCGCGCAGCAGGGGATGATTCTTTTGTGTGAGGGCGTATTCGTAAATGCCAAATAATTTAGCCGGCAATAGGCGCTTTTCAATACCATAATAGTGGTATAAAGCAGCCTGCGCTCCCCAGCAGAAAAAAAGAGATGAATAGGCATGCGTTTTGGCCCACTCCAGATAGGTCACGATTTCCTGCCAGTAATCGACCTGCTCAAATTCGATTTTTTCTACAGGAGCGCCTGTAATAATAAGCCCGTCATAATATTTATCATTGATATCATCAAAGGTATAATAGTTTTGTTCCAGATAGGAGGGATCTGTATGGGTGGATTCATGCGTCGTCGTGTGGCAGAAATCAATTTCTACCTGCAGTGGAGAGTCGCCCAGCAGACGGAGAAGCTGTAATTCCGTCGGCTTTTTCAACGGCATCAAATTGAGGATGAGAATGCGCAGGGGACGAATATCCTGATGAATAGCCTGCCCCTTATCGATCGTACAAATTCCCTCTTCATGAAGTTTTTCTTTTGCGGATAATCCGTCAGCGATTTTTATTGGCATACGGCGTTACTTCCTTTACGAATGTACTTTAATACTAAAATTTTGGGTATCAGACCTGTGCCAGTGCCTGTTCAATATCGGTTAGCAGATCTTCGACATTTTCCAAACCAACGGAAATGCGGACAGTGCCGGGGGTGATTCCACAAGCCTTCTGCGCTTCCGGCGTGAGCTGCTGATGTGTTGTCGAAGCAGGATGCACGAGAAGGGATTTGGAATCGCCGACATTGGCAAGATCGGAGAAAATATCGGCACTGTCAATGAACTTACGAGCAGCACTGTAGCCGCCGGTCAATTCAAAAGAAAAAATGGAACCGGCGCCCTTTGGAAAATATTTCTGGGCCAGTGCGTAATAGGGAGAAGAAGGAAGAGACGGATAGTTGACCTTGGATACCTTGGGATGATTTTCCAGATACGCTGCGATTTTTTGTGCATTTTCCACATGTCGTTCGATACGCAGTGATAAGGATTCCAAACCTTGAATGAGAAGCCATGCGTTAAAAGGGCTGATGCAGGCACCTAAATCTCGCAGCGCTTTGGCGCGGATACGGGTGACAAAACCGGCTCCCGGTACATCTGTGGCAAAATTCACGCCGTTGTAAGACGCGTCGGGAGACGCTATTTCCGGGAAACGTCCCGAACCTTCCCAATCGAATTTGCCGTTTTCCACAATTAGTCCGCCTAATGTTGTGCCATGGCCGCCGATGAATTTTGTGGCCGAATGGACGACAATATCTGCGCCATGTTCGAGAGGACGGAACAGGTACGGAGTGGCGAAGGTACTATCCACGATGACCGGCAGGCCGTGCTTATGAGCGACAGCGGCAATCCCTTCGAAGTCGGGGATATTGATAGCCGGATTGCCCAGGCTTTCAATATAAACGGCCTTGGTTTTATCATTGATCTGCTGTTCGAAGGATGCCGGATCGTCGGGATCAGCAAAGCGGGTAGCAATTCCCAGATGCTTGAATGTTTCCGTGAATAATTCGATCGTACCGCCGTATAATGTCGGAGCCGCTACAATTTCATCACCGGAACCAGCTACATTGAGTATGCAGTAAGCAATTGCCGAGGCACCACTGGCGGTGGCTAATCCTGCTGTACCGCCCTCCAGAGCAGCAATGCGTTTTTCCAGTACCTCCTGTGTGGGATTGGTCAGACGGCTGTAAATAAAGCCCGGCTTGCGCAGTCCAAAAAGATCCTCACCTTCCTGCGTATCTTTAAAAACGTAAGACGTTGTCTGATAAATAGGAACCGCCCGGGCTCCCGTTGCCGGGTCCGGAACCTGTCCGGCGTGCTGCTGCAATGTTTCGAATTTGTAATTTGTATTTTTGCTCATTATAAATCCTCCCAGTCAAAATAAATTGTAAACTTGAAAGGCTGTGTTGTAATAAAAAAAGCTCCCATCCCTTATACAAGGGACGGAAGCACCGTGATACCACCCAATTTTACCTAATCTTCGCAGATCAGATCTCTTCAGGTACGCAGGCATATGCCTTAAATACCATAGCACGATAACGGGTGCACCCGGGCGGCCTAATTATTCGGCCAGCCTGCTCGGAGTCCATCTTCCACGAACTATCTTGTATTCCCTTTCACCAAACGGGAACTCTCTGTGCCAATCCTTTTCGTGTACTCTTCTCTTCATTGCAACACTATCAAGTTATTGACGCTAGTGTATCACTGGAAAAACGATTTGTCAATTTTTTTTTAAAATAATGGGGGATGGAACGGTTTCTGATTGACCGCTATTTTATATGTAAGCAAGGTACAAATTAAAATGATATGTCATTCATTTGAAGGGAAGCGACAAAGGAAAAAAGCTGTCATTCAAGAAGAGCAGCGATATATTGAAGCCCATTGGGACAGTATACAATGGACGTTGCACGATCCGAATATATCGAGCAGTATGGGATGCCATGTCAGCTATTTCTTATTCGAATGATTGAGCTCGCGGGGCATGGGGTGGAGTAAAAAAGGTTCGGAACAGATCGCAGAGCTGCGGGCGATGCGATTGCAATGGCGGCAATATAGCGGCATACGTCGAAGAAAGAATGATAGTGCGTACCCATCAATCCCCCTCCCGACAGTATGGGAAGCTGTATTGAAAAAAAGATTTCCAGTCACAGTCATTTGTATTGCAGCCAGGCGGTTAAGCGGTATAGTATGCCGGGAAGTGCATCAGCATTGCATCGTTGGATGTGTGATAAGAACACAGTGGTTTTATGAATTGATGTAAGCTGAACAAAAAAAGAATGCCTTCAAAAAAGATACCCACAATAATTTGACACTATCTCTGTAAAAAAAACTTGACAAAGAAAGGGAGAATCTGTAAAATAAGTAGGTAAGCTTTTCACTTGGACTCCACTTAGCCCCGGAGAAAAAGACCTAAAAGCTTAGGTTCGTTAGTTATATCAGGGAGGAATTATACAGCATGAAAACTACATTTATGGCCAATCCGGGCAATATTGAACGGAAATGGTTTGTTGTTGACGCTGAAGGTCAGACATTAGGCCGCCTTGCTGCCGAAGTTGCTAAAGTTCTTCGGGGAAAACATAAACCTACGTTTACGCCGCATGTAGACACAGGCGATTATGTAATCGTAGTCAACGCAGCAAAGGTCAAGTTGACAGGCAAAAAAATGATTCAGAAGACATATTTTCATCATTCCGGTTATCCAGGCGGCGCAAAATTTACACAGGCGGGACATATGCTTGAAACACGCCCGGAACGGGTTGTGGAAATGGCTGTCCGTGGCATGTTGCCGAAAAATAAATTAGGTGAACAGATGTATCGTAAACTGAATGTTTATGCTGGTGCAGAACATCCGCATCAGGCTCAGACACCTGAAACGTTAGCATTGGATATTCGTTAATCATACCGGGAGGAAGATTTCATGGCAGTAGCACAATACTACGGCACTGGCCGTAGAAAGACATCCGTTGCCAGAGTTCGTCTGGTTCCGGGTCAGGGAAATATTACAGTAAATAAAAAAGACTTGAATGATTATTTTGGTCGTAAAACGCTGGAATTGATCATCAAGCAGCCGCTTGTTCTTACAGGCGTAACTGAACAATATGACATTATTGCTGATGTAAAGGGCGGCGGACCGTCCGGTCAGGCCGGTGCAATTCGTCACGGCATCAGCCGGGCTCTCTTGGAAGTAGATCAAGATTTCCGTCAGTCTCTAAAAAAAGCAGGACTCTTAACACGTGATCCCCGTGAAAAAGAACGTCGGAAGTATGGCTTGAAAAAAGCCCGCAAAGCTTCTCAGTTCTCGAAGCGTTAATTCTTTTTCATACCTATGCACAAATATCCGGCATAAACCCAGTGTTTATGCCGGTTTTTGTTGTATAAATTTTCTTTAAAGTTAAATAAAATTCATATTGATTAACAATGAAATATACGAACAATATACACGCAATATACAAACTATAATAGGTTTACCGCATCAATTAACTGTTGAACTGTCTTGTGAGTGTAGACTTTATCCGTAATGTCTTTGCTGCTGTGACCTAGTATTAATTGTATGACTTTTTTGTTTATTTCGGCATTTGAGAGTAATGTTGCACAAGTATGTCGGCAGTCATGGGGCAAATGATTCATCTTTTTCAAGACGGGGTTATGCTCCCAGTAGTGTTCACGTAGTCGGTCATAGGTGAGCACCGGCTTGCCATCTTTTTTGTCGATTAAAAGATATTCATTTTTTGAGTCAAACATTTCAGATATAAACGGCATAATTTTGTTGGCAATAGGAATAATACGATTTTTCCCAGCAGCTGTTTTCATTCCAGCTCTGAGATAACGTTCCGTCAGGTGAATATTCGCTGTTTTGGTCCGTAGTAGCTCTGTTGGGCGCAAACCAGTGTAAATGTATATGAGAGCCAAACGAACGCCGTCAAGGTCGGTATGCTGCCATAATGTATCTATTTCATTCGGAGTAAATGGTCTGTGCATTCGGCTTAATGTTGGTGTAGGTAAATCAGTCATTTTTGCATAATTGGTTACTGATATTTCTATACGTTGGGCATACTGGTAGAGCAATCCAATGAATATGCGGATATTCTTTTTTGTTGAATATCCTTTGGGGCAAGTATTAATAACGTTTTGTATTTCGTCGGCCCGCAGATCTATCCATATTCGATCATAGAGGGGCTGACACCATTTGTAAGCAGATCTGTAGCTTTTCGGCACATCATTATCATGACTGGTATATTTCCATTCGGACCATTTACTGAATAACTCTGAAAAGGTAATATGGCGGTTATTTAAATCGTAAGGCTTTTTATTATATTCATCTAGGCAGGATAATGCTGCTTTCCGTGTCGGGAAATAATCAATATATTTATAAATTTGTTTTCCCTCGTCTGTCCAACCTGTGGTTATTCGGACAGCAAAAGGGCGACGACGTTTGCCGCTCAGTTTAATAATAGATCCGTAGCTTGTGGGTAATCGCATTACAATCCTTTCCGAACTAATGTTCTTAAAATAAGGTCAAATAGTTCCCCTGTCATTTTCGACAGGGGATTTTTCTACTTTTTGTGATTGGCTATGTCTTAGGTAGTATTTATTTCCTTTTCACCAGCTACAATGTTACGGCTGGCACACCTTACATGGGCGATACCCGTCATTAATGGCTTCATCTCGATCATCAAAATACACCTTGTTAGAATCATTCATGCGGTACACATAACGACAGTCATCAGTATGAAAAATGTGAGACCTAGCATTACCAACATAAGCCCAGGCCATGGCGGCAATTGCCAATGTAAATATCAGGGTAAGTGGTAAAATTTTTCTTAGTACGTTCATTTGAATCACTCCTTTTAATTTTTAAAATCTTTATAGTGAGTTTGTGTTGCCTATATTTATGGTCTTTCACCAATGCTAATGATTATAGTATTTTTATTTTCATTTTTTGATGGCTTAGTAATAACAACAAATTTTCCCTCACTTTTGGGAACTGCTTCTTTTAAGGATTCACTTTCCCCTAAGGTTATAAAACGTAAGTATCCTTGCGATTCATCTTCGTATTCTTTAATTATCTTTTTGTCTTTAGGCAAGAAATCTTCTATGCTTTTTAAGTTAGGAGAAGCACTATATTGGAGATTTTGAATAGTGATGTTTATGGCACGTTTTCCATCGTCAATTACTAATATAGTACCATTTTTATATTGCTTAAATGCACCTTCTTTTGGGTTCCCAAATTTTTCTGAGAAAATGTTTACATCATCGCCAATGCCTACATTAGGACATATTGAAGAACTCTTATTGTCGGATTCTTGCTTTTTATTTTCATCAGTGATTAATTCCTCTTGCTTTGTTTCCTGTTGTCTTTTTTGTTGCGAGGCTGACTTTTGTTCAGCTGTCATAGTGGGCGTAAATATTAGAGTGCAAATAAATAAAATAATAATTATAATTGGTCCTACAAGCATAATTCTTTTACGAGTTCTTTTGTCTTCAGGACCCCAGCGAATTATTAGATGGGGATTAATAAGTCCGATAATTAAAGCAATAATAGATGCAAAAAATAGCAAACCAAACACGACGAACATTGTGCAGACTCCTCCTCTTTATAATTAGAATAAACATTAATTTTTAAAATCTTTACCTATTCTTTGTCAATTGGAACAAACGTTCTTAATATTGAATAAATTTTTTTAGCTCCATGAGAGCCAAAGGAATGCCAGATAATTTTGCCATGAATTCCACGGATGAATCCGGATATGTCAGAAGAATTTGATCTGGAAGTAATAATTCAACGGCAAAGGTACTGGCCTCTCGTTCAATACGGTCTGTGGATACAAGCGTATTGACTTTAAGCCATTGGGTATTGAGATCAGCGTGACAGATAGAGTGCCCCAGCTCGTGAGCACAAACAAAACGCCGTAGTGGGTAGGGCAGGCCTTCCTGCAAAATAATGCATTGAATTCTTTTATATCTTGTGTAATATCCCAATACAGACTTTAATGGAGAATAAATGATACGCACGCCACGCCGATCGGCAATATCAAAAGGACTATGAGTATGATATTTGTCAGCTGTCATCGTGGCGATTTGTTTTACATTCATAGGCATCACTCCTTTTTAGAGTCTTCTTTTTTAGCGACTCCACTGATAAGTTTTGCAAAATCAATGGCATTCATAGAGGTGATAACGGGTTTCCCCGTTTCTGATTCCAGTGCTTTACGTGCGATTCCGGCTACATGACCACCTCGACGGGCAATATGACGGCTTTCTTCAAAGGTATTAGGCTGCTCTTCTTTGGATATATCCGTGGTAGAGGTTTCTGCCAGCATATTCAATACAAGTTCCGTAGTATTCATATTGTCACGTAGGTTTTCTTTTTTTAATCCCTTGAGGTTTTTATATTGCCGTGCAGTCATACCAGACCAAGCATGAGTTATTTCATTAGTTAAAATGGCATACTCTGTGCCTTGCTTTACACCACGGTTTTGCCATTCATCCGTAAGCTCTTTTCGTACTTGTATGGCTTGCAATCGCTGATTAATCCATTCGCGACTGTATCCTTTTTGCAGATAGGTTGCCAAAGCGCGGTCGATAGCAAGCTCAGGATCAATAGTTTCATCAATTCTTTCAGTGCCGACTTGAGCCAACCATTGCTTGAAAGGTTCGGCTTTTGGAGAAGGAATAGACTGGATGATACGTAATATTTGGGATGTATTAGCAACATCTGTTTTATAATTTTTTCCATCTTCTGATGGTAATTTCAGTTGTACGATATTTTCGTACAACTGGTTAGCGCCTTCTTTTTTTAGTTTTCGTTTTAAATCGCTCCAATATCTCCGCGGAGACGTAGGAGAGACGAGTGCATTGATGATGTCAACAATTGAGAAATACCATTCTCGTTGCGATTCATCCCAAGCAGAGCGTATTTTCTTATTTTCAAACAGCTGTATTTGATTATCTTGATCCATCAGCCGATTACTCCTTCCGGTATTTCTTGGGAGTGAATTTTTTCTTGGCGATCCGTTTGGATAATTTCATCGCCGTTTCAAGCGATGCGCGTAATAATTCTTTGTCTTCTTCATCTTCAACGTCGCCCATAGCGGCAGAGCCTTTAAGGGACTCAATCATGTTTTCTAAGTCTCTGGCTATTTCACGTTCATCTTTTGGGGTGAGGACAGGAAGAGTGTTGGAATTAGTAGATGTGTCATCTATACATAAAAGATAGTCTGTTGACACGTTGAAATATTCCGATAATTTCTTTAATACATCGGGACTGGGCGTAACCTTTCCTAATTCGTACTTTGATACGGCAGCCTTTTGAACATTGAGTATTTTTCCAAGTTCCTCTTGTGTAATACCCTTATCTACTCTTAATTTTCGGATTCTATTCATTTTTTCCACCTCATCTATGCATATCATATAGTATCTTAATTGGATACTCAATAAAAGTATCTCAATAGGAAATTTATTTTAAAAAATATTATTTATGTATCTTGACAGGATACATAAATGGAGATATACTTTATGTATCCTAAAAAGATACATAAATGAGAGGTGATAGAATGTTTGAACGGCTAAAAGATCTAAGGAGAAAAAAAGGACTTACTTGTGAACAAATGGCAGAATTAATGGGGTTAGAAACCAAAGGAGGTTATAATAAAAAAGAACTAGGGCAGACTAAGTTTACTTTAGCAGAAGCTAAAAAAGTATCTGATATTTTAGGATATACTATAGAGAATATTTTTTATGCCAACGAAGTATCTTTAAAAGATACAAAAATAAAATATTAACACGAGGAGGCGAGAGGATGGAAAAAGCAGTGGAAGAAAAATTAATTGATTTATCTTGTGAAATTATCTCATTGTTAGGTGATGAACTTAATGATGACACATGTATCACCATTGATACTGATGGGGTCAGTATTGTTAAAAGGTTAAATAACTTGAAAGTAATACAAATGCGAAACTCTGGAAAGTAAATACCTTCCAGAGCCGGAAAACAAGTTACTTTTTCTTGCTAGGTCGTTGAGCTAATGCACTGCCGGCAGCAGTTTTAGATGTTTTGCTTGTACGACCATCGCGGAGAACTTTAGAAGCAGCTGTGGCTGCTTTCCTTGACGTAACTTTATTATTTTTTGGCATTATAATCACCTCCTTCCAGAGATGATTATAGCATAATTTATTGGCAGCTTAACGCTACGGGGAGGTGAGACTATGAAAATAACTGTTACTATGGCAGCGAAGATCATGAACAAAGGTCCGCAGTTCGTTCGCATCGGTGTTCAGCGGAATCTATTGCCGTTTGGAATTGCCATGAAACAAAAAGGAAGTTCCCGGTTTGACTATTTTATTAATCCGAACCAGCTTGCAGAATATCTTGGCATTAGCCTTGATGAACTTAAAAGGAGATGTGCAACATGAAGAAGCAGGTAGTCTATCAGTACGACAGGATTACTTGTCGGCGTAAAGTAGTCGACAAATCAAAAAAAATGCTGCGGGTTCGAAGTAAAAAACTAATATTTGTTGCATTTTTACTGGCAAGTGCTATTGGAATCTATGTAGGACAGATCAATGGTGCAGAAGTTAAAGCAGCTTCTTACACCGTACATGAAGGCGATACGCTGTGGAGTATTTCTACACAGTTCGTTGATAAAAATGCCGATATCCGTAAATTTTACTATCAGATCATGGAAGACAATGACATTGATCGAGATGCGGTAATTCAGCCAGGACAACAACTGATTATACATTTTTAATTACTCTTTTATTTTACAGGAGGTGAGAAAAATGTCCATGAAAGGGGACTTCGCACAAGCAATTAGTTTAGCTCGCAAAAATGCGCATTTGACTCAAGAATGTGCAGCAGAAGCACTGGGTCTTTCCAGGAGAGTACTTGTTTACTACGAGGCAGGAGAGATACTTCCTTGCGATGAGGTCGTGGCAAAGATGATGCAGGTTTATGGGTCTAAATATCTAGGATATGCCTATTTATCAACAGCATCGGCAACAGGACAGCTACTATTGCCAAAGGTTCAGTTATCAGGGATTGCATCAAGTGCGATGCAGCTTCGGGTTAATCTCCGGAATGTATGCAATGCTTATGATTCTCTTGAAACAATATGTGCGGATGATGTTATTGCTAAAGAGGAAGCGGATGAGTACAACCGCTACTGTACAAGATTGGAAAGTCTGATATCGGCTAGTATGGCCATTAAATTACAGCGATGTAAGCAAACAAAAAAGAGTCTTACGGCTGCCACCGTAAGACCCTAGAGGTGAAAAATGATTTTTAAAAAGGTTATGCGTAAAGTATAGCATAGAAAATAGGAGAAGACAATGACGCAAGAACAGAAGAATATGGTTACATTATATGATTTGCGCAATCGGGCCACGATGGAACGGCACCAGAAGGAAGAAAAAGTACTAACCTGGGTTATCGCATTTTTGGATAAACATTGGGATGTAGTGGAGGAGGACAGCAGACATGGACGCTAAATTGATTATGACCGTTGAAGAAATGAAAAATCATGAAAACTGGCTAAAAATGCGGACTGCGGGGATTGGTGGCAGCGACGCAGCAGCCGTAATCGGGCTGAGCCGATGGAAATCACCTTTTCAGGTGTGGATGGAAAAGACCGGGCAAGTGCAGCCGGAAGATCTCAGTGACAATGAATATGTCTACTGGGGGACGGTCCTTGAACAGGCGGTAGCAGATCGGTTTTGTGAAGTAACAGGGAAGAAGGTCCGCAAACAGGGGATGCTGCAGAGCGCAGACTATCCGTACATTTTGGCTAATGTGGATCGTATGATTGTTGGTGAAAATGCCGGCTTAGAATGCAAAACGGCGAACGGTTTTGTTGCCAAGGAATGGGTAGATGATCAAGTTCCGACGCAATACTACGTGCAGTGCCAGCACTATATGATGGTGACCGGGTGTGAAACGTGGTATATTGCCTGCCTTATCGGTGGAAATCATTTTGTATGGAAGGAAATACCCCGAAACGAGAAAGATATCCGGGCACTCCGGGAAGATGAATTGGCCTTTTGGACTCGGTACGTCCTGGGAGACGAAATACCGCCGGTGGATGGCTCTAAAAGCTGCGAATCGGCTCTTAAAGAACGGTTTCCCGGTGGACAGTTGGAAGCAGTGGATTTACCGCCCGAATCGGAGGATTTGTTGAGTTTGATTGATACATATAAAACAGAGAAGAAAATCGTTGAAACGAGTTTGAAAGAAGCGGAAAACAAACTTTGTCTGCTGCTGGGTGATAATGAAATCGGCTATGCCGGTGAACGTAAAGTGACATGGAAGCTGCAGAATGGCCGTGTCACGCTGGACAGTAAAAAATTAAAGTCAGAACTACCGGATATTTTCGATCAATATAAAAAAGTCGGTAAACCGACACGTGTATTACGGGTATAGGGAGAAAATTAATATGAGGATAAAAAAAATTATTTGGCAAAATAGAAGAGATTTTGAAGCAGAATTTATATGTCCCTTTTGTGGGCATGAGGAAAAGATAAAAGGATATGACGATGCAAATTATCATAAGAACGTCATTCCAGAATTACCTTGCAAGGAATGTGGCAAGCGTGAAATTGACGGAAATAAAGAATATCGCCCGTTACAGACAACGTATCCAGAGGGATTTCAGGTATAAATAAGGGAGGTTTTATATTATGGCAAATGTTAAAGGCGGCGTTATTGTTGCCAGTAAAAATCATTCAGCAGAAACAAATGGAACTCAGAAGAATATTGCAGCGTTATTTAATGTGATGTTGAGTAAAGACGGGTATCAGAAGCGGTTTAATGAGTTGTTAGGAAAACGGGTGCCGCAGTTTATCGGCTCTCTTGTGGCCATGATGAATGGAGATTCTAATTTACAGCATGTATTTTATGATGCACCGATCACAATCATTCAGGCCGCATTGAAAGCAGCGGCCTATGATTTACCTATTGATCCGGGCTTGGGATATGCGTATATCGTTCCCTTTAAAAACAAACAGAAGGATGGTTCATCCCGATATGAGGCGACCTTTATTATGGGATATAAGGGGATGAATCAGTTAGCTTTGCGTTCCGGAGCCTATAAAAAAATCAATGTCATTGATGTTCGGGACGGCGAATTGAAGTCTTATAACCGTCTTACGGAAGAAATCGAATTTGATTTCATTGAAGATGATGACGAGCGAGAAAAGCGGGCCATTATTGGGTATTGCGGATATTTCCAGCTGATCAACGGCATGGAGAAAACGATTTACATGACAAAAAAGCAGATTGAGCAGCACGAAAAGAAATTCCGGAAAGGTCAGTATATGGGCAAAGTCTGGCGGGAAGATTACGATTCAATGGCCTGCAAAACCGTATTTCGGAAATTAATCGGTAAATGGGGTATCATGTCGGTCAATTATCAAACGGCAGATTCCTCAACAATTGCGGCTGCTACGGCTATTGCACAAGGGCAGTTTGACGATGAAGATTTGACACCTAAGCAAACGATTGATATGGAAACCGGGGAAGTACTGCCGGCTGATCACGGCGACCAACCGCAGTCGGAAGATGACAAGATTTTGGAAGCATCACTGAATTTATAAGTTTTGGTGACGCGGGGAGTGGCAGAGGCTGCTCCCCAGTCCCTATAAGGTGGTGATGCTATGGCAAGGCCGATAAAGCAAGGATTGGATTATTTTCCTTTAGATGTCGGTTTTTTGCAGGACGTAAAGATACGTAGAATAATGAGAGCGTGCGGAATACAATCCATCCCGGTGCTAATCAGCCTGCTGGCTAATATCTATCGCAATGACGGGTATTTCCTTCGGTGGGGCAACGATATGCCTTTTCTAATTGCTGACGAACTTGGGGTTAGTGAGGGCGCAGTTACCGCGACTGTCGATAAGGCGGTGCAGGTGGATTTCTTTAACGCCAATATGTTTCAAAAACACAGCGTACTAACTTCAGAAGGAATACAACATCGTTTTTTTGATGCAGTAACCCGCAGAAGTGCAGTCCGTTACGACGCAAGATTTCTGCTTATAAACGTTTCTGCATACAACAACCTCATTAATGCATGCAATAACTCCATTAATGAGGACGATAATACACAAAGTAAAGTAAAGGAAAGTAAAGTAGAGGAAAGTAGCAGCAGTACGAAAAAAACGGCTGCCGACTTTGGAAAACTGGTTAAGTCTTATCAAAATAATGTTCACCCAATTGCCAATGATATTGAAAAAGATAAATTACTGGATTTGTTGAAAACTTATGGACTAGATGCATGTCTAAAAGCTATTGAACGGGCTGTACTACGGGGACTGATGAATATTGGATATATTGGCGGTATTCTGCGACGCTGGCAGGAGAATGGGTATGATGATCCATCCGGATTTGATCCAGACAATGGGAATCATATGGAAATAAGCCAATACGATAAGATTGATTTTTGATGTGAGGTGAAAAAAATCATGCAAAAAGCAATAACAGATAAGGAACGGATACTGCAAAAAGTAGGATATATTCATCATTTGTCTCAATCGGAAATGAATCAGGTTCGACCAAATGCAGTACGGACGTTGTCTACACCGCCGGATGGAATCAAATGTGAAAAATGTGGTAATACCGGATACATTGAAGGCGTGCATCCTGAAGGATATGAAATAATGGAACCTTGCCCTTTATGCTATGAACGACGGAAAATTGCACGCCGATTACGGCACAGTGGGGTTTCACCACAAGATTATGACAGATATACTCTTGCCAGCTTTGACGGCGGTAGAAGTGAAATGAGTGCCAGAATGAAAGCACTTGCGGAGAAATATTTACATGAACACGTAACCAATGGGCATGGTTTTGGCGTATTTGGCAGTTCCGGAATGGGAAAGACGCATATATGCATTGCTATTTGCCAGAGTTTGACACGGAAATACGATGAACCACATTATTATTTTTCGTATCGGGCAGAAATGCCAGAATTGATTAAAAGCATGAGATCTTTTACTGCTGAATACGGTAAGCAGATAGAAAAATGGAAAACCTGTAAAAATTTGTATATTGATGATCTTTTTAAATTTTCCGGGAAGGTGCAAAATGGCCGTTTAGTTAATATTGACCAGGACGATTTGAAAGTGATGTTTGATATTATCAATGCCCGGTATCTCAACCATGCTACCACATTTTTTAGTAGTGAATACACGGTAGGGGATATTTCAAAAGTGGATGGGGCAATCGGCAGCCGAATATTTGAAATGGTTGAACCATATGGCCTAAAGGTCGAGGGGGAAAATGAACGATTAAAAGGAGCGTAAGAAATGAACAGAACAAGAGCCATCGTATGGCGTGTGATCATTGTATGGTGTATAGGATTTTGGATCACGGTAGGATATTTGGCATACATTGCATCGAGGTGAGGGCATGGATAAGAGAAACATAGAAGGGTATGCGGATTTGACGCCATATGAAGCGCTGCGGCCTAAAATCAGCCAAGCCGATATTGATGATGCCCGTCGTATGGACAAGGCGATCAAAAGTGCAAAGCGGACTCTTTCTATTGCTGGTTTTGAGGTAATCGGAAGAATCGCGTTGAAAAACCGGCGGACAGGAAAAATACATGAGTAAGGAGGACGTTCATGAATTGGACAGAGGAAGACTACCAAGCCTATGTACAGCGCAGGGCCTCTATTCACAGGCCGGTCAAGCCTATCAATCGCTCTAAGTATCACGCCCGGAAAATCGAAAAGCACGGCCATATATGGGATAGCCATAAGGAGCTGCGGGAATACGAGCGGCTCATGCTTCTACAGCAAGCCGGGGAAATCAAGACGATTATGCTGCAGCCCCAATTTGAATTACAGCCGGCATTTACGTACAAAGGTAAAAAGCAGCGGGCCATTACGTATAAAGCCGATTTTATGGTGCTGTATGCAAACGGCAGGAAAGAAGTCATTGAAGTAAAAGGATTTAAGACACGGGACTATGTATTGCGGCGGAAGCTGCTGCTATTCAAGCATCCGGATATCAATTTTGTAGAAATTACGTAAAGGTGGCAACGATATGAGCCGAAAAAATAGGAGGATTCGCGGCAAGCCTAAAAAGTTGCCGTCAATAAAAGTAAATACGAATCAAGGCCGGCATGACGACCGGAGCCGCTGCGCATTTTGTGGGCGGCTTTTGGGCGCTTATGAATGGCACTGGATATGGGACGAGTTTGGACAGCGTGTCCGGAAGTGCAATGACGAACGGGATTGCTACCAGCAACGCCGATCAGCAGCGGAGGCGGCATACCGGAAGGCGATACGATTACGATAGATAGGGAGAGCGGAGGAGATAGGATATGGACTTAAACAAACAGGCAGCAGCGGTAAAAGAATATCTGACACGGTACCGGGAGATTACGACCTATATAGACAATATCAAGGCTGATATAGCAGACTATGAGGCCCGGCTGCCGCTGAGTGCTGCGCCCAAGGTTCCCAGCCTATCTTTTGCCCCCGGTGGCAGTGGGGATACTATAAGCCAACAGGAACGGGACTATTTTAGCAAGGAAGAAATGGGAAAGAAAATCAGGATGCTGCAGGCAGAGCTCACTCAAATAGAACCGGTCATGAATCGCCTCAATCGGTCGCTTGACGCTTTAGGAGAGACGGACAGGGCAATCATATGGAGCAAGTATGTGGAAGCCTTCTCATGGCATATCACGGCGCGAGCGGCACATTGCTCAGAGGGATACTGCCGGAAGCGCAGTGAAAATATATTGAAGGTACTGTCCGGCATGATGTTTGGGCCTGGGGATATTCCGGTGCAGGGGAAATTTATGTTTTTGTGAAAATATTTTTTTTTTCTGATATAATGCAATTGGGGTGATCATATATCATGGTTAATTTTATATGGAACATTGTTTGTTCTTGGGAACCAGCAGTATATTCAGCTATCGCGGCTTGTTTTTCTGTAGCGGCATCTGTTATGGTGTATCTTTTTAATCGAAGACAGTATAAGAAAAAATTTAAAAGTGATTTATATAATACTGTTACACAATTAGCGGGATTTGTTAATTATATACGTTTTCTGTATAGATATCACAAGATTTATACTACGTCGCAGGTAGAGGAAATCATAGGTCAAATCCAAAATATAAATAAAAACCTATTAAATTCTACAGAGTCGTTTTATTTTAATGATCAATTTGATCTAAAAACCATAATAAAAATTAATAGTTTTTTTGAAAGATATATTGGATGGAGAGCTTTTAAAATTATTGACTTAACAGAAATCTTTTTGGAAACAGGAAATTTATGTAATTTGCAAAAG
Source organism: Megasphaera cerevisiae DSM 20462 (assembly GCF_001045675.1). Lineage (GTDB taxonomy): Bacteria > Bacillota > Negativicutes > Veillonellales > Megasphaeraceae > Megasphaera > Megasphaera cerevisiae. Next base: position 55,128 of record NZ_LEKT01000008.1, read on the forward strand.
AAAGCTTTAGAAGCCTTAACTGTTATACGGGATGAATATGGCAAAAGTGATAAAAAAATAAAAAAAATATTAGATTCATCACTTCGTAATATGGAAGAGATATCTAGAACATGTGATGAAGACGAAAAAAAATTAAGATATATTGGAAGTAATTTATGTTATATATTTTCGATTTCCGAGATTCAAAATAATTTAAAAAATTTTGGAAATGAAGAAGTAATAAAGTGGGAAGAAGTAAAGAAATGCATTATAGTAAAATGTTATAAAATATTTTTAAGTGGGGATATGAAGGATAAAAATTATAACGAAGCCATACAGTTCTTATTTGATTGCCAGATAATTGATTGGGGTTATAAAGACGAAAAAAAAGACGATGAAAAAGACGATGGGAAAAAATCTATCATATTTTCAACGATAGATAATAAAAATATGGAATGGGAAATCATTAAACCTTTTTTTCAATCTATAATTGGAAAATTAATGTTAGACAGAATGGATAGTAATCATTAATGTCTTGATGATTGTGGATAACTTTTTTCTTGTAGCAGATTTGGGCAGATTTATAGCAGAATTGTAGCAGGTTTGGACAGGAAACTTGTGGTATAATGACATTGTAGAAAACTGAATACAAGACAACAAAGCCATCGGTATGAATCCGGTGGCTTTTATGGTATCATCCTTGTAAAGAGGTGATATTTTATGGGGGTTTGTCAAGTTAAGTGTGTAAGTTTTTTTAGGTATCATAAAAGAAGAGGAAAAATTTTATGGTTCGTTTATTACGGGAGCATTTACTATCATTGGAGTTATTATAGGTTCTGTCCTTACATTTCTTTTGCAATGGTTTAACAATAGAAGAAAGTTAAATATTAATGCAAGTGTGATGGTTCCCGTTTCAGGAGATGTAGTAGGAGAAAAAAATATTTATGTAACTATTACTAATTCTTGTTCTATACCAATTCATGTCGTTCATCTTGGAATAACAATGGAAGATGGTATTGAGGGATTTTGTGTTTGTAATATATTGCCAAAAGTATTGCACGAATCTGAATATACGATAGAAAAAATAAATATAAAAAGCTTACCGGATGTCAAGAAGGGAAATTATATTAAAAATATTTATGCTTTTGATGTTTTAAAGAATAAGTGGCATGTGAAAAATAAAGAGCTAGAAAAAATAAATTTGGAAATTGATAAGATAATAAATAATTGAGATATTTATTTCTAGCACTCAGCGATGAGTGCTTTTTTGTTGCCAATTTCAAAACCAACACAATGAGGCGGTGGTGAGTATGTAATGGACGTAAAAGTGCAAGCTCATGCTGATTACGTCAACGGCATGAAATATAAGGAAATTGCTGATAAATACGGCATTTCTATGAACACGGTAAAGTCGTGGAAACAACGAAATAATTGGCAGCGAAAGTTGCAGAAAAAGGGTGCACCCAGAGCGAAAAAGGGTGCACCCTTTTGTAATGCAAATGCAGTTGGAAATCGAGGCGGGCCAGGAGGGCCAGAACATAATCAGAAGGCCGTCACGCATGGCCTATTTGCTAAGTACCTGCCACCGGAAACGGCGGAGCTGGTGCAGGCTATAGAAAAGAAATCGCCTATAGATATCCTTTGGGATAATATCTGTATCAAATATGCTGCCATTATTCGGGCGCAGAAGATCATGTATGTAAAGGATCAGGATGATTTGACAAAGGTGCTGAAACGTCAAAAAGAAAGTTCCGGTCAAACGGATTCTTGGGAAAAGGAGTACGAACTGCAGTTTGCTTGGGATAAGCAGGCTGCTTTTTTAATGGCCCAGTCCCGGGCCATGGGTACACTGAATAATATGATTAAGCAGTATGAAGAAATGTGCCGGGCCGGACAGGCAGATGAAGAACAGCGGCTGCGTATTCAAAAGCTTAAGGCTGAAGTTGATTCTATTAAAAATGACGCTCCGGATAAGGAGACTGTTACATTTACATTTGATAGGAAAAGTGATTGATTATGGAAGTAAATATCGCTAATATTATTTCACCGGCGTTTGATCCGGTGTTCTGGGATATACAACAGCATACGCATACGTTTTATTGGCTGGCTGGGGGCCGTGGCAGTACAAAATCTTCCTTTATCGGAGGTATTGAAGTACCGACGTTATTGATGCAGCATCCGCAGTGCCATGCCGTCGTCTTGCGTAAGGTAGGCAATACCATCAAAAACAGTGTATATCCACAAGTACAATGGGGTATTGATCAGTTGGGTGTTGCTGACCGTTTCCGCTTCAAAACGTCGCCGCATGAAATCACGTATAAGGCAACCGGACAGAAGATTTTGTTCTTTGGGGTAGATGATCCGACCAAAGTCAAGTCCATTAAGCTGCCGTTTGGGTATGTGGGGATTGTGTGGTTAGAAGAATTGGATCAATTCAGCGGAATGGAAGAAATCCGGAATTTGTTTCAATCTCTGCTGCGTGGTGGCGAAGAATACTGGGTGTTTTGTACGTACAATCCGCCGAAAAGCCAAAACAACTGGGTGAATGAAGAAATACTCTTTGATGATCCAGACCGGCTAGTACATCATTCTACATATTTAGACGTGCCTAAAGCGTGGTTAGGCGATCAGTTCATCCTGGAAGCCGAAAAGCTCAAAGCTAAGAATGAAGTGCTGTACAAGCATGAATACCTGGGCGAAGTCACCGGCACCGGCGGGGCTGTGTTTGAAAACGTATCAGACTTGCGTATGAGTGACGACATGATCGCACAGTTTGACCGGCGGCATTATGGGTTGGATTTCGGCTTTGCGGTGGATCCGTTGGCATTTAATGCGATGCACTATGATGCAAAACACGAAGATTTGTATATATTTGACGAACTGTATCAACAGAAGCTGACAAATAAGCGGGCAGCTGAAATGATTAAACAGAAATATAACTCTTGCCGCATCATTGCTGATTCGGCTGAACCTAAAAGCATTGTAGAAATGCGCGGGTTTGGCTCAAATATCACGGGAGCCAGAAAAGGCCCGGACAGTGTGGAGCATGGTATGAAATGGCTGCAGGAACGGGCACATATTTATATTGATAAGCAGCGCTGTCCCAATACCTATAAGGAGTTTGTCAATTATGAGTACGAGCGCAATAAGGACGGTCAGTTTATTAGTGCCTATCCGGATAAAAACAACCATGCGATTGATGATATCCGGTATGCCATGGAAAAAGAAATGGCCCGCAGCCGGTTACGCATTATGAAATGAGGTGAGTACCGTTGAATTTGGATGCAGCAAAGAAGTTAATAACTCAATATATAGAAGGGCATGCCGAGTTTATTTCCAGTGCCGAAATTGCAGAACGGTATTATCGGGTACGGAATGATATTTTGTTCCGCAAACCAAAGACGAAGCCAGGAAGCGAAACATCTGAAGTTGTTAATCCATTGCGGAATGCAGACAACCGTATCCCCCATAGCTTTTATGAATTGCTAGTAGATCAAAAGGCTGCCTACATGTTTACAACGCCGCCTCTTTTTGATGTGAAAAACGATGAAATGAACCAAGTTATTGCCAATGCATTAGGGGATGGGTGGGCGAAAAAAGCAAAACTATTATGTGTGAATGCCAGTAACGCAAGGATTGCATGGCTGCATTATTGGATGGATCCAGAAAGTGGGTTTCAATATGGCGTCGTACCTTCCATGCAAATTATTCCGGTATGGTCTAAAAAACTAGATCAAAAATTACTTGCTGTACTTCGTGTGTATAAGGATATTGATGCAGATACAGGCGATACTTACGATGTATATGAGTACTGGACAGATACAGAGTGCCAGGCTTTCCGTAAACGAGCTGCAGATGAAATTACAACAGGCCTAATGGACTATCCTTGTTTTACTGATTTTTATGAAGCTGGATTATCCGATTCGAACAACGTTATGCACCATGATTTTGGTGCGGTGCCGTTTATCCCGTTTTTTAACAATTCTATACCCAGTAGTGATTTAGATCGTGTCAAAGCACTTGTTGATGCTTATGACAAAACCTATAGCGGTTTTATGGATGACCTCGAAGATATACAAGAGGTCATTTTTGTTTTGACAAATTATGGTGGTGCCGGTGAAAGTGGCGAGCTAAATAAGTTTTTGAAAGACCTCAAATATTATAAAGCTATCTGTACAGACAGTGATGGAGCCGGCGATAAAAGCGGTGTGTCGACACTTACGATTGATATCCCGGTGGAAGCTCGAGATAAAATGCTTGAAATTACACGTAAGGCGATTTTTGACATGGGACAGGGCATTGATCCACAACAACAAGGCTTGGACGCTACCAGCGGCGAAGCAATGAAATTTTTATATGCTTTGTTAGAACTCAAAGCAGGATTAATGGAAACGGAATTCCGCCTTGGCTTTAATCAACTGATACGCGCTATTTGTAAGGTAAATAAACGGGACTGTGGCACGATTATTCAAACATGGACACGTACCAGTATCCGTAATGATGCTGAATTAGTGGCAATGTGTGCTCAATCAGACGGAATCGTATCTCGAAAAACTATCCTGAAACATCATCCCTTTGTAGAAAATGCGGAAGATGAGGAAAAGCAGCTGCAGAAGGAGCAGAAAGATAAAGAGGCGCAATTGGATTCCTATGATGGCGATTTGCATGATCCAACTGGCAATAAAGGGGGTGAAGGGAATGTATAAATGGCTGATTGCGTATGTTAAGCAGTTTGGCAAGGATTTTCCTATTACTGCCGTTGCTGACCATACGGAATATGAGATTGTCCGTATCATTCAAACCTGCTGCCTGACGAATACGGAGTATAGTACAGGTACATCGACACCATCGGGAACATAAAATTCTATTCGAGGCAGGTAACCTCGGTAAAAACCGGAAAATTAGGAGGAATATAGCATGACAATTGAAGAATTTGTGGCACAAAAGTTAGGAATTGCAGAAGATCAGCGGCCGGCAGCCGTTACGGCTCTTAAAGGGTATTTGGACGGGGAGTATGTCACCAAGTCGCGTTTTAATGAAGTCAATGAAGAAAAGAAAACGCTTACCGGACAAATTGCCGACCGGGATAAACAGTTGGATACGCTGAAAAACAGTAAAGGGGATATGGAATCCCTGAAAAAACAGATTAAACAGCTTCAGGATACCAATGCAGTACAGAAAACCGAGGCAGAAACTAAAATGAAGGAACTGCAGTTTACCAATGCTATTAAATTAGCCATAGCGGATAAAGCGCAGGATGTGGATATCGTATCTGGACTGTTTGATAAAGAAAAACTCATCCTTGGCCAAGATGGAAAAGTGACCGGGTTAGATGAACAATTAAAAGCACTGGTAGAAAGTAAGCCGTTCTTATTCAAAAATGATGGTAAGCCGCCTAAGTATGATCCGGCGGGCGGTTCTGGCGGTGCAGGAAAAAATCCATTTGCAAAAGATTCATTCAATTTGACAGAACAAGGGAAATTATTAAAAGAAAACCCCGAACAGGCACGGTCGTTGGCCGCGGCAGCGGGGGTAACTATCTAAAGGAGTGATGAAATATGCCAGGAACTACACTAGTGGACGTTATTGTCCCTGAACTTTTTAATCCGTATGTAGTCAATCGTACCATGGAGCTTTCGGCTCTCTTTAATTCCGGGATTATCACAACAAGCCCTGAATTTACAAAACTTGCCAGTGAGGCTGCACGTACTCACAATATGCCTTTCTTTGAAGATCTTACCGGTGAGGCACAAAATATCGTCGAAGGGAAAACAATTGATTTTCAGAAAATTACATCGAATAAAGACGTATCGACAACCATTATGCGTCAGCAGAAGTGGTCGGCAACAGACCTTTCTGGTGCACTTGCCGGATCTGATCCGATGCGTGCTATTGGTGATTTAGTATCAAGATACTGGGCTCGGCAATATCAGAAAGAACTTATTAATCTGTTAACTGGTGTCTTTGCAGCGGCGACAATGGAAGATCATGTACTTGATATTTCTTCTGGTACAGGGAAAGCTGCTAATATTTCCGCCTTGGCGTTCATGAATGCCTTGCAGCTGTTAGGTGATGCACAAGATCAGCTGACGGCCGTAGCGATGCATTCGGCAACTAAAACCTACCTCAAACAGCAAAACCTTATTACTACAGAACGTGATTCTTCGGATGTGGAATTTTCGGCATATCAGGGGAGACGCGTTATTGTCGATGATGGTTGTCCTGTGACTTCTGGGGTATATACGACGTATATTTTCGGGCAGGGAGCCGTTGCATTTGGTGAAGGATCTCCGGTTGATTTTGTACAGACTGAAACTCGGCGGGATCCGGATGTAGGTGCCGGTGTAAATATGCTTTATAATCGCCATTGTTTTATCATGCATCCTCGTGGAATCGCATGGCAGAATGCTAAGCGTGAAAATGTGGAATCACCTACGCGGGCGGAATTGGCAGATGCTACTAACTGGAAACGCGTATACGAGCCTAAGCAAATTCGCATGGTTGCTATTAAGCATAAAATCGCGTAAGGAGTAGACCATGAACAGTGAAGAATACTGGGCTCAACGTGCAGAAGAGCGGGAGCTGGCATGGCACAAAAAGAGTCAGAATACTGTTGAAATGGAATTATCCAAGGCCTATCGAGATGCATTGGGTAAGATTCAGACTGAGATAGCGGCGCTGTATGGCCGATATGCCAAGGACAATCAGCTTACTATAGCAGATGCCCGGAAACTCTTAATGGGGGCAGAGTATCGAACATGGCGGATGGGCCTGCAGCAGTATGTTGCTATGATCCAAAAGACTAACGACAAAGGATTGTTGCGGGAATTAAATACGTTGGCCATGCGTAGTCGCATATCTCGACTGGATAAACTGTATAGCGATACGCTCATGGAACTCGATACGCTTGGACGCACTGCTATAGGACAGATGGATCATTTTTTGACTGATGCGTATACAGATAATTATTATCATGGTTTGTACGATATTGGTCAAAAGTGGAAAATCACGAATCCAGTGGCGCAGGTGATTCCTAAAGATGTTGAACAGGTATTGCGAACGCCATGGAGCGGAAAAAATTATAGCGAACGGGTATGGAAAAATACGCAGAAGCTGAATCGGTTGCTGCAGGATGAAATGGTCACGGCAATACATCGTGGTGAAAGTTTGCAGAAAATAGCAAAGGTAGTTACGCAGCGTATGGATGTAAGTATCAGTAATGCGACACGGTTGGTTCGGACAGAATTGAATTATGTACAGAATCAGGCTGCTATAGACAGCATCGCCGAATCCGGCATGAAGTACTATACGTTCATTGCAACGCTGGACCGCCGTACATCGCAAATTTGCCGGGCCCATGATCGGCATGTGTACTTAGTAAAAGACGCACAGCCGGGAACAAATATGCCACCGTTGCATCCGAACTGCAGATCTACAATATTTGGCAGTTTAAGTGATCATGCAGACGGCAGCGGTACCCGGATTGCCAAAAACAGCAATAATAAAAGCATTCATGTACCGGCCAATATGACATATGATGATTGGCACGCTATTTATGTAGATCAGACAATGACGCTTAAACAGTGGCGAAAGGAGAAATAACACGATGACACAAGATGAAGCCGTACAAGCTATTATTGAAAAAGTGCAGATCAGGAAAGCCCAGCAAGTCACAGATACGGCTAGCCTTACCTTTTTTGCTGAAAAGTTGGTAGTAGATATTTTAGACTATTGTCATCGTGATGATTTTCCGCCTAGTTTGGTATATACCGTTGCCGATCTCATTTGCAAACGTATTGATGATGAAGTGAAAGCTGCTGCCGGTGCTCCGGGTCCTCTCAAGAGATTGCAGCAGAATGACACTACCTATGAATGGGCAGTAAATGCGACCAATGCTGCAGGGATTTTAAGTGATGCTGATTTTGATAGTATTAAACCCAAATTGAATCGATGGCGAAAGGTTGTATGGCCATGATACAAAATACATACTTGAAAGACTTATTGTCCAGCATCATGTATACGGATACTGTTACGGTAACCAGGCAGATGCCTACCATTGATGAAGAAGGTGCTGATGGATACAAGCCGGTCGATGTATATGTCAATATTCCCTGTAAATTGTCTCAGTATGGTAAAGAATTAGAATCGAATCAGGAAGACAGAGCTTTTAAACTGCGGACTGATTTACGGCTTTGCATGGATCCGAAGTACAAAGTGTTGCCAAACGATATTATGACTGTTTGCCATGAGGACCAGACATTTGTCCTATACGCTGCCCAGCCATTTTGTTATGAAGATCATCAAGAAATATCCGTTCGGCGAAGGGAGGAAGCCTAATGAACATATCTTTTTCGGGATTTGAGGAATTGAATGATAAGTTGTCCGAATTAGCGCAGTCCGGCACTGTGAAACGCAATCAATTTGCAGCGCAGCAGGCAGAGATACTGCTCGGAAAGACAAAAGATAATACCCCGACAGATACCGGTCAGCTAAAAAACGCATGGCACCGTACAACTGCTGTTGGTGGAGTTGTGCGTGTGTACAATAATACGAAATATGCGGCTCATGTGGAATATGGTCATCGGGTTCGGGCTAAAAAAGGCGGGATGACGAATAAGATCATTCCCGGCAAAAAAATGTTGCACCTCGGTATGCTGCAAACCGGAAAATCATTTAAGGCAAATGCGGACACTATGTTGAAAGAGCTGCTGAAATGATTACATTACGAACAATAAAAGCAACGATCATAGCGGTACTAAAAACTAAATACCCGGATTATAAGGTACATTTTGATAACGTGGAAAAATCAGATGCACCTTATTTTTATGTCGAGATGCGTCCAACCGCAAACACGTGGGATCGCATTATCAGCGAGCGAATTATTCAGATAGATATTCAGTTTATCCCTCTGCTCGATAAATATGGTCGTGCAGACCGAAACATACTATATGATATGGCTGACAGCATGGAGGTAATGTTTCGGCCAGTATTCCGGATTGAAGACCGATATATTACGGTGTTGGAAGCAGAAACCACATTTTTTGATGAAATACTGCATTATATTTTTAATCTTGATTTTGCTGATGCATTCACAAGCGAAGAAATCGGCGGTATTCAGTACGAACTGATGCAGCAGTTAGGACTCGAACTGAACGGTCAAGAGTTGAATGAGGAGGAATTATAAATGGCAAATGAAGCAGAAGTCTTTGGCTTGCCGCAAGTCCTGATTAATTTCAGGACAAAGGGTACCACTGCAATCAAGCGATCTGCCCGCGGCATTGTAGCTATGATTTTGCGATGCGAGACTACGGACGTGATCCAGACGTATAAGATTGCCGACGTATCGGATATTCCCAGTACGTTGAGTGAGGATGCGCAGGATCTGATCGAAAAATGTTTGGACGGGACTCCGCTCAAAATTTTGTTGTATACGCTGCCTGCGGCATCGGTTGAATCGGCCACAAAGACACAGGCTGATGTATTGAAAATGTTGACCAGTATCAAGTGGAATTATTTGTGCGCACCCATGGCCAGCGGTACGGATCAGGCAGACCTTGCCAGCTGGATTAAATCCATGCGGAATAACAAGAAAAAGACGTTTAAGGCGGTATTAACGGCACAGGCAGCCGACCATGAAGGGATCGTTAACTTCTGTACAGGGAATATCAATGTGCAGACCAGTACGGATACATCCGGGAATGCCGTATATACAACGTATACCGCATTGCAGTATACGGCACGAATTGCCGGAATTTTGGCAGGACTGGCACTTGACAGATCGGCCACGTATTTTAAACTGACCGAAATTGAAAGTGTGGAAGTGTATGAAGATATTGATGAACTGATTGATCAGGGGCAGATGCTGCTGTTTGATGAACAGGACGGCGACGGGGTGAAAATCGCCAGGGCCTGCAACAGTTTGACAACGTTTACAACCGACAAAGGGGAAGATTTCCGGTATATCAAGATTATTGAAGGCATTGACTTGGTTACAGATGATATCCGGGACACTTTCAAAAAATACTACGTTGGCAAGGTTATCAATGATTATGATCATAAAATGTTGTTTATTGCTGCTATTCTTGTTTATTTTTCTGAAATTGAGGGAAATGTACTGGATAAGGATGCGGGCAATTCGGTAGATATTAATGAAACATATCAACGAAATTATGCCATCCTTAAAGGAGCAAACGTAGACGATATGACAGCTCAGCAGATTAGAGAATATAACACTGGCGATACTGTTTATTTGGCCGGTTCCGTAAAATTTGTAAATGCAATGGAAAACTTAAATATTGATTTTACGATGTAAGAAAGGAGGTAATGTACTATGACAAGAGCTGCAGAAGATGTGACCTATCGTGGTCGCCGGCGGTGGAATGGAAGCCACGGCAAAGTATGGTGGGATAATGAACTGCTTTTTGAAATTGAAAAATTTGAATGTAAGGTAACGGCTAACCGTGAAGATGTTATTATTGGCAATAGCGTTGATAGTAAGATCGTATCCCTCAAGGGAGAAGGCACAATTACTATAAAAAGTGTTATCAATCGTAATATTAGTGCTTATCTTGAAGCTTGGAAGTCTGGACAGGATCCGCGGGCAACATTTGTTGGATTAATTGAGGATCCGGATGCAGTGGATAAGCAGAAAGAACGGTGCAGTATTGATAATGTTTGGTTTAACGAGCTGGCGATTATGAATTTTGAAAAAGGAAAAGTAGTTGAAAAAGAATTTCCGTTCGGTTTTACACCGGAAGATGCATCGTTTATGGAAACAATTTCGTAATAGTTGTTTATTTAGGAGGAATGAGAATATGGCAGCAGTAAGTATTCAAGATTTAATTAATAAAAAAGATCAGATTCAGGCACAGAAACAGGAAACGTATGACTTAGATACTTCTATTGGAACGATTACCGTTAAAAAGCCTACCCGGTCATTTGTGTTGGAGGCGTCTAAGTTAGAAGAGTCAGGTGAAAGTGATAAATATATGATTTTAAATTTAGTGACTGCACCGAATCTTAAAGATGCATCTTTGCAGCAAGCGTATGGATGTACGGAACCGACAGATATTGTGGACGCATTGTTTGATCCTGGGGAAGTTGTGGGTGTTTCGAAGAAAATTATGGAATGTGCCGGTTATGGCAAGGATATTAAAACTGCGGTGCATGAAGAAGTAAAAAACTAATTAACGAGAACTGGGAAGCGGCTACGGCCGCTTTTCTGGTTCTCCGGGGACATCCATTAAATTATTTCTTTTCCTTATCTGAGACAGAAAAACTATTCTGTCATGCAGCAATGGAATTGGAACTTAAACGGCAATATGATATAGCGGCGTGGATTGCGACAGGAAGGAGGCAGCCATGAACGGATATGTACTTAGTGCCACACTGGAACTGAAGGATAAGTTAACCGGTACGGTAAACGAGGCACGAAAAGGATTAAAGAATTTAAAAGAATCAGCGCAAGGGGTACCTTCCAGTCTGCAGTCTGCCGCTGCATCTTTTGAAAAAACAGGTGCGTCTGCAAAAATGCTGATATCTGGTGTGGAAGCGGCTAAAAAATCTTTATCTGGTATCAAAGGAACCTATACTACTCGATTGGAAGCTAAGGACGAGGCTACCTCTAAAATCAAGCGAGTGCAGGAAGAATTAAATCAATTCAAAGGTAAAACCTATACGGCCATGATCAATGTCAAAAATAACATGGCAAAAGACGGCGGTATGGGTGGAAAATTATCAAACGGCATGTCTAATATGGCCGGCGGTATGCTCATGGGTACCAGTCTGCAGATGGCAGGAGCGGCCGGCATCGGGTATGGAATCTACGACACCATAAAGACATATATGGATTTTGAAGCCCAACTGTCGGAAATCAAAGCCCTTACGGGGTTAGATGCAGCGGCCATGGATCAGGTAAAAGAAAAGGCTATGGAATTAGGACAAGCTACCGTATTTGGCAATACAGAAGTAGCCAAAGGCATGGCCGAACTCCTGAAAGCCGGCGTGGATATCAAAGATGTATTAGGAGATGCCTCTGAAGCTGCCTTGAATTTGGCGGTTGCCGGTGATATTGCACTACCGGATGCCGCTGAAATCATGAGCACGGCCATGAACGCCTTTAAGGTAGATGACGCAACACATGCAGCTGATACTCTTGCGGGGGCGGCTAATGCCAGTGCAACGAGTGTAGGAGAATTGAAGTATTCTTTAGCAGCATGTTCTGCTGTTGCTGCTGGCGCGGGCATGAGTTTTGATGATACAAACACTGCCCTTGCCGTATTTGCGCAAAACGGACTCAAAGGATCGGATGCTGGTACAAGCTTAAAAACAATGCTATCTAACCTAGTACCCAAAGGAAAAACGGCTGTTGCAGCATTTGAAAAGCTGAATCTGCTTACAGAAAGCGGCTCGTCTGCCTTTTTCGATGCCGCAGGGAATATGAAATCATTGGCTGATATTGCCGGTCTTTTGAACAATCGCATGAAGGATATGACGAAAGAGGAACAGTTAAGCACGTTGTATGACATGTTCGGTTCAGACGCTATTCGTGGCGGCATGATCCTGCTGCGTGAAGGTGCAGACGGTGTAACTAACATGTTTCAGGAAATGAATAAAGTCACGGCAAAAGACGTCGCCATTGCTCGGATGGATAATCTCAAAGGAGATATTGAACAGTTATCCGGCGCATGGGAAAATTTTCAAGATACATTAATGGATAGTCATAATAGTTTTGGTTTGCGCGGATTTATTACAGAACTGACGGATGTTGTGCAATATGCCGGAACGGTCATTAAAGATGGATTCGATTTTTCGGATGTATTTAAGATTGCCGGTAAAGGTATCAATGATTTAAAAAATAAATTTCTGGAATTTGATGGCGTGGGTTCCGTGTTGGCCGGTGGTGTGTTAGCAGCCGGTCTCTATAAGATTACGAAATTGGCGCTCAAAGCGAAAGATGCCGTCACAGGACTAGGTGGCACAAAACTGGGTGGTGGTATAGGTGATGCAGCTGGTATGGCGCGGGAAATGATTGTAAATGCGCAAACCGTCATCGTAAACGGGCTGAAATCTGCGTCAGGAAACGGTACGACCATACTGGGTCCGGATGGAAAACCAATGAAACAGAAACCAATGCCCACGGGCACCTCTATTCCTAAAGCCTCTTCCCGATGGAGTAAGTTGCTAGGGCGGGCACCCATTATCGGGACAGTCCTTGCACTGGGAAGCAGCGCGCTGGATGTGGCATATGCACCGGAAGGACAGCGCGGGACAGCTGCTGCAAGTGCCATTGGCGGGCTTGGTGGTATGTGGGCCGGCGGCAAATTGGGGGCGATGAGTGGTGCGGCTATTGGATCTATTTTTGGCCCCGCAGGGACAGCGGTCGGGGGCGCGATAGGAGGGATTGCGGGAGGCGCTGCCGGGTATTTTGGGGGCAGTGCATTGGGAGAAACGGTTGCTAACGCTATTGATCTTTCCAGCAAATGGGACGCCATTAAAAAAGGGGCGTCCGAGACGTGGGATTGGATAAAAAATGGGGCTGCTACCGCTGTTCAATCGCTATCGGATACTTGGGGCGCAATATCGTCATGGTTTAGCAGTAATATATGGGAGCCGATAAAAAATGATGCCATAGGAGCATTGAATTTTATTGTTGGCATTGGGGCTGTTGTTTGGGATGCGATTGAGCCATATTGGGATGCTGCTGTTAATTGGATTGATTCCAATGTATGGCAGCCCATTGCAGATTTTGCCAGTTCTTGTTGGTCTGGCATAACAGATGTAGCCAAATCTTGTTGGGATTCTGTTACGGGTGCTTTTAGCACGGCTGCCGATTGGTTTGATTCCAACGTATGGCAGCCTATTACATCCTCTGTATCTGGGCCGGTTACTGCGATTGAAAACAGTTTTAGTGAAGCTGTAGGATCTATTAAAAGTGCGTTCGGCGGGCTTGCAGACTGGTTCAATGAAAATGTATGGGAACCTATTAAAAGCAGGGGCTCTAGTGCCTGGGGCTGGATATCTAATAACGTAAGTTATGTACAGAACAGAGGGTCAAAAATCACAGGTCTTAGTGGACATGCGACAGGCTCGTCCTATTTTGAAGGGGGCCTTACACAGATCAATGAGCACGGCGGCGAAATCGTGGATCTACCACAAGGCAGCCGTATCTACCCGGCCGCTACAACACAGCGGATTATTGAACAGCAGATGGGACGCAGCAGAAATTCATCCGGTGGCATTCTTTTTACTGGCAATACCTTTGTGGTTAGGGAAGAAGCCGATATTGATAAAATTGCACATCAATTGTTTCAATTGGCGGAACAGGCAAACCTGAATTACGGAGGTGATTACTAATGGGACTGGGCGCGCTAAGTAATGTCATAGAAATATTGTCGGCGGCATTAAGCGGGGGTACAGGCGGAGCGTATCGGCAGGTTATTCTGACACATGATACAGACAAGTTGATACTGCCTGTTACCCCTGCCACCTATAAAGTGTCTACGGCGCAAGGTAATAAAATCGTCAGTATTACGCAAGTGGGTGAAGCCTTAATTTTTGGGATGCCGAAGCTGCAAACCTTGACGCTGGAATGTTTTTTCCCAGCTCTTATTCATGATTATCCGTTTGTTGTGGGAGATACTAAATCTCCGGCAGAATGTGTACAACAGCTTATCAAGTGGAAAGAGACAAGAACACCGATTCGGGTCATTATTACCGGGACACCCGTAAACATGGCGATGGCTATACAAACATTTGATTATCGGGAACAAGACGGCAGTCAGGATATTTACTACACACTGGGGCTTACCGAATATAAAGATCTAAATACGCCAGCAGCCAATAATGATAAAGCGGTTGATAGTACAACAGGTCTAAAAGAACGAGCCGATAATACACAGGCAGCTACGTCGGCCACGTTGGTACAAAAAGGGGCTGATGTGCTGGATGCGGCCAAAAAATCATATGGCCAATATTCGCACTGGCGTCGTATTGTGCAATCTAATGATTTAAAAGACCTGGCAATTAATAATATTAGTAAGCTACGCAAGTTGGTGATTAAAAATTGATTATCAAACACAATGGTACAGATATATCCAAGTTGGTAAAGAAAATCACATGGTCCGGCGCACGGCTGCAGGTTGCCAGGAAGCTTATATTTGATTATGTGCAGGATGCGCGGGACCATAATTTGCCGAATTACGTAATTAATAATGGTGAAACTGTTTATGGATATGATGAAGATGGAAATTTGCAATTTCAAGGCAATGTGTACAGTATTGAAAAGAATACGCAGGAATCCAATATTACGGTCACTGCATACGACAATCTGTTTATTCTCTGCCGGTCGAAGACTACGCGTAAATTCACGAATATGACGCCAGAAGCGATTACCCAGGCTGTCTGTGCTGAGATGGGTATCAAAACAGGTAAC
This sequence comes from Megasphaera cerevisiae DSM 20462, assembly GCF_001045675.1. Lineage (GTDB taxonomy): Bacteria > Bacillota > Negativicutes > Veillonellales > Megasphaeraceae > Megasphaera > Megasphaera cerevisiae. Next base: position 70,540 of record NZ_LEKT01000008.1, read on the forward strand.
ATCATCGAAACGGGCAAACAGGTCAGCTTTATTGCGGCCGAAAAGACCGGGTACCAAATTATTATGCGGGCCTACACCGATGCTGCTAAACAAATCAATAATGCCAAATCCAACGCAAATGACCCGGATGTCTTGTATCATCTTGTGATGAATGGCGATGCACTGGACGTGATACAAAAGGGAACATTGATCGAAAAGGTCACAGCGGATCAGTATGTCAATGTGGAAAACAGTAACTATAAGGAAAGTATCGAGAATCTGGTCGATGTCGTTATGATTACCGATGAACAGGGCAATGTTACCGGGTATCAGTCCAATGAAGACTGGATAAAGAAATACAGCATGATACAGGATGTCTATAAATCCAGTCCGAAAGCTAATACGCAGGAAAAAGTAAAGGCCATGCTAAAAGGACCGGAACGCACTGGAACGATAGATGTTTTAGGAGATTACCGCGTCAAATCCTCGTATTCCATTACAATCAAAGACATACAGGCAGAACTTACCGGGAAATTTTGGGTAAAATCAGATTCGCATACCTTTGAAAACGGTATGCATTTTATGCGACTGGAAATCGAATTTGAAAATCTGATGAATGAAACCGAATGGAGCGATGGGAACGGCGTTGGTACCGGGAAACTTCCTGTCAGTAAGGGACTTACTGCTGGATATAAGGCTTGGGGCGGCGTAACAATGGACAACGGTCAAAATGGCTGTGCGGAAGCCGTTGGCAAAGTGGGGAGTTACTACAGCCCATTTTTGGCACAAGAAGCCAATGCGGGTGTGACCGGCGTTCCCACGATGGTAAGCGATGCGCAAGACAGCGGCATTGCCGTAGAATCATTTGATCCCGGTAATTTGCAAAAAGGAGACTGCATTGTCTATGGGGATAACGACCATGTTGTTATCTATGATGGTTCCGGAGGATATTATGGCAATAGCAGTAGCGCAAATCATGTTGTCCACAGCCATGATTATACGGACGTTGGCATGACACCGACTAAGATTATCAAGACAAGCAGGGGATGATCCACAATGGGAACCAAAAATACACCAACCGCAGCGCAATCTATGGCAAATATGGTCCATACCATGCATGGAATAGCGCAGGAAGAACGACCACAGGGCACTATGATTGGTATTGTGACAGCCCCGCCGCCGGATATCAAAGTAATGGTGAATAACATCGAACTTACCAAAGAGGATGTCTATATTTCTGAATATTTGCTCATTGGATATCAACGTACAGGAAAAGGGCACATTGTTAGTGCCACGCAAAACCGCGGCGGCGGCAGCGGCGATGCGGCGTATGAAAGTCATAATCATGATATCAACAATGATTATACCGATACGATCATTTATACCGACACATTAAAAGTAGGCGACAGAGTAAGTGTGATCCCGGTATATGGACAAGATGCACAGCTGTATATCATTGAGGATAAGGTGGTGAAGCTATGAGTGAGGAATTTCCTTTTGTAGGGACCGGGTCTGGTATGACGGATACAACGGCAACAGAAGATAATCTGTCAATGTGTCGGGAATATGCTTGGGATTTCGAGAAAAACTGTTTCCTATACAACGGGAATGGACAACATATCATGGTCGAGGGTGTGGAAGCCGTAAAAGTGTGGGTATATAAAGCTCTGCAGACGGAACGGTATCAATACCTTGCCTACAGTTGGCAGTATGGCATCGAAGTAAAGCCATTTATTGGCAAAGTCATGGGCGTGCAGGAGCGGTACAGCGAAATTAAGCGGATTATTATTGAGTGTTTAATGGTGAATCCATATATTACCAGCGTCGATTCGGTCGAATTTACGGCCACCGGTGATAAAGTGGTTTGTGAGGTAGATATTACGACCGTGTATGGGGAGGTGAACGTCAATGTATAGTGCCAGAGAACAAGCTGATATATTAGAAGAATTACAAATCAAAAGTACGACGGCTGCCAGCAAATTTGAGGGAACGTTTGAATATGATATATTTTCCTCAAATAGTATTGAATTTGCCAAAGCAGAAGTGGAGCTGGAGCAATTATACAAGGCGGCGTTTGCGGATACCAGCTGGGGTGATTATCTTACCAGGCGGGCGGCTGAAGCGGGCATTATTAGAAAATCGGCAGTTAGTGCAACGGGAACGGTTACAGTCAAAGGGAGTGGAACGCTTCCTACGGGGAGTATTTTTGCCACGGCAGCCAGTACACAATTTAAAACGCTGGCAACCGTGACGATTTCCGGCAGCACGGACGTAGCTGTGCAGGCTGTCATCGCCGGGGCAGACGGGAATGTGGCAGCCGGGGAAATTACAGTTATTCCCATGTCGATACCCGGCATTACCGGCGTTGTCAATGCCGAAGCCATGCATGATGGATACGATGAGGAAGATGATAGCAGTCTGTTGAGCCGATACCTTACGCATGTGCGGACTCCGGGAACGTCCGGAAACAAATATCATTATATGGAGTGGGCCACCAGCGTTTCAGGCGTGGGATCTGCTAAAGTGATCCCGTTATGGGATGGCCCTGGAACGGTTAAAGTTGTTATTGTCAATTATAACTATGAACAAGCAAGCGATACGTTAGTTCAAAGCGTTGCGGCTTATGTTGAAACGGTGCGCCCTATTGGGGCAACCGTTACCGTCGCCAGCGCTGCGCCCAAAGCCATTAATATATCCGTTTCTATTGATGGAACCTTGAATGAATCAACGTTTAAAGAAAATGTGAAAAATTACTTTATTACCATTGAAAAGAATATTATTAATTCGTCAGATACCGGCTACGTGTCTATTGCAAAAATCGGAGCGATTTTATTAAGTGATAACGGAGTAAATGATTACTCAAATTTAAAAATAAATGATGGGACAGCAAATATTGCATTGACGTCAGAAGAAATTGCCACTCTTGGGACGGTGACCATCTCATGACGTTTGAACTCTTGAGAACAACGCCGGTTAATGTACAGCGGTATTTGCCTGATTTTCTTGCAGAAGACCCCGTCTTTACACTGTTGCAAGGTGCTTTGTCCTGGGAGCATGAAAAACTTAGACTGGAAATTATTGATATGACAAAGCAATTATTTGCCAGCAGTGCCACTTGGGGGCTTGATGATTGGGAACGGGTCTATAATCTGTCTCCGGGAACGAATGATACGTATGAGTACAGACGGAATAAGTTACTGGAAAAAATACGCGGTGCCCGTACCAGTACCGTTGATGCGATGAATCAAATTGTACAAACGTACGGAGCTGGATACGTTGAAGAACATAATGATCTATATTATTTCAACTTATATACGACTTGTAAAGATGCTGGTATGATGCAGGAAATGCGAAAGCAAATTTTGACATCTAAGCCGGCTCATTTGGGAATGAATATTTACACCGGCTATAGTTGGAACGGGCATATTAATTTTGACGGCACCTACACCTATGGGTCCAGTAATATGGAATGGAGTGATGGATAATGAGCTATCTTAGTAAGTGGTTGAGCTTGTTCCCTAACGTTATCGGGAATCAAACACGGCCAGAAAACGGAATTGATAATACTATTGAGTATAATACGGACGGATTTCCGCAGCGGATGGCAAATGATCCGGTGCGGTATGACTTGGAAAATGCAATGGCCAGTCAGCTTTTTAGCAATGATGAGCGCCTAAAAGAAGATATAAAAAAATCTGCAACGGCGGCAAGTGATGAACTGGCAACTGCCGTTGCAGACCATAATAAGAGTATTGGGGCACATTCAGATATCCGTACTAAAATTGGAACGGATATAGGTACGCATAATAAAGATACTGTGGCTCATGCAGATATTCGTACTAAAATTGGAACGGATATAGGTACGCATAATAAAGATACTGTGGCTCATGCAGATATTCGTACTAAGATTGGAACGGACATCAGCGCGCATAATAAGGACACTGCAGCGCATACCGATATCCGGCAGCTTGTTTCCGATACAGTACGGGTAACGACGACCGCCAATAAGCCAGCATCCATGATCGATAATGGCTTGTGGTGCGAAATTGTCAGTTGAGGTGAGGGTATATGTTAAAAACAATTGATAATTGCATCTATCATACCCGGGGTGATACGGGAACTGTTGCGTTTGCGCCTACAGTGGATGGTGTCCTGATAGAAAAATATACGGCAACGTTTACGGCGAAAAAAACGTTTGATGATGATGTTCCTGTATTGCAAAAAACTGTGGATGCCGGAATGGTCACGTTTGAGCATGACGATACTAATAAGTTGGCATATGGCACCTACGTATATGATATTGAAGTGCAATATACGGATGTATATGGCAAGGCACAAGTCAAAACGTTTGGACCGTATAACTACTATGTCATGCCAGATGTAACGAGGTGAGTCTATGTCGGATTTACAAGGAGATCTGAAAGAAACAGCTGCTTCTTTATCGGTTGCTATTATTTCCGGTGGTAGTGTAGACGCCAGCTTGGGAGCAGTTGCCAAGGGTGATAAAGGCGATAAGGGGGACAAAGGTGATACCGGCAATGTAGGAGCCGATGGGAAAAGCGCCTATGCGGTTGCCGTGGATCATGGATTTGTCGGCACGGAAGCAGAATGGCTGAAACGTATTGAAAATGTAAGACAAGTTCAATATGCTGACATTTATTCGTTTCCCAAAGTCGGCAATCCAGATATTGTCTATATCGCAACAGAGGAAAATGCAACGTACCGGTGGGACGATGATAGTTTGAAATATTATTGTGTCGGCCGGGATTTTAACGCTATTGAATATATTTCAGGAGGTAATGCAAATGGCTAATAATGCAGTAGTGGCAAGGTTGACAGCACGGGCTGATACAGCAGCTAATTTCGCAACGTCTAATTTGGTTCTGCTGGCAGCGGAATTTGCGTATGAGACAGACACTAAAAAACTTAAATTCGGAGATGGTGTCACGGCATATAGTTCGCTCCCTTATTTTACAGGATCCATTGAAAGCGCGCTGGCAAGTTGTATGAAGATATCGGACTATAAAGGCAGTGCGGATGGTGTTGTGAAGACTGCAGATAAACTGGCGACAGCACGGACGATTAACGGCGTATCCTTTGACGGTACGGGAAATATCACCATTTCTGATAGTGATAAGATTCCTACATCACAAAAAGGCGTGGCTAACGGTGTGGCCACATTGGACAGTTCCGGGCAGGTGCCATCCAGCCAACTGCCAAGTTATGTGGATGATATTATTGAGGGCTATTACTACAGCGGAAAATTTTATAAAGAATCAACACACGTCACGGTCATAACCGGTGAGGGCGGGAAAATTTATATTGATATCAGTTCGACAGCAGATGCAAAGGCTTGTGAATATCGGTGGAGTGGTACTGCCTATGTTTCCGTTTCTAATCCATTGGATATCGCCAGTCAAGCGGAAGCAACGGCGGGTACTGATAATACGAAAGCCATGACACCCTTGCGTACAGAACAGGCTATTACGGCCAAAGGATACATAACCTCTGACGCGGCTACCAGTACATATGAACCGAAGATTGCAACAAAGAATTCCGCATTTAATGCCAGTTTGGCAACCGTTATGCCGGCAACGGAAACAGTCGGTGATGCCGGGGCTATCGGTACCAGTGCCGCTGTTGCAAGAGCCGATCATAAACATCCGATGCCGGCTAGTATGCCTCCTAGTGGTTCAGCCGGCGGAGATTTGACGGGATCGTACCCGAATCCGACCATTGGTGCTGGCAAGGTGTCCACGACTAAAATTGCCGATGGATCCGTCACAGCGGCCAAAATTGCCGATGGCACTATCACCGATGCGAAAATGGCAGCTGCCAGTCTATCTACATCAAAATTATTTGTCCCATCCGGAGATGTCCTTATACTTGATGGTGGATCCGCCTCTACGTAGGAGGTATCGGTATGTCGATTATTCGAGTTAAAGGACGATTAGAAACGGCAACAGGAACGGCTGCAGAGTGGGCGGCAAGTAACAAAGTGCTTCTAAATGGCGAACTTGGGATAGAAACGGATACAAAGTATGTAAAATGCGGCGATGGAAGTACGGCATGGAATGATCTGGAATATATCCGGTGCCCGTCTGATGTGACTTGCTCCGTGCAAGCATCGGCGGGATCGTCCGTGTGGATTGAAGTGCCATGGGAAAACGTCTATATTGCCAATACATCTCCGACCGGAACTGACGTAAACGTCATAGAAATTACAACGTAGCAGACTTAAGCGGGTCTGCTTTTTTATATTTGAAAGGAGTACGTACCATGTCCGTATTAAAATCAATTTTCCATCGTTACAATAAAACTGCCAAAGATTATGATACCTTGCATCCGGAAACAGAACATGCCCAGGTAACAGATTTTGGGCAGGGCGTGATTGCACATCTTGCCAGCAATGTATTAGCAAGTACGATCAGCAGTATTACGTCGGACAGCCTCATGGCCAAGCTGGTGAAGCTGGTCTTTAATGCCACGGGGGTACAGTATAATATCGCACAAAATGGGTATGTTAAATTTGGTGATTTGTTCGGCGGCCTAATTATACAGTGGGGAAATTACGATGCAATGCCTATTGATGCTACAACAAGAAAGATTGCTTTTAATATCTCAATGACGCATCTATGGAGTACAGTTACACCTAATTGTTATGACATTCCTAATATTGTCATTTCTCCTTATATTGCAAATGCTGATAGTTCTGGAATTTATGTTTTGATAGATTATGAAATAGGTCAAGGATATACGCCAGGATCAGCAACATCTAACATTTTATGGATGGCCCTTGGCAAGTAAACAGTGGGGAGGTAGCTACGAAGGTAGTGCATTAATACTTCCGATAGCGGCAACTGTCTGCGCCATTATTGGGATGCATGAAGGTGCAACCATACGGACAGTAACCTACAGCAGCTCAGGCGGCAAGTGGTTAGGAGACGATAGAGGTGCTTACCTATATTGGTTTGTAGTTACTAAGTAATTAAACAGTGCCAATTATCATAATGAATCCTTGCATAGTGTTAGAGTTGGCATATGTCGTCCCAAAGCGCAAAGAAGCCGATCCGTTGCTTACTGCTGTGCCACATGATGCGGCAGGGATAGAAGTGCTACCACCCAAATGCATCGCCCCTACATACATGGTTGTAGTGACTTGTAAAGGAAACGTGACTGTAGCATCGTAATAACGCACATTATTTGTTGTTTGACTGTAAGTAAATGTAAGTATTCCCCACTGT
>NZ_LEKT01000071.1 GCF_001045675.1 Megasphaera cerevisiae DSM 20462
AGATGATTTTCCATTTCACCATTCAGCATGGCCTCAAACATAGGCCCGAAAACATCTTTAAGAGCGTTTTGCATATCTTCCACGGTCTTTGGCTTATATTCACTGATAATGGCTTTAGCAAGGGATTCACCCCGTGTGGGCTGTTTCTTTGACATAAAATTATTACCTCCGCATGTGTTTGACATCCCCGAGGGGGAGTATCGTTTAATCTGTTGCTGACTTACTTACACAGTTTATTATACACTCCCCTGGATTCCAACAGTTGTTTAGAATATAGGATTTAAACGTATCTGATAAAGGCGTAATATTCTTTCTAAAATCAGTTGTCACCTTTTCAAACGCTTTCTTCCATACCGCATCTGGCGGCGAAAAAGAATTGATATCTGACGGATCAACCTGATCAAGAGGGACATATTCTCCTTCTTGGTATCCACCTATAGGTCCCATCGCTCCCGTATAAGACCCATACTGTATTACTTCTTTTTTCCACAGAGCTCTATGTATAACACCATGTTCATCTACAAATATACTAGGTATCACCCTGTCAAGGTTATGTAATGTCCCGGTATATAGTCGTTTTTCTATTTCTTTATCATTCAAAAAATCCTCCGGTTTCATATATTGAAGACTGAGATGTATCCCCTCCGCAGTTTCATTGCTAAGATATTAACCGAATACATTACCATTACGGTCCGTAATTGTCGTCTTCACCAAAACAGGCATTATTGCTTCAATACCAATATACAAACTCTTTTGAAATCCATCACTTGCCGCATCATCACTTTCTGCAATAAGTTTATTAATCAATTCAGTATATCCTTCAGGATTCTTTTCCTTGATCACCGCTAAATAATCCTGAAAAATTTTTTTCTCTTCCTGCCAATTTGCGGCCTTCTGCAGCTTCTGCTGCATCGTTTCATAGTCAGGGTTATCGCTGCCCATATTTCCTAACCATTCCGCTTTCGTAGGTCCCCTGAAAAAGACCTGCCGCGTCGCATGCGTATAGGCACTGTCACTGACACCCGTACTCTGACTGAAATCACCGTAGCCGACTCGGACCTGATTTTTCCCGCTGGTCCAGACGGCGCGGCCGCCGTCATATTCCTTGCCAAACCAATAGCCCGTCACCCCCATCGATTCCGTCAAGCGGCCGATGGAGAAGTCCCATTTATTTGCATGCTGGGTCACATCGACCGTATCCATGTGCTGATGGTTCAATCCTTTTGAATCACTCACGTCATGCATGGTGTCCACACCGGTCATGCCGGACACACTTCCCAAGAGGGTTACATTCGTGTTGTCGCCGATCCGGGCGTCGATGCCGGCACAAAAGCGTTGTTCAAAGCCATGGTCTGCCTTTTCCAAATAATTTTTATAGGCCGTACCCACGTTTGCAACGGTTGTAACCCGAGCTTCCGACGGCTTTACTTTCCCCGTGAAGGAATTCCACCGGGCCCGGTAATCGCCGATGAATTCGACGCCTTCTTCTTTTTCCGTGTCAAAAGGTACCTGGATAGACCAGTCGTCGTCACGGAGCTTGGCACGAACGACTTCCTTGGCCTTGGCTACGGTCTTCGAGGCCGGTCCGTCGTCGTGTCCGTCTGAGCCGAATTTCATATTCACGCCGAATTTATAGACCCGTTCCTGGAAGGCCTGATCATCGTCATGATGGTTAAAAAGATTGTCGATGCCGAAGTATACCATAGAGTCTTTGTCGATATTTTTTTTGGAATAAGATATTCCACAGGCCAAAGGTCTTTTTCTGATAGCCCCATTTCCCTTTCTCGGAAAATCCGTATTGGATATTTCCGTCTTTATCGTAGGTCAAATAGTTACCATTGTTAGTAACACTGTTACTGTCCAGCATATGAATATAATAATCTCCCCACAGAGACGCGTTATTTTCGTAGGTCACGCCGATATCGACCTTATGCTGGGGCTTATCGAGAAGCTGCTTTGGCATATCGGGATCGCTTTTATTTATAGCATGGAGATAGGTGTAGCCCAATTTCCCCGACCAGTGCTCATCAAACTGCTGGGTCACTTCCGCTTCCAGTCCGGTGATTTCCGCCTTGCCGATATTTCTGAAACTGTATATCATATCGGGCGGTGTAAGCCATTTCATTTTTTTATCCCAGTCCGTTTCCGGCGGATTAAAATCTAATACTTCGCCAGTAAAGTACGTACTCATATAATCTTTAATGCGGTTATGAAATATATTGATCCGCGCTGACGTTTTTCCATTTTCGCCTTCAATGCCGATATCAAAATTCACGGATTTTTCCGGTTTTAAATCAGGATTGCCGATCCAATAATATCCCAGTCGCCCTTCTCCCATTCCACTCGGCATACCGGCATACATTTCCCAACTGTAATAAAGTTCTCCCATGCCCGGTTCTGTATAGCCCGTTCCCACATTCGCCTTGAAGCGGCGATTTGCTTTGCCGCCGATATTGTGTGTCAGCCCCATATTAAAGGTCGCATTCGTACCAAATAAATCACTGGGGTCCACACGAAAGATAGGCGAAACGATCGTGTTCTGGTTCATCTGCCACGTATCCTGAACAAAGAAATTTTGTTTTTTTATAGCTACTTGTCCAATACTCTGTCGATTTTGACAAGTGATATAGTCTTCTTGAAATAATTTTCCGTTGTAGGCCGCTGTTCTCGAATTATAATAATGCGATACGGCCATTCTGAGACTGTGTGTTGGATCTTGATCATGGAGCTGTTTGGCGAATTCCCTCCACTTTTTCTTTACTTCAGCCAGTGCATTGGTAGCATAAGCTCCGTATGCAAGATAATCTCCATAGGTATAGGTGGAACATCCTCTTTTCGCGTTACACCGTACCATTCATAATTTTGATCGTAATATGGCACATGATTTTCATCATATGCGATTCGATAATCATGTATCGTAGAAAAAGGAGCTCCTTTACCACCCTCCGTATACAGGTTTTTATCATAATCCCAGGGGTCAATATATCGCGTATGTATATTGGATTTTGGTGCGTTTTTTAAGCGATTTTCCTTACCTGTTTCCTTCGTATATCCAAACCCATAGGTCAGTAAGTGGGCGTCGTTAATCTGTGTGTTAGCACTGGCTTTAACATTCCATTGTTTATGCATAATGTCATCAAGATAATTTAAATAATTTTTACCTTCATACTGAGAATTGCCATAATATGATGTCATGGTAATATCATCTTCTACCAGTTTTGCATAATCGACGTCAACCTTCCAGTCCGTAGAGCCGCCGTTATTGCCCGTATAAGACAACCGATACGTATTGCGGTCTACCTTCTCGTTTGAAATGCTGCTGTGGTTCAGAAACGCTGCTGGAGTGCTTCACGTACCGTTCCATATCTTCTTTCGTCTTATCCATATTGAAATCGATTGTATTGCGGTCATCAATATCGTAAGTCGCAGACATGCCGATGTTTTTGATATCGCCATAGTACCGCAGGGAATTTCGCACATTTCCCGTTTCATTGACCGCATCGGTAATAGCCGATCCCGTATTATGGTCGCCGCCAAACCGTTCCAGGCTATAGATCGGCATGGTTTTCCGCTTACTGCCATAGACCGCAGCACGGACTTTACCGATCTGGCCGGAATCCGCCCGCAGGAAGAAATTCTGGTACGGGAAGATATCGCCGTCCTGTTTGACCCGTCTGCCTTCGACATTCACCTGCATACCTGCCGTCTTGGCGGCTTTCTTGGTAATGACGTTGATGACGCCGCCAATGGCATCAGAGCCGTATTTAGCCGACGCGGCTCCCTGGATGATTTCGATATGATCTACATTTTCCGTTCCTAAACGCTGCAGCTCATCTCCTGCGCCGCTGTACTTGGCAAAGTCCCCCATGACGGGCTGACCGTCTATCAATATCAGGGTATGCCGCGGTTCTGCCCCGCGGATAGACACGGTTACCCGGCCCATAGCATCCACTGTCCGGGAGACGCCGGTCTCGCTGAATATGATATCTTCTACGGATTTCGCCTGCTTCTTGGCAATGTCTGCCGCCGTGATGATCGTCGTCTGCTGGCTTTCCAGCTTGGCTTCCTCTTTAGCCTTGTCCGCCTCCACGACGACATCCCGTGTTATTACCCAATGATTGCCCCCCCCCCACTGGACTTTCCGCTGCCATGACAGGAGCCGTCATCCACAGCAGAAGCGCACAAGACAGACCGGCATACCATGCCTGCCGCTGTTTTTTCGATACCTTGTGTTTCATAGAGTTTCCTCATTTCTGTTTGCTATCTATTTTGATATTAAAAATCAATTTATACTTGCCATTATAGCAAACAGAAAAATCTCTTTCTACTCCATTCGGACGCAAAATGCTCCATTCCGACATTTATTTTTATATCTATCACAAAATGATTTATTCCATTGCCACTGTGCAACGTGCAAAAAAAAGCAGCGGGATGAAATATATCATCCCTGCTGCTTCTCATGTTATATGTAATGCTGGTTCAATCCGGATCCGTACTGATCAGGATAATTTTTTGATATTACCGAGCGGACTGATAAGGCTGAATACAAGAGTAAGCAAGTGAATGCGATTGTCCCTGACAGCTTCATCATCATGCATAACCAGAACGTGATCCAGAAAATCATTGATCGCCGCAATCCCCTCTGACAATACCGCGGCTACGCCCTTGTAATCGTAGACGGCATATTTTTCCGGTACATTGACCTGCATAGCCTGGCAAGCGCTGTATAAAGCTCGTTCTTCCTCCGTTTCAAATAGTTCCGGATCGACGATAGTATTTTCAGCATCCTTGATCATGTTACCTACCCGCGTAAAGGCCTGGAGCAATTCTGTCTGTCCCATCATATCCGCATCCGCCAGAGCCTGCGCGCGTTTAGCCGCTTCAGCAGCGTTGAGCGTATCTGCGCTCAGCACGCAGTCAATGATATGATAGTCCACTCCTTTATCCTGGAAAATATTTTTCAGGCGCAGCGTAAAATATTCATGAAGCTGGCAGATAACGGTATCCCGTGCTTCTCCTTCTACATGGAGAAGGCCCAGAATATAAGCAAATACTTCACTGCAATTGATATTCCAACCGGCTTCCATGAGAATATTTAGCACGCCTATCGTCTGACGTCGCAGCGCAAAGGGATCCTGTGAGCCCGTAGGACTAAATCCGCGGCTGAACATCCCTGTAATCGTATCAAATTTATCTGCCAGACCCAAAAGCTTGCCGATATCCGTCTGCGGCAGATCATCACCGGCAAAGCGCGGCTGATATTGCTCGGTCAGCGCTTCGGCTACTTCCGGGGCTTCTCCGTCGAGAAGTGCGTATTCCTTCCCCATGACCCCCTGCAGTTCTGTAAATTCCATGACCATCTGTGTGGCAAGATCGGCCTTGGCCAGCAGGGACGCCCGTTTCAGCGCTTCTTCCTGTAGCCCCAGATCGAGCTTGTGGTTGAGAAATACCGTGATGTCCGCCAGGCGCTGCGCCTTGTCATAGAGCGTTCCCAAACCGTCTTGGAATACGATTTTCTTCAATTTTTCCACCCGGTCGGCCAGCTTCTGCTTCTTATCTTCCTCAAAGAAAAATTTTGCATCATCAAGACGGGCCCGTAAGACGCGTTCGTTGCCATGCTGCACCGTTTCCAAATGGTAGTCATCGCCGTTACGTACAGTGAGAAACAAGTTCATGAGCTTGCCGTCTGCGTCACGCATTGGGAAATACCGCTGATGATCCTTCATAGGCGTAATAATAGCCGCTTCGGGAAGCTGCAGGAACGCCTGATCAAATTCACCGCACAAAGCCGTCGGATATTCGACGAGGAACACGACTTCTTCCAGCAGATCTTCATCCATAATAATTGTGCCATTTTTTTCTGCCGCCAATTTTTGCAGGCCGTCGAGAATCATCTGCCTGCGTTCCTCTGGATCGACGATAAGAAAATGTTCCCTGGTCACGGTTTCATAATCCGCCATGGAAGGAATAGTAAAATCACCGGTTCCCAAAAAGCGATGCCCCCGGCTTACCTTGCCGGAATGAACGCCGGCAATTTCAAAGGGAACGACTTCTGTACCAAATAACGCGACAAGCCACCGCAGGGGACGAACGAAATGGACATTCTTATTTCCCCAGCGCATGCTTTTCGGGAAGGTCAGAGATAACACGATGCTTTTGAGGATATCCGGCAGCAGACCTGCCGATGCGCTGCCGATACTGGTCACGCTGGCATAGACATAGCCGTCCTCCACAGTAAGCTCCTGAACATCGATTTTCTGACCGCGGGCAAAGCCGGCAGCTGCCTTCGTCGGATTGCCATCGCCATCATAGGCAATCCGAACCGACGGGCCTTTATGCTTTGCCGAAATGTCTGCCTGCTTTTCCGCCACGCCCTGTACGAGCAGTACTGCCCGGCGCGGCGTGCCAAGAGAACGGATCGTCCCGTATTCAATATTGGCTTCACCAAGTTTCTTGGCAGCCAATTCCTTCAGCTGACCGAGAATCCCCGGCATATAATGAGCCGGAATTTCTTCCGTTCCGATTTCCAGTAATATATCTTTGCTCATTTAGTTTTCCTCCTTCTTCAGCATAGGGAAGCCCAGCTTTTCACGCTGTTCCAAATACGCCCTGGCGCAAGACCGCGCCATATTACGAACACGGCCTATAAACGCAGCCCGTTCACTGACGCTGATCGCGCCGCGGGCGTCGAGAAGATTGAAGGTATGAGAGCATTTCAATACATAATCGTACGCCGGAATGACAAAACCCGCCTTGACGATACGCATCGCTTCCTTTTCATATTGGTCAAACAAACGGAACAGCAGTTCGGCATCACTGAGTTCAAATGCATAGGTAGACTGTTCCACTTCATTTTGATGGAAAATATCACCGTATGTAATTTCATCATTCCATTTCAGATCATATACATTTTCCACACCTTGAATATACATAGCCAGTCGTTCCATACCATACGTAATTTCAGAGGAAACGGGATCGACGTCGATGCCGCCGACCTGCTGAAAATAGGTGAACTGCGTTACTTCCATGCCGTCCAGCCAGACTTCCCAGCCCAACCCCCAGGCACCTAGCGTCGGCGATTCCCAGTTGTCCTCTACGAACCGTATATCATGTTCTCTGGGATCAATCCCCAGCGTTTCCAAGCTTTTCAGATACAGTTCCTGAATATTGTCGGGAGACGGCTTGCAAATCACCTGAAATTGATGGTGCTGATACAGCCGGTTGGGATTGTCTCCATAACGTCCGTCAGCAGGACGGCGCGACGGTTCCACGTAGGCTACATGCCACGGTTCCGGTCCGAGTGTACGCAGAAACGTAGCCGGATTCATGGTGCCGGCTCCCTTTTCCACATCATATGGTTCATAAATGATGCAGCCTTGGGAGGACCAAAAATTTTTCAATGCTGATACCATATCTTGAAAATTCATCTGCTTATTTCCCTCCTAATAACAAAAAAAGCCCCTGTAACATTGTGAAATGTTACAGGGACGAGTATACGTGCTGCCCGCGGTTCCACCCTGATTGGCCCAAAGGCCCACTTGATTTATCTGACCATACACTAACCTGCAGAGGAAATTTCCGGTCACGGCCTTCAGAGTGCCTTCAGCATATCCATGATAAGCTCTCACTGCCCTTATCTCGCTGCCCTATGCCTACTTCTCTCCTGCATCGCCTTTACTTCATGCCAATTATCATAGCAAAAAAAAAGCTAAAAGTCAATTTACATATCTAAAATACGCACTTGCTTCTTCTTTGTACGCTGTCGCATAACATATTCGGCAGGGCAAGCTTACGATCAACAGAAAGGAGAAGCATATCAGACCAAAACCGGGTATGCTGGATCTCTATGATCCGCACAGGCCGCCGGCGTAAAGCTGTAAAACCGGCCCTGCTCCTGATGCGCAGTCATACCTGTCTGCCAAATACAGATAGCTCATCACATGCCCATGCAGACAAACACGCCTGTTCATCATTGATAATACCGATCGCAATATAAGGAAACTAGATATGATCTGTCAGCAGGAAGAATCGCAGCTTCAATCATTTGGGAGACATACAAAAAAAAGCACCCTTTTAAGGGGTGCGTTATTATCTAAAAAATGGGGTAGGGATTTGCACCCTACAAGATGCTTCGTCAGTCAGACCGAAGGTATCTGCCGCTCACATCAGGCCATAATACCTATACCAAACCATATCAGGTTAAAGTACGAGGTGCTTGTGACCTCACGTCTACCTTTTCCGCCACCCATCATATTCCTTATCGGGAAATTGATGTAAATATAATTGACTTCTATCTATATATATATTTTATACTTTATATTATTATACCACACTTGAGCAAACATATCAGGTATTTTTTATTCGAGTCTGTTATGCATACATCGATTTATCAACAAAAAAAAGTATATATTTTTTTTCATTGACAATTTCGGAATAGTTTGCTATAATTACATTCGTTGGTTACAAAGTTTAAACTCACGTAAATTTGTAAGGTTATACTTAGTGTACGATACCTTATAGATTTATGTGAGTTTTTTACATTATTAGTACTTTTTTTTCAGGAGGAATTTTCAATGACTACAGGAACAGTAAAATGGTTTAACGAAAGCAAAGGTTTTGGTTTTATTACTCCGGATGACGGACAGAGCGATGTATTCGTACATTTTTCCGCAATCGTTTCCGATGGCTTCAAAACACTTCAGGAAAACCAGAAGGTAAGTTTTGACGTAGAACCGGATCCGAAAAACGCATCCAGATTCAAAGCTGCTAACGTTAAAGCACTTTAATTTTAAATGTATGTACAAAAAGGCTCCATCTTCGGATGGGGCTTTTTTTGTATGTGAAGAATATTTTGCGCTGAAAATAGGCAAGCCTCGATTACTGACGAGGCTTGCCTATTTTGATATTACAATCCGGCTCAATCTCCCCCAATCCTATTTATACCTGGGAAAATTTGCAATGCCGCATCAATATATTGGGATGTTATCTCTAAACATTTTTAAAATAAACTGCTCCATCCCATAGAGTCCCGGCTCCTTACCTGCAATATGCTTGATCGCAAAAATAGCTCCCTGACCAAAAGCCGCCTGATTTGTGCTTTCATGACTGATACGTATCGTCTGATTAGGAAGGCCAAATATAACCATATGCTTGCCTACCGTTTTGCCCACCCGAATAGAATGAATCATGTCGGCCGGTAAGTTCAGCATCCCCGCGATCTTTTTCGCCGTACCTGACACGCTTTCCTTTTCCCGGAAATGTTCCTCTATAATTTCGATATCAGCATGCGGAACTGTTTTTTCCAATATCTGTGAAATAATCATCAGAATATTAATACCCAACGTGATATTAGGCGAATATAACACGGCCGCCTTTTCGGCACAGTTCTTTAGTGTTTTCAAATCAGCCGGCTCATAATGTGAAATAGCCGATACAATAGCCGTCCTGTCATTTGCCGCATTTTTATACAGTTCGATGGCTGAACTAGTAGAAAAATCCAAAATCACATCTACCGGATGCGCCTCGAAAAAAGCCTCTGAAATATCAGCAATGCTGTATATAGGCCCTTCATGGGACTGCAAATGTAAAATCTGTCCTGCAGTCTGTTTCTCCAAGTCGGGGGATCGCTTGATGACCCACGCCAAACAAATATCATTATCCTGTATCAGTTCAGTTGCCACAATTTTTCCGGTACGGCCAAAGCCTACAAGGCCTACTTTTATTTGTTTCATACTAGCCCTCCTTTTATCAAATAATGTGTATATGATTAATTATAACATAATGTATTTATATTTTCTAATTTACAAATATTCATAATACTAAATGCACAGGTAATGAATACATATGCCATGCATTCGTCTAAAAATAATCTGATACAGAGTGCCTCCCCTGAATTGACACTCTGCAGATCTGCGTTGTATAATCTGAATAAACAATAGTCTATTTGAAAGCATCATAGGAGGGATCCAGTATGAAGGTAAATGCAGCTTTTATTTTTGTGGCTCCGAAGGTCGATTATACAAAACACCACACCGTGATTGATACCCCGGTAGTCCAATTGACAATAGTCGGTGTAAAAAATTACGATGAAGCCGTGATCGTCGCAAAAGGCCTGGCTGACCAGGGAGTCAAAGCCATTGAGCTCTGCGCCGGCTTTGGCAATGAAGGAATCGCGATGGTGAGCAAGGCCGTCAAAGGAAAGGCCTCTGTAGGAGCCGTAAAATTCGACCATCATCCCGGCTTTGATTTCAAAAGCGGCGATGACTTGTTCCAGTAAGAAAGGGTTTGTCAAGTTAAGTGTGTAAGTTTTTTTAGGTATCATAAAAGAAGATGCGTTACCAGTGATTGCTGGCTTTAAAATTTCTCGTATTTCAGGATACGAGCTTGCAGCTTATCATCCATAGCCAACTGGTTTCTGACCATCGCCCAGTTCTGGATATGATGCCCTTCCCACTTGGCATAGAGTTCCTTTACCCTGAGATAGAGAACCTTGAAGACAGATTCCTCGCTGGAGAACGAGCCCTTCTT
>NZ_LEKT01000072.1 GCF_001045675.1 Megasphaera cerevisiae DSM 20462
GCCGCTTAAACCGTCAGCGAAGTGTTTTCCCAAGTTCACAGGCTCTGCTCAAGGCGTTGTACCTGTCCACTTTCGAAGCTGCCAAGAAATGGACCATGCCGCTTCGGAATTGGGGAAAGGTGAGAGGCGAACTGGTCATCATGTACCCTGACAGATTACTGGCATGATAGTTCTAGCAAAATGACGATTTATTAACTCTTTATTAACTATCATAGAAGACCTTATTTACAGACTTTTCTTCATAGCCCCGTTGTTTCCTTTTCGCCACGTTCATTGTTGTCATAGCCGAGATGATTTTCCATTTCACCATTCAGCATGGCCTCAAACATAGGCCCGAAAACATCTTTAAGAGCGTTTTGCATATCTTCAACAGTCTTTGGCTTATATTCACTGATAATGGCTTTAGCAAGGGATTCACCCCGTGTGGGCTGTTTCTTTGACATAAAATTATTACCTCCGCATGTGTTTGACATCCCCGAGGGGGAGTATCATTTAATCTGTTGCTGACTTACTTACACAGTTTATTATACACTCCCGAATTTTCAGCTTAGTAAATTTTTTTTCTTAGACCAGAAATATTTCAAGGACTGGAAACAAAAGATTCAACGGATAAATGTCGCCGGAAAAGGTGAACCACTACACTCCAACAGTGTATTAGATGGCAGTTTTCATCTGATTATATGCTGTGCAGACTATCTATGATACAGGTATTTAAATAGTCATAGGACCAATGTACATCCTTTCCTTGAATACGTCGTATCGCCTGATGCAAAAGACGCAGGATATCAGGTGACCGCATTCCTTTTTGAATTCCCGCAGCCGTAATTTCTTGCAGTTTACCTTCCGTTATGTTGGTAATCGTATGCGCCAATGGATTGCGTATTTTTTCTTCTATACTGCGAAGGCATATGAATATATCCGTGATTTCTGCATGGTTTTTATCATCATGCAGTTGTGTTTCTTTATAATACTGACAAATAAATACAATCGTGTTGAAATATAGTGGACCATCACGTAACCGTTTTTTTAATTCATTTTCTATATACGCTAATAATCGAGGATAATGTTCTTGCATTTTAGCACGGAGAATAAAAAATGAATTACTGTCTTTATTCTTATCGTTCTTTCTCCCACAATGATCCAATTGAAATCCAGGCATTTGTGATAAATATTGAGATCCCAGCCCCATAAGGATAGGCGACAGTTTTACGATGAAATCCGGGAGTTGTTTCTTTTTCTGCCGTAATTCCATCACCTGAAAATATTCAGAGAAGTCGCTGGGATGTTGCATGAGTGGTTGCTGCTTATATTTTGCGACCACCTTGTTCGCATCATGCCAGCGCAGATTACTACGATGGACTGCATGTTGCAATAAATTTATCGTTTCTTCAGAAAACAAGGTTTTGTTTTGCCTTACTAGTTGGAGTGCTCCGTCATACTCATAATGATGAACCAAAGATTCTATTTGCAACCGAAGACCATGACGTTTCAGTAGTAACAATGGCGGTTCTGAACACCGATTGGGTGCTTGAGGATCATTATCTTCATTTACATCTAACATCTCGACCAACTCGTCTACCGTTTTACAAGGATGATTTTTTCGATTGGAGCTCTTTTCCGGACTGTCCACCTGTATAGCCTTTGCTTTGGGATAATCTAATGCTAACAATGACATGACCGATTTTATTTGCGGTGTCCCAGAACTAATATTCAACAGCCATTCTGCATCGGTATACTGATTGTATGCCTTATCAAATTCCGTTTGGATTTGAACTAATTTTTCATAATTTTGAGGCTCGGTAATACCGCTCCTGATATAGGTAATGGGACATGTTGGCAACAGTGATTGAATGCCCCTTGTATAACAATTCATGGTATCTTCTTTGTTTTCCATATCCTGCGTTAAAAATACAATGACTCTATCTGCCCCATAATGACGCAAGATATGCAGCATAGCACCATCGTAATACCCTCGTACGGGATCCGTATCACCTGCTGGTGTAAATAATATTTTCATCACAATATCTCCTTGTATATTACGTGCGTGTGAACAGCGCCCATTCCCAACGCCGTTTTTATGCCTATACCCGAAAACTCCGCAAATATTGCCAGTAGTCCCTGCAATCGCTTCAACATATCATATCCATAAAATGTTAGCCGTTGCGAACCGGAAAATCCATATACCAAACGCCCTTCTATGGGAAATGCCTGCGAATGCAACTGATATCTCATCAGCCGACAATGTGCATCTAATTGGACCGCTAACGCTTCAGCTTCAAGCTTCACATGGGGAGAAAAGGTATTCCAACGATTGAGTAAATTTTGGTACATGAGTTGATTGTTCGGCCAAATAACATAACGCCCGGCCTGTTTAAATCCGGTAACTGTCAAAAATTCATAGTCTGCTCCGGAAGGAGGACTTTCTGCCTGTAAAAAAGAGCGAGCCAGTTCTTCATACGATAGTTGCTTCTTTACAGTGATACGTTGCACTTGTATCGCATACCCTTTTTGCTTGAGATAGATATGCGACACAGATTGTAGTGCTTCCATGATTTGCGTAAAAGCATAATCAGTCAACGTTCCAATTCGCCAGATTGGCTGTTGTGATTCTTTATCCCAGCGAATGCATTGGCTATACGGACGCAATGACATCGTATGGAAGTATGTTGCCGTTTCCTGCGACAGAGAATCCATCAGGGCTCCATGCATAATGGAGCCCATTGCCGGATATATTTTTTCATGATTAGGAAATTCTAAAACTACTTCAATAGTTGCTAACATTATCTTACCTCTTTAACGGAAGCCAGTCCCATAATCCAGCGCTCTCCTTCCGTCATTGCCAATTTTAGCGTCCGTGGGGTCAGCCTATCATCATCTTGTTGATGGTGATGAGCCGGCTGCTTCATATGCGTCCGTCGATCTTTCGTCGTAAATATATCATCAAAAAATTGAGCCAACACTTGTCTTCCCTCTGCATCAGAGGCTAGTGCATAATATACCGTCTTAGATAAGAAGCCGGTACCGCCACCAAGTACTACATCGGCTAGTTCACTTTCCTTAAACTCTGGGATATAGTCTCTGTTCATGTCAAAGACTTTTTTTTGCATGGACAACCCTTCTTCAATATAATCTCTGGACCATTTCCAAAGGTCCTCAATAGAAGAAATTCCGATGTATTTCATTATCTCCGTATCCACTGTAATAGAAAAATGGAGCTTAGTCCCTGCCGGAATGCATTCGCGAAACAAAGAAATGTAATGACTGTTATTGTTTTCGCCTCGCTTTTTAGAGACATCGAGTTTTTGGATAATTACCGTATTCTTTTTGTGATCAATCCGGACAGCATCACTTACGGATACTCCCTTCATGACACTTTGGAGAGCATCATCAGGACGACCAGTTGTCGGCAATTTCGTAAAAGCAATATGTTCCAATTGTTGACTGGAAATTTTTCGCCCCCGATGTGACTGGATGGCTTGCTTTACTTCCGGCCAAATACTGCGATAGGATTCCGGATTTTTCTGAATCAGATGATGCAGGATTGCCGTTCGGATCGCTCCTTTTATACTGCTGCCGGGAATGTAGGGTACTCCCTGTACACTCTTAGCTTGGCGCGCTATATCATTCAATGTCCGTTTAACCTCTGTATGTGGATACGCCTCTGCCGTGGAAATAGCCAATTGCTTAAGAAGTTGTTCTGGGTTATGGACACAGCGCTGCCGTTTTAGCCAGTCGATTAAAATCATTTTTCCTCTTCCGGCTTCCGCTGCATACGTATCTAATAAATTACTTTCCAATAAAAATTTTGCCCACTTCATCTTATCTAAAAAATAAACAGTTCGATTTCCCTTATTGTTAATGTACGCATATTCATAGCTTTTTAACACATCCCCGTTGCCGATATGAACAGGCGCAATACAGGTCAATTCGTATTCTTTATGTTCAAATTTTGTGCTGTTTATCATACCATCAACCCCACATATAATCCTTTTCCATATCGCCAAACGGGATGATTCGTTGCATCCGAAAGCGTTGCGATTTCGCCCTGTATTCTGATGGGAAAACACGAGCCGGATGCAATCATGTACACATCGTTCTTCTTTTTGGCCGTGGTACCGTCCGGTGATAGAAATCCACTGCGTTTGCAAAGTTTATACTGGCCTTTTTTGACAATAGGTATATCATCTTTGTTCGGTAATAAGACTGATATATTCATATACTGTTTTGCTTTTTGTTCGGTAAGCAACTGATATAGTTGACGATCATCATCATATACCCCCTCCTGTTCATCCATGAGAATCGGATCATCTAAGAAATGAAATTTTCCATATCCACTGCTGCGCTTGCCACCGATACCGGTAAGCCCTACTTCTTGCAAGACCTGACAAATCCATTCCTGATCTTCCTCTTGTTCATAACCGACAATACCATATAATCCAGCATCGGCAGCAAATGTAAATTGGTTGACATAATACGGCATTGGTTCGTTATCCAAACAATTTACACGCGTCACCAAATCACTTTGACCAAAATAGGGAATATCCCATTGTTTAGATTTTCCGGATTGCAAAAAATGTATATATTTTTCTAATTGAGAAACACGGATATATTGCAGTTTCTTCTGCTTCTTTCGTAAGATGGCCTGCTTGCGAACAGTTTCATAAGATGGTTCTGGTTCTGGTTCTGATTCTGGTTCCGTTTCTGTCACTGCTAAAATGGGTTTGGGAAGATAAAATGCGTAATCACTCGCCATATTCTTATAGGGAAATAAATCAGAGAAAACGAATTGTTCTTTTTGTACTGCCTGATACAGTCGTGTAATTCCGCTTTCATCATTCATAGCAGCCAGTTCGCAACATAAAGCACTAAACAATGTATCCGACCGATAGGTCATATCACTTTGTTCCAGCTTTCCGCCTTCTTCCGTACTGCCAAAGTGAACAGGCGTATCAAATACTAGTTGATATAAGAAATACTTCATACGCCAACGCTTCTTTCCAGTTGTTGCTGTACAGATGCTGCCAGTTCAGTTTCTTTAGTACCTGCATTACCGAAACTGTCAACGTGCCAATCCTTAAAAACTACGCGTCCGTATCCCCGGGAGCCACTGCCACCCAGATAATCCCATTGTAATAACTGGATGCCTTCCGATAATTTTTCCATGTCTTCGTTGATTTGTGTTTCATCGGTAATATTATATACCAGTTGAAATATAAAACGTGCTCCGGCCGGTACGCGTTCGATTTGCCGAGGATTCGCCGCTCCTGTAATAGCATTGATTGTATTTTCGAATTTTATTTCACCTAAGTACGTATCCATATCCAGATGTTCTAATTCTTCGACACTATTAGAGGTCATCTTGATATCAAAAAACTGTAATCTGGATGGCAATACTTCATCACCAGCCGCACCAAATAAGCGTTTTAAGCAGTTGCTTTCATTATTACTGTCTACTGTTCCTTCATTACGGCGGAGAAGAGAACGAATTTTTCCCTTAAGGGAACTACCCGGAATAATAGGCTGTTTGCTATACGGATCCCGTATCACACTGCTATCAACAGCACCAATCGGCGCAAATTCGCTGGAACCGCCAATATGGAGACCGGTTTGCAAATGGAGTGTTGCTGTAATTTTTAATTTACCTTTCAAAATTTCCTGTGCCATATTAGTCTTTGCCTCCGTAATATTTATGATATGCTACTAATGCTTCCATATATTGTGCAAATACTGCGTATTTCCCCATATCTGTGCCTATTTCATCGATACGTTCCATGATATGCGCTTCCTGTACAAAGTTCGTAACAGGTCTTTGATATCCCGACTCACGTCCAACCTGGTATGCAATTTTTACTTTTAAAAATTTGATTTCACTGGCGAGGTCATCTGGTAAAATATTTGCTTGTAAATTTTTGGCCTTGTAAACATCTACCCTATTGGTAATCGCATTGACTGCCGTCAGGAATTTACGTATTTGATTTGTTTTTAAAAAAATGTTTCCATTATTATGACTTTTCAAGTTTTTTATTACCGTTTCTGCTTCTTTTGCTATATCTCTCATTGATTCCACACTCCTTTATCTCGCAGGCGATATACCCAAAGTTCAATAGCTGTTATCAGCTGTTGACAATCCGTTTCGGATTGATACCATTCGTATAATTGTTTACGTACCTCTTCGTAACACTGTTTTTTTATTCTGTCCGCATGAGCAGGTTCCATACGGGCTAATGTATACGCAAAACGAGCCAAATTAATATGTCCTGCATCCTGAGCAGATTTACGCATTAATCCTAACAAACGATATATTGCACCTTTTCCAATGGAGAGTTTATTTTGTGTCATTTCTCCATTCATAACAAAATGATTTTGCAAAAAGCCGAGTTTTTCTCCACAAACGTTCGTTTCAAATTCATCCCAAGTATATCGGGCCGTTTGCTGGTCTTCTGTGCATGCATTATATTTCATGACTTCTCCGAAAAGAGCAATACTGTTTTTCTGCGGATTATCTTTCGCATACTCTTCCAAATCGCCTGTTTTACGTGCCATCTGAGAAATCGGGCAATCTGGATGGAATAACCCGACACCAGCTGAAAAAGTCAATTTCCCATTCGTAAAATGTTGGAACGCATGACGTAAATCAATGGCTACTTCTATGATATCATCCCAAGCGCCGGCGAGAAACATATCATCGCCACCGGAATAGATGATATGGACCTGTCGGGCGGTTTTCACTTCATCTTGAAACAATGTGAATCCCAATTTCGTATCAGCAGTATATCCCTGACAGACATCATTAATATACCGTTTAAAAAATAATGATAAATTTCGTGACAGTGCCGCTTTTCGCGATAACGTATCATATTGAGAAGAAAAACCTTTAATGAACGCGGTCCCTAAATTATCCACATCGGCACGAAGGATGCCGATTCGTTCAATTCCCGATGACTCCGTATCACCGCCGCTGCGTTGTGCCAGTTCTTTAAATTCCAGCGGATGACCGTCTGCATTTTTAGTAATATAGTCGCCCATCCATAAATGGGTTGCTACTTCACTACCCAAGGTTAATTCATTTTTAATATATAAACGCTTAGGCACAACTGATTGTTTCAGCTGGTCTTCAGATATGGCTGTCAGATACAAATCTTTCCCATAGCCGGGAATAGGGACGGCTTCTGCCGATTTTTCTGTGCGTACACAGAATATACTTCCCTGTAATGCCCGCTGCCCTAAACGGTATAGGGAATTACAAGCCCTACAAGCTTGTTCCTGTGTTTTTTCGTCCTTGACATTAGCCTCACCATACGGTTGTAATTCTGCGGCTGATGTCGACGCATGGCAAATAGCACATTCCCGTTTATCATCCACTATCTTATTATACATACTTTGCGGTGAGAACATTTTCTGTAATTGTTCTTCAGTATAACGACATAGTTTTTCTTGGCTTAGCGTATGACTCACCGTCCTGAAAACGTTTCCGGCACCACCGCCATCCTTTGAAAAATCCGTGGCCGAACAAGGCGTATAGGCCAGTGCCATATATAACCTGCTGCCATAATGCCGCAAGAACCATTCATTCAGATTTATCGTATAATCTCGAAGGATGTCCTGCACTTTTTTTGTATTTGGCAACAACATGAAGAAATGCCCGCCACCCGTATATAGCAAGCAACTACGACTTACACCACAGGCAACCAATAATTCATCTACAATGTTTTCTAACAACAAATCCAAATATAATGAACGACCACGTAAACTTTTAAGTGCCCCTTTAGAAGGAATGGTATAAATAAATTTTTGAATTCCTGACATATCACCGGATACCAATACATAAACCGGTGCGTTACGCATAGCCGCATTCTTATTTCCATAACAATAGCTTTTATAATCCGTAATGCCCCGTTCTTCAAAAAAACGATACATGCAGGCCGCAAAGGCCGCTGTTAATTTCTGATGATCATACAGTGATATATCAGAGACTTCACTGGTATTGGTACTGGATGGGATATACGTCATCGTTGCTTCCAAAAGCTGCAATAATTCATTAATGGTCATGGCTGCTGGTGAACGCTGTTTAAAACTTAAATCTAATTCCCGCGTAATCTTTTGATACATGGCAGACGGAGCCTGAATCTTTTCTTGCAAAACAGGATACAGCATTTTTCCTTCTGCATCCATGCCTCGCAAGGGGTATGCCGTATCCCCTATAGCGCCCTGTTGATCAAAGACATTAAAAATATTATGTAAGGGCGTCGTAGGGATAAAGCGCATACCCGATGATTCATCTTCGACTCCTTCGGGAACCGACGTACGACGATCTGAAGCAGCTGCTAAATTATCTGCTTCATAAATAAGATAACTAATATCGTTATCCGGACCTTTGAATTGTTCCAATTCCGTACGATGATGATTTTTGACAGCTCGAAGTATCTCTTCATACCCATCGGAAAAATACGGCATCAATACTTCTTTTCCTATTAGAGAGTGATTTTTACGGATATGCATTGCTCTCTGATACACTTTACCGATATCATGAAGAAGAGCTGCTTTTTCAATTAATTCTTCTTGTTTCATATTCTCTCCTCACTATTATTTATGTTTTTTTCATTGTAATTCCGGATACCGTCCTCTGCTATTTAACGGTTGGTTTAAAATATAATTACATCTTCTGTATGAGTATCCCCAATACCCCAGGAACGAACAGACGTGTGATCTGCTAACAAATAAATCCGTAACGAATCTGTTTCTGTATCAATAATTTCACTGCTTTCCTGAGCCAGTTTTTCATACTTATTTTTTGTTACATATGCTTCAAATGCTGATTTTTGCACACGCAGGCCATATTTTTCCAAAAAATGGACCATGGCGTTGCGACGTTTATTATCTACGATATCGTAAATAATCAGAATAATAAAACGCTTGCTGGTTGTTGAGATAAATTCATATTCTTGAGTATCATCCATATCCTGCACCTCATCGTATATACACAGGATGATAGATAGTTGCATCTTCGCCCATCAATGCCTGCGCATACTTTCCGGCTTGTGTTTCTAATGCTTTACGATATGATTGCTTCTCTTCACCATATTTATTTACAGCGCGCAATCGCTTCTCATAGGCGGAAATGAATTTACTACGGCCTTCCCGGGTCAAGAATATCCCTACGCCATCTTCTCCATGTTGGAAATGCTCCGGAAGGATTTCATGCCGATGAATAAGTGAAAGGACCATACTATCTATTAATACCGGACGCCATTCTTCCATGAGATCTGATGCCAATGCGGGATGATGATTTTTGAGTGCATGAAGGAAACCAAAATACGGATGCAGTCCTTGATTAGAAATAGCCGTATATATATCATACATCAATAACGTATAGCCAAAACTGAGCATAGTATTGAAAGAATCTAAAGGCGGCTGCCTCGTCCTTTTTTCAAAAGCAAATTCCTTGGGAACCAAGTGTCCAAGAGCAGAAAAATAAACACGGGCAATACTTCCTTCATACCCGGGAGTGTAAAATGAAGTGTGTAAGTTACCGGTAACCAATTTACTAACTTACGCACTTCATTTTTTTGTCGAGGTGCGGTACACTATCAGAAAGCAGGTTGAAAGGAATTGAGTACAGCACTGATGAAGAAACGTAGAAACCCGAGTGAGAAAGGCCAGGCAATCGCCAAGCTCATCATGGAACAATACCAGCCGAAGACGCAGGAAGACATGCAGATAGCGCTGAAGGACGTGTTCGGTCCTATCTT
>NZ_LEKT01000073.1 GCF_001045675.1 Megasphaera cerevisiae DSM 20462
CAAAATGAGGATCACCGGCTCTTTCGAGCCAGTGATCCTCATTCGTTTTTATAGGGGCGTTATTTCACAGCCCCTTTTTTTGCGTGTTTTTTTATATGTAATATGAAAATGGTATTTCCCAAACAGCGGGGACCGGATACCGGCGGAGAAGATGCTTTATGAAATGCGCTGTCTGCGGAAAAGAATTTGAGCCCCAAAGAGTAAATCAGAAATATTGCAGCTATACCTGCAGACGCTATGCTAATCATCATGGCGGTAAGGACCATATTGGCATAGAATGCGTTTTGCCTGCCCAACCTGTTATTCGGAAATTTCATTGTTTGAAATGTGGAAAATTTGTATATGTTACAGATAGGGAAGATTGTCGGACAAAGTTTTGTTCTCAGCAGTGTGAAAAAAGGTACTGGAAGCATTCCAAACGGGTGCGGCCTCGTACGGTATATCGTGAATTCCGGTGCCGTACATGCGGAACACTTGTGGTAGTGGAAAAACCGTTGGATCGGAGAACGATCTTCTGCAGTTCGGCATGCTGTATCCGGTGGTTCAGTAGAAATCAAAAGAAAAGCAATATAAAACTACGTGAAAAAAGAAAGCTTATAACTTAAAGTTATAAAATGGGTGCTTGAATATATTATTACAAATTTATGAAGGGTTTAAATACTATGGTGGATTTACACTCTCATATTCTTCCAAACATAGAAGCCGATGATGGATCCCGTTCGCTGGACATGTCATTGGATATGCTGAAAATGGCAGCATATGCCGGCACCACAGATATCTTTGCAACACCTCATGTGAATCGCCAGGGTGTAATTGCCCCGTGGCCGACTATCATAGAACATGTTAAACGATTGCAGCAGGCGGCTGATCAGTCTGCCATTCCGATACGGATACATACAGGTGCAGAAGTAGCATTAGATTACAGTGTACTGCAGCTTATTACGGCTGGTAATAGAGCCTATTGCTTGTCCGGGAGCGCGTATATTTTGGTGGAACTGACGGGACAGAGCCAGCCGGATCAGGTGGAAGCCTTATTATACGAACTGATGCTGCGGGAAATCGCGGTACGCTGGGTATCGCCCGCGTGCAGAACGGGGATGCGATACGGCATGGCACGGATCACACGGCCTTTGCCACGGCATCTGTCCAGTGGATGTATTGACTATACAGGACCATCTTTTTATATCCCTGACAAGTATATATACTTGACAGAACGAAATGCGTCGTGTATACTATCACAGTACGCTGATTATGAGGGCGGTGGAACGATGCTCGACGATGTTATACGCAAGGGCCGGTTGTTGGATATATACGGTTCACTTTTGACCGAGCGGCAGCGACGCTGCATGGAACTGTATTTTGACATGGATTGGTCTTTGTCTGAAATTGGTGAAGAGCTTGAAATTTCCCGGCAGGGTGTTTACGATATGCTGAGCCGTGCCTCTAAATCGCTGGAAAGTTATGAACAGCGCCTTCGGTTATTGGCCCGGAGTGATGCTGTCAGATCCCAATTGGATCATGCCGGAAGGCTGTTGGAGCAAGGCGGGCCGGCGCAGATAGAACAAGCAAAAAAAATTATTCAAGAGATTGAGATATAAGGAGGCTCCTATGCCATTCGAAAGTTTATCCGAACGGTTTCAAGCTGCATTTAAAAAGCTTCGCGGCAAAGGGAAGCTTTCCGAAGAAGATATTACGGAGGCGCTGAAAGAGATGCGCCGTGCTCTTCTGGAGGCAGATGTCAATTTTACCGTTACCAAGGATTTTATCAAAAAGGTGCGGGAAAAAGCTGTGGGAGAAGAAATTTTCGGCAGCTTGAATGCGTCACAGACGGTTATCAAAATCGTTCGTGATGAATTGGCAGAACTTTTGGGAGGCACTCAGAGCCGAATTGCTATTGCTCCTAAGCCGCCAACGATTATTATGCTGGTAGGTCTTCAAGGGGCCGGAAAAACGACAACAGCGGCCAAGCTTGCTAAAAAATTGAAGGCCCAGGGCAAGAGTCCGATCATGGTGGCTGGCGACGTATACCGGCCTGCGGCTATTACACAGCTGCAGGTACTCGGTAAAGAACTGGATATTCCGGTATATACGGAGGAAGGCAGTACCGATCCTGTGCAAATAGCTGAAAATGCGATTCCTTATGCGGTCGGTCATTTACGGGATGTCGTCATTATTGATACGGCAGGGCGTCTCCATATAAATGAAACCCTGATGGATGAACTGATTCACATCAAAGAAGAAGTTCACCCGCATGAAATACTTTTGGTTGTTGATGCCATGACCGGCCAGGATGCGGTTACAGCTGCGTCGGCATTTGACGGGGCCCTGGGTATTGACGGCATGATCATGACCAAATTGGACGGTGACGCTCGCGGCGGGGCGGCGCTATCCATCAAGGCGGTAACCGGCAAACCAATTAAGTTTATTGGTGTCAGTGAAAAGCTGGATGGGCTGGAGGAATTTCATCCCAATCGGTATGCGTCTCGGATACTGGATTTGGGTGATGTCGAGACTATCATCGAAAAAGCGCAGGCTGCTTTTGACGAAGAATCTATGGCCAACATGAAACAGACCATGAAAAGCGGCACGTTCACCTTTGATGATTTTTTAACGCAGCTTCATATGATTAAAAAGATGGGAAATGTGGGAAGTATTATGAGTCTTATTCCCGGTATTGGAAAGTATAAAAAAGAACTCGATAAGGTCGACATGGATGGCAAGGAGCTTAAACATATTGAAGCTATTATCACATCTATGACGGCGCAGGAACGATCGAGCGGTAATCCGAAAATGCTCATCAAGGATAGCCGGAAACGCCGTATTGCCAAAGGCAGCGGTACACGCGTTCAGGATGTCAATCGTTTGATTAAGCAGTTTACGGAAATGCAGAAAATGATGAAGCAAGCTAAAAAAGCACAGCAAAAACGACGTGGATT
Organism: Megasphaera cerevisiae DSM 20462; assembly: GCF_001045675.1. Taxonomy (GTDB): domain Bacteria; phylum Bacillota; class Negativicutes; order Veillonellales; family Megasphaeraceae; genus Megasphaera; species Megasphaera cerevisiae. Next base: position 2,937 of record NZ_LEKT01000073.1, read on the forward strand.
TATTCCGCGTCTGCCCTTTTAATCGATTTCCATAAATGGAAATAAACTAACTGGAGGAGGTGATTTTCATGATTAAAATTCGTTTAGCTCGTTTAGGTGCTAAGAAAAAACCGATCTACCGTGTTGTCGTTGCTGATTCGCGTAATGCCCGCAACAACGGACGCCCCGTTGCGACATTGGGTATGTATGATCCGGCTAAAGATGTTGCTGATCGTTTGACTGTCAATACTGAAGCTGCAGTAGCATGGCTTGGTAAAGGTGCACAGCCTACCGATACGATTCGCTCTATTTTCAAAAAAGCTGGTATTATGGCTCAATTTGAAGCATCCAAAAAGTAAGTGAGGCTGGATACTATGGAAGAATTGATTGCATGTATTGCAAAAGCGTTGGTTAAACGCCCGGAAGCAGTTACAATTACAAAGATTCAAAAGAAGGGCCTCGAAGTGTACGAGCTTCATGTCGCTCCCGAAGATATGGGCAAGGTCATTGGCAAACAAGGAAAAATTGCGAAAGCACTACGCCTTGTTGTCAAGGCCGCGGCAGTGAAGGCGAATAAAAAAGTATCAGTGGATATCGTATAGGAGAAACCATGGATCAGATCACATTACGCGTTCCCATCGTTGTAAAATCGAAGGTTACGCAGGTACTGAAGGATAAAATTATCAGAAATGCGGATCAGACGCTCAGTGATATCGATCGGGAGATGCAGAACCTGGAATTTCAGGCAAAACGCATGATGACCGAACAGGCAAAAATTGATGCACAGGGTCTGATTTCTTTGCGTGCTAAGGTGGAAGAACAAAAACAGCGACTTACTGCTGCTAAGGCAAAAGCGCAGAATGATAGAGAACAGGCTGCACAGCTGGAAATTGGTTCTGAAATCAGACAGGGGACGCTTGAACAGACAGTTATCGTCAAGGTTGGCGATGATTTAGGAAAATTAATGGGCACAGAAATCTTGCTTGAAGATGATAAGATTGTTGCCTTTCGTCAGTAACATATGATGACTGAATTTGAACTTTTTACGATCGGTCAAATAGTTGCCCCGCACGGCGTGCGGGGTGATGTTCGTATATATCCGGATACGGATTTCCCGAAACGATTTCTGCATATGAAATATGGATATATCGATGGTAAAAAATACGAAGTGGCAGATGCCCGGCTTCATAAAAACGTAGTACTGATGAAATTTGAGGGAGTCAATGATCGGGAGGCGGCAGAATTTCTTGTCAAAAAGGAATTGCAGGTGCCGCGGGAGGACTTGGTTCCCTTGAAAAAAGGACAGTATTATGTTTGTGATTTGATTGGCATTGCCGTATACGATATGCAGGATCAATGGCTGGGTACGCTTACGGATGTTCTGAAAACAGGCAGCAACGACGTTTATGTTGTGACTGGTGAAGATAAAAACGAGACATTGCTGGCGGCGATTCCTGATGTTATCAAATCTATCGATATCAAGGCCGGGAAAATGGTGGTAGATCCGCCGGAATGGGTAGACGAATGAGAATTGATATAATTTCACTCTTTCCAGAATTTATTGAGGCTTTTTACCGGCACAGTATTATTGGCAGGGCCTGTCAGGCAGGCTTACTGGATGTGGATGTAACAAATCCCAGAAATTTTACATATGATCGTCATCACATGGCGGATGATACTATTTACGGCGGTGGCTGCGGCATGCTTATGAAGGCAGGGCCTCTTTTTGCGGCTGTGGAGACGGTGCGGCGCAGTGTACCTAAACGGCGGGTCATTCTTATGGGACCGGCAGGCAAGACGTTTGACCAGAAAAAGGCTCGTGAGTTGGCGGCATATGATCAGCTTATTTTGCTTTGCGGTCATTATGAAGGCGTTGATTATCGGGTAGAGCAGTTTTTGGTTGACGAAACAATTTCAGTCGGTGATTATGTTCTTACTGGCGGAGAAATCCCGGCAATGACCGTTGTTGATGCAGTGGCCCGCATGATCCCAGGTGTTTTGGGGGCGGCCGGGAGCGCATCGGAGGATTCGTTTTATTCTTCTCTTCTTGAATATCCGCAGTACACCAAACCGGCCGTGTTTCGCGGCATGGAGGTGCCTGCTGTACTGCGCAGTGGTGATCATGCCAAAATTGGTAGTTGGCGTCGTGAGCAGTCTTTGGCACGAACTTTGCGGCGGCGTCCGGATTTATTGAAACGGCATGCCCTTTCCGATCATGACAAAGTAATTCTGGATAGGCTGAAACGGGAGATGGAAACATGAAATCGCCGCTCTATGTAGGCTTGGTACATTATCCTATATATGATAAGAATTTTAACGTCATTGCCACAGCGATTACGAATTATGATCTCCACGATATTTCGCGTTCGGCTAAAACGTATGGCGTAAAAAAATATTTTATTATCCATCATGTGCAAGGGCAACTGGACATGGTGCATAAAATTATTGGTTTTTGGGAAAGTACTGTCGGGAGAAAATATAATTCGTATCGGACTCAGGCTTTTGATATTGTAGATATCCGCTCTTCCATCGCGGCGGCTGTCGAGGCTGTAACAGAAGCTGAAGGAAAGCCGCCTTATGTAGTAACGACAGATGCGCGTACCTATGCCAATACAATTTCTTACAAGAACCTCCGTCGTAAGAGAGAAGAAGAAGATACTCCCATCCTGTTGCTGCTTGGTACGGGATACGGCATGACGAAGGAAACGATGGAACAATTCGATTTCATCCTGGAGCCGATTTATGGTGCAGGGGATTATAATCACCTATCTGTCCGCTCGGCGGCGGCTATTATACTAGACCGTCTGGCTGGCGAAGAGTGGTGGAAATAAAGGGAGGCATTTGAATGTCTGGACATTCTAAATGGGCAAATATTAAGCGTAAAAAAGGTAAAAATGATGCCATTCGGGGCAAAATAACGACAAAAATCGGTCGTGAAATTACGATTGCTGTCCGTATGGGCGGCCCGGATCCAACCGGTAACATGCGTTTGAAATTAGCCTTGCAAAAAGCAAAGGAAAATAATGTTCCGAAGGAAAATATCAAGCGTGCTATCCAAAAAGGTGCTGGCGCTGCAGAAGGACAAAGCTACGAAGAAATTGTGTATGAAGGCTATGGCCCAGCCGGTGTCGCCGTGACGGCAAATGTTTTGACGGATAATCGTAATCGAGCAGCTGCAGCTGTACGGCACGAATTTTCTAAGTATGGAGGTAATCTTGGCGCGACCGGGTGTGTTGGCTGGATGTTTCACAGTACGGGGATTTTCATCGTCGCCAGCGAAAATGCTGATGAAGATCAGATCATGGAGGTTGCTCTTGACGCTGGGGCTGATGATGTAAAAACAGGCGATGAGGAATATGAAATCATCACTTCGCCGGAAAATTTTGATGCAGTTGAAAAAGCCTTGGCTGATAATAATATCCCGACGGAACATGCGCAAATTACAATGATTCCGGAAAATATGATCAAACTCAATGCTGAAGATGCAGAAAAGCTGGAAAATCTGGTCGACGCATTGGAAGAAATTGATGACGTTCAAGACGTATACCACAATGGGGATATGCCTGACGACATGCCAGAAGACTAGTAAAATAGCGGTTTTAAGCCATTTGTTAAAAATGACTAAGACCGCTTTTATCTGTTTTGACGGGTATTTTTTTCATCGTGGCTACATCGTGGCTACATTTTCCAAACTAAATTTAGTGGGCAAATTATCTACAGCTTCAATCAATTGGGCTGTGTTTTTATGCGTGTAGACCTCATGTGTGACATCACCGGTGTGGCTATGGCCAACGATATCTTTTAAGATATGTTCGTCCATTTTGTCATTTTCTGCCATCGTAATAAATGTATGGCGGGTGTCATGGCGTTTATGGATGCCTATTCCTAATTCAGTGCATAATTTTTGCAGACTTTTATCGATTCGTACAGGTATATATCCTTTAGGCAATAGCGTGGGGGACTTTATAAACAATGCTTGTGCATAAATTTCTATAACAAATGGCAGGATACAGTTAGCTATGGGAATGATTCTGTTTTTTCCGGCAGCTGTCTTCACGCCGCCAATGAGATATCTTTCTTTTACATGGACATCTTCAATTTTAATATCGTACAATTCGATGGGGCGCATGCCTGTATAGATATATATCAATATGACGCGAACCAATTTGATATTTGTATGCTGCCAAAGTATTTCTATCTCAGCAGCAGAAAAGGGAATATGCATCGTGGATTTCGTTGCCGGTGGAAGAGTGACCATCGATGCGTAATTTTTATTGATTACATCATTTTTTATCGCTTCTTTAAACGCTCCATTAATCGCTTTCAATAAATTTTCATGGGAAGATCGCCCTAAATTTTTGTAGGTATCAAAGATAGCTTGCAGATGTACTAATCGGATTTGCTGCATCGGCATGTTCCAGATCGGTTTTACTTTTGCTTTTGATGCGGAAAATTTACCTTTTTTTATATCGACGCCCTGACGTCTTTTTTCGTCTATCATCCATGTCCATGCCTGAGCAAAGGTAACTTCCTTTGTATTAAATCGGTCTGGATTGTGCCAATACTCTGACAGCGCATCCCATGCTTCTTTTGATTTTTCAAAATATCCAAGACATTTGCGGATGCGCTTACCCTCATCTGTCCATCCGACCGTGATGACAACTTTAAATGGTTTGTGCAGCCGTTGCTTCAACTTATATACAGACCCGCTGCCGTTAGCTCTCTTCATACCCATGATAGAATCAGCTCCTTTGGATATAGTGGAATAGGGGCTGATATGATATACTATATAGGTAATCAGCCCATTTAGTGATGCGGTGCGATTATATTTTCCCGTTACTGGTGCCAGCCGGCGACGGGATTTTTGTTAAATATAGATAACTTCAGTTAATTAATATCACCGATATTAATAGGGTTAGCTTTACCCATGCTTCTTGCGGGAAGCAATTGAACCCCCGTCAATCCTTTTGGCACATCGAATATTAATGGAAGATTAGCAGAAAAAGAAGGATTGATTTTACTTAAGTACCAGTCACCCACGCTATTATTGATACGATATGCCAATAAGGCATCTGTATCCATAGGGTATTGTTTGCCATTTTCATCAATTAAAATAAATGGATTGTCACTTGCTGCGAATTGTCTTGCGGTACTCCCATTATTGGTAACATGCATAGTTACAATTACAAAAACACCTTTTGGTGCTTTGTTGCCGGCCGAATTTGCGGTAGAAACGGCGGTTGCTTGGTATTGCCAATCTGCATAGGATACGTTTTGATTCAGATCAACAGCAGGTAATGCGGGGAAACCATTCTTAACATCCCCTTGATAAAAAGTGGATCCATCGGCGTTGTAAATTGTTCCCGTGCCGTTTGGAATCCCGTTTTCCCACTCCCCATCATACCTGAGTTGATTATTTAGGAATTCTTTACCTTTCACTAATTTTCCATTTTTATATGTGCCCTCTATTACTTGCTTTGGCATAGTATTCATCGTTTGCTTTCCTTGACCATTAAATGTACCATCTTTAAATTCACCCTCATATACCCACGTAATATTTTGAGGATTTGCAGATGTGAATTTCCCCTTTCCATTTGGAATGTCATTTTCTATTTCTCCTGTATAAGTTCCGGTTCTTTGCATATTGTTTCCAATAGTAATTGTCATTTGTTTGTCCGAAACATTCGATTTACAGCCAACAAGAATAAAAGCAATAAGAAATATAGATAGTGTTGCACATAGAGATTTTTTCATGTTTTTCCAATCCCCTTTCCATAATTACAAATAAATAAGCCGCATAATAATTTTAGAGAGTATTGTTTTATCCCTTCTTCAAAGCATTATAATGAATTACGCCACCACAAAAAAAATTTACATCTGGCAAATCGGATTATATTGGCCGTTTGTACTGGTAATACCTTCGGCACTGTCCTGTCAGTGGTTTCAACACTGGCAGGATTTTTTTTATTCAGGAATTACAAAAAAAATAGGACAACATCAACTAAGATGTTGTCCTTACAAAATGTGTGGTTACATTTTTCCTTGTGCTATTATTTTACACTGTAGGAAACCATCTGTCAATAACCACTTTAAAGACATCAAAAGTTGATTTTATTAAAAGATTGTTGGAATAGTTGTATTCACGGAACAAACGGTTAGATAATTCATGTAAACTCCAGGTGAAATACTGTGTTGTTCCATTACTATGGATAATGGTTTTTAACATATAGAAACAAGTCAATATCTGTAATACTCGTTCATTTGATAATTTGTGGTCGCGTGTTTTTGTTGAAATACCAAGTTCTGATAGGGATCGTGTAAGCCTTAAATTAGAACGCTTCTTTATGTTTTTGTGCTTGGGTTTGTCAAGTTAAGTGTGTAAGTTTTTTTAGGTATCATAAAAGAAGATGCGTTACCAGTGATTGCTGGCTTTAAAATTTCTCGTATTTCAGGATACGAGCTTGCAGCTTATCATCCATAGCCAACTGGTTTCTGACCATCGCCCAGTTCTGGATATGATGCCCTTCCCACTTGGCATAGAGTTCCTTTACCCTGAGATAGAGAACCTTGAAGACAGATTCCTCGCTGGAGAACGAGCCCTTCTT
>NZ_LEKT01000074.1 GCF_001045675.1 Megasphaera cerevisiae DSM 20462
GCTTAAACCGTCAGCGAAGTGTTTTCCCAAGTTCACAGGCTCTGCTCAAGGCGTTGTACCTGTCCACTTTCGAAGCTGCCAAGAAATGGACCATGCCGCTTCGGAATTGGGGAAAGGTGAGAGGCGAACTGGTCATCATGTACCCTGACAGATTACTGGCATGATAGTTCTAGCAAAATGACGATTTATTAACTCTTTATTAACTATCATAGAAGACCTTATTTACAGACTTTTCTTCATAGCCCCAAAAAATAATAAAAACTAAAGAGTGTAAGACTGACCATTCATTGCTTCCCAGCCAACTAAAAATATATTGCGTTCAAATAAGTTGTAGACCTCTGTATTCGATAATTCGACTTTTTTCCAGGGATCGTTTTGTGAGAATTTTATATATGCTACATCGTGATTGGCAGTATCCGATTTTAACCAAACGGTGTTTGTATTAACGATAGGAGGGTTCTTTTCCATATAAATGGTAATAATATTTTCCGAGAATGTAATTTCCTGTTCGGTTTTTTCTAGTGTAACGATAGACTTTTTATCTAAATACCATATGACGCCCATGTGTTCGTGAATACGTGGATAATTTCTATCATCATTCCAGTATTTTCCATATGAGGCAGACGATGCAGAAGGAATTGATGTAAATATTATTAATATAAGCACCATAAAAATACTTTTTCTCATAGATATAGCACCTCCTGAAAATGACATAAAGAGTATCTCTTAAAAAGTATTATACCATATAAAAAATGAAGGGTGAGTAGGAGCATGCGTAATTATGGGTTTATTAGGAAATTATGTGTATTTAAAATTACAATATATGGTTTGGGTGCCCCAAAATGCATTCGATATACGAAGTGTAAAAATGTAAGTCGGTTCAGCATAAAATATAAAAACCCGCTAGCGGGTATGCGGGTTTTTGTAAAGCATAAAGCAGGAAAAGTTCATGCTCATATAAAGAATACACAAAATGATAATTAATGTCAATAAAACAAAGCAAAATGTAATAATTATGTTATTTTAAAAGAAAATAGCACAATAAAATTGAATGTTACTATCAAAATACAATCATGTTAAAATCAAGATCACAAGATGCTGCGTATGCGTATTTTAAGCATTGATTTCGAGTAAATAGTCCAAAACTTCAGTCAATGAATTAAAACTGGCGTGATCGCGTTCTTTATTAATAATAAAAACCCATTTTTCATTATCGAAATTAGTGACTCTGTCAAGAAGCTGTTCGAGATGTTTTTGCTTTTCCAGAATATCATTTCTATTTGGGATAATACTTTTAAAGGAATATATTTTGGATGATACATAAATCGTATAATTAAGACTTTTTTCAGGAAACTCAAGTAATAGATAGAACGGTAAATAGGTGCCGAGAAAACGTTTGTTAGTAGCTTCATGAGCAATTGTAGCAGACGAAAGCGCATTATTGGCAGTAACACTAAAATGATCTTTTGTAATAGTAAATCCCTTAATTTGAAAATAATGCTCAAATTCTAACAGTCCTTGGGCGGCAAATTCATTAATTCTGTTTTGCACCTTTTTACTCAGCGTTTGTGATAAATCTTGACGCTGTTTTTCGAGTCTTGTGATTTCCTTTTCTTGCTCTACATTCATGGAAATAGTCACTCCTTTCAGAATACATAAGCAATAATAATATACTGTTATAGTTTGTAGTATATAATTTATCTATAAATAAATTTTATAGATAAATTATATAGGGAAAAAAGATAAAAATCAAATCTGCTGATAGGGAGGCATAATTGGAGGACAAAAATATGTTGTTGGATGGATGCATGGAACGTATTAATATTTAGCTGCCAAATCAGCTGTTCCCGTGATTGCGAATAGAAATAAGAGCGATAAAAAGTCGCTAACCGATCTACTTAAGAAAAAACTATAAAAATAATGATCAATGTTTGTTATATAAAGAAAGAAGCCGTCATAGGGACATATGACGGCTAGGCTAAAAGAGAAATGATTGTGGTGAAAGGTTTCTCGTGAACAGTATATCAATGAAAACGACCAATGTCAATAATAAATATCGATGAAAATATATTATTAATAGCTCTATGCACATTATCGTTGTCGTATATAAAGAGATAGAGGATCATTTTTTTGATAGACCGCTAGAAGGGGAATCGTATTTCATGTTGTCCGGAGTACCGAGTTGATTATACCGAAGCGCATAATTTTAGATAATATCCGACATATATTGTGTGGTTATGCGGTCTATACTATAATAAGAATACGTTGACTGAAAGTATAAAAAATATGGAAAGGAAGAAGAAGAAATGGTATGGAAAGGAGTACGTTTCGGCATGATGCTGCAGCTGGCCATAGGACCTGTCTTTTTTCTTGTCTTGACTGCATCTGCATTATATGGATGTCTGGCTGGGATTGCTGTAATGGCCGCCGCAGCTCTTGTAGATGCTGTTTTTATTGCCATATCTGCAGGGGGCATTGCGGTGCTGATAAAAAGACCGGGAATACAACGCCGGATCAAACTGTTTGGGTCTGCGGTTTTGATGTTTTTTGGATTATATATGACGGTGACGGCAATGGGGGAACAGGTACCGCAGATTACCTTTTCCGGTACAGGCTATGGGGATTTTTTTATGACGGGTCTTATACTGACACTATCTAATCCATTGACAATTCTTTTTTGGGGTGGTGTTTTTGCTTCACAGGCGGCGGTACATGGTGCATCGCCTCGTCAAATGAAAGGATTTGCGGCAGGATGCGTATTATCGACGATTTTATTCTTAACAGGTACTGCGGTGGTCGGAGCTGTTTTCAGTCGCTTTTTGCCACTGTCTGTTCTGCTTATGCTGAATGGCGCAGTAGGGGTCATTTTGTTATATTTGGGATTTCGTCTTTGGAGAACATAGTGGATAGCAAATAGATCCTGTGTTTGACATAATATATAAGCTGGGCCGTTAGCTGCGACGAGACTATTTTTTAGAGGTTCTTTTCTTGCTTTTAACATAGAGGTAACGGTATAATTAATATAATAAGATATATACGAATTTATAGTTGAGGAGAGATACATCATGATTACTTGTAATAGCAGCGGCAGCGTGGATTCAATGGTTGTAGGCGTCGATCAACGGATGATTATTTTATCACGCATTCCCAAAGAAGATGCGGCGCTGATTCAGGCTTACACGGAAAAGCATATAAATACGCTGCATTACACATCGCTTCAGACATTTCATTGCTTTGTGGAAGGGCGTTTAAAGACATATTTTCTTGTTGGATTAGACCATAAGCCTATTCATTATTCGACACATGAGGATTTTCTCATGGCCAAACGCATTATGGCAGCAGCAATGAAGGATGGTGTATCGGAGCTGGCAGTCATGGTCGATACGCTGGACATGGATGTAGCGTCTTTGATCGATGGCCTGTTGTATCGTAATTACGAATTTACTCATTACAAAACTAAGGCAAAATCGCAGACAATCCGTAATATCAATCTGATTACCTCAAGCTTGAAAATAAAAGATTTTAATACGATGTGCTATGTCTATACTGCTATTTATGAGGGGATTTATGTGGCGCGAGATCTTGTGAATATGCCTCCTAATGATCTGACGCCCCGTAAATTTGCGGATATTATCACCTCTATGGTAAAAGGAGATAATATTACGATAGAATCGCTGAATAAATGGGCTTTGGAAAAACGAAAAATGGGGGGCATTGTTGCTGTCGGAAAGGGAAGCATGAACCCACCGCAGCTGCTGGCGATTGCGTATCAGGGGGATCCGGACAGTACTGCGGTTTTGGGAGTCGTCGGCAAGGGTGTAACCTACGACAGCGGCGGCATTTCTCTTAAAAGCCATGCAAATTTGGAATTTATGAAAACCGATATGGCTGGTGCGGCGGCTGCGGTAGGGGTTATTCGGGCACTAATGCTTTTGAAATATCCTGTCAATGTATTAGCCGTTTTGCCGCTTGTAGAAAATCTGCCATCCAGCATGTCTTATCATGTGGATGATATTATTACGATGTATGATGGAAAAACTGTTGAAATCAAGAATACAGATGCAGAGGGACGGCTTATTTTGGCAGATGCGGTTACGTATGCACAGGAAAAAGGGGCAACTCGTGTCATTGATTTGGCAACCCTTACCGGTGCCTGTGTCACCGCGTTGGGGACGGTACGTTCCGGTATGGTGGGGAATGATCAGGAGTGGATGAATCGCTTGTTTAATATTTCTGAGCGGGTGCATGAAAAGGTGTGGCAATTTCCAGCTGACCGGGAATATGAGGAGCAATTGAAAAGTGATGTGGCGGATTTGAAAAATACCGGAGGATCGGAAGCGGGTGCTGTCACGGCTGGTTTGTTTATCAAGCAGTTTGTCAAATCGGATACCGCATGGATCCATTTGGACATTGCCGGCACAGCATTTTGCGAAAAAAAAGATGAAACTGGGTTTGTTGGTGCCACGGGAGTGGGGATTAAATCTATCTTGGAACTGCTCAAGGGAGGCATACAATGATTGTTGATCTGCATATGCATACTACGTGTTCAGACGGCATCTATTCGCCGGAGGCATTGACGAAAATGGCCGTAGAAGCGCATTTAGATGTTATTGCTATTTCTGATCATGATACCGTTGCCGCATATGCAGCACCGTATCATTTAAATGCGGGGACACGGATTATTCCGGCTATTGAAATGAGTTCTGATTACGAGGGCGAAGATGTCCATGTTTTAGGCTATTATCTGGATACGGCAGATGCTGATTTGCTTGCGTATTGCGCACAATTTAAAGAACGGCGGTTCCGGCGGGCGCTGGAAATTATTGACCGGTGCATTTCTCTGGGATATATATTGGATCGCGGGTATCTTGAAAAACGTATTGCTGAAGGTTCTGCAATAGGGCGCCCGCATATTGCACGCATGCTCGTAAAAAAAGGATATTTTTCTGATGTAAAGTCGGTTTTTGACACGCTGCTGTATCGTGGCGGGCCTGCCTACGTGCCATATCATCGCAAAACCATTCATGAATGCATTGATCTCATTCATCATGCCGGAGGAATTGCTGTATTGGCACATCCAGGGCTTTTGAGAAAGGTACTTACCCAAGTGTTGACACATCCCTTTGACGGTATCGAAGTATATCATCCTAAAAATGAAGGGCGTTATGAAGAATTTCTGGAGATTGCGGAACAAAAGGGCTGGTATGTCAGTGGAGGTTCTGATTTTCATGGAGTGCCAGGACGGTTTCCCGAACAGCTGGGTGTATTTGTTGTTGAAGCAAAACAAGTAGAGCGTTTTCTGAATTATCAGAGAAACTAGGTGAAAACAATGAAAATCATTGGGTTTATCGGATCAAGCGGAACCGGAAAAAGTCATCATGCATTAGTCGTAGCCTATGATCACCATATCCATTGCATTATTGACGATGGATTGCTCATCTATCAAAATCGCATTATTGCCGGTACGTCGGCGAAGGAAGAAACAAATCGAATGAAGGCTGTCCGATGTGCTATTTTTAGTGATACGAAACATGCTGCAAGCATTAAAAAGGCACTGCGTTCGATACAGCCGGATCAAATTCTGGTTCTGGGAACTTCTAAACATATGATTCATCGTATTTGTGAGGCACTTTCACTGCCGGAGGCGGAATCTTTTATTTTTATTGAAGATGTGTCATGCCCTACGGAAATTGCAAAAGCGAAGGCTATTCGCATCAAGGAGGGAAAACATATTATTCCCGTACCAACGATGGAGTTAAAACCGCATTTTCGGGGATATTTGCTGGCCCCGATACGCTCTCTTTTTTACAGCAGGAATGATAAAAAGACGCCTGACTTTGAGCGCTCAGTTGTGCGTCCTGTTTTTAGTTATTATGGAAAACTGACTTTTTCTAATGAAGTGCTGGAACGGCTTGTGCGTCACAGTTTGAAATCGGTTTCGGGGGTGGCTGAAATCAATACTCTCAAGATAGCAAAAAATTATCACTCGGAGCGGAATGGCTTAGCCATCATTTTGGCAGTGACCATCCTGTATGGCAAAAATATTAAGAAGCTTATGGGCCGTATCAAACGGGAAGTACAGCATGAAGTAGAATACACGACAGGAATGTCGATTGAAATTTTGAAAATTACTATTCGCGGGATTGTGCCGTGACAAGGGAAGTAATATCGGTGGCGGGAAATGAATTGATCATGCTGGGAACCGGAAACGCCATGGTTACCCGGTATTATAATACATGTTTTTTAATCCGGACAGCAGATGGAAACTGTTTTCTGACGGATGCCGGTGGCGGCAACGGTATTTTAGGTCGTTTGGAAGATGCGCATATTGCATATGAAACCTTGCATCGTATGTTTGTTACTCACGGACATACGGATCATATCATGGGGGTGATCTGGATTATACGGAAAATAGCAGCCCTTATGGAACAAAACCAATATGCTGGGGAGTTTGACATATATTGCCATGATGTGGCGGCGCATATTATTTTGACTATGTCGGATATGATGTTGAAAAAGAAGGATCGTTCTTATATTGGTACCCGAATACATCTCCGCGAAATACATGATGGAGAACAGCTGGCGGTTCCAGGCGGTATGCTTACGGTTTTTGACATTTTGTCGACTAAAGCGAAACAATTTGGCTATTGCCTGCAATTTTCTGATGGAATGAAAGTTACGTGCCTGGGAGATGAGCCGTATAATGCACGCTGCCGTCAGTATGCCGAACAGGCAGACTGGCTTTTGGCAGAGGCTTTTTGCCTTTATAAAGACCGTCATATATTTCATCCATATGAAAAGCATCACAGTACCGTAAAGGAAGCGGCAGAAACAGCGGCACAGCTGCGCGTCAAGCATCTTGTCTTGTATCATACGGAGGAGAAAACACGGGGATGCCGGAAAGCACTGTATACACAGGAAGCGTCACAGTATTTTGACGGCAGTATTTATGTGCCGGATGAAATGGAACATATTGTGCTGGATTAGCCAGGCGATTATCCATGTTGCCGGATACAGGATAATGAAAAATTATTACCACATGTGACGGATACATAGTTTGACAACAAAGAAAATATTGGTATACTAATGAGAGAGATTGAGGGGGAGCGCCCTGAATCTTTGGATGAATACAATACATAGCGAGGGAGTCCGTGTTTCGGATTGAGAGGGTACTAGCGAGTACCGACCGTTGCCTTCAGGGAACCGTCTGGCAATCAGCTGTGTGTTTGTGGTATGCAAAAACTTCACGACTGGTATTTTCAGCGGATGTCCCGGGAAAATATATCAGGGGAGTGAAGTTTTTTTTATGGACAAAGATAAAAAAGTATTACGGTTAGTTGTGATGGCCATGCTTATCGGACTTGGTGTTGTTATATCTCCGATTTTACGTATTGAAGGCATGTGCCCGATGGCACATCTCATCAATATTACCTGTGCGGTACTCCTGGGACCTTGGTATGCTTTGTTGTGTGCGACCTTGATAGGGATTATCCGCATGACTATTATGGGCATACCGCCGCTGGCTCTTACGGGAGCTGTCTTTGGCGCTGTTTTATCCGGGATATTATATCGGATATCGGATGGCCGTATTTGGGCGGCCGTAATCGGCGAAATTATTGGTACCGGTATCATTGGCGCTATTGTTTCTTATCCTGTTATGACATTGCTGTACGGGCGGACGGGATTGACCTGGATGTTTTATGTACCGATGTTTATCAGTGGTACTCTTATTGGCGGGACGATTGCTTTTTTCCTGCTTCTGACGCTTTCCCGCAGTGGCACTCTGAGAGAATTTCAAAGAAAATTGGGAGCGAATGTGTATGATAAACGAAAATGACCTAACTGCACCATTTTCTGCCATACGGCGACGGATAAAGGAGCAAGCTCCTCTGATCCATTGTATTACCCATCCGATTACGATGAACGATTGTGCCAATCTCGTGCTGACAACGGGAGCTAAACCGCATATGGCGTCACATCCGCAGGAGGTTGCCGAGGTTACGGCCGGTGCAGCTGCGCTGGCTGTAAATCTCGGCAACATTACAGACGACCGGATGCTTGCTATGAGACGGGCTGCTGAAACTGCACGGGCAGTTGGCATTCCTGTTTTGATTGATTTGGTAGGTGTAGCAGGCAGTACATTGCGGCGGGATTTTGCCTGCCGCTTTATTGCAGACTATAGGCCGGCAGTCATTAAAGGCAATAGTTCTGAAATGAAGGCCGTCTGCGGGCTGCCATCTCATGCAGTGGGAGTAGATGCAGGAGCTGCGGATGCTGTGACGACAGGCAATTATACAGAGGCAGAAAGGCTGTTTGGACAATATGCTGCTGCACAACATACCGTCGTACTTGTAAGCGGAGCTATTGATATGATAACTGATGGACACGTATCCTGCGGCGTGACCAACGGTACGCCTCTGCTGGCGCAGCTTACCGGAACAGGCTGTATGCTGGGGGCGTTGGCAGGAACCTATCTGGCGGCTGGTTCACCGTGGCAGGCTGCGGTGTTGTCTGCCGTTACCATGGGTCTGGCGGGAGAATATGCAGCTATTCATGCAACCGGAATGGGTAGTTTTCATATGGCACTGTTTGATGCTTTTACCAATCTGACTGATGAACAAATTTGTACCGAGGCTCGGTTTGTGTAGTTGAAAGCTATTTATTCATATCAAATTAATGTTATTATGTAAGGGTTTGTGAGTTTGCTGCTGCATATTCGTGCTTATATGGCACATGTGAGGCCAGTTGACTCGATATTTTGTAAATAAATGATGTAGCCTTTTTATTGCTTTTTATGAAGAGACGCGGTTGAATAGTGCATACTAATTAGGGTAATATATGGCTTGACTTTGGGGAGAACATGATAGTATACTAATTATACATACCGTAGGGAGGTGAAGGAAATGAATCCTGTCAAAAAGAGTTGGCTGCAGGAAAATTTTGCAGAAGCTATAGGAAACAGGAGAAACATAACACAACACCATACGGGGGGGGGGGGGTATTCGAACTGTAATAATACGCACTTTGTATTATGTTGCCCTGCCATTATTAAATTAAATACGGGATACGTGGGCCTTGTTATAAATTGGCTACCAGTAAGGGGATGTGACAAAATGAGAAATCATTTTGTCCACATCCTCTTTTTATTTGCATCTTGAGGTAATAAGCAGGAAATTACTGCAAAATAGGCATAAAACCCCTTTCCCCATAAAAACTGCTTTTCTAGAGTTTATGCGGCTTTCTTCAAACGTAGTCTTTTATTGTGGTATTTATAAAGATTATGCCCGATAGAAACCAGGAAAATCTCTAAACGTACTTGTTCCATGCCTTTTCGAACGATTCTTTT
>NZ_LEKT01000075.1 GCF_001045675.1 Megasphaera cerevisiae DSM 20462
ACCCAAATAGCAAATGGACTTTCAGACGTAATGCGCTGTTTACGACCAGAACGTTTTCTGTTTTCATAGTAAACGGCTTGACCTCGACTAGGTACATACTCTGTTGGTCTGCCTCGATGTGTCGTCTTAGTTGCAGTGCCACGTTTTAATTCGTAGCCCACAGTACTAGGTGAGCAATTAAGTGCTTTTGCAATCTGGCGATAAGAGTAACCTTGCTTATGGAACGCTTTGATTTCGCATCGATCTTCAAATCTTAAGTGTTGTCCTCTTTCGCGAGGTAGGGTATTAATGGTATTATTTAGGTAGTCCATAGTGATTGCCTCCGGTTAATTTTGTGTCGTAACTTAATTTTACCATTGATGCAATCCTATGGATCTTTTTATTTAGTTTTAGTGTTCAATTTCATTCTACAATTTACGATATAAATAATACATTATATTTTAGAATATACTTAGGTGCCTAATGTATTGACAAATGATTAAAAACAGATATAATATATTTAGGTACCTAATCATATTACTTTCAAGGAGGAGAACAACATGGAAAATACAATGTCGTTACAGCTTTATAGAGCGTTATCTCAATTGGGACGAAGCATACATCGGACAGGACATGGGATGGCACATGATTGCGCCGCTGCACATACCATGCATCACGGTCAATATGATGCGTTATCTCTGATTGGACAGGAGGACGGGGCCAGTCAGCAGGATTTGGCTGAAAAAATGGATATCCGTCCGTCATCTATGACAGAATTGCTGGGAAAATTGGAGCAGGCTGACCGTATCGTACGGAGAAAGGATGAAAATGACCAGCGTGTTATGCGGGTATTCATCACCGAGCAGGGTAAGGAGGATATTCAGCAAATTCAATCGGTTTTTTCCAATTTCACGACGGCCTTATTTGATGGCCTGACAGAAGAGGAACAAGCCCAATTTCTGACGCTCATACAAAAGGTCAATATGAATATCAAGGAAAAAATGGATACGGAAGAACTGTCTGATCATCACTGCGGGCATCATGGCCACCACGGCCACCATGATATTCACGGACTGCATGGTCGCCATGGGCATCACGGGTGCCATGATCTGCATGGACATGGGCTGCCGCATCTTCATGATACACGGGTTGGCAAGAAGTAAAGAACGGATAGCGAAAAATTTGCTGGAATTTGCGCGTTATGGAAAGACGGCAATCGTTAGGAGCGAGAGTATGGTTTTGATGGATACTATATGCCGGATTTTTGAGGCCAATCATTGGCATTTGACAAAACGAAAACGTCAGGTACTCCAGGTGTTGATAGATCATCAGACGGAGTGCTTGACTGTTTGCGATATTTACCGGTATGCTGAAAAAGTATATCCTGGTATTGGTATTTCTACAGTGTATCGTAATATTTGTTTGTATTATTCACTGCATATTTTACGTAAGTTTTCAATTTATAATAAGCAAAACTATTATGAGCTGATAGATCCGGCGCATACAGATAGTCATCCTTACTATATCTGCAGTCAATGCGGAAGGATGAAAGGAATTCTTGATCGTGAGGTAGTGGAAGCGTTTTGTAATTGCAAACAGAAAATGATGACTGACTATGCGTTTCATATTGAATCGGCAAAATTAGTATATTACGGCATCTGTGAGGCATGTAATACGCAAGAAAAAAATGGATAACCTCATATAACGCGGATTTCCCCTGAAGACCTGAAGAGATACGATTACCGTTGGGAAATTGACTGCATAGCAACAAAAAAAAACAAGGAAACCCGCATACATACGGGTTTCCTTGTTTTTATTTTAGTATCTCTATACGCTGTATTACTTGGAATACAATTCGACAATCAGTGTTTCATTGATTTCGAGCGGAAGTTCATCACGTTCCGGAACGCGTGTCAATGTACCTTCAAAATTATCGAAGTTCTTTTCGATATACGGAACATCAAAGGTCTTCAATTCCTGGAAAGATTTTTTGTACATTTCGTTAGCACGAGATGCATCCTTCAGGGAAATAACGGAACCTACTTTAACGTTTGCAGACGGAATGTCGCAACGTTTGCCATTAATCAGGATATGGCCATGATTGACCATCTGACGGGCCTGACGGATAGAATTTGCGAAACCAATACGATATACCACGTTATCCAAGCGGCATTCCAACAGCTTCAGCATGTTCTGACCGGTAACGCCCTCCATCTTTCTGGCTTTATCATAATAACGGACAAACTGACGTTCGAGAAGATTGTAATATGCTCGAAGCTTCTGTTTTTCCAATAACTGTGTGCCATATTCAGACATTTTCTTTTGACGCTGATCTTTCTTTACACGTTTTAATGCCTTAGGATGTCCGTACACATTGAGTCCGAACCGGCGACATTCTTTAAAACGCGGGTCTCTCCTTGTTGCCATTTCTACATCACCTCATAATTTTATTTTTATAATATTGCAACATAAAAATTTTACCACTAACCATATTATTTGTCAATGTACAGACGCTATTTGTGTCAGACAGTATTATCAGATTTCTGTGTGCATATTTGTATATGCATGAAAGCAACTAAAGATCAGAGGCTTTTTTTGAAAATATCCACGCACCAAATAATGGCAAGGCCGGAAGTATCACTGACGCATCTTTTAAAACGGGTGTTGCGATGGCAACGAGTGCGGCACCGAAGGCAAAGGTAAGCATAATAATCGCCGTATTGAATAGTGTTTGCTGTGCTTCTGTATGATGGAATATCAAGCTGTCCACACTGGTTTCTGCCAGTGTACGCAGGTTTCCTGTCATCATGAGCGGTGTAAAAGGGGCACCGTTTAATGTCCTGAATTCCTGCAGTTCGGCAGCAGCAGTTACCGATAATAGAATTGTGGTGATAGAATCGGAAACAAAAGGGCTGATTATAGCGACACATAATAATATAATACCCTCATAAAGCAATATTATCTGGTGCCGTGCAGTCTGTTGAAGGGACAATTTAGGATGCTGCTGAAGAAATCGGACAATTACCGTACCCAGAAAAAAAGCGGCCAAAGATAGCATGTAAGAAAGGCTGGAAGGAATATCTTTTTGGCCTAAGTGAATTCCCAGAAGAATTAGATTTCCTGTTTGTAAACCGGCAAATACACCGCCGTGAGCAATATAAGAATAGGCGTCGATTCCACCGGCGGCCATGGTTAATAAAGCGCCAAACAAGATTCGTTCATGACGCTTTTTGGATAATAGTTCCATGTACAAACTCCCTTCAGATATTCCGCTGATATGCATATCAAAAACATTTTGATATATGTGATTATTATACGCTGAAAAAAATATGATTGCAGCCATAAAAATCGATTTTTGATGTATAAAATTCAAAATTTCTTAAGTCATATAGTAAGCATATATAGGAGTGGCAAAATCATATAACCATATCTAAAAGTAAAAAATGTATGAATATTAAGCAAATAAGCGTATACGAGCACAAAACGGAAAGTTTACAATGCGAATGAGTAATATAGTTAAAAGGCATTATGCTAAATTGTGTTTGTGAATAGCATTGACAAATTATGATGGTCAATGCTACCATGTGAATAATAAAACCGTGTTCGAACACAATTTTAATTTTATTGTATTTTTACGTATATTATAGAGCGGAGGAATAAAAATATGGTAACGTACACAGAAAAGGAGAACGATAAAAAAATATCCAGTTCATTCATATATTTTTTTGGTTCATTCGGCGGAATTTTATTTGGCTATGACATTGGAGTTATGACAGGAGCGCTCCCGTTTTTACAAGAAGATTGGGGTATGCAGGGCAATGCAGGTATCATTGGATGGATTACATCGGCTGTGATGTTTGGCGCTATTTTTGGCGGCGCGCTGGCAGGACAGCTTTCAGATAAGTTAGGCCGTCGTCAAATGATTTTGATTTCTGCTCTTATATTTGTTGCTGGGTCTGTATTGTCCGGGATTGTGCCGGATTACGGCCAGTACTATTTGATTGCTATCCGCATGCTGCTGGGGATTGCTGTAGGTGCCGCCTCGGCGCTGGTACCGGCATATATGTCGGAAATGGCTCCGGCCCGGCTGCGCGGACGCTTGTCCGGAATCAATCAGACGATGATTGTGTCGGGAATGCTCCTTTCGTATATTGTAGATTTTCTATTGAAAGGGTTTCCAGAAACACTGGCGTGGAGACTCATGCTGGGATTGGCGGCCGTGCCTGCTGTTATTCTTTTCTTTGGTGTCCTGCATTTGCCGGAATCACCACGGTTTCTTGTTCGCCGCAATAATATAGAAGCAGCCCGCATTATTTTGGGATATATTCGTCCGCAGAATGAAATTGAAGGGGAATTGAGGCAGATCCGGGAAACTGTCCAGGCAGAAGAAAGCGCATGCCGGCAAAATTCCTGGCATACGTTGTTAAGCGATAAGTATCGCAGCTTGGTCGTTGCAGGTATCGGCGTCGCCGCATTTCAACAGTTTCAGGGGGCTAACGCTATTTTTTACTATATTCCGCTGATTGTGGAAAAAGCAACGGGGCATGCGGCCAGCTCACAGCTTATGTGGCCGATCATTCAAGGCATCCTGCTGGTAGTGGGATCGCTGGTATTTCTTGTTATTGCTGACAAATTCAATCGCTGCACTTTGTTGAAAATCGGCGGAACTATCATGGGTTTGTCCTTTATTTTACCGGCGATTATCAACAGTATCATGCCGGGAACAAATCCCATGATGATTGTGTTCTTCTTGTGCATCTATGTGGCCTTTTATTCTTTTACCTGGGCGCCGCTCACATGGGTCATTGTCGGCGAAATTTTTCCGCTGGCTATTCGCGGACGAGCGTCTGGCATGGCAACATCGTTTAACTGGATCGGATCCTTTTTGGTAGGCTTGTTGTTCCCGATTATGACAGCCTCTATGCCGCAGGAAATCGTTTTTGCTATTTTTGGCATTATTTGTATTCTCGGCGTTGCTTTTGTAACCCAATTTGTACCGGAAACGCGGGGACATACACTGGAAGAAATTGAGGCTAAAGGAACCAAAGGGGAGGCCCTGGTGCGGGAAAGCCTATAATACGAAGCGAGGAGGCGTTTTTTTATGGGGTTAATGAATGTTGCAGCGGACATTAAAAATGGTGATGTCGTGCTGGGAATCGAGCTGGGATCGACACGCATCAAGGCGGTTCTCGTTTTGAATGACTGTCACACTATTGCCAGCGGCAGCTACGGCTGGGAAAACACATTGCAGGATGGCATTTGGACGTATTCCTTGGAGGAAGTTTGGAAAGGAATTCAAATCTGCTACTCTCAGATTGCGGCCGATGTGCAGAGCCGGTATCATATGCCGTTGACACGGATCTCGGCGATTGGCGTCAGTGCTATGATGCATGGATATTTGGCCTTTGATGGACATGACCGTCTGCTTGTTCCCTTCCGCACCTGGCGCAACAATATTACGGGTCGGGCCGCCGCGGACCTGACGGAAAAATTGCATTTCAATATTCCGCAGCGCTGGAGTATTGCGCATTTATATCAAGCGATCCTGAATAAGGAGCATCATGTCAGCGATATTTCTTATTTGACGACGTTGGCCGGATATGTCCATTGGCGGCTTTGCGGCCGCAGGGTGTTGGGTATTGGTGATGCATCGGGCATGTTTCCCATTGATGAACGCAGTGGTACCTATCATGCCGGTATGTTGAACATCTTTAATGGATTGCCGGAAGTGCAGCCGTATTCCTGGCGCCTGGAGAACCTATTGCCGTCTGTTCTGCGGGCTGGAGAATATGCAGGTACACTGACTGCAGAAGGTGCCAGCCTTCTCGATACTGCGGGACGGCTGATACCCGGCAGTGCCATGGCGCCTCCGGAAGGCGATGCCGGTACCGGTATGGTCAGTACCAACAGTGTGCGTAAACGGACTGGAAATATTTCCGTCGGAACGTCAGCTTTTTCAATGAATGTGCTGGATGGGCCGCTGAAGAATATTCATTCTGATATTGATGTGGTCACAACCCCGGAAGGGGCACCTGCAGCCATGGTTCATACGAATAATTGTTCTTCGGATATTAATGCGTGGATACAGCTGTTTGCTGATTTCGCTGCTTGTGCGGGTATGCAGCTGGCACCGGATATGTTGTATGAATTATTGTTTTCCCAGGCTGGCCGGGCGGATACGGATGCAGGCGGGTTGGTCAATTACAGTTATTTATCCGGCGAAAACGTGACTTGTATTGACAGGGGCAGGCCGCTGTTTGTGCGGACGCCAAACAGCCGCTTTACCTTACCGAATTTTATGCTTACGCAACTGTACGCTGCTTTTGCGCCTCTGAAGCTCGGCATGGATATCCTAATTCGGGAAGAGGGGATTCAGACGGAGGTTATGATTGCCCAGGGCGGCTTATTTAAGACTCCTGTTATTGGGCAGCAGGTGCTGGCGGATGCGCTTAATATGCCGATTACAATTATGGAAACAGCGGGAGAAGGCGGCCCGTGGGGCATGGCTGTACTGACCGTATTTATGCAGTCCTGCGCGCCCGGCGAGACGCTGGCGGACTTCCTTGATGAAAGAGTATTTCGTCATCCACGCAGCACGACTGTTACGCCGAACTCAGAAGGTGTTGCCGGATATGCTGCATTCATTGAAAGCTATACGCGTGCTTTGCCTGTAGAAGAATTGGCCGGTACGGCATTAGCTGAATGAGATGGGTCTTTATTGATACGAAAGGAAAAAATACTGCAATGTTGGAAGAATTGAAGCAACAGGTATATGCTGCGAATATGCGGCTGCCGAAATTAGGTCTGGTGACCTTTACGTGGGGCAATGTATCTGGAATAGACCGGGCCAGAGGCTTGTTTGTCATTAAACCGTCTGGTGTGGGATATGATGTATTGACTCCGGAAGATATGGTTGTCGTCGACTTAAAGGGAGACGTCGTTGAAGGCCGGTTGAATCCATCTAGCGATACACTGACGCACATGGTATTATACAATTCATTCCCTCATATAGGCGGGATTGTTCATGCCCATTCACCATGGGCTGTGTCTTTTGCGCAAGCAGGGGTGGATATTGAAGCCATGGGAACAACCCATGCCGATACTTTTTATGGTGATGTCCCTGTGACGGATGCTTTGACGCAGGAAGAGATAGAAAGTGCGTATGAAGAAAATACGGGGAAGGTCATTGTGAAAACCTTTGCCGAAAGAGGGCTGGAACCTGACGCGGTCCCGGCAGTGTTGGTCAAACAGCATGGGCCTTTTGCATGGGGACCGACCGCCGGTAAAGCTGTGGAAACGGCAAAGATTTTGGAAGTCGTTGCTGAAATGAATTATCACGCCCTGCAGCTGACCCGTGCGGACATACGAGTACCGCAGTATTTGCTGGACAAGCATTATTATCGTAAACACGGCGCGAATGCGTATTATGGGCAGAAAAGCAAGTAGAATAGTACATCATGCTAATCTGTTTTATACATCGAGAAGGGGTGTGTATTATGTTACAGGTAAAAGAATATGAATTTTGGTTTGTTGCAGGCAGTCAGCATCTTTACGGAGAGGAACAGCTGCGCAATGTGGAACGGGATACAAAAGATATGGTAAAGCGGCTGAATGACAGCGGCACATTACCATATAAAATTGTCTGCAAGGGCGTTATGACGACCGCCGATAGTATTACTCAGTTCATGAAGGAAGCAAATTATCAGGATAAGGTAGCTGGTGTTATTACATGGATGCATACTTTTTCACCGGCAAAAAATTGGATTCGGGGAACGATGCTGCTGCAAAAGCCTCTTCTTCATTTGGCAACACAGTATTTGAACAAAATCCCGTACGATACGATTGATTTTGATTATATGAATTTGAATCAAAGTGCGCATGGTGATCGTGAATACGGCTACATCAATGCCCGGCTTAATCTGAAAAACAAGATTGTGTACGGTTATTGGGGTGATGCAGACGTACAGCAGGAAATCGCGCAGTGGGAAGATGTGGCAGTCGCTTACAATGAAAGCTTCCGCATCAAGGTGTGCCGCTTTGGCGATACGATGCGCGATGTTGCCGTAACGGAAGGCGATAAGGTGGAAGCGCAGATCCGGATGGGATGGACTGTCGACTATTATCCTGTAGCAGATCTTGTTGCCGAAATAAACACGGTCAATGATGAAGACCTGAAAAAAGCTTTTGCGCATTTGCGGCAGGAATATGTACTGACCCAAGGAAACAACAAGCTGGAAAAATTTGAATGCTCGATTTATGTACAGCTGAAACAATATTTAGGTATCAGACGTTTTATGGATAAGGGTGGGTATACCGCTTTTTGTACTAATTTTCAGGATCTCTGCGGCCTGGATCAGCTGCCTGGTCTGGCAGTGCAGCTTCTCATGCGTGACGGGTATGGCTTTGGCGCGGAAGGCGATTGGAAGACGGCAGCGCTGACACGGTTGCTCAAGATTATGGCGCATAATGACCGCACGGTGTTTATGGAAGATTATACGCTGGATCTGCGGAAAGACCATGAAGCAATTTTGGGTGCGCACATGTTGGAAGTGGATCCAACGATTGCCAGTGATACACCTCGTGTTGAGGTGCATCCGCTGGATATCGGAGATAAAGAAGATCCGGCACGGCTTGTGTTTACTGGTTCTGAGGGAGATGCAGTCGATGTAACGGTTGCTGACTTCCGGCATGGGTTCCGAATGATAAGCTATCCTGTTATCTGCCGCAAGCCCGAGGCAGAAACCCCTAATCTGCCGGTTGCCAAACAGCTTTGGACACCTAAGGCCGGTCTCAAAAAAGGCGCGGCGGCATGGATCAAAGCCGGCGGCGGTCATCATACGGTACTCAGTTTCCGGTTAAAGGAAGAACAAATTCATGATTTGGCGGTGATGCTGGACATGGAACTCGTGGAAATCTGCTAGGTATGAAAAAAGGGGATGTGACAAAATGAGAAATCATTTTGTCCACATCCTTTTTTTATTTGCATCTTGAGGTAATAAGCAGGAAATTACTGCAAAATAGGCATAAAACCCCTTTCCCCATAAAAACTGCTTTTCTAGAGTTTATGCGGCTTTCTTCAAACGTAGTCTTTTATTGTGGTATTTATAAAGATTATGCCCGATAGAAACCAGGAAAATCTCTAAACGTACTTGTTCCATGCCTTTTCGAACGATTCTTTTGTACCAGCGGTTATTTTTCATGATCCCAAAAGTACCTTCGGAT
>NZ_LEKT01000076.1 GCF_001045675.1 Megasphaera cerevisiae DSM 20462
GTTCGTTTTGCTCGCGACTGTTGTTTTTTCTTGTTCCAGTAGTATGTGGTTTCGTAAGCATATGTAATGCCAGATCTTTTATCGGTTTGCGTTATGATGGACATGCTTCACCTCGTCATGTTTATATCTATTATTATAAAACATGACGAGCGAATAGTCAAGCGTAAATGGCAATGAACGTAGTAAAATCAATGGTTTTAACGATGTATGACGAAACATTCATCGTCATGTTTTCGAGAATCCAGGATACAAAAGCTCTGCCGCCACTGCAGCATGGCGATATTTTGCTCCACGGACACACACACATCCCAGCCTGGGAAGCCTTCGGAAAAGGCAATCTTTATCTGAATCCCGGCTCCGTATCTCTGCCGAAAGACGGCAGCTTTCACAGCTATATGATGATACACAAAACAGTACTGCAATGGAAAACACTGGATGGTACCGTATACCACCGCCTACTGCTGAATCATCAATAGGTTTCACCCCGCCGCGCAGCCCGTATTGCCTGCAGGGCTCATCCGTTAGGATGACTATGGAAAACCAAACTAAAACGGACTGGAAATTTCTTTCCAATCCGTTTTAGTCAATTGGCATCCGCCTTATCTATGCCGCTGATGTCCATGATGATCACCGTCACGATACTCAATATCCCGTTCCAATATAGCGCCTGTTTCCGCATCAATCGTCAGATCTCCATCCCAGATATTCTGCGTTTGGAAATCTACTTCGTAGACTTGACGCCCATGCTCATAATCCTGTTCTACCTTATGAATCGAGGCACCGGGATATTCTCTGGTGACAATCTGTTCTACCTCCTGCGGACTGATTTTTGCCAATGCTGTCGGAACAGCCCATACGCCGCTTACAGCTAACACAGCTAAGATTACGCCTAATGCTTTCTTTTTCATCTCATATTCCTCCTAGTTGTATTTAGTTGCAGTAATACAATGCTATGTAATTAATTATTACACATATTTTACATCTCGTCAATAAATAATTAACAGGCGTTATCCGCTAATTATTCATATTATATATTTCAAGGCAGTACTCGTTAATCTCCAAAAAAAATCCTTCCCGATAGATAATTCGGGAAGGACTCTCATATCACTAGACGTATTAAGATTTGCGCATAGCTCTTTTCCGATCATGCTTATCAAGAATAGCTTTGCGAACGCGAATGCTTTTCGGAGTAATTTCCACCAGTTCATCATCATTGATCCATTCCAACGATTTTTCCAGGCCCATAGCGCGCGGCGTAATTAAGCGGAGCGCTTCATCCGAAGAGGAAGAACGCGTATTTGTCAAATGTTTTTTCTTACACGGATTCACTTCGATATCCACATCACGATTGCTTTCACCGACAACCTGGCCGAGATAAATTTCTTCAGCCGGTTTGATGAACATGACACCGCGATCCTGCAGATTGAAAATACCATACCCAGTTGTCGTCCCCGTTTCAAAAGCAACTAAGCTGCCGCGGGTACGGCCGGGGATATCGCCTTTCCAAGGTGCATAGCCATGAAATACATGATACATAATGCCATTCCCCTTGGTAGCCGTCAGAAATTCACTGCGGAACCCGATAAGACCACGAGCCGGAATAATAAACTCAAGCCGTGTATACCCGGCAATATCCAGCATATTGACCATTTCAGCTTTACGGGTGCCCAGTTTTTCCATGACAGTACCCATAAATTCCTGCGGTACATCGATAGTGAGGGCTTCCAGCGGTTCACATTTTTTACCGTTAATATCCTTTGTAATAACACTTGGCTTACCGACCTGCATTTCATAGCCTTCACGGCGCATTTCTTCGATGAGAACGGCAATATGCAATTCGCCGCGGCCGGACACCTTAAACGCATCGGCACTGTCCGTTTCTTCTACACGCAAGGACACGTTTGTCTGCACTTCACGGAACAGACGATCGCGCAGATGACGGCTCGTTACAAAATCCCCTTCCTGACCGGCAAAAGGGCTGTCATTGACATAGAAAATCATCGACAATGTCGGTTCGTCAATATCAATTTTCGGAAGCGCTTCCGGATTCTGCGGATCGGCAACGGTTTCCCCGATCTTCAAATCAGGTATACCGACAACACACGCAATCTCACCCATAGCGGCTTCTTCCTGCTCCGCACGTTTTAAGCCTTCATAGGTATATATGCGGCCAACCTTAGCTTTGCGCTGGCTTTCACCGTCCGTAATGATAACCTGCTGATTAGGGCGCAATCTGCCGCGGACGATCCGGCCAATAGCAATTTTTCCTACGTAATCATCATAATCCAGTGTGGTGACCATAAACTGCAGCGGACCATCAATATCTCCCTGCGGGCACGGGCAGTATTTGACAATTGTCTTAAAAAGCGGTTCCAAGCTGTCACTGTCATCATCCATAGAATATTTAGCAATGCCGTCACGGCCATTTGCATATATAACAGGGAACTCAAGCTGTTCATCTGTTGCGTCCAATTCCATAAACAATTCCAGAACTTCATCTTCGACTTCAGAAACACGCGCTTCCGGCTTATCAATTTTATTGATAACCACGATGGGTTTGAGCTTCTGTTCCAGGGCTTTGCGCAGTACGTATTTAGTCTGCGGCATAGGTCCTTCAAAAGCATCTACCAAAAGCAATACACCATCAACCATGTTCAGCACACGTTCGACTTCACCACCAAAATCAGCATGCCCCGGTGTATCTACGATATTAATTTTAACGCCTTCATGCATAACAGACGTATTTTTAGACAAAATAGTAATGCCTCGTTCCCGTTCAATATCGCCGGAGTCCATTACACGTTCGGCAACCTTTTCATTCGCCCGGAAAACATGGCTTTGTTTCAGCATCGCATCGACCAATGTTGTTTTGCCATGGTCAACATGGGCAATAATTGCAATATTGCGTATATCTTTACGTTCCATCTAATGTCTTCTCTCCCATTTATCAAAAATAACAGCACTCAAAGGTAACTTAGATAGTATATCACAAAAAGCCTCCTTTGACTATACGTCATGAGGCTTTTTGTAAAAAAAACACGTATAATTTACATTGATTTTAGTCTTCGCCAATAATGCGTACTTCCGGCTCCAGACGGACTCCATGCTCTCGCTCTACTCGCCGCTGCACCTCTTGGATCACCTGCAGAATATCTTTGGCTGACGCATGACCTGTATTGACAACAAAGCCGGCGTGCTTCGTCGATACCTGAGCGTCTCCGCAGGACAATCCTTTCAGCCCGGTCTGATCAATCAGCGTACCGGCAAAATATCCCGGCGGACGTTTAAAGGTACTGCCAGCACTATGCATTTCCAGCGGCTGCTTACTGCGGCGCCGTGTCATGAGCTCCTCCATGGCCGCCTGAATTTCATCTGCATCGCCGACCCGCAGCGAGAGTTCTACCTCCACAACAAATTCCTGAGATTTCTGAAACCGGCTCTGCCGGTAGCCAAATCCCATATGCGGTGAACTATAAGTTTGTACGCTGCCAGTGCTGCTGACCGTACGGACCCTGGAAACAACATGACTCATTTCTCCGCCGTAGGCACCGGCATTCATAAACACAGCTCCGCCCAGCGTGCCCGGAATACCGCAGGCAAATTCAATGCCGGTCAAATGGCGGGTCTGTGCGAATTGACAGACATCCTTCAGCATATACCCAGCACTGGCCAAAATTTTGGTATTATGGCAGGACAGCACTTTTTTCAATAAATTCAACTGAATGACAATTCCCCGGATACCGCCGTCGCGGACAAGAACATTTGAACCGCCGCCCAGTACCACCACAGGCAGTTCCAGACTGCGAGCAGCCCGGACTGCCAGCGACATTTCCTTAACCGATCCCGGCAGCACAAGAACATCAGCAGGGCCGCCTACGGCAAAGGTCGTATGCTTGCTCATGAGTTCATTCACAAGCAATCTGTCGGGAGATATAGAACCGCTTAATTGTGAAACAAAACCTGTTAACGCATATGTATTAATCAAGGATGCTCATTCCTTCTGCCATTGCATTCTGAATAATTTGAAACACATTGCCTGCTAAAGACTGCCATGTATTATATTTTTGGAGATAATCCACGGCAGCCTGATTATTCTTAATCATTTCAGACATTTTATTCAGCTGTTCAGTTTTTTTCCTAATCGGTTTATCGCCCATGGATTGGGCATATGCCAACTGCGCCTGCAGCATGAGAAACTCACGCACCATGCGTGTCGTTTTTTCATCCTGTGCCAGCGCATTTCCGGCTTCAAGCAATTGCTTATATTCGCTGCACGCTTGTATAGATTCCGCTAACGCGTTTGCCTTATCATATATTTCCACTGCACACACCTCATTATTTTAAATTTGCAATGCCGATACCGCCCCGTGCCATATTGGGAAATCTGAGCTGCCGCAGCGCCTCATAGGAAACAATTGCGACGGCATTGGACAGATTGAGACTCCGGGCCCTGTCAACCATAGGAATGCGGAAACAGCTTTCGGGATATTGCTTCAGCAGGCTTTCCGGCAATCCCTTCGTTTCTCTGCCAAAAACAAGGAGATCCTCCTCTTGAAATTGAATATCCGCATAACATTGTTCTGACTTCGTCGTCAAATAAAAAAAGCGATGGTCCTTGTATTTTTCCAGCACTTCATCAAAATTTTCATGTACCTGTACATCAACGAGCGGCCAATAATCAAGGCCGGCCCGCTTTAAATGTTTATCATCCAGTGAAAAACCCAAGGGCTTCACTAAATGCAGCACAATATGATTGGCTGCGCACAGCCGGGCAATATTGCCCGTATTACCAGGAATTTCCGGCTCTACCATAACGATATGCATACTATCACTCACTCTCCAAAAGTTATTGTACAGGATTTCATAAGGAAGCACAAGAGGAAAAGGCTTTCCTTCTGTTTTTATTGATTTTCCTATTTGATTATGTTATAATATTAGATAATAGTTATTATTTAATATTATTTTAATATTGATTCTTAGAGAGAGGTGTTTTTTCCATGGATGATTTTGATAACATTGCCCAGTATCCTATTTATTTTGCCCCCGGCTGTAAGCTGCTGCAGTTGCAGCCCGCATTAGTATCAGATGTTTATGACTACCTTCATAAGCTTTTCGGCAATATTCATCTGTACACGCGCTGCTGCATCTTGGATGATGCCAAACAGCATGACGAAGAAGCCGTATTTATCACACTCTGTGATTCCTGTTTTCAAATTTACGGCGAAACCTATGCCAATCTGCATATGCGCGATTTCTGGGCTGTCTACGATGAATACAAAGACATTTATCCCTTAGGCGATAAAGAAGATCTGCTTCGCAGTGAATTAAAAACAACCTTCTGCGGCTCCCTCCCGCAGAAACACATAAAAAACTGGTTTGAAGAATGGGAAGCTTGGAGCACTCGATAAGAGGTGAACAACATGAAATTGAATTATTACGGTCACGCGGCGTTTACCTTGTCCGATGACACGTCAACGCTTCTATTTGACCCGTTTATTACTGACAACCCATGGACACAGGTCTGTCCAACTGGCATTGCCTGTCAGTACATTATTCTTTCTCATGCCCACGGCGACCACTACGGCGACGCAGAAGCCATTGCTAAAGCCAACGATGCGCTTGTCATCAGCACAGCAGAGGTCGCCGGAAAAGCCGGTGCCGCCGGCTGCCGAACTCATGCCATGCATATTGGCGGCAGTGCCGATATGCCCTTTGGCAAAATACGCCTGACACCTGCCTGGCACGGCTCCGGCATCACCGGAGGACTGGCCTGCGGCTTTATTGTAGAACTGGACGGAAAACGAATTTACTACGCCGGAGACACCGGTCTTTTTTCTGACATGAAAATTCTGGATCGGTTCGGACCAATTGACTGTGCCATTCTTCCCATCGGCGACAACTTTACCATGGGAATAGAGGACGCGGCCCTGGCAACTTTATGGATTCAGCCAAAGTTCGTTATTCCAATTCACTATAAGACTTGGCCCGTTATTGACACGGATCCGCAGGAGTACAAAAAGCTGACAGAATCAAAATATAATATTCCCGTACAAATTGTTGCTCCGGGAACTGTATTTGAATTCTAAAAATAATATCGTATAAAAACAAAGGAATAGGGGATTAATCCCCTATTCCTTTGTTTTTATACATGCCCCATCAACGCCGGGCATATGCCCTCTCCACACTTTTCTCTACCATTTCTGCTCTTGCCTCTATGTCTAGAATGGCATCCATCATCTGCCGCACAAACACTTCATCCATAATAGATTTCAGATTGATACGCACACTATAAAATGCAGACCGCATTGCAGACCGGGCATTCATTGCCGCAATTGCGCCATCCGTAATAACCCAGGCATTGCCATAACGCACGGTCTGATCTGCCAGCTGCAATAAAACAAAAATATCCTTTCCCAATGCAAAGGGAACGGCTGCCGCATGCGTAAAAGCACGCTGCACCACAGCCGTGCGATCAGGAGTGTCCCGGGGAAGGCGGACAGCCCGAATGACGTCATCAAATGCTCTGGCATCTTCATCAATACCGCGTAGATATCGCAGGCGCAGTTCTCTGGCCCGATCTCGGATCTCCTGCATGATCAGGTCCACATCTTCATATCCTTTTTTTCCTATCGTTAAATTGGCTACCATTTCTACAAGGGCAGCTGCCGATGCTGCCGTCATAGCGGCAATGCCACCACCGCCCGGCACCGGCTCCCGCGAAGCCGTCGCCTCAAGAAGCTCATCCAGCGGCATCGACTGTAAATAACTAAAATCCATATCAGAATAGCCCTGTAATAACGCCATTTTCATCTATATCCATCCGATTGGCCGCAGGCATCTTCGGCAGGCCCGGCATAGTCATAATATTACTTGTCTGGCAGACAATAAACCCGGCACCAGTGCAGACACGGACATCCTTCACAGTAACGGTGAAATCGCTGGGCGCCCCTAAAAGCGCCGGATTGTCCGACAGGGAATACTGTGTCTTAGCTACACATACAGGCATCTTGTCGAGTCCCAGCTTTTCCAATTCCTTTATTTGCTTCTGCGCATTGCTTTCAAACACGACACCGGCACCACCATAAATTCTCTTTACGATGATTTCCATTTTACGGGCAATCGTATCCTCAATGTCATACAAAGGTTTATACGGCGTCCGAGGCTGTTCTATGAGTTTCAGCACCTTTTCTCCCATTTCAATCCCGCCTCTGCCGCCTTCGGCCCAGCAATTATTCAGAGCTGCCTCTGTGCCATAATTACGGCATAATTGACGGAGAAGGGCGATTTCTTCATCTGTATCCGTCATAAACCGATTGATACCGACCAGGACCGGTACATCAAATTTGCGCATATTATCAATATGCTTAGCCAAATTGACAAATCCCTTTTGCAATGCCTCCAAATTTTCCTCCTGCAGGCATTTTTTATCTACGCCGCCATGCATTTTGAGCGCTCTGACCGTCGCTACGATGACGACGGCATCCGGCTTGATGCCGGCAAAGCGGCATTTGATATCCATAAATTTTTCAGCGCCCAAATCGGCGCCGAAGCCAGCTTCCGTCACTGTGATATCTCCCATTTTCATGGCCAGTTTCGTTGCCACTACGGAATTACAACCGTGAGCAATATTGGCAAAGGGACCGCCATGGACTAAGGCCGGCGTATTTTCCGTAGTCTGCACAAGATTCGGCTTGATAGCGTCCTTCATGAGAATCGCCATGGCACCTTCTACGCCAAGCTGACGAGTCCGGACGGGATTGCCATCCAAATCATAGGCAACCACAATATCCCCCATGCGTTTCTTCAAATCCATCAGATCGTGCGCCAAACACAGAATCGCCATGATTTCAGAAGCCACCGTGATCATAAACTGATCTTCCCGCGGAAAGCCGCATACTTTGCCGCCCATCCCCACTACAATATGACGCAGAGCTCGGTCGTTCATATCCATGACCCTTTTCCAGACAACACGCCGCACATCGATCCGCAGCGCATTGCCCTGATGCACATGATTATCGATAGCTGCTGCCAAAAGATTATTTGCCGCCGTGATAGCATGCATATCACCGGTAAAATGGAGATTAATATCCTCCATAGGCAAAACCTGGGAATAGCCGCCGCCGGCAGCGCCGCCTTTTATGCCAAACACAGGCCCCAGGGAAGGTTCCCGCAGGGCTACAATAGTTTTATGCCCCATATAATTCAACGCCTGCGCCAGGCCGATTGTCGTCAGGGTCTTTCCTTCCCCTGCCGGAGTAGGCGTAATCGCCGTAACCAGCACCAATTTTCCGTCCTCGTTTTCAGAAAAGCGTTTAATTGCGTCAAAAGAAATTTTTGCTTTATATTTTCCATACAGCTCCAGGTCATCTGCTGTCAGACCTACCTTCCCGGCAATGTTCACGATGGGTTCCAACCGGGTCTGCTGTGCAATTTCGATATCACTCAATACCTTTGCCATACTCTGCAACACTCCTATTCCAAAAAATAAAAATACCGACACTTCCGGAGCTTTCGCCCAGACGGTCGGCTGTATCGTCAATCATGCTCCCCGTGGTAACTCCACTTCCGTCAGTCACATGATCATACGTGTATTATACAAGGCCGCAAAGGAATTTGTCAATGGTCTCTCCGCCTCCGTATGTGTCAAGAAGTTCTCGGTGAATGTATTGACCTAGATAATAGCTAGCCTCATCGACATCGTTTTTTTATAAAAATGCAGGCGTTGAGAAACTGTTAGCTAACTTCCCTATGGCACTGCTGGACGGGCCATTATTGCAAATGCGTCCGTGATGAATCCCTACATGCGTTTGAAAGGGAATCTTCCGCATGACTCGTCTCATCGTCCCACGGAAAGTGCGGCTGACTGGAGCGGTAAACCCCTTGG
>NZ_LEKT01000077.1 GCF_001045675.1 Megasphaera cerevisiae DSM 20462
TCTTTTCTACCAGGTCCCACGGAATGAATGCTGCTTTCTTGATCCAACGGTTGTTCGGATCCATTTGTAATCCCAAGGGCTGATTAAAATCTTCGAAGGAAAGTTGTTTAGAAGGAGTTTTATACATGTTATATCACCTGTGTGCAAGGATTTTGAGCTGTTTTCCACCATACTCATGCACTTATTATACTACGAAACACTGATGAATACTGCAGTTATGCACACTATTGGTTTGTGCAGTTTACATTAAATAACAGGCACGTTTTATTATGCTCTATGTATTTCAGAATATCAAGAAAACAATATGAAAATATTTTCAATAAAGTCCCCCACTTAAATTGTCAAATAAAAAAAGTACTGTCGACTATAGATTCTATAGCCAACAGTACTAATTTACACATTACATTTAAAACATTTTTTTTACATCATTCCTGGCATACCACCCATACCTGCCGGAGCAGCCGGAACTGCCGGAGCCGGTTCTGGTTTATCTGCCACCAAAGTTTCGGTCGTCAAAACAAGAGCAGCAATAGAAGCAGCATTCTGCAAAGCAGAGCGAGTAACCTTAGCCGGATCAACAATACCAGCCTTAACCATATCTACATACTCTTCTTTCAGTGCATTAAATCCAATACCGTCACCAGAAGCTTTTACTTGTGCTACAATAACTGAACCTTCCAATCCTGCATTGGTAGCAATTTGGCGAACCGGTTCTTCAATAGCACGTTTAACCAGATTAATGCCAGTCTGAATATCTCCTTCTTCGTTAAATTCATCCAAAGCAGGAAGAATATCAATAAAGGTAGTACCACCACCAGCTACAATACCTTCTTCAACTGCAGCACGAGTAGCGTTCAATGCATCTTCCAAACGAAGTTTCTTGTCCTTCAATTCAACTTCTGTTGCCGCACCTACTTCGATAACAGCCACCCCACCAGACATTTTAGCCAAACGTTCCTGTAGTTTTTCTTTATCAAAATCAGAGGTTGTATCAGCAATCTGAGCTTTAATCTGTGCAACGCGATCCTTGATGGCAGCGGAATCCCCGTGACCTTCTACAATAGTCGTTTCATCCTTGCTTACACGAATTTGACGTGCTGTACCTAAATCTTCCATCGTAATGCTATCCAGCTTACGACCGACATCTTCACTGATAACCGTTGCGCCTGTAAGGACAGCGATATCCTGCAGCATCGCTTTACGGCGATCACCAAAGCCAGGTGCTTTGACAGCTACAGCCTTAAAGGTTCCACGCAATTTATTGACAACCAGCGTAGCCAATGCTTCCCCTTCTACATCTTCAGCAATGATAAGGAGTTCCTTACCAGCCTGAACAACCTTTTCCAATGTAGGAAGCATTTCCTGAATGGATGCAATTTTACGATCCGTAACAAGAATATACGGTTCGCTCATAACTGCTTCCATTTTGTCTGGATCCGTTACCATGTACGGCGAAATATATCCGCGATCAAACTGCATGCCTTCAACAACAGACAGCTGTGTTCCCATTGTTTTAGATTCTTCAACAGTAATAACGCCGTCTTTGCCAACTTTTTCCATCGCATCAGCAATAAGGCCGCCTACTTCTTCATCACTGGCAGAAACAGACGCAACCTGTGCAATAGAAGCTTTATCAGAGACAGCAATAGAACGTTTTTTGATTTCTTCAACTAATTTAGCAACGGCCTTTTCAATGCCCCGCTTCAAAATCATCGGATTAGCACCGGCAGCCACATTGCGCATGCCTTCCTGAATCATAGCTTGCGCTAACAGGGTAGCTGTCGTTGTGCCATCACCTGCTACATCATTGGTTTTAGTAGCAACTTCTTTTACAAGCTGTGCGCCCATATTTTCAAACGGATCTTCTAATTCAATATCACGAGCAATAGTTACCCCATCATTGGTAATAGTCGGAGAACCAAATTTTTTATCCAATACTACATTGCGTCCTTTAGGTCCCAATGTAATTTTTACTGCATTAGCTAATGCGTCCACACCTTTACCCAAAGCCCGACGCGCATCTTCATTAAACAAAATTTGTTTTGCCATGTCAAACACTCTCCTATACTAAAGTTATCGATTATTCTATGTTAAATAATAGCTAAAATGTCACGTTCACTGACAATTAGATAATCCGTACCTTCAAATTTAACTTCCGTACCAGCATATTTGGAGAAAATAATTTTATCGCCTACTTTTACATCCAAAGCGGTGCGTTTGCCGTCATCCTGCAATTTACCAGGACCTGCCGCCACGACTTCACCCTGGCTTGGCTTTTCTTTCGCTGTATCTGGTAAAAAGATGCCGCTCGCAGTTTTTTCTTCCTTTTCCAATACACGAATAACAACACGATCTCCTAACGGTTTTAACATTTTATATTCCTCCTCAATCATAAACAAGTTTTTATTAGCACTCAATATATCTGAGTGCTAACTACAATATATATATTACCTATGAAAGGTAAAAAAGTCAATACTTTTCTATTCCTTTTTACAATTTTGGTTCATTTTTTTGCTGCCGCAAGCGTTTAGCGCTAGCTATAACTGCATCCGCAACATCCTTCAGTGATTTTCTATTTTTCATACTGTACTGCTGCAGACGGCGATATGCTTCGTTTTCAGAAATATGATAAAGTTCCATCAAATATCCTTTTGCCTTTTCTACGGATTTTCTTGTTTCCATTCGTTCATTCATTTCCACCAACTGTTGCGAAACCTCTTGCTGGCGCTTAAATTGTGCTACAGCAATTTCTATGGCTGGATACAAATTTATCGGGCTGACCGGTTTGACTAAATATCCTAAAACGCCGGAATTCTTTGCTTTATCAACGACATCCTGCTGACTATAAGCCGTCAAAAGCAATACCGGTGCTAATTGCTCGTGACCAATCATTTTAGCTGCATGAATTCCGTCAAGACGAGGCATTTTAATATCCAGCAAAACAATATCCGGTTTTTCGCGGCGTGTCAGTTCGAGTGCTTCAACCCCGTCAGCAGCTTCTCCTACCACGGTATGACCCGCTTCTTCCAACATTTCACGTAAATCCATGCGGATAAGAGATTCATCATCTCCTATGATAACGCGATACCCCATATCAATTTCCTCCCTTTGCAACCGGAAATATAATACATACCTTCGTACCTTTAGGATCCCCTTTTGTAAACTCCAATGTTCCCTTCAAATCCTTTTCAATCAATGTCCGTACAATTTCCATGCCTAAATGTTTTCTCTGTGAATCCTCTTTTTTTGACTGTTCCATGCCAATTCCATCGTCTGTCACAGTAATAGTACAATGTTTCTCTTTATTTTCAATCATTATATCCAGTTTACCTGCCGGCTGTCCTTCAAAGCCATGAATAATAGCATTTGTAATTAATTCATTCAGAACCAGCGCCAACGATACTGTTTCATCCGAAGGAAGAAATAAGGTCTCCCCTGAAAAAGATGATTCTACATGACAATCTGCACTAACTAAACTATGCGTAAGGAGCAGCAGCAGTTTTTTAGCTACATCAGAAATATCTATATTTTCCTCATCATGATGGGATAATGTTTCATGAACTAATGCAATACTCAAAATCCGATTAAGGCTCTCTTTGAGTACATCTTTTGCTTCTTGACTTTCTGTACGGCGCATCTGCATTCGCAATAAGCTGGCAATTGTTTGCAAATTATTTTTTACGCGATGATGAATTTCCTTGATAACGGAGGTCTTGATCATCAATTCTTCTTCTTTGCGATATAGCTCTGTCCGTTCTGTCAAAATAGCAATAACGCGATGTACCTTCCCTCGTTGTAATAAAGGAATAACACGGCGGGTAAATACCACCATCCCAAAAGTAACATCTTCTACAAAACCCTCGTGAGTGGCCAAAGCCTGCTTTGCCCCAGTCAGATTTGTTTGCGTATTATAAATATTGCTTCCTACAAGAGGTCCTGAATGACCGCGCATATGCATGATACTGTCAGCCATTTCATCCGCATAAATAATAACACCATTACAATTAATGAGTACCACACCGTCTTGTACGGATAACCGGCAATAGAGCTTACGGAAATCTTTTTCTATCGGCACCTGAAGTGCTAAAAAAGCAGTTTCCGTCAAAATATCTCGATTCGATTCCACTTTTCCTACAAACGAAATAACCGCGATGGTTTCACCAGCATTATCAACAAAAGGATACGAAAAAAGCGGTTCGATATGCCCATATTCTATTTCCTTGCTGCCTTGCATGGCTTGTCCTGTCTGCAGTACGCGCAGAGCAATTGGCTCTTCATATCCCGCAAAAACAGTTCCAACAGATACTTTTCCAGATGTATCGCCGATCTGTTGCAAAAGTGGGATGCAGTGTGCTGCTAAAATCAGTGTTTCTTCTTTTCGTCCCGGCACAAATACCAATAATTCCCGATGGGACAAATCGCTGGCAAATTGGAGCAGCTCTTCACTATTTTTCAAAATATGAATCTGAACATCAGATAGTGCACTCTGACTACGGCAAATAGTTTCAATAGAAGCCAATACAAGTCACCTCAATACATTAATAAGATGTAATAGCCAAAGAAGGTCTGGCATTAAGTGTCAAATCAGCAAAGTGTCCTTCTAATGCCATATAATAGGCTCGACAGCCAATCATCGCGCCATTATCTGTACATAATACAGGTTCTGGACGGTAAAAAGCATAGCCTTGCTCCGCACATATCGTTTCCATGGCCTCTGCCAACGCACTATTCGCCGAAACACCTCCAGCAACAGCAATTTTCTCAGCATGACAATAGGCGGCTGCATCCATCGTTTTTTCTACCAAAGTTTCAACGACTGTTTTTTGAAAGCTTGCGGCAACATTATTCACATTATAACGGTTTCCCCGCTGCTCCTCTGTATGAAGATAGTTGAGAACGGCGGATTTCAATCCACTGAAGCTAAATTCAAAATTATTTTTCTCATGAAGTGCTTTCGGAAAAATAATCGCTTCCGGATCACCGGTCTTTGCCAGCTGATCAATTTGCGGGCCGCCTGGATAAGGATATCCCATAACACGAGCAATTTTGTCAAATGCCTCACCTGCCGCATCATCCCGCGTTTGTCCTAAAAGAGAAAATGTATTATAGTCTTTAATCTGAACTAATTGCGTATGTCCTCCCGAAACTACCAGGGCCAGAAAGGGAGGCTCCAATTCAGGATGGCTCAAAAAATTAGCAAAAATATGTCCTTCCATATGATTTACGCCCACCAGCGGCTTGTCAAGTGCAAAGCTCAAGGCCTTGGCAGCTGCAACACCTACTAAAAGAGCGCCTACCAGTCCCGGTCCATACGTCACGCCTATGTGATCTATTTCTTGTAAATCAACCTGTGCTGTATCAAGCGCTTCCTGAATAACCGGCATAACATATTCAATATGCTGCCGTGAAGCAATTTCCGGTACTACTCCACCAAATTTCCGATGAATGGGCACTTGTGTGGAAATAATATTAGAAAGTATTATTCGCCCATTCTGGATAACAGCTGCTGAAGTTTCATCACAGCTAGTTTCCAACGCTAATGTATACATAATCTCCATCCTTTTTTATCTATCTTATAATCCGCCGATAATTTTCTTTTCTACAATTCATGACATATGCATCTTCGAGTGGTTTAGAGTAATAATTTTTTCGGACAGACAGCACAGTATACCCCAATTTACGATATAGATGCAACGCGGGCATATTAGAAATACGAACCTCCAAAAAAATATCATTACAACCGTCCTCCCATGCCGCCTCCATAAGAACACGCAATAATAATTCCCCGTATCCATTTCTACGGCAGCACTTGCATAGTGCAATGTTGGTTATCTGCCCTTCGTCCGTGACACGCC
The DNA here is from genome assembly GCF_001045675.1 of Megasphaera cerevisiae DSM 20462. GTDB lineage: Bacteria > Bacillota > Negativicutes > Veillonellales > Megasphaeraceae > Megasphaera > Megasphaera cerevisiae. The sequence continues at coordinate 5,856 of NZ_LEKT01000077.1, forward strand.
ATAAGCCTGCATATCCAACAATGGATTTTGTTTCGTCCTCCAATACATAATACCTGGTCAACTCTTCATTAGCTAACTCCCTGAATATTGATTCAATAGACCATGGCACAGAAAATGTTTCTTTTTCAACCGCATAAATACCAACTGCATCATCCATTTTAGCCTTTCGGACAATCATAGACACAGTTGTTCACCATGCTTTTTCTCCCATAAAACTTCTGCCTCGCTACGTCGTTTATATGACGGGGTAAGTGTCATACAATCATCTATATCATTATTTTTAAGGCGAACGAGGGCCGCCATTGCCAAACTTCCTGCTCTGGGAATCACCATAGTCGGCGGTGCTATCGAAAATAAAGGACACCCTTCTTGAATTTTCTGATGCCCTACCGTAATACCATCACCACAAAAAACAATTCGCTTACCCTGTTGCTCCAATATATCAAGTATCTTTGTCAGCGGCATAATACATACAGGCATAATCACGTGCAGTTCACCTTGACTCCATTCATATACAGAAGCGTACACATTGCCCTTTTGAGCATCTACGAGAACACAAATCCGAGCTGCTGCTCCCACAAAATTCCATGCCATGCTGACTGGAGTTTCTATTCCTATAATAGGCACTTTCCAAGCAAAGGACAAACCTTTTGCTGTAGCCAAACCAATACGCAATCCCGTAAAAGATCCTGGCCCGACGGAAACGGCAATAGAATCAATATCCTGTTTCTGCACTGATGCTTTTTCCAGCATATCAGCAATATGCGGCATAAGCTGCTCGGAATGAGTTAATTTTGCTTGTATAGTAAGTTCAGCACGAAGTATATTATCATGCAACAGCGCAACACTAGATACAAGACTGGATGTTTCAACGGCTAGTAACATATCGTTTTACCTCTTTTTCTATATGTATCCATTTATCATCATTAAACTCCATGTGGAATATACGATCCATGGAGCTGCTTTTTTCAATAGATATAATAGCAGCATGGGAAGGCAGCCGATCAGGAAATTTTTCAGCCCATTCGATAACGGTAATACCGTTAGTAATATAGTCATCAAAACCTAAATCATCCAATTCATATTCTTCCTCAAGACGATAAAAATCAAAATGCAGAAGAGGAATCGTATGCTCATAATAATTCAATATCGTAAAAGTGGGACTCACAACATTTTCTTCAATCCCCATTCCTCTGGCAATTCCCTTGACAAAATGCGTTTTGCCGGCTCCTAAGTTTCCTTTCAAAGCTAATACATCCCCCGCTGCCAGCATTTTTCCTATGACAATTCCCAAAGCAACAGTCTCATTCTCTGAATGAGTTTCTATATCTATCATTTCATCGGCTCCTTATCTAAAGTGATTCCATCCTGTAGGCTGCAGTAAAACTTCCTGTCCCTCATAGGATACATATACCTTTCCAGTCCCCTTCGAAACGTTTCCTATCTCCGTAATATCCGGAAATTCTTTTTTCAGCGCATTAAAATTGGGTGCCGATATAGTAAATATCATTTCATAATCTTCCCCGCCATCAAAGACAAATTTCCAGATGTCTTTTCCAACAGCAGCCGCCCATTTTATTAATTCATCACTGCAAGGTATCAAATCTCGCTTCAAATGTAAATCCACATGACTTGCCTTAGCAATCTCATTGGATTCACTAGCTAATCCATCACTGATATCATTCAGGCTATGACCATGAAATGCCACTAATTTTCGGCCTAATTCTATCTGCGGAACAGGAAATTGATGCGCCTTTTTCAATTTTTCATAGCCACTTTTTTCTGCCAATAAAACGTCTAATCCGCCTGATGCATCACCTATTGAATGAGAAACAGCAATAATATCACCAGGTTTTGCACCACTGCGGCAAATCGCCCTTCCTGTTTCTATTTCGCCAAAAGCAGCAACTGTAATGACCATGCCCTCTTTCGATGTTACAGTATCGCCCCCGAGAATATTAACACGATAGATTCGGCAAATATCTTTAATCCCCTTGTAGAGATCAACCAACTCCGTCATTTCCATATGGGGTGGAATCGCTGTCGATAGGACGAGTTGTGTAGGAATCCCTCCCATAGCGGCAATATCACTCAAATTAGAGGCCACCGCCTTATATCCAACATCATACCATGTGGCTGTTTTACCTATAATAAAATGACTGTTTTCAACCATCGTGTCAATAACGGAAATTTGTTCCATTCCTGGTGTGGCCTTGTATACAGCCCCATCGTCTCCTATGCCAATGACAACCGAATTCGGATCAAAAATAGTATCATCTGTAACAGCATCAATAAATCCAAATTCTCCTATATCAGATATTTTCATACTTCATTACTCCTTATGAAGACTTCTAATCTATTTTAATAGAAATGTCGTAAAAAGTAAAATACATAATCCATAAATATATACAAAAAAACAGTCCATACAAAATGCATGAACTGTTTCACTGGTGACCCGGTAGGGATTCGAACCCTAGACCTACTGATTCGTAGTCAGTCACTCTATCCAGCTGAGCTACCGAGTCATGTGAAGGGATATGAGTACATGATAAGCAACTCGCATCCCTCTGCTTTGGCAGGGGCAGAAGGAGTCGAACCCTCAACCAACGGTTTTGGAGACCGCTACTCTACCAATTGAGCTATACCCCTATGAAAATCAGCGGCTTCCTATCCTCCCGGGGCGCTTCCACCCAAGTACTTTCGGCGTTTGCAGGCTTAACTGCTGTGTTCGGTATGGGAACAGGTGGATCCCTGCAGCCATCACCACTGAATTCGTTTCAGGATTCGTATCCTGACAACTACATCGAAAAGTATTTCGGATCTTAACAATCGGTGTGACTCTAATGTCATCTACTTAGTTTGTATGTTTTGGTTGTGAGTCTTTCGTCGTTTCTTCGCATGTACTCTTTTTCAAACCATTCGCCTTC
>NZ_LEKT01000078.1 GCF_001045675.1 Megasphaera cerevisiae DSM 20462
TATTTCAATGGACGGTGTCAGTGGTCTTGAAGATGGTGCTAAAGCTATATTCAAGAATGTTGTGGTGCAGCGCTGTATGGTACATCTAATCCGCAACTCTCTGAAATACGTGCCCAGTAAGGATTACAAAGCCTTTACGGCACAGCTGAGAAAAATCTATGGGGCAATCAACCTGAAAGGAGCACAGGTTGAATTTGAACGGTTCTGTGATGTGTGGGCCAAGTATCCCGGTGCCATCCGCGTGTGGAAAGACAATTTTCGGCACGTGGAACAGCTTTTTAATTATGGCAGCGATGTGCGTCGGGTCATGTACACGACCAATGCCATAGAGAGCGTCAACTCAAGTTTCCGCAAGGTCACAAAACAGGGCGCTTTCAGCAATGAAACAGCCGTTTTTAAGGTGTTTTATTTACGAATTAAGGAACTTTATCAAAAATGGCGCGGCCACTCCATTCGCAATTGGGCCATAGTAATGAATCAGCTGGTTATTGACGAACGGATTGGCACCATGGTACGAAAATATCAGGTTTCAATTTAAAGTAATTTACACACTTTACTTGACAATCCCGAAAATTCAGATGTCGGGCAATGTGAATTGTCCGCGCCCCCTTACCAAGTGTAGATAACCTTGTTATTTTGATTTGTATATTGGATGTACCCATAGAACTCTCGTCGTTACTACTGATGAGAGTCATGATTTTTATAAAATAATAATTTACTGGTTTTGCTATATCTTTTAATAGTAGAATATAGTAAAATTAATGAGAAAGATTGTAATAGGAAACTTTGCAAATTGTGTTATATTGGCAATATGAAATGTAAAATTATCGCCGCTAATGGCTGTTATGCGGTTCACATCAGTTTTTGATAATAATCTCAGAAATTTTTGTATGCAAAATCTATCATCGCCGAAAAACAATCAATAGCCCCAGTCATAATGCAGGTTCCAGAAGACAGCGTAAAATAAACTAATCCCCATAAGGGGACGGAAACATTTATGGCATTTTGGATAATTACATCCCCCATGAAAGTAAAATAAACTAATCCCCATAAGGGGACGGAAACTTTCAGAAAGTCACATTGTTTACCATAAGTAGTTTTAGTAAAATAAACTAATCCCCATAAGGGGACGGAAACTCATTTTAACCTCCTGCTTTGCTTTTGTTCTTCCTGTAAAATAAACTAATCCCCATAAGGGGACGGAAACACAGCCCATTTCTTACTAATCGCCGCATCATTATTGTAAAATAAACTAATCCCCATAAGGGGACGGAAACTAAATACAAATCCTCATAACAGATGTTTTGCGTCGAGTAAAATAAACTAATCCCCATAAGGGGACGGAAACAACTTCTGGAAATTTTATTTCCGCCTTTTTCTTCTTGTAAAATAAACTAATCCCCATAAGGGGACGGAAACAACTCACCCATATCAAACGGGCAGTTAAAATCGTAAAATAAACTAATCCCCATAAGGGGACGGAAACTCTTCCGGTAAAGAGGGTTTTAACAGGGACTGGTTACAAGTAAAATAAACTAATCCCCATAAGGGGACGGAAACTCAACCCGGACACACCAATGGCTGTTAGTAATCGTAAAATAAACTAATCCCCATAAGGGGACGGAAACTCACGAAACTATTGTTTTCGTGAATACGGATGCGGGTAAAATAAACTAATCCCCATAAGGGGACGGAAACCGTATGCATACCCATTATCTTCATACAAATTTATTTCGTAAAATAAACTAATCCCCATAAGGGGACGGAAACTTCAAATCAAATACTTTAATTAATATATTTTGTAACCGTAAAATAAACTAATCCCCATAAGGGGACGGAAACTAACATGAAAGAATCTATCCTATCTTTAAACCACTGTAAAATAAACTAATCCCCATAAGGGGACGGAAACTGTAGTGGCCAGTTTCTACCGCGAAGGCCACCTCTAGTAAAATAAACTAATCCCCATAAGGGGACGGAAACGAATTTCCGTTAAATGATTGCAGTCCTTTAAGTAGTGTAAAATAAACTAATCCCCATAAGGGGACGGAAACTTTTATTTATTTTTTCTTTCATTTCCATTTCTGATAGTAAAATAAACTAATCCCCATAAGGGGACGGAAACCGTAGCATATTCTTTATCTTGATTACATTATACATCGTTTATTATGTGTGTAAAATAAACTAATCCCCATAAGGGGACGGAAACCGTAGCATATTGCTGCTACGTGCTTCATACTGTAGTAAAATAAACTAATCCCCATAAGGGGACGGAAACTAATTTAATAAATTTGTCCGCATTTTAATCATCTCGTAAAATAAACTAATCCCCATAAGGGGACGGAAACTTATCAGTTTGTCTTTAATCTTTAGTATTTTCATAGTAAAATAAACTAATCCCCATAAGGGGACGGAAACTCCTCTAAAATTAACTATCTTTAACTTATGATTCATTGTAAAATAAACTAATCCCCATAAGGGGACGGAAACTCTTTACAATTCCATAATTTTAAACTCACATTTAGTAAAATAAACTAATCCCCATAAGGGGACGGAAACGTAAAGCCTTTTTTATTATGTTGTCATATTCTTGTAAAATAAACTAATCCCCATAAGGGGACGGAAACCTTTTGATAATGCTTGTATGTATAAAGTTGGTTCGGCGTAAAATAAACTAATCCCCATAAGGGGACGGAAACTTTTATTAAAATAATCGTTCATTATTTTTCCTCCAGTAAAATAAACTAATCCCCATAAGGGGACGGAAACTCTATGCGTTGTTTCACATTTATAGATTCTAGCATTGTAAAATAAACTAATCCCCATAAGGGGACGGAAACGCTTTTTATTTAATTGCTTCCCGTCAAAACTTTTTGTAAAATAAACTAATCCCCATAAGGGGACGGAAACTCGTATATTTCGTCACTGAACATGTCATACTCATTGGTAAAATAAACTAATCCCCATAAGGGGACGGAAACTTTCAATTTTTTCTATCATTTTCAAATTTTCAATTTGTAAAATAAACTAATCCCCATAAGGGGACGGAAACATCTACCATGAAGTAGCTATCACTCACGCTGTAGTTGTAAAATAAACTAATCCCCATAAGGGGACGGAAACCGTAATTAATTTTTCCAAATCTAATTTCTTTTTTCGTAAAATAAACTAATCCCCATAAGGGGACGGAAACTGCATTTAATTTCTTTCTTATTTAATTTTGCCATTTGTAAAATAAACTAATCCCCATAAGGGGACGGAAACACCTTACTGCGATTTACAATAGAGCCACAAATAACGTAAAATAAACTAATCCCCATAAGGGGACGGAAACTAATTTCATAGCGATCAACAGTTTCACCCAAACGGTAAAATAAACTAATCCCCATAAGGGGACGGAAACAGCCGGAAATATAGTGTAACCACCACTAGGTTACAAGTAAAATAAACTAATCCCCATAAGGGGACGGAAACATCACCCCAAAGAAATATTCTTTTTCTTTCTTAGCGTAAAATAAACTAATCCCCATAAGGGGACGGAAACTTTTTATTCCTCCTATTATGCAAAAATCCATTTTGGTAAAATAAACTAATCCCCATAAGGGGACGGAAACTTCTTTGTTAAATTCTTCTCTTGTCATTTTAAATCGTGTAAAATAAACTAATCCCCATAAGGGGACGGAAACTGTTGCAAATTGAGTTTTCAAGCTATAGTCCCAGTGACGTAAAATAAACTAATCCCCATAAGGGGACGGAAACTTTTCATCTAAAATTTGGACTGTGTTGTTGTCTTTATCGTAAAATAAACTAATCCCCATAAGGGGACGGAAACAACTTCATTGCCAGCTAACATTTCTTTCCATCCAGGTAAAATAAACTAATCCCCATAAGGGGACGGAAACCGCAAAAAATTATACATAAGCCAAAAAATTTTGGGTAAAATAAACTAATCCCCATAAGGGGACGGAAACTGAGTATAGACAGAAGTAATTACCATTATTTTCATGTAAAATAAACTAATCCCCATAAGGGGACGGAAACACTCATTGTCTAATACATCTGAATTTTTCACATCTTGTAAAATAAACTAATCCCCATAAGGGGACGGAAACGATGCGACCGAAGGCATAGCATTGGGGCAGGATGGTAAAATAAACTAATCCCCATAAGGGGACGGAAACTATGCATAAAATGTCAATGGTTACTTTTAGTGTCGTAAAATAAACTAATCCCCATAAGGGGACGGAAACAGGCCTTATTTGGCTATTTCACCTCCTCTATTTTAGTAAAATAAACTAATCCCCATAAGGGGACGGAAACTTGCCTTACCTTTATCTTATGACTTATTATAGCAGTAGTAAAATAAACTAATCCCCATAAGGGGACGGAAACTCGATTCCGGATATGGGCAATCATTGCAGCCTGTCAGTAAAATAAACTAATCCCCATAAGGGGACGGAAACGACCCTTTAACTGGCGTAAGCTATACTTTATCATGGTGTAAAATAAACTAATCCCCATAAGGGGACGGAAACGCAGACTCCTTTTTCATACCATTTTATCTTCCTTGTAAAATAAACTAATCCCCATAAGGGGACGGAAACTTTATCTGACGATTGCATAAATTTAGGCAAATCCAACGTAAAATAAACTAATCCCCATAAGGGGACGGAAACTTTACCCATGCATTTATGATATCAGCGTGATCCAATTGTAAAATAAACTAATCCCCATAAGGGGACGGAAACGTTAAGTTACCATACTTATCCCAGACCTCAGCCTGTAAAATAAACTAATCCCCATAAGGGGACGGAAACGCGTAACCTATTTTCGTTAGGCTACCGAACTTATCGTAAAATAAACTAATCCCCATAAGGGGACGGAAACTCCGCAAGGACCAACGACGTGATCAGCTCGCTGCGCGTAAAATAAACTAATCCCCATAAGGGGACGGAAACTTGCTTTATTTTGTACATATAAAGTATTTACATTTAGTAAAATAAACTAATCCCCATAAGGGGACGGAAACTATCTTAGTCGTTGTCCAACTCAAGCCAGCAATGTTGTAAAATAAACTAATCCCCATAAGGGGACGGAAACTCACATTCCTTGATGTACTTCCTAATTGCGTCGGTGTAAAATAAACTAATCCCCATAAGGGGACGGAAACTCTATCTACCAGTCTTTTTCTATGCAGACAGCGTTTGCGTAAAATAAACTAATCCCCATAAGGGGACGGAAACAGTCTGCTTATTTGCATTAATAGCACTTATCATTTAGTAAAATAAACTAATCCCCATAAGGGGACGGAAACGGCTGATATTTATGCCTATATTTGCGCCGAAAAAGTAAAATAAACGTAAGCGTCACATAGGTTCTTTCCAACTTTAGTTGATTTTTTGCAATTCTAATCGTAATAATTTAAATTTTAGTAATTTGAAACTACAACGACCATACATGATTCTTTTAATCACCTTTAATTTATTGACACTCCCTTCAGCTAAACCGTTGTTAAATTGTAGTATAATTGCATTTTTAACAGCGGAGATATCATTTTTTAATCCAGATACATAGTAATTAATTTCAACTATATCTAATTTTTCCGCTTGGAGCATCCAGCTATCTAATAAATCAACTTTTTTAGAAAATACAAGTTCGTGAAAAGCTCGAAGCAATTCATATACCTTGCCTAAAGTTGGATATTTTTTTATTATGACTTCATATTGCTCATTTGTTATTCCTTTAATTGCTTCAATTTTGCGATAGATAAGCTGAACCATCCACTTGCGGGCAACATATTCACATGACGTATTTGGTTTTGAGCCCTGTAGGTTTTTCTGATGCTCTCGTTCTTTTTGCATAAATACTCTTAACGCGTCAACGGTTCCCGTATATCCTTTCTTACGAATTATTTCTGTTATTTGTTTATATGTCATTCCTTTCGACCGCAGTTCTATTACTTCTGCTTCATATTTTTGCAGTTTTCCTGGTCTGCGATTGTCATAGTGACCATTTATGAGTGAATAGTTACCAGAAACATATTTCATGATAGTCTGATACGTATGTCCTGTCATGCACATGATTTCTTCGACAGGTCGTCCTTGCTTAAATAGTTCTTTGACATGATCAACTTTGCTTTGCTTTTTTTTCATTTCTATCAGATGCTGTTTCTCTCGAGCAGAATTCATAGCAGTGGGGATATCACATTCTTCCATTTTTAAGTATTTTGATATTGTTGAAATGGATGAATGTAAAAGTAAGGCAATTTCAGACTGTGTATAACCGTCTGCATATTTTGCCCTAGAAAACATAATTCTTTCATGGCGATTTCTAGTATTTAACAATGCCTGCATTTCTGGACTTTGTGTTGCCATGGTTGCGGGTATCTCTAAACGTGCCGGATATAGACGGTACATATATTTTTCGACTGCTTCTGAAAGATTTTTAAAAAGATGAAATCGATCACTAACTTGTATTGCATTAGGATGTGCCTGAGTTATTGCGGCAGAATAGGTAGCAGATCCATCTCTTGATACAACCGAAATATTAGGATATTGCCTTAACCATTGTGAAACATCATCCTTCTCACGGGAATTTAATAAGTCGACTACTCGATGTGTATCCATATCAATCAAGATGGTGCCATATGTATATCGTTTTTTGAATGCAAAATCATCTATGCAAGCATGAACTAAAGCCTTTTTATTTATCTGAGGAGTTTTTTTTAAGCAGCCTACAAATGCTGCTTTTTCCAATTGTTACCGTACTCTCTGATAATAAAGAAGCAGCGGTAACAGAACTCACATTAGCAGATACTTTTAAAATATTATCGATGAGTCGTTCTGTTTTACGGGCTTTAACAGCCAAAAAATCAAATCTCTCAGCAAACGTTTTGTGGTTACATTCAGGGTTTATACAAAACATTTTCCGATTATTTAAAAGAATGATAACTTTCTTATTCATAATTGGTAAATCTTGAAATTCTCTTTGGTATGTAGAATGTACTTTCGTTGAATAGATTTTACAATATGGGCATTGGACCATAGTTCGTGATGAAGCAACTTGAATAATCAGCGTATCCCCTTTTATTTTATGAGCAATATATATTAAATTTTTATCAAGCATTGTTACAAAATCATGCATATTCATCTCCTCCTAACTCTAGTGTAATTATATTTTATTACTTTAATATTATAAAATCAACTAAAGTCGGAAAGAACCGCACGATAAAACAGTGGATAAAAAAATGCCTGGCATTCTGTTATCCTAAACATACATGCCAGACATGGTTTTTGATCTATTTTATTTTTCACAAGCTGTTCGGATCGCCGGATTCTATGGTATGTACCTATCCAGTACGTCTCTATCCGGAAATTTCGTTTCATTCGGCAGATGTTGGAACAGGTACAGCAAGTAGTTTTCCGGATTGAGCTGGTTGGCTTTACAGGTTTCGATGATGCTGTACACTGCAGCACTGGCTTTGGCCCCTTTCGGACTACCGCTAAACAGCCAATTCTTACGGCCGATGGTAAATGGTCGGATGCTGTTTTCCGCAATGTTATTCTTATCTGTGTTGTTCTGCATAGTTGGATTCTAATTGTGCCACAGACTGTGGCACAATTACTCCAGTTCTTTTTCGATTTCCTCAATAGACGGCAAACTGTTGTGCAATTCCTCCGGAAGTACCTTTGCAATCTTGTTTTTCCACTCTGCCACACCGATAGGATTCTGATATCCGGCCAGAGAATACTCTACCGCGGTTTTATTTTTACCCTTTATCAACAGCAGACCGATAGTCGGTTGATCATCCGGATGACGCAAAACATCGTTTACTACATTTTGGTCCATATTCAATTGACTGATAAATCCCGGCTCAAAATCGCAGGATTTCAGTTCAATCATCACATAGCATCGAAGTTTCAGGTGGTAAAACAGAAGGTCAATATAAAAATCATCGCCACCAACTTCCAAATGTACCTGTCTGCCTACAAAAGCAAACCCCTGCCCCAACTCCAGTAGAAAACTCTGAATATGTTCTGTGAGTTGTCGCTCAATTTCAACTTCTCGCCGAGGTATATCCGTACCAAGGAAATCAAACAGATATGGATCTTTAAACACCTGATTAATCATATCGGAATCCGCTGGCGGAAGTGCTGCAGGAAAATTGTTCCCACTTCTTCCCGAACGCTCCATGAGACCGCTTTGTATTTGCAGTGCAAGCACATTGCTGCTCCAGCCATTTTCTATTATTTTATGGGTATACCAGATACGGCACTCCATAGAATCCAGCTTATCCAAACAGTATACTCCATCTCTTTTATGTCAACCAACGATTCCTGCTTCATATCGCCTCTCTATGGTGTCCGCCTCTGCTTGGGCTGAAAAGATCAGAAATTCTATTGCACTACTCTACTACGCCATTTTTTCTTTCGTTTTTATCAATTTTCCCATTTATCCTGCTGTTCTATATCTTTTTTCATTTCATCTAAATCAACGCAAAAACAATTTCTAACTTGGATAGTAAGGGAAAGTCTATCGACAGATCGGGGGCAATCATTAGATGTATTTTTCACAGAAAATTCAT
>NZ_LEKT01000079.1 GCF_001045675.1 Megasphaera cerevisiae DSM 20462
AGGACTGCAGGTCATTGCAACACGGGTAACTGCCGGGGATGACTGCAGCATTATTATTGAAGATGGATATATCAAAGGACAGGAACAGCCAATTGTAGATGCTGCACCTAAACCCACATGGCAGCCTGGTAAATTTTAAAAGGAGGAACGCATATGTTTGAGAAATGGACCATAAAAAGTGTTAAATATCTCAATTCAAGGATATTTATTAAGTTTATGGATGACAATGATGCCGAATATTCGCTGAAAAGTGAGGACCCCGCACGGCCGGAATTTATGGATGCCCTGCGTCATTTTAGAGATTGTTTCCGGTCTTTTGAAAGCAATCCCATATTGGATAGTCCTTCTAAAATGGCAATTCATACTATTGGATTTAAGTATAAGGACGACCAATTAAACAGTTTTGCTCCCACTTGTACAGTGCGTTCTGAGAATGGGTTCGAAGGGGAACTAGCAATCGCTGCCATAGCGTATCCGACCAATAATAAAGATATCAATATCGCCCTTTCAACAATTACATGCGAGGCCAATCAATATATTGCAGGCCATCGGGCACAAATGGGGCTGTTTGATGGAGAGGAGGAATAGACCGTGAATATTATTTCTGGGAAAATACAAAAATATCAAAAAATAGTTGTGTATGGACCGGAAGGTATTGGTAAATCTACCTTTGCCTCCCAGTTCCCACAGCCATTATTTATTGATACAGAGGGCAGTACCGCTCATCTCAATGTAGATCGGCTGGAACGCCCATCTTCATGGGCCATGTTGATGCAGTACATTAGTGATCTAAAAAAAGATAACCTTGGCTATCAAACACTGGTTATCGATACGATTGACTGGGCCGAGCATTTATGTGTCGAATTTATCTGCAATAAGAATCAAGTTAGTGGCATCGAAGATTTTGGATATGGCAAGGGCTATATGTATGAAAAAGAAGAATTTGGTCGGCTGTTGAATCGGCTGCAAGATTTAGTAGATACCCAAATGAACGTCGTGCTGACGGCACATGCCATGGTCCGGAAGTTTGAACGGCCAGATCAGACACCCTATGACAGATACGAATTGAAACTAAATAAAGCCGGCGGCGCTAAAATATCCGATATGGTCAAGGAATGGGCGGACATGCTGCTCTTTGCCGATTATAAAATCGAGGTTTACAAGGTAGACAGCAAAGACAGCAACGCAAAAAAAACGAAAGTCAGCGGCGGGCAGCGTGTCATGTACACCTGCCATCACCTTAACTGGGATGCCAAAAACCGGCATGGCTTGAAAGATTGCCTGCCTTTTGAATACCGCCAGATCGCGCACTGCATCCCATCTAAAATTAGTCGGGACACGGCACCTGTCGTGGATACCAAACCGGCGCCAGTCAATCCTGCACCGCCGAAGCGCAATCCGGATGTCGTAGCGGACAAACAGGAGGTAGTTCTGCCGCCGGTACAACAGACGGTTACACAAGACACGGCAAGCATTCCAAAGGAGCTGGCAGACCTCATGGTAGCACAGCACATCACTGAGGTGGATATTCGTAAGGCCGTAGCATCCCGGGGGTATTTTCCCGAGGATATGGCAATCGCAGACTATCCAGAAGATTTTGTTAAAGGCTGCTTAATTGCCGCATTTCCGGCTATTGTAGCCGTAATTAAAGAATTACATGACCAAGAAAATATACCTTTTTAATAAAGTAGGAGGAAGAATATTATGGCAGAAGATAAAGCATTTAGCTGGGATGATACCTATCAAGAAACAGAAAGTGAATTTACACTATTGCCGCCAGGCGATTACGATTTTACTATCGTAGATTTTGAACGAGGCTATTTTGACGGCAGCGAAAAAATGCCGGCGTGCCCGGAAGCCAATTTGAAATATAAAGTAGTAGCAGCCGATGGGAAAGAAGCCACCATTAAACAAAAATTATTCCTGCATTCTAAATCACAATGGCAATTAACGAACTTTGCCTGCGCGATCGGACATGCCAAACGGGGCGACGGTAAATTTTCCATTCGCTGGAATGAATTGATTGGCGCTACGGGGAGATTTCAGTTAGGTATCCATAAATACAAGGATAATGAATATAATCAGGTCAAAAAGTTTTATGACAAAGAGCCGGCAGCCGGCGGCGTAACCTATCAGCAGGGAGCGTTTTAAATGGGCAGCCTGGCGCTGCGTCCCTACCAGCAGGCGGCCGAAACGGCCGTTCTGCAGGAATGGGAAGGCGAAAATAAGAAAACGCTGTTAGTGCTGCCAACGGGGACGGGCAAGACCATTGTTTTTGCCAAGATCACGGAAGACCGTGTTCGGGTCGGAGAACGAGTACTTATCATGGCCCATCGGGAAGAATTATTAAAACAGGCGGCGGATAAAATTGAAAAAGCAACCGGTCTGAAAAGTGCGGTGGAAAAAGCCGAACAATCCTGCAAAGGAAGTTGGTATCGCGTGGTGGTGGGTAGCGTGCAAACATTAACACGGGATAAGCGGCTGAAGCAATTTAGCCGCAATTTTTTTGACACGATTATCATCGATGAAGCCCACCACAGTGTGTCAGACAGCTATCAGCATGTATTACAGTATTTTGACGGGGCAAAGGTCCTGGGAGTTACTGCAACGCCGGACCGGTCCGATATGCGGAATTTGGGAACCTATTACAATAGCCTGGCCTATGAATATAGTTTGCCGCAAGCCATTAAGGATGGCTATCTCAGTAAAATTGTGGCACAGACGATCCCGCTTACCATTGATATATCCGGCGTAGGATTTTCAGCTGGTGATTATAAAATGGGGGAATTAGGCACCGCGTTAGATCCGTATTTGGCGCAGATCGCTCAAGAGATGTTGACGTACTGTGCCGATCGCAAGACCGTCGTGTTTCTGCCTCTGGTAAAAACCAGTCAGAAGTTTTGTGAATTATTGAATCAGGTTGGGTTTAATGCAGCGGAGGTGAATGGCAATAGCGACGATCGGGAACAGGTGTTACAAGATTTTGATGCAGGGAAATATAATGTCCTTTGTAATTCTATGCTCCTGACGGAAGGATGGGATTGCCCCAGTGTGGATTGTGTGATTGTTTTGCGGGCGACGAAAAGCCGCAGTTTATACAGTCAGATGGTAGGCCGAGGCACCCGGCTGTATCCCGGCAAGGACCATGTGCTGCTCTTGGATTTCTTGTGGAATACAGAAAAACATGAACTCTGCCGACCGGCGTGCTTGATTGCGGAAAGCGAAGATGTTGCCGCCAAGATGACAGAAAAGCTCAATGAATCGGGGAAACCGGAAGATTTGGAAGTATTGGAGCAAGAAGCATCAGAAGATGTCGTCTCTGATCGGGAAGCGGCACTGGCCGATAAATTAGCAGCTATGAAGAAACGGAAACGTCGGTTAGTGGATCCGCTGCAATTTGAAATGTCGATTCAAGCGGAAGATCTGTCAGGGTACGTCCCTTCATTTGGATGGGAAATGGGTCCGGCTACCAAAAAACAGCTGGAGGCGTTAGAAAAGTTTGGGATTTTTGGCGATGAAATTGAAAACGCCGGTAAGGCGAAATTGATATTAGACAAACTCATTAAACGGAAAGAGTCGGGCCTTGCCACACCGCGGCAGATCCGGTTACTTGAAAGCAGAGGGTTTCAGCACGTCGGGACGTGGACGTTTGCTGCAGCTACAAAATTAATCGGACGTATTGCTGCCAGAGGCTGGCGCATCCCGAGCGATATTAAACCGGCGGAATATATCCCCGAAGCCTAAAAAGGAGTAGTCACCATGGAACATGAAATAGAATTGCAGCCGCTCCTGCAATACATCGATCCGTCATTTTGCACCTATCAGGAATGGACCAATGTAGGCATGGCACTGAAACTAGAAGGCTATGCTGTCAGTGACTGGGACGCATGGAGCCTGCGAGATACTGCGAGGTATCATGCCGGTGAATGTGAAAAGAAATGGTGCACCTTTAATGGCGCCAATACCCCCGTAACTGGGGCCACAATCGTCGATATGGCCAAGAAAGGCGGCTGGCATGCAGATGCCGGTTCCGGGCATGCCTTTGATTGGGATGACGTCATACAGGAAAAAGACGAACAGGTCATTATTGATCAACGGTGGCTGGAAGGACGGGAACTACAGGATCCGGGAAGTACTTGGAATCCAGTGCAAGACTTGATCACGTACCTATCAACTTTGTTTGACAGTACCGATTATGTCGGGTATGTAACCAGTTCATGGGAAAAAGACGGGCAGTTTTTCCCAAGCAAAGGAAATTTTAAGCGCACAGCCGGCGAACTGCTCGAAAGCCTTACCATTTGCGATGGAGATATCGGTGCCGTACTAGGTGACTATAAGCCAAAGGTCGGGGCGTGGATCCGATTTAATCCATTAGATGGGAAAGGCATTCGCAATGAAAATGTAACGGATTTTAAATATGCCTTAGTAGAATCGGATTGCATGGAACTGGAAAAGCAAAATGAGATCATCCGGCAGTTGGAACTCCCTGTAGCATGCCTGGTATATAGCGGCGGGAAAAGCATTCATGCGATTGTACATATTGATGCCAGCAGCTATGACGAATACCGCAAGAGAGTGGATTATCTTTATGCCATATGTCGTAAGAATGGGCTGGAAATCGATCAGCAAAACCGGAATCCGTCCCGCTTATCGCGGATGCCAGGCGTAATGCGCGGAGATAAGAAGCAATACCTTATCGATACTCACATCGGGAAAGCCAATTTTGTCGAGTGGCGGGAATGGATTGAAGCCATTAATGATGATTTGCCGGATCCGGAAAGCCTGAAAGACGTGTGGAACAACATGCCGGAATTATCACCGTCGTTGATAGAGGGTGTATTGCGACAGGGACATAAAATGATGCTGGCCGGCCCATCTAAGGCAGGAAAGTCCTATGCGTTGATCGAACTTACGGCAGCGATTGCAGAGGGCCGTAAATGGCTTACTTGGGATTGCGCGCAGGGAAAAGTGCTATATGTCAATCTGGAATTGGACAGAGCCAGCTGCTTGCATCGTTTTAAAGATGTGTATGATGCACTGGGCTGGCCGGCGCAAAACCTCCGTAATATTGATATTTGGAATCTGCGAGGCAAGTCCATCCCAATGGATAAACTGGCACCTAAGTTAATTCGGAGAGCGGCTCGTAAGGATTATTTGGCGATTATTATTGACCCAATCTACAAGATTATTACGGGCGATGAAAACAGCGCCGATCAGATGGCCCATTTTTGTAACCAGTTTGATAAAGTTTGCACGGAACTTAATTGTGCCGTGATCTATTGCCATCATCATAGTAAAGGATCCCAGGGTGGTAAGCGCAGCATGGACCGCGCCAGCGGTTCCGGCGTATTTGCCCGGGATGCTGATGCGTTGCTGGATATGATTCAGCTGGAGGTTGATCAGGTCGGCGTACCGGGAACCGGGTGGCGGCTTGAAGGCACGCTGCGTGAATTCCGTACGTTTGAGCCGCTGAATTTATGGTTTGAGTATCCGATACACAAGATTGACGACAGCGGCACGCTGGCGGCCTTAACCCCGGACGCAGAAAAAGAACCGTGGAAGAAAGGGCAAGAAACGCAACAAAAGCGAAAGGAAGCTAAAAAGCAACAAATGGAAAGTGCCTACAATGCGTGCCTTATTAGTGGATTCGTAACTGTATCTGGAATGGCAGAATATATGAATACCACAGAAAGAACTATACGGCGTTATATAAAAGAAAGTAATAAGTTTGATTTTGATAACGGTAAAGTGGTAATGAAAAATACATAATAGGTAAACAAAGATGAATTGTAAGCTTCGGCATCCGTACGAAAGTCCTGATTGTCCATAATGTATAATGGCGAATGTTTATTCAGACAATGGTTTAGATGCCCGCATAAAAATCCGGACAAAACGGACGGCATCCGTCTTATATATAAGGATTGTCCGTCTGTATAATTTCCGTGGGGTCCTTGGACAAAAAATGTTAAAAAAATGGCACCGAGGTTTGCCATTTTCTTTTAACACATTTTTCGTCCTGAACCAGGACCATGGCGGTTCTGGTTTCTCAAAAAAAAATGAGGTGAAAAAATTGAAAAAGAAAATTTATAAAAAAGCATTGGCAATGATGGTAAGTGAAATTGCAGATTGTAGTTGGTGCCCAATGAAAGATGCTGAAGGAATTTGTACACAGCCAGAAATATGTGATCTCGATCATTGCAATAGAATTATTGCGGAGCATTGGCTGGAAAAGGCTGAAAAGGAGCTGGCAAAATGATTGTTCAATTTTTTATCCCTATGAAATTGCCAACGGCTACTCACCAAGAAAAAAAATGGACTGTTCGAAAGGGGAAACCGTACTCATATGAGCCGCCGGCTGTGCAGGATGCCCGGCAGAAGTTTACCGCTTATTTTTCTAAATTCATTCCGGAACGGAAACTAAAAGGCCCGTTGGTACTCACGACACAATGGATTTACCTGACAGACAAAAAACACCCGCCGAAGACGTGGAAGGCGACCAAGCCGGATACAGATAATTTAGTCAAGTTGCCCAAAGATGTGCTGACAGCGCTTCATTTTTGGGGCGATGATGGTCAGGTGGCATCCGAAACGATTCAAAAATTTTATGATACGATTCCCGGATTGCATGTCCGGATTGAGGAGATAGAACCATGAACATAGATCAGTACTTTACCACGGAAAAAGAAAATGCATTTTTAGGTTTGTTTAAAGTGTACGTACAGCGGGAAGGCTGGCAGGACTTGTTGCAACAGGTGGAGACACGTACAGATTTCTTTACGGCACCCGCATCCACTCGTCATCATGGTGCGTATGAAGGAGGATTGCTGGATCATAGTTTACATGTATGCTACCGGCTGCATGATCTGCGCCGGACGCTTGCGAATCAACATATAGTATTATCTGAAGAATCTTGTACAATATGCGCATTGCTCCATGATATTTGCAAAGCCAATCAGTATCACAAAGAAAAGAAATGGCAGAAAAACGACGTGGGGCAGTGGGAAGAAAAGATGGTGTACATCTTTAAGGATGATATGCCGCTAGGGCATGGTGAAAAATCTGTCATGATGATTTTACCATACATGCGACTGACAGCAGAAGAACAATTGGCCATCCGGTGGCATATGGGGCGTTTTGATACGGCAGCCGATAACTATAACGGACTGCAGACACTGGGGGCGGCACAGCGGGCATATCCCTTAGTTACGGCGTTGCATCTGGCTGATATGATGGCTACATGGTTTGATGAAACCGAATACGATGGATAGAAAAGAAATGGTAAGCCGAGCCCGGTCTGCATTTAAAGAAGTACTGGGGACAATGGAACAGCCAAAATCACCACTTTTACAACGGGACCCAACGATAAAAGGAATGGTTGAATCTATTATCCGCAAAGTCGAAGCTGCCCGTGACCCCGAAAACTGGCCAATCGAAGAATACACGGACGATTTCAAAAAATATCATCCAGCAGATCATCAGCAATGGGTATGGCTGTTTATGCAAGCTGCATTTAAATCCCGCGAGCTGGCCGACACATTATGTATTTTACGAGGAATGGGGTGTGAGCTGGTGCCAGATCAAACGTATGGCTACGTGATACGTCCCATTATCGGCGGTAAGGGCTGGCAAAGCATAGAACAATATAATTTAACCAAGGAACCATTAAAAGACCACACAAGCGAATTATTGCCGCTTTTGAAGCAGTTAGGAGGAAAAAAAATATGAAAATATCGGAACTACGGAATATGACAGACTCGGAGTTAAAGGAATTAGCCAAGCAAAAGAGGATCACCAAAAAGGGAAAATGTAGTCCTACGTCAGATGCTTATCAAGCCCAAAATATATTATGGATCAGGGCAGGTCGACCGTTTGACAGAAAAGAACAGCCAAATGATGATCCATGGGGATTAATTGACAGCGAATAGTAGGAGGTAGAAAAATGATATTTGGGATCATTGTTAATACCAAAATGCGA
>NZ_LEKT01000080.1 GCF_001045675.1 Megasphaera cerevisiae DSM 20462
ACATTACAAAGAAGATGCTATCAAAAAAGCACGTCGTTACTTCGGTTATTTTGCACTGATCACAAACGAAAAGATGTCTGCCTTCACCGCATTGCATCTCTACAGAAAGAAGGATGTGGTAGAAAAAGCGTTTGGCAACATTAAGGAACGGCTTAATATGAGGCGGCTTCTCGTTTCATCTGAAACGGGACTGGATGGCAAAATTTTTGTTACATTTGTTGCGTTGATTCTTATATCGTATCTGGATCAAAAAATGAAACAGACAAATTTATATAAAAGTTATACATTACATCAGATGCTTGACTGGATTGTCAACACTTAGTCGGACAATCCAAATACTGGCGGGGTGTTCTGAACGGTCTTAAGAACCGTGGCGTGCAGGATCTTCTTATCCTCTGCTCGGACGGACTCACAGGGCTTAAGGAAGCGATTGCTGCAGCCTTTCCAAAAACAGAACACCAGCGCTGTATTGTGCATATGGTACGTAATACCCTTAAATATGTAGCCAATAAGGACATGAAGAATTTTGCCAGAGATCTTCGGACGATCTATACCGCTCCTGACGAAAAAACTGCTGTCAAACGGTTAGAGGAAGTAGATAAGAAATGGACGTCCCAGTATCCAGCAGCCATGAAACGGTGGCATGATCACTGGGATGTCATAACACCAATCTTTAAGTTTTCGATAGACGTTCGTACAGCTTTCTATACAACGAATACCATTGAGAGTTTAAATTCTTCCTACCGCCGTTTAAACCGTCAGCGAAGTGTTTTCCCAAGTTCACAAGCTCTGCTCAAGGCTTTGTACCTGTCCACTTTCGAGGCTGCCAAGAAATGGACTATGCCACTTCGGAATTGGGGAAAGGTAAGAGGTGAACTGGTCATTATGTACGCTGACAGATTACTGGCATGATAGCCCTAACGAAATGACGATTTATTAATTCTTTATTAACTATCATAGAAGACCTTATTTACAGACTTTTATTCATAGCCCCAAAAATGTTTGACTAAGCATTGACAATCTACAATATATTAGTGTTAATTTATAGTATTTAATCTTTCTAATTTAAAATTTGCTTCAGAAAGTGCATTAATCCAAAGTGTAACCATTTGATAAATTTGCATTTTAAGCCCTTCACCTGAAGATATATCTTGAGATACAAAGCTTACTTTTTTCATCTTATCATAAATTTTGCGCCGTTTATATTCATACCGAAGAAGTATATTTAATTCTTTTTCCGAAAAAGGATTGTTATCAATTTTATTATCAACATATAATATATCATATTGTATTAATAAAATTGCTTCTGGAATATTTTTAACATGATCTCTATAAAAATTTCGTGGTCCTTCTTCCATTTTTTCCCATTTCAAGGAAGTGTTATCTCCTGTAACAACAATAGCTTCATCCAACGCATTAAATTTATTTCTTAGTAATTCCGCTATTATATCGACTTTTTCACTGAAAATGGCATCATGCATCATATATCTTAAAAATAATTTTTCATCAAGATGAAGTTTTAACTGCTCTTTAGGTGGTAAAAAAGATTGTTCCCATTTTTTAGCCTTAGTTAACATACTCATGTCCATAATTGCCTCTACAGATCTGGATTCATGTTTATATTTTGGTATTTTTAGCATCGCTCTAAGGACACCATTATCAATCTGTGCAATTCCTTTTTCGTTAACCAAGTGAGGAAACTTTTGTTCAAGTAATGATCTTATTAACATTGCTCGTCTAATCATAAAAAACTGATCAAAACTATTCACTTGATTGGGTCCAAGTATATTAATATACCCTCTTAATCTACTAATAAAATCAGGTCCCTTACTATCTCTAAACTTATTCAAAAATAGTTGTTTTTCTTTTTCAATTTTAATTTCTTCTCCACAAAATTCAGAAAAGGAGCTACTAGTCCCTCCAACAAAAACGAATATAGCTTTCCCAATAGGGTGAAACCCTTCTTCATCTTTATAGACACCATCTTGCATTGGTGATAAAAAATATTTTAACCATCCCCAGTTTTCATGAAAATAGGAATCAAATTCATCAAAAATAACAAACGGTATTTTTCCTTCTAGATTAGAATCACTTATTTGATGAAATGCTTTTTGTAACTCTAAGGATGTCGAAAACTGAGAAATATTATAATCCACTTTTTTTATACTTTCAGAAAATTTACTAATAGCCATTTGATTTAAACCATAAGATTTGCCAGATCCAGGAGTGCCAAATATTGCAATAGATAGGGGTCTATTGGCATTTTTTGATGAAATATATTCTGAAATTAAATTCTGTATTGTATGATAGCTTTCAATTTCAATTCTATCTATTGTTTTTAATTTTCCAAATTTAGCAGTAGGTATATGCATTAAAACATTTTCTTCTCCATTTTTAACTAAATCAAATGCCATTTGTGCAATACTAGCAGAGCTTTTCTCTTGTAAAATAGACCAACTATCTTGATATTCTTTATTTAAAACATTGGGTATTTTTACATCTTGTACATATTCAAAAACAGGATCTGTAATCAAATTTTGTTCAAATATGCGCGCATTTGGAAAAGAATCACTAATCACCTTTACACCAAATCCATAATAAAAATATTTTCTCATGGCACTCATGCCTTCACGAATTCCTTGGAAAATTGAAATTACAAGTTCTTCTACTCTATAGTCTAAAAATGCCGCCGAAAAGCCGGCCACAAAAGCCGAAACCATTCCATACATTTCTCCGCAATTATTATTTCTAAAATCTCCCTCAAACTCATATGGCAAAAAACATAAAAACGATTGATGCATATTATCATTCTCACAATAAATAACCCCCTCTAATCCAAAAAGAACAATAAGATATTTACACTTTAATAAAAACGATAAGTTAGGGTTGTTTTCCAGCTGCCACGTAAAATCAAGTGCCGTTTTTTCCCAAGATATACTTTTACTAATATTAACGCCCTTTGAACGAAGATTATCAGCATTAATAATAACAATAGTTGTATCATTATGATATCTAACTAAGTGTTGCAGCAGTGGATTACCTTCTATCGGATTATCCATTTTATAAAAAACAAGCGGGGTTGTTTTCGTACTTTGAACCGCTACAGGCCAACACTCATTATTTTGATTGAATCCATTATTTTCATCATCAATGACAACAATGGAGGCATCAATCGCATCTTTTTCTAATGGTACCATTGCCATGAACTCATCTGATACCTCTGAAACCCCCATAAATCTACTAACTCTGTAAACTTTGGATTCCCCTTCATTAACAGAACGAGGATATGTTTTGATTTCAATAAATGAATACAAAAAACAATCACTCCCTAAATGAATACCTTCAGGAATAGTGGGAGAAATAACCTCTTGCTTCGTTGCCAAGACAATCATCTTTGCTAAAAGGAATGTGGCTCCGGGTATATACACACGGCATAAATGAATGTTATTCTCCCAATTCATTTTTTTTTCTTCTTGAGGAAATATATTCCAAAGTAATACATTTATGCAGGTATCTCCCATAACAACAATTTTATTTTTTTTGTTTTTCATATGTTTTTTCTCCCTAACGTACAAATATAGTGTTTTTTAACAAATAATTGTCATCTTATCTATAATTTTTATCATCATTTTTTTTTAATCTATCCATTAATTTTGACCATACAATTTGAGTTTGTTTAAAATCCTTATAATGCTTTTTTACATGTAAATGAAAATAGTCAAATTCATCTAAAATGATTCTAAATTTCTCTTCATTAAAGTAATTACATATACATGGCACAACTTTTTCAAGCTTTTTTTCAACTATATTAATTTCATTTTTATAATTTTTATTTTGTGTTACATAAAGTAAAAGTGGTTTATACCGAATCCATCCAATAGATGCATTCAAAAATCTTTGAGTAATATCTTCTGAATTAGCTTGCATAATTTTTAAATTACTGGGCAACGAACCAAAAAGCAACTGTTCACAGGACAAAAAACTATCATGAAACATATAACAAGGAATTTTTTTGACAACTCGATTGCAAATGCACGTACTTAAAAATGTATCTTCTCCTCTTGCTCCTGGAGGATTATAAAATGGAAATATTCTATCAATTTGTTTTAAATTAAAACCTAAGTTAGAACCAGAAATAAATTTCATTCCATTATTTTCCTTAACCTTTACTGTTCTATTATTTATATCTATATTGACGTTTGCATACGTAATTCCACCACTATCCATTTTTGTTTTTACAGATTGCCAATTAATTATATCGTTGCTTACTGCTTCAACAAAAACACGAAAATTTTTTTCCGAAAGTTCAGAATTAAATTTTATTTGTGGAATTGGCGAAATATATCCGCAATGATACCCGTGTGTTATGTCTGCATACATAAGATTTTTAATATGTGTCAATAACACATTTTCGCCCTTCCATAAAATAGTATTATTAATTTTTATATTGGCTACCGGATATTCATCATCATCAAAAAAAACAAGATAATCAATTTTCCTTTTTATCGCAAAATATAAAACTGCGTTTCTTTTCATTGCATACCCACGACCAAATATTAATTTAGCTTCATCTAGAGTAATAATATCTTTTTCTACCAACATTTTTATTTCATTTGAAACTGTATCTTCATCTAAATAATAAATATAATCTAACATTTTTAATATTTGGAGATCAGTAATAGTATAATCATCTATAGCCGTGTTAGTATAACTTAAATCATATGCAATAAATAAATGAATTGCAATATTGGGATTATGTATTAATCCAGATTCTTTCCAGTTATTTACATACATTTTTATTAAATTTTTAAAATGCTTACGTCCTGTCACAAAACCAACCCCAATATTTATTTTTTTTTCTCTACTCTCCAATTAAATACACCTCTAATTATTTATAAAAAAAAACCACTTTAATAAAAGTGGTTTATACCAAATATGTCCATTTTTATTTTTTACAACTACGAGACTACCAATTTACAACATGTAGACTACGATTTCTAGAAATAAAACCCGATATTAGTAGGTAGCAGTCTACAATGGGCCCAAGGATTTAGACCAGTACTGAAAAATTCAAGAGTGCATGATATAGTATAGGTAACAAAATAGGAGGCTGCCGTCATGCTAAGAAAAAAGTACACTGCTAAGTTTAAAACAAAGATTGTCTTGTCGATTCTTCAAGGCGACAAAGAATTTAATGTTATCTGTTCCGAGAATAGCCTGCATCCGAACATGGTCCGGAAATGGAAGCAAGACTTTTTGCAGAATGCCCATCTCGCCTTTAGCACAGATTCTGAGCGTAAGGCCGTTCAGAGAAAGGATAATGACCTGAAGAAAAAGAACAACCAGATGCTGAAGCCCATCAGTCAGTTGACGTTGGAACGCAACTTTCTTCAGGATTGCTTTTGCCAAGCGGGAGAGACCGTCCCACGAATCCCAGAATATGATTCAAAGGGATAAGGGGCTCTCTATCCGTCGGCAGTGTGAGCTGCTGGGGCTGAATCGCTCCAGCCTATATTACATACTAACCGAGCCGGATGCGACAGTTGTCAAACTTGAGAAGACCTTAATGGCGCGTATTGATTATTGGCATACCAGATGTCCGCATCTTGGTTCTCGCAAGATTGTCATCAAACTGCAGGAAGATGGCTTTCCTGTATGCCGCAAGACGGTACGCCAACTGATGTAGAACACGTTGAAACATAAGTAGATTAATCTATGGGGATTCAAGGATGCGAAGGCAATGAATGAGGAACATCTATTAACTTGTTCATTGCCATTATACCCGACGCAGGACCCATTCCTGCAATCATGGACAATCTTCTTATGTTGCCAGAATATCAGCCTAAGGAAACTATCATTTAGTGTTACAATTTTCCTTTCCTACGCCATAGAAATATTAGCCAATTTCAGGTTATTACCATTAGCTATTTACAAAAAGAGCCACTTTAATAAAAGTGGCTCTTACCAAATATATTCCATTTTTATTTTTGTTAACTTTTTTATATTTTCATTATATCACAAAATTTGTATAATATCAAATATATAATAAAGAATGTATGTGTCAAGAAGTTCTCGGTAAATGTATTGACCTAGATAATATCTTGCCTCATCGACTTTGCTTTGTTACAAAAATTCAGGCGTTGAAAAACGTTTTGCGAACGTTTCTATGGCACTGCTGGACAAACTAGTATGGCATCCGCCAAACCCTGATATTTCCATGGGAGTTTTTTTTGTGGGTTTTGTGGGTCAAGTATTTATAGAAGCCCTGACGGCTGGGTTTATTACCATCACGGGCGTTTTCGTTGTCGGAGCTGTCTTATTTGCTTTACTCCAGGTGTTCATCCATTTTAGACTCTATCATCTCCTTGATGGCGCCGCCAAGAAAATGGAGTGTCAACAGTAAACTAAACAACTTTTTTAAGGTTATTTTTTCGATACGCAACTGGCGTTAAGTAACCGAGCGAGGAATGAATTCTATGATTATTGAACCAATTCACATAATCAGCAAGCTGCAATTTTAATGCAGCTAGATTCATAAAGGTCTGATCTTTTACAAATTCAGTCTTGATGATTTTAAAAGTTGCTTCTGCAACAGCATTGTCATAAGGACATCCTTTATGGCTCAAAGATCTGTTGATTTCAAAGGCTTCCAACATTTCTTCAATTAGCTGATTTTTTAATTCATTTCCACGGTCCGTGTGAAAAATATGGATGTTTTCTAGACTTTTCTTTACCGTCATAAATGCCTGTTTTACAAGTTTTGCGGTTTTATGTGGACCAGCACTATAACCAATAATTTCTCTATTAAAGAGGTCTATAAGTACACAGATATAATGCCAGCTCGTTCCAACACGAACATAGGTTAAATCACTTACGACTGCGTTTCTATAGGATTGCTTATCAAATTCACAATTTACAACATTAGCTATTTTTGCTTTGTTGCAGGTATCCTTGTGGATGAAATTGGGCTGTTGTATATGTGGATACAAGCCCTTCCTGCCTCATTATACGACCGATTCGACGGCGGGAAATATACATATCTATCTTGGCTAGTTCCTGTTTGATTTTACGAGTTCCGTAATTAGAACGACTCGCTTGAAATATAGCAATTATGGCTGCAGTGAGCTCGGATTCATCCGTTTTCTGCGTAGCTTCATAATTCCAATGCGTAAACCGGATCTGTTTGGCTGTATTACGTGTATCCAAGATAACACCTCCACTAAGATAACCGCTGACTTATTCGAGTTATTCGGCTTTTTTAAGAAAACTCAGAAAACTCCAATATGCCTAATTTCTGATGTTGTACAATAAAAATTGACACCCTATTCTCAAGGATTGTGATATATAATTGATAGAGAATAGGAGAAATAAGATGGCAAAACGAATTATAAAAACTTATGACCAAGAATTTAAATCACAGGCTGTAAAATTGGCTCAGGAGATTGGTGGACACAAAGCCGCAACGGAACTGGGGCTTCCTGATAGTACTATCTATACATGGGTTAAAGCCTTCAAAGAGGGTAGGTTGGACGCAAAAGACGCTG
>NZ_LEKT01000009.1 GCF_001045675.1 Megasphaera cerevisiae DSM 20462
CAGCAGGACTGCACAGGACAAACCAGCGTACCATACCTGCCGCTGTTTTTTCCATATCGTATGCTTCATGGAATTCCCTCATTTCTGTTTGCTATCTATTTTGATATTAAAAATCAATTTACACTTGACATTATAGCAAACAGAAAAATTCCTTTCTACTCCATTCGGACACAAAATAATCCATTCCGACATTTATTTTTTAATCCCTCTATCAGCGGCACCTGACGCTTCTTGATACAAACTCAGCCACAATACTGTACACAAAAAAGGATTCAAAAGCTTGAAAAAAACCAAGTTTTTGAATCCTAATGATACGTCCTGTCCTGCTTTCACCCCAACCTGCCTGCTAGTATTGGCGTTCTTTCATGCGCCGCTCAATATCGCGCTTTGCTTCTTTTTCTGCCAATGCCTGCCGTTTATCGTAAAGCTTTTTTCCCGTTGCCAAGGCAACTGTCACCTTAACTTTTCCCTTTTTGAAATACAAATTCAACGGAATAAGTGTATACCCTTTTTCCTTGATGCGTCCCAGGAGCTTCAAGATTTCGTATTTATGAAGCAGCAGCTTACGCGTCCGAAGGGGATCATGATTGAATCGATTTCCTTGTTCATAGGGACTGATATGCATGCCCGCCAAAAAGACTTCACCATTGTCGATACGGCAATAGCTGTCCTTCAAATTCACCTTACCCTGCCGCAGGGATTTTACCTCCGTCCCCGTCAGTGCGATGCCAGCTTCATACGTTTCATGAATAAAATAATCATGCCGGGCTTTACGGTTATCCGTTATATATTTAACACCACTTGGCGATTGTGCCACAGCATATTCCTCCTACTTCTTTTTTGTTTTCTTTTTTTTGCGGCTTTTATCTTTTCTGCCGCGGCGGACTTTTTTATCTGCCTTACCATCTTTTTTCCCTTTTTTCATTTTTTTTGCCGCTGCCCCATTGGGCAGCCACGATGACGAGCCGCCTTCTTTCCGGCCGCTTTTCTTATGCCGCCGGTCTGCACTGGCCTGCATAAGCTGCTGCAGGTCTTCCAGCGACTCAATAACCCCCGGCACAAAATCGATTTCACATTTTTCGACGTTCACCTTAGCCAGCGTTACCTGCAAAGCATCTCCCAAATGATATACCTTGCCGCTAAGCTGTCCCCGCATAGTATAAGTTGCTTCATCAAATTCATACATATCATCTGTCAGAAGAGAAATATGAATCAACCCTTCAATGCCGTTTTCCAATCCGACAAAGAGGCCAAATGCCGTGATTCCCGTAATATGTGCATCAAAAGGCTGTCCGATAAACGGAACCATGTACTGCGCCTTTTTTAAATCATCCGTTTCCCGTTCCGCATCTACAGCAATGCGTTCTCTGGTACTAGCCTGATCAGCGGCCACAGTATGATAAGACAGGGACTGCTGGGCATCCTTCTCCTTCAGCTTGCCTTTTTCCTGATATTGTCGGATAAGACGGTGTATCATCAGATCAGGATAGCGGCGGATCGGTGACGTAAAATGGGTATAGCATTCAGATGCCAGGCCAAAATGGCCCGCATTGACCGTCGAGTACCGGGCCTGCTGCATAGAGCGGAGCGCGATGGTCTGTACAATCAATTCCGCATCGGTATGCTCCGACAGGGACAGCAGCTTTTGAAATTGTGCCGGCGTAGCATGCTCCGCATCGGGAAGGGGTAAATTAAAGCTGGCTAAGACCGTTCTCATCATTTCAATCCGTTCCGGTTCGGGGATTTCATGAATACGATAAACAGATGGATTTTCACTGTTCTGGAGGTATGACGCCACCGTTTCGTTGGCAATCAGCATGCTTTCTTCGACAATCTGCTCGGCAATCGTCCGTTCCCTTCGTTCGAGACGCAGCGGAATGCCTTCGGGATCCAAAATAATCTTGTATTCCGGAAAATCAAAATCGATAGCGCCGCGGCGCAGACGCATATTTTTCAAAATGCCTGACAGTTCTTCCATATTTCGAAGCATCGGCATAAACAAGCGCAGATCATCGGGAATAATATCATCGACAAGCGCTTTTTTGATTTCTTTATAATTACATCGACGCTTGATACAAATAACAGCCGGGCCGATATCAGCACGGATCACTTTGCCCTCCCTGTCAATTTCCATCGTACAGGTCATGGCGTAGCGGTCTGTTCCTGCATTGAGACTGCAAATACCATTAGAAAGAACCGTCGGCAGCATAGGAATAACACGATCCACTAGATAAACGCTGGTGCCACGGTTATACGCTTCGGCATCAATAGACGAGCCTGGCCGGACATAATAGCTGACATCGGCAATATACACGCCGAGACGAAAATGCCCATCAGGCAGACGGACTACATCAATAGCATCGTCCAGATCCTTGGCATCCTCACTATCAATGGTAATCAGGGGCCGATCCCGATAATCGCGGCGGCCGTCTTCCATAGTGACGGTCTTATCCAGTTTATCAGCAGCCTCCTTGACGTCGTCCGGGAAATCAAAGGGCAGGGCATGCCGTGCCATAATGACCTTGATATCCAAATCTTTATCGCCGTCATAACCGAGAATTTCCGTGATTTCCCCTTCTGCCTTACGGCCATCTTCAGGCCATCGATTAATTTTGACGAGGACACGGGCACTGGTACGGGCATTACAGATTTTATCCAACGGGATATAGATATCCTCACGAATTCGTTCATCATCCGGCGTGACAAAGCCGCATCTCCGTTCCCGGTCAAACGTGCCTACAATAGTCTTGTTGGCCCGCTCGACGATACTGACAACTTGTCCTTCCTGCTTGTGTCTGCCGCTGCTGCTCTGAATGATATGAACCACTACCTTATCATTATTCATCGCGGTATGACGGTTTTGCTCGGCAATATAGACATCCTCCTGCAAATCTTCGCTGATAACAAATCCAAAGGATGATGTATAACCTTTGTAGATACCGGTGATTTCCTGGGGATTTTTCGACGCTAAATAGCGTTCTCCTGCCACTCTCATGAGCTTTCCACTCCTCACTAATTCATCAAATGTCTCAAACAAGACGGCCAGCCGCTGACCGGAAATACAAAGCCGTTCTGCGCAGTCTTCCATCGTTGCTCCGCCGGGAGCCATGCTGCTGCATATATCTATTATATCATGAGAGAGTTGAAAATTCATATGAGTCCTCCAGTAGTTATAGGTTGTGCAATTATGCCGTCCGAACCGGCTGCCGGTGATGAAAAAAAGCCTGCGGCAACGCCGCAGGCTAACCGTTCTTTAAAAGGTATTCATCAATCTGCCCAAAAGCAATGTCAGAATTGCAAAAATAATAGACAAAACAATGGTTACCTTAGACAACAAAGCATCCATGCCCCGGGCTCTGCTGCCGAATAAATCGTCAGCGCCGCCGCCAAAGCCGGCACCCATTCCCTGAGTCTTGCTTTTTTGTGCCACAACGACACCGATGAGCATCAGTGCCAAAATGACGACTACGATTTCTAATACAGTGATCACGCTAATCCTCCTCACAAATCACACTTAACGGTTCTATTGTACACTTATTTGCCATTTCTATCAATAGCTTTTTTTCGTTTAGTTTCACCGTCCCGCGTTTCCAAGTATCGTTCCAGCTTGCGTTTAACGCGCTGCAGTGCATTATCAATCGATTTTACATGGCGATGCAGCTCCTGCGACATCTCATTATATGACTTCCCATCCAAATATGCCGTCAATACCTTCCATTCCAAATCACTGAGGATTTCATTCATTTTAAGCTCAATATCCATAAATTCTTCGCGGCTGATAACCAGTTCTTCCGGATCCGTTACACGGATACCAGCCAGAATGTCCTGCAATGTCCGGTCTGATTCTTCTTCGTAAATAGGTTTATTGAGAGAAACATACGAGTTAAGGGGAATATGCTTCTGCCGTGTTGCCGTCTTAATTGCCGTAATAATTTGCCGGGTAATGCATAGTTCTGCAAAAGCACGGAACGAAGATAGTTTATCACCGCGGAAATCCCGCGTCGCTTTGTATAATCCGATCATGCCCTCCTGAATGATATCATCCCGATCCGCACCGACAAGAAAATACGAACGCGCTTTTGCTTTAACGAAGTTGCGGTATTTATTGACAAGATATTCTGCGGCCTGACTGTCATGGCCTTCCTGCGCAATGCCTGCAATTTCTTCGTCTGTCAATCCTTTAAATCTTTCTTCATGATCATACACTTTAGCATTTGCCTCTGCCTGCATATTGCTACCTCTATTTTTTAGATCTGCGAATTTTTTCCAGCTTCTGCAATACATTTGCGTCCTGTACACGGTAAACGATTTCGTTACGGCTCTGACTGCCTTTCAGCACATTGCGGTGGTCGTATGCCGCCACTTCCTGGCGTACCCGTTCTACGTCTTCTGCTAACTCCCGCGCTGTAATGCGATACGCTCCCGTACCTAGTATCTGGTTCTGCTCCGGGCCATCCGATGTGGCAACATACACAATGCGCCGTTCGCCGCGCCGGCCATAGACAAGACGTTCAATGCAGCTGTCAGCTGTTTCTTCCTTATCCGTAAAAATAATTTCACAATCCCTGCCGATTTTCATGCTCTTTTCTGTTTCCTCAGTATACATGGCATCAAAAACAAGGATTAGCTGATATCCTTTTGATTTACCGTAACCGGCCATCGTATTGATAAACGTCTCGCGGGCATGATCCAACGATTCGTCTGCCAGTTTCTTTAAACTGGCCCAGGCAAAAATGATATTATACCCGTCGACGATGAGCAACTCCTTCATGGCGTGGTCGCCTGCCTCTGCCGCACGACCTCATACATCAAAAGTGCGGCGGCTACCGATGCATTGAGCGAATTGACCTGTCCAAACATGGGAATTTGTACCAATATATCACAGTTTTCCTTTACAAGATGGGAAATCCCCCGTCCCTCGCTGCCAATAATCAGCACGACCGGCTCTGTAAGAGAACTGTGAAAGTAATCCATTTCCCCCTCCATATCGGCACCAATGATCCAAAACCCCTGCTTTTTCAATTTCTTCAAGGTCTGGGAAATATTACCGATCTGAACGAGAGGCATGTATTCAACAGCACCGGCCGATGTTTTTCCTACTGTTTCATTAACAGGTGCACTGCGCCGTTTAGGTAAAAGCACCGCGTCAACTCCGGCACATTCGGCAGTCCGGATAATGGCACCCAAGTTATGAACATCCTCAATCCCATCCAGCAGCACCAAAAAGGGTACGCGCCTTGCTGCCTCACTATCGGCCAGCACATCCGTCAGAGACGCATAGGCTACAGGAGCAGCAAATGCGATGACACCTTGATGACGGTTTCCCGGAGCCAGTTGATTCAATATTTTATTAGGTACCTGTTCTACCAGAATATCCTTTTCCTGAGCCATATCCCGTATGCGCTGCAACGGCTGTGTGTCATTGCCGGCCGCAATATATAGCTTTGTAATAGACCGGCCGGCCCGCAAGGCCTCCGTCACGCTGTTCCGGCCTGTAATGATACTGTCTGTACTCATAGGTTATCTTTTTCTCCATGCTTTACTGCACAATATTCCTTCGTATAGGTGTACACTTGCTCCATCAGTTCTCCCAGACGTTCCGTTTTCTCCGCCATGACCAGATACCCGACCAGCGCTTCCAATGCCGTACTATCGTGATATTCGGAAACAGAAGCGCTTTTAGGCACCTGTGTATGTGCGTTTCGCGCCCGCTGGCATACCATTTTTTCTTCTTCCTGCAAATCATTCTTGATCTGACGGTACACATAGGCTTGCACCTTAGCCGATACAAATTCTGCTGCCAGCAGATGCAGAATCTGCACATGCGGAATTCCCGTATCGACAAGACGGTGCCGCAGATGGAGCGCGTAATACGCGTCGCCAACGAAAGCCAAAGAAATAGAATCAAGCCTGGCCGCCTCTTCTTCGGGCACCTCCAAATGTTCACCCCGGGCAAAAGCGGCATACGCCCGGCTTTTCACTGCTTGCAGTTGTTTAAATTTCACTTTTTCCAACGAGCTCCCTGCGGTGAATCCTCAATAGTAATACCCAGCACGGCCAATTTGTCCCGTATCGCGTCTGCCAGGGCATATTGCTTCTGCGCCCGGCATTCCTGCCGGATTTCCAGAATCGCATCCATCAGTTCATCATAATCCTTGCTGCTTGCATTTGCTTTTTGCCCTTCCCACCGTTCTTCCAGTATTCCTAAAATATCCGTCATCATTTTAAAAACTCGTTTAACTTCAGAAAGCACCGAAGGATCGACAGGAACAGCCGTATTCATAACGGCATCCTTATAAATGTTGACTTTTTTCGCCAAATCAAACATCGCGGCACTGGCTAATGCCGTATTGAAGTCATCACACATCGCATCTTCAAAGGCCTCTTCGTTCTTATGGGCATCTTCCAAAAGCTGCTGTGCTTCCGCTGACTTCGGACCGGCCGGCATTTTCAAAAGTTCCAGCACATTGTCAATAGACGTACCAAGCCGTTCGATACTACGGGTCGTTTCATTGAGCCGTTCGTCACTGAAATCCAGCGGGCTGCGGTAATGGTTGGAAATAAGAAAGAATCGCAGCGCATCGGGACTGTACAGTGCCAATACATCTTTTACAAGGAAAAAATTATTCAAGGACTTACTCATTTTTTCCGAATTGATCGTAATAAATCCGTTATGGAGCCAATATTTTACCATCGGTTTCAGACCCGTATAAGCTTCAGACTGGGCAATTTCATTTTCATGATGCGGAAAAATCAAATCACTGCCGCCGCCATGAAAATCAAAGGTATCTCCCAGATATTTATTGCTCATTGCAGAGCATTCGATATGCCAGCCAGGACGGCCTTTTCCCCACGGGCTGTCCCAGGAAGGTTCGCCCGGCTTAGCTCCCTTCCAAAGCGCAAAATCCATAGGATTATGCTTACGGTCATCCACTTCAATACGGGCACCGGCCATCATATCATCGAGACTGCGGCCGCTCAATTCGCCGTAATCGTCAAATTTTTCCACGCTGTAGTATACATCGTGATCAATCACATATGCATATCCCTTGGCAATCAGCTTTTCCACCATATGAATAATTTCCGGCATATGCTCAGATACACGCGGATATTTATCGGCATGCCGTACATGAAGAGCGTCCATGACTTCAAAATAGGAGGCAATGTACCGATTGGAAATGGTATCCCAGGAGACGCCTTCGCCGATAGCGGCATTGATGATTTTATCGTCTACATCGG
Organism: Megasphaera cerevisiae DSM 20462; assembly: GCF_001045675.1. Classification (GTDB taxonomy): domain Bacteria; phylum Bacillota; class Negativicutes; order Veillonellales; family Megasphaeraceae; genus Megasphaera; species Megasphaera cerevisiae. The sequence continues at coordinate 7,240 of NZ_LEKT01000009.1, forward strand.
TAAAATTCTGAATATGCGTCACTTCATATCCCAAATGCTCTAAATACCGCTTGATGACATCCCACGTAACAAAAGGACGGGCATTTCCCATATGGGAATGATTATACGGCGTAATCCCGCAGACATACATTTTCACCTGTCCCGGCGTTACCGGGGTAAACGGCTCTTTTTCCCGAGTAAGTGTATTATATACTTTCAATTCTCTCATAAGTTAACCTCCTTGAAATGACAAAAGGGCCACCATCCCTTTACAGAGACGGTGGCCCGCGGTTCCACTCTGTTTTTATGGCATTACCACCATAATCTCAAGGCATATAACGGATGCCTCCGAACCGGGCTACTCACTTCACCCAGCCTGCTCACAAAGGCAACTCTGCAGGTTTGCCGTCTGAATAAGCTCTCAGCCCCGTCCTATCCTCTCTGTAGTGCTCGTCTGCAGATCATTTTGATCATCGCATTGACATATTAAATATGTATATCGGAAACGCATTTTAATATATATTATTAATTAATATATATTGTATTATTTATACTAACTAATAAATCCCATTTTGTCAAGGTGTGGCTATTAAAACAGGTCACTCCGTTCCAACCGGCTGATCACTTTATCACGTCCCATAAGAGCCACGATCACGTTGAGATCAGGGCCGTGCATAACACCGGTAACAGCGACACGAATAGGCATATAAACAAATTTCCCTTTGACCTTCAGACCTTTTTGAATCTTCTTAAATAAAGGCTGTACCGTATCTGCCGTCACTTCATCAAGAGCCGCTAATTCGTCTCGGAACATACGCAGCACTGCCGGAGCTGTTTCTTCCTGGAGCACCGCCGCTGTTTCTTCATTTTCCGGCGCATAGTTTTCTGCAAAGAAAACAGAGGCTGCATCAACAATCTGCGCTCCGTACTGTACGTGTTCCCGCATAGCCCATACCATATCCTTGAGCCACTGCCCTTCTTCTGCCGCAGGCGCTGCCGACGCGTAGCCAGCCTTTTGTAAATGAGGCAGACATACATTCAACAGCTGCTCTGCGTCGAGCTGTTTCATGTAGTGGAAATTGATCCAATTCAGCTTTTCGATATCAAATACAGCCGGATTCTTTGCCACCCGGTCCAGCGTAAACTGTTGGTTCAACTCTTCCCTGCTGAATATTTCCTGATCTGTATCCGGTGTCCAGCCGAGAAGTGCCAGGAAATTGACAATAGCATCGGGAAGATATCCCATTTCTTTATACTGCTGAACAGAAGTAGCGCCATGACGCTTGCTCATCTTTTTTTTGTCCTTGCCCAAAATCAGAGACACATGCGCAAAAGTCGGCACGGTAAATCCCAAGGCATGGTACAGCACCAGCTGCCGCGGTGTATTGGACAGGTGTTCCTCAGCCCGGATAACATGCGTAATATGCATAAGAGCATCGTCTAAGACGACGCAATAGTTATAGACAGGAATACCGTCCGATTTAACAATAACAAAATCCCCGACATTATTGGAATCAAAGGAAACATGACCACGAACAAGATCATCCAATTCCAGGGTTTCATCCGGCGGCGTAGCGATCCGGATGACATGCGGGCGGCCTTCCTTCAGATACTGATCTATCATTTCCTTGGGGAGATGATGGCATTTACCGCTATATACCGGTGTTTTTCCGTCCTTCAGCTGTTCCTGTTTTTCTGCTTCTAATTCTTCCGGCGTACAAAAGCAGTAATAGGCCTTGCCTTCGGCAAGCAGCTTGTCTGTATACTGCTTATACAGCTCCAGCCGTTCCATCTGCCGGTAGGGTCCATAAGGACCGCCTACGTCTATCCCTTCGTCCCAATTGATTCCCAGCCATTTCAATGCGTCTTTAATATTTTCTTCTGATTCGCGGGTAGACCGCTTTCTATCCGTATCTTCAACACGAACAATAAATCTACCCTCCGTGTGTTTGGCGACAAGATAATTGAAAAGCGCCGAACGGGCACCGCCGATATGAAACGGCCCCGTCGGACTGGGAGCAAAACGAACGCGTACTTCCTGTGACATGAAAAATTCCTCCTATGCGTTTCTGTATTTAAGAACCATCGCTGCAGCCTGCGCTGCCATACCTTCTTCACGACCGACAAATCCCAAATGTTCTGTCGTTGTCGCTTTGACAGACACTGCCAGCGTATCAATCTGCAGCGCGTTAGCTATATTACTGATCATATGGGGCACATACTCTTTGATTTTAGGCCGCTGCGCCATGAGCGTGACGTCCACGTTAATAATGCGGCAACTGTTTTCAATAAGAATCTGCCGCACCTTTTCCAACAAAACCAAGCTGGAAATATTTTTAAATTTCGTATCCGAGTCTGGAAAATAGGTACCAATATCCTTAAGACCGGCCGCTCCAAGAAGCGCATCCATTACAGCATGCGTGAGAACATCTGCATCAGAGTGACCGTCCAGACCCAGACTGTACGGAACTTCAACGCCGCCGAGAATCAGCTTGCGGCCCTTAATTAAAGGATGGACGTCATAGCCGCTGCCGACCCTATGCTCCGTAGGGCCATTCATATAAAATTCAAGAACCGGCACATCATCCATGGTCGTGACCTTGTGATTCCGTTCATCCCCTTGGAGAATAACCAGCTTCTCTCCGATCGCTTCAACCAAAGAGGCATCGTCCGTTCCCGTAATATGATGCGCCTTGGCATATTCATGCGCCTTCAGCAATATATTTTTATGAAAAATCTGCGGTGTCTGGGCTGCAATAAGGCGACTTCGATCCAATGTCTGAACGCTCTGCGCCCCATGTCCTTCTGCCTTCTCCCGTACTTTCACTGTATCCTTTACGGGAATAGCATAAATAGCTGCATGCGCCGTTTCCATAACCGGAAGCGCATTATCGTACCATTCCGGACCGGCCAGGGGGCGTGAGCCATCATGAACCATAATGATATCTGTCATATCACTGGCAGCCATGAGGCCATTATATACAGAATCTTCACGCTCCGCACCGCCGAGCGCATATTTCACAGGCATCGCCGGGTGGAGAGCTTCTACAATTTTCACAATATCAGAATGATCATGTTCTGCATTGACAATAATGACTTCATCAACTGAAGCCGCAGCAAACACATGCTGCAGCGTATGTGCCAATACAGGCTTGCCGCAAAGCGGATAAAACAGCTTATTACGCTCGTAGCCAAACCGCCGGCCGGAACCGGCCGCTACGATAATAACAGAAACTTTCAAAAAATTCACCTACTCATCTGCAATTTTGACAAAAATCATACGGCCTGCCGATGTCTGCAGCACAGACGTAACCATGACAGGCACCGTCTCGCCAATATATTTCTGTCCATTTTCGACAACGATCATCGTACCGTCATCAAGATATGCGACTCCCTGGTTTTCTTCCTTTCCGGCCTTGACAATGAGAACATTCATTTCCTCTCCGGGAATACGTGCCGGCTTCAAGGCATTTGCCAAGTCATTGATATTAAGAACAACGACACCCTGAAGAGCGGCTACCTTGTTCAGATTATAATCATTTGTAACGACCTTGGCATTGATCTTGCGTCCCAGCCGTACAAGCTTGGAATCGACCCCTTGCACATCGTCAAAATCATCATTGATAATACGGACCTCGACATAATTATCCTCTTGCATTTGCTTGAGGATATCCAGACCGCGACGACCTTTATTGCGTTTCAGCAAGTCCGAAGAATCGGCAATAAGCTGCAATTCCTCCAGTACAAATACCGGTACCAGAAGAGGGCCTTCCAAAAATCCGGTGCTGCAGATTTCCGCAATACGTCCGTCAATAATCGAGCTGGTATCCAGCAGCTTGCCGGAAAAATCCGTATCCCGCCGCTTCGAGCTATGGTCTTTATTTTGCTTGCCGATGCGCAGGGATCCTGCGAGAGACATAATATCATTCTTTTTGCGGATAGCAATGCTCATACCGGCATACCCGAATACAATACTAAACACAATCGGCCCATATGCGCCGATAATAGGCAGTCGGGCAAACGCCAGCCCTATTAAATTAGCAATAATGAGTCCAAAAAGCAAACCCAGCGTTCCGACTATCAAATCCTGACTTTCAAAGTCACTCAGGCCCGTTTCAATACGATGGATCGCCGCCCAAATCAGCTTGAGAATAAACGGCGAAAGAATATATCCAACAAGGATGCCAACAACCGCGCCGGCAATATACGAAACTACCGTAATCAAAGTTGTCCCAAAAATACTGCCGTGAGAAAAACTTCCTTCTATTTCCGCATTAAAAAACGGTGTCATAACTATCTGATCAACCAGCATGACAAAAATGACAGCCATAATCAACATGATAATACCTTTCATAATATTATCTGCTATTTTGCCGCCATTAAATTTCTTTGGTCTTTTAGTTTTTACTGTATCGCCCTGATCTGATGCATATTTATCATCCACAACAAACATCCCTCCTTTATGCCAATCCCATGATAACTATATAACTATACCATATTTCATGATAATAAACCACAAAAAACAAGAAACTCTAATAAAAATTTAACCAAAGTTTACGTATGTACAACCATAGCCGGTACATAAAAAAACAGTTCCTGCAGAATAAACCTTCTCCTGCAGAAACTGCCATTACGTTTTCTGAAACGCTGCTTCCATAGCCTCCTGTAGGGTTGCCACTCCGATCAGACGGCAGCGGGAAATATCAGGGCCCTTCATATCATCCATATTTCCTTTCGGCAGAATAAAGGTACGAAATCCCATTTTAGCAGCCTCTTTGACCCGGCGCAGGGCATGAGGCACGCGGCGTATATCTCCCGTGAGTCCCACCTCGCCCATAACCACGGTCTGACTGTCCATCGACATATCCCGCAGGCTGGAAAATATTGCCAGCGCCACAGGCAGGTCGGCAGCTGTCTCAGTAATGCGCAGACCGCCGACAATATTGATATAAACGTCCTGTGTTCCCAGCGGCACGCCAACACGTTTTTCCAACACCGCCAGTAAAATGATGAGACGATTGTAATCCATACCAGAGGCAGTCCGCCGCGGCACGGCAAAAACAGAATGCGTGGTCAGAGCCTGTATTTCTCCCAGCAGAGGCCGCATACCATCCATCACGGCCGCGACCGCCGAGCCAGCCTGATCGGCCGACCGTTCGGACAGCAGAAGCTGTGATGGATTGGCCAGCTCGGCCAGCCCTTTTTCATTCATCGTAAACAATCCCGATTCATTGGTTGAGCCAAACCGGTTTTTAATTCCCCGCAGGATACGGAATTGGTAGTTCCGTTCTCCTTCAAAGTACAATACAACGTCTACCATATGCTCCATCATGCGGGGACCAGCAATAGCACCCTCTTTCGTCACATGTCCGATTACCACAACGGGAATGCCCATCGTCTTGGCAAAAGTCATGATACGGCTCGTACCTTCCCGTATTTGTGCCAGACTGCCCGGCGTTCCTTCAATTTCACGGCTGTACATAGTCTGAATGGAATCAATGATGACCAACGCCGGCCGGCGCTGCTGCGCTTCCCGTAAAATAGCATCCAGCGACGTATCCGCTTGAATGACCAGTTCCGGCGCGTCAATCCCTAAACGGTCTGCCCGCAGCTTGATCTGACCAGCCGATTCCTCGCCGGAGCCATACAAAACAGTTCCGGCCCGTTGGCAGACAGCTGACGCCATCTGCAGAACCAAGGTAGACTTACCGATGCCGGGATCACCGCTCAACAAAACCAACGCGCCCGGTACAATGCCGCCGCCAAGGACCCGATCCAATTCTCCGATCCCCGTTTCGATGCGCTCCATTTTTTCCATTGCAATCTCCGGCAAAGATGCCGGTTTAGCAGCTTCTCCGCCACGCTGTACGCTTTGACTTCCCTTCGGCACTTCCGGGAGAGCTTCTTCCTCCGTCATCGTATTCCATTCACCGCACTGCGGACACCGTCCCAGCCACCGGCTGGAAACACTGCCGCAGTTTGTACATACATACCGAGTCTTCACTTTCACCATAGTACTTCCTATTCTGTCGTAAAGACAAGTTCCTTTTTATCCAGGCTATCCACGTGAATCGTGTTTCCTTCCTTTAAACTGCCGCCCAGCAGCATTTCCGATATAGGATCTTCGACCAGCTTTTGAATTGCTCGTTTCAGCGGCCGTGCTCCGTAGGCAAAGTCAGTTCCCTGCATTACAAGAACATCATCTGCTCCGGTAGTCCATTCCATTCTAACGCCTTTTTCACTCAGCCGTTTTGTCAAATCCTCCAGCATAATCGACACGATATGCCGCAGATCATTTTTTTCCAGCGGTTTAAAGACAATAATTTCATCAATGCGGTTTAAAAATTCCGGACGGAAGAACCGGCGCACGTCATTCAAAATTTCCTTCTGCGCTTCTTTAAAAGCCACTTCCCGATCTTTTGCCGAGTCAGCACCGGCCGCAAAGCCCATCACAGGTGCGCTTGGTTTCAAATGAGAGGCACCGAGATTGCTGGTCATAATAATTACCGTATTGCGGAAATCAACAGTCCGTCCCTTGGAATCCGTAAGCCGGCCTTCGTCAAGAACCTGCAGAAGCAGATTGAAGAAATCACTGCTGGCCTTTTCCACTTCGTCAAAGAGAATGACGCTGTATGGTTTTTCCCGTACCGCATCAGTCAGCTCACCGCCTTCTTCATACCCTACATAGCCGGGAGGCGCTCCAACCAGACGGGACACACTATATTTTTCCATAAATTCGCTCATATCAATACGAATCATGGCTTCCTGGCTGCCAAACAGCTGCCGTGCCAGGGTTCGTGCCAGTTCCGTCTTGCCAACGCCGCTGGGGCCGAGAAACAGAAAGGACCCAATAGGACGGTTTACATCCTTCAAGCCGGCCCGCGCCCGGCGAACCGCCTTAGATACCGCCGTGACGGCATCATTCTGACTGATGACCCGTCTGTGCAGTTCCTCTTCCAAATGGAGAAGGCGGTGCGATTCCGTTTCCGTAATCTGCTGCACCGGGACGCCGGTCCACATGGAGACAACATCAGCAATATCATTTTCTGTCACAATCAGTTTGGCATCATCCTGCTGCTTACGTTCCTTTTGCAGCGTCGTAATTTTGTCAGACAATTTTTTTCCTTCATCACGAAGAGAAGCGCATTTTTCAAAATCCTCACTAGCCAGTGCCGCTTCCTTTTCCTTATTCACATCAGCCAGCTTTTGTTCTATTTCCTTCAAATCATGGGAAGGGGCATATACCTTCACGCGAATTTTAGAAGCTGCCTCATCCATGACATCAATAGCTTTATCCGGCAGATACCGGTCCGAAATATACCGTGAGGACAGCTTGACAGCCGCTTTTACAGCTTCGTCAGTAATCCGGGCCTTGTGAAAAGCTTCGTAACGATCCCGCAATCCGAATAATATTTCTTCAGCATCGTCTTCAGAAGGTTCGCCCACAAGCACCGGCTGGAACCGGCGGGCCAGGGCCGCATCCTTTTCAATATATTTTTTGTATTCATCAATGGTTGTGGCCCCGATGCATTGCAGATCCCCCCGGGCCAGAGCCGGTTTCAAAATATTCGCCGCATCCATGGATCCTTCCACGGCACCGGCACCAATGAGTTGGTGCAGCTCGTCAATGAACAGCAGCGTCGTTTCATCCTTCTGCAGAATATCAATCACCTTTTTGATCCGTTCTTCAAACTCGCCCCGGTATTTCGTACCGGCAACAATACTGGCGATGTTCAAAGAAAAGATGTGTTTATCCAAAAGAATATCCGGCACGTTCCCCATGATAATACGCTGTGCCAACCCTTCGGCAATTGCCGTTTTTCCTACGCCGGGAGCTCCAATAAGAACAGGATTATTCTTGGTGCGGCGGCAGAGTATCTGAATAACTCTGTCAATTTCCACACTGCGGCCAATAACAGGATCGACCTTTCCCTGCCGGGCCAATTCGTTCAAATCATTGCCGAATTCAGACAGATCAATAGCCCCGCTTTGCGATGCTTCCCCTTCTTCTTCATCAAAGAGGGAATTTCCCATCATTTCACTCAATCTTTGTGCCACTGTATCGGGATGAATATCCATCCCCTCTAAAATCTGCAGTGCCATACCGGTTCCCTCGCGCAGGATGCCGGCCAAAAGATGCTCTGTACCGACGTAATTTTGTCCCAGACGATTGGCCTCGCTGACGGCTAATTCCATCGTGCGTTTCGTCCGCGGCGTTAGGCGCAGTTCCGTTGGCACCGTTTTGCCCAGTCCGATCGTCGTTTCAATAGCCCGGCTGACATTTTCATTGGTCAAACCCAGCTGCGTCAGCAGCTGGCCTGCCAAGCCGCTTGTATTCAACACCAGCCCCAACAATATATGTTCAGTTCCTACATAGTCATGACGGAATTTTTGTGCCGATTCCTGTGCATAACGGAGAACATTTTTTGCATCATTCGTAAATCTGTTGTACATAGTATCACTTCCTCACTGATAATAAGTATAGTATCGTATCAAGTTACAGGAACAGCATACGCTGATAATACATTCTGAATGGCCTTCGCCCGCTGCCGCTCCAATTCTTCTTCCGGAAGTTCCTTTTTTACCTTAGCCTGCAGGAATGCCGGTTCCGCTGCTGTCATAAGTGCTTCATAGGCAAGCGGTGCTTCTGCAATAATACCTAAATCAATCCCAAAGCGCAAATCACTGACGCGGGACAGCGCTTCCTGCCGGCTCATAAGCCAGGCATTAGCCAGCATTCCGTAAGACCGCTGGCATTTATCCTTCAGCGCATGGCTGTTATGGTTCCATAGTACATCTCTGCAGTTCCGTTCTTCCTGAACGATCTGCGTCACTATTTTCCGAAGCTGCTCCAGTATATCCGATTCTGATACACCCAAGGTGATCTGATTGGTAATTTGAAAAACATTGCCGGACAGATCGTTGCGTTCACCATGAATTCCGCCAACGGCAAAACCAAACTTAGTAATGCCCTGCACAATACGGTTGAAACGTTTCATGAGAATCAGCGCCGGTACATGGATCGTGACTCCGGCAATACACCCGGTTCCTGTCATGGACGGACTGGCAGTCAAATATCCGAAATCATCACGGAACGCAAAGTTCAGCCGGCTTTCCAAGGTATCATCTATCTGAGAAGCTTCCTCCCAAACCTTTTGCAGATTCAGACCTGCTGCTGCCGTCTGAATGCAAAAATGATCTTCTTCGTTGATCATTACCGCTGCGGCCCCGTCCTCTCGGAGAAGCAGACCTCTCTGTTCTGGTTTGGCAATATGCGCCGCCGAAGAAAAATGCCTGCTGGCGAGAAGCTCTCTTTCCAGCGGATCCAAAGCGGCAATATCAATATATTCATACCGTCCGGTCCCCATGGTATTGAGGCCGGGCATACTGCGTTTTCCTTCATCAAGAACTGCCGCCAGCTCCGTGTCCGAAGCCTTGTCGGGAAAAATATATTTTTTTAAATTACGTACTGCCCGGATACGGCTGTCGATGACGATATCAGCAAAATCACCGGAACCGTTCTGCCATGGCAGCAAAGGAGAAGACACAAATTCAACAGTCATCATTATCCCTCCTTCGACGCATCCTGCTGCGGTATCTGCCTCTGCAGGACCCGTATTTCATCGCGAACCTTAGCCGCTTCCTCATAGCGTTCATCCCGAACCAGCTTTTGCAAATGCTGTCGGAGGCGTTTGATCTGTGTTACCGTGCGGAATACGCCTGTACCACGATTCGGCACTTTGCCGACATGCTTGCTATGACCGTGAATACGCCGCATCAAAGGCGGAATTTCTTCCTTAAATGCCTCATAGCAGTCCGGACATCCAAATTTTCCTGCCCGGTTAAAATCACTGTACGTCATGCCGCAGCTTGCACAGCGTGGTTCGTCAGCTGATTCTCCCGTATAATTGGGATATGCCATCTTTCGAAAAAAATCATTATCAACAATATTAAAATCATTAAAAGCTGCAAATTGACTTTGCTTTTTCGCACATTCAGCACATAAATGCATATCTGTCCGCTGTCCGTTTTCAATTTTTGTAATATGGACAACAGCCTCTTGCTTTTTACAGACATCACATAACATGGATTTCACCCTCCCTTCGCATACATCAGCGCAAATTGAGATGCTGGAGAATTTGGCTGACCACAGCCATTCGCTGCGCTTCATCATCGACTTCATCAAACAGCGCCGAAAACGTATGATGCATCAATATCGCTTCCCGGTTTGTTAAACTATGCTGCTTGATCAGGCGAAACAACAGCACATCCAGATCATCTACCGTAACTCGAACGGCCGGCAGGCGTTCCTTCATTAAAACAGGCGTGCGATCTTCTTTTTTAGGCGTCAACCGAATGATACGCACAAATCCGCCGGAGCCGCGCCGTGATTCGACCAGATATCCCTTGTCGTTGGAAAAACGTGTACTTAGGACATAGCTGATCTGTGACGGAGCACATTCAAGTTCATCCGCCAGCTCATTGCGCCGCAGGATGATATTTTCTTCTTCTTCCTCTAATAATTTATGTAAAATAAACTGTTCAATTTTATCAGCTAATACACTCATATTATCACCTGCTCCGTGTAAAAATGCAACCATTTCATCAAGACATAAAGTTTTTATTTACCTTTTGACTTTAGTCTATGCTTATTATATTCGTCTTTTTGACTTTTTGCAAGTGATTATAAAAAAAGAGGCTGTCATAACAGCCTTTTTTTTAAATATATTCCTGTAAATGCTCTTCTAAATAACTCGTATCCATCTTTCCCTGCTGAAAAATCTGTCCCGAAAGAATATTCCAATGCAAGTCAATATTAGTTTTAATCCCTTCGATACGAAAATCCTCCAAAGCCTGCAGCATTTTTTGTATCGCTTGTTTGCGATCCGGCGCTTTCACCAATACCTTCGCCACCATAGAATCATAAAAGGGAGTAATTTCCGAACCGGCAGATATACAGGAATCAACACGTACGCCTTCTCCCTGGGGTGGTTCATATACCGTAATTTTTCCGGGGCTGGGCATAAATTGATGCTGCGGATCCTCTGCGTTAATACGGCATTCAATCGCCCAGCCGCGGATATGGATATCTTCCTGCTTCCAGGGCAGTGCCTCCCCATCGGCAATCCGAAGCTGCGTTTTCACCAAATCCGTTCCCGTTACCAATTCTGTCACGCCATGTTCAACTTGTATACGCGTATTCATTTCCATAAAATAAAAATTTTTATATTCGTCAACAATAAATTCTACTGTACCGGCACCGCAGTATTGAACAGCCTTGGCAGCCGCCACCGCAGCAGTACTCATGGCAGCACGCATTTTTTCATCTACAAAAGACGACGGCGCTTCCTCGATGACTTTTTGATGTCGCCGCTGCGTCGAGCAGTCTCGTTCTCCCAAGGCAACGACATGGCCGTGTGAATCGGCCATAATCTGGATTTCCACATGCCGGGCATGAGTCAAATATTTTTCCAAATATACGCCGCCGTTGCCAAAGCTCATTTTAGCTTCCTGCATAGCTTCCTGCAGCGCTTTTTTCATTTTTTGCCGGTTCGGAACCACACGCATGCCCCGTCCACCGCCGCCAGCGGTGGCTTTAATCAAAATAGGATACCCGATCTGTGCCGCCACCTCTTCGCATTCATTGACGTAGCGGATCAAATCCTTGGTTCCGGGAACTACGGGAACCGCTGCATCAATCATAGCTGCCCGGGCCTGCGCTTTATCTCCCATACGGCGAATCGCCTCTGCAGACGGCCCAACAAAAATAAATCCGGCATTGCGGCAAGCCTCTGCAAAATCAGCGTTTTCCGCCAAAAATCCATACCCGGGATGTATCGCATCTGCATGGGCATGCCCAGCTACCGTCAGCAGCGCTGTCACATTCAAATAACTCTTGGCAGCGGCGGCGGGCCCGATGCAGTATGCCTCATCAGCTTGATTGACATGCATGGCACTGGCATCAGCTTCGGAATATACGGCAACAGTTTTGATGCCCAGGTCACGGCAGGCACGAATAATACGAACCGCAATTTCTCCCCTGTTTACAATTAATACTTTTTTTATATTCACTACACCCACTCCTCTTTAACGGCTCTTAACCTTAAAAAGAGGTTGCCTAAATTCAACAAAATCGCCGTCCGATACTAAAACCTCTGTTATAATACCGGCTATATCAGCAGGAACCTCCGTAAATACTTTCATGGCCTCCAAAACACATACGGTCGTATCAGCCGTTACCTTATCCCCTACCTTCACAAAAGGCTTGGATTCCGGATTGGCAGCAATATAGAACGTCCCTACCATAGGCGCCGTAATAACGTCGCTTTCCTCTGCTGCCGGAACGATCCCTTCTGCAGCAGACGGAATCATGACTGCCGGCGGCGAGGTCATGCCGCTGCGGCTCAGTTCAACTGAAAAATCCTTATCTTTTATTTTTAAATCTGTCAGCGACGATTTTTCAAACACCTGCATCAATGCTTCTATTTCTTTTATATTCACTGTATTCCTCACATTCTTCCTCTGATCTATTAAAAAGAAATTTATTTTTAAGCCAATCTATATTGCACAGAAACAGCGATATTTCGTATATATTGCTCCCGTTCTAAAAACAATGCCTCTGCCTGTGCTATCGTCACCGCAGCAAAACGCACCCAGTCTCCCGGCCGGTACTGCGCCAGACGACTCATATCTGCCATGATGACCTGCCCTATCTTCGGATATCCTGCAGTGCTTTGTCTATCAGCCATCAAGATAATCGGATTACCATCAGCGGGAACCTGAATCGTACCTTGTACCGCTGCCTCCGAAATCATTTCCAGCGGTTTTTTCAACCGCAGCTGGCAGCCTTCTAGTCGGTAGCCCATACGATCTGAGTGAACGGTAATACGGAAAGGCTCTGAAACCAGCCGCTGAAGGCTGTCCTCCGTAAAACAGGAATACTGGAGCCCCGCAGTAAGCCGGACCGGGGCAGCGACTTCATCATACAAGCGGTGGGCCGCTTCGACATACCAATCGGAAGTCTGGATCCCACCCGTATCATGCAGTGTTTTGACAATGCGGCGGCCCTGATCACTCATCCGCCCCAAAGACAGTACATCTCCCTGTACCAGTGCCCGACCCTGATATCCTCCGATATGAGCCTGCAGATAGGTGCTCTTGCTGCCCATAACGCTCGGGACATCATAGCCGCCGGACACGCAAAGATACGACCGGCAGCCGCTCAGCGAATGTCCGAAACGAAGGACGGCACCGGCTCGTACCAATACAGGACGCCACATAGGAACAGCGCGTCCGTCGATTCTGGGATCCATATCAGCACCGGTAAGTGCAATCAATGTTTCTTGAGAAAATTTCAAAACCGGTCCCAGCATGGTGATTTCCAGTCCCGCTTCCTGCTGCTCGTTTCCTGTCAAAATATTGCCGAGACGCAGGGCCTCTTCATCCATAGCACCGTTTACGAGCATGCCAACCTTCTGATAGCCCTTACGTCCCCTGTCCTGCAGCACGGAAAGCATCCCTCCCCGTAAAACAACTATACTCATGGCTGAATCCCCCTTATAGCAGCATATTCTTCCGGGCTGATAGGCGTAAAACGAACGATGTCACCGGCATGTAAGAGAGTCGGTGCTTCCGTATGCTCCGGTGTAAACAAATCAACGGCAGCACGGCCTATAAGCTGCCAGCCGCCTGGCGTCGCCAGCGGGTATACACCGGTCTGCATGCCGGCAATACCAACGCTGCGGGCAGGGATTTCCAAACGCGGACTGCGGCGGCGCGGTGTTGCGATCCGTTCATCCAAGCCGCCCAAATACGGAAAACCCGGACAAAACCCGATCATATACACCAAATATTCGCCGCTGCTGTGAATTTCTATTACTTCCTCCGGCGCCATGTCATGCTGCTGAGAAACCAAAGCCAGATCCGGCCCATATTCACCGCCGTAGCAAACGGGAATCGTAACGACCGCAGGCGGCGGCAGCACGTCCGTATGAGCGGCCGCCAAAGCCTGAAACAGCGTATCTTTGACAAATTGTACTGGCGGCACGTTCTGACCGCAGGCCAAATGGACGGCATACGGATCGTAGATAACGGTCACTGCGGTATAGGATAAAATAACCTCTGTAAAACCCGCAAACGGGTGGCGATCCAGATATGCGCCCAGAAGCCGTACCTTTTGATGTATATCCGGTGAAATAACATGACCGAAGGATACAGCCACGGCAGCTTCTCCCATAGACTCTATAGCAAAATCAGTTTCATTCATATGTTCACCTTTTCACCTCAGCGAAACGACGTAACGGTTACGCCCTGTTCAGACAAGACACTGTGAATTTTGCAGGCAAACGCCAGCGCCTTGGCTCCATCACCATGAACGCAGACCGTATCAGCCCGGACGGGAATATCCTCCCCGTTCTGTGCCCGGACGACGCCTTCTGTAATCATGCGCAGGACGCGGCTGATAGCGATGTTCTCGTCTGTCACCATAGCATCGGCCCGGCTGCGCGGCGTCAACGATCCGTCCGGCTGATAGGTGCGGTCGGCAAATACCTCGCTGGCCGTCTGCAGTCCCATTTTTTTCCCCTGCACGATAAGCTGACTGCCGGCCAGGCCAAATAAAATCAAGTTGGAATCTATATCATGGACAGCACGGGCAACCGCTGCCGCCAGTGCCGCATCTTTGACTGCCATATTGTACAGTGCCCCGTGCGGCTTGACATGCTGCAATGACCGTCCCTGCGTCTTGGCAAACGCCGCCAACGCACCTACCTGATAGACCACCATGGCGTAGGCTTCCTCCGGTGTAACAGCCATAGTGCGGCGCCCGAAGCCCACCAAGTCCGGCAGCCCCGGATGTGCCCCCATGGCAACGCCGTTACCGGCAGCCAGAGCAACCGTTTTATTCATCACGACAGGATCGCCGGCGTGAAACCCGCAGGCAATATTCGCCGAGGTCACATGCTTTAATATATCCCCATCACTGCCGATCGTATAGGCACCGAAGCCTTCCCCCAAATCACTGTTCAAATCAATAGTATACATGAACGCCTCCTATAATACGCTCAAATCCGCATTAAGCAGATCTGTAATAAACATATGTCCCGGCGCATGCGTAATCATAAATTCCGGTTTGACCGACATGGCTACTGCCTGCGGTGTGACGCCGCAGGCCCAAAACACGGGAATCTCACCGGGTCGGATAGTCGACGGATCACCAAAATCAGGCTTGGAAATATCGCGAATACCGATAGCGGCCGGATCTCCGATATGCACAGGCGCCCCGTGCACAGATGGCATACGACTCGTTACCTGGACAGCCCGAATCGCATTTTCAGGAGTCATCGGCCGCATGGATACGACCATAGGCCCGTGAAACACACCCGCAGGCGTGCAGGGAATATCGGTAATATACATAGGCACATTATGATCTTCCGTAATATGCCGCACTTCCAATCCCGCATCCAGCATAGGTCCTTCGAAGGAAAAGCTACACCCCAGCAGGAACGCTACCAAATCCTGACGCCAATACTGTTTCAAATCCGTTACCTCATCAGTCAATTCTCCTTTGCGGTAAATACGGTACTTGGGAATATCGAAACGAATATCGGCTCCCGGCGCTGCCAATCGTGGTTCCGGATTGCCTGCCTCCGTCACATCCAGCACAGGGCAGGGTTTGGGATTGCGCTGCGCGAACAACAAGAAATCAAAAGCCAGCTCTTTGGGAAGGATGGCCAAATTGGCCTGGGCATACCCGTTGCATACGCCGCTTGTAAAGGTTGTGAATTTCCCTTCCCGTATCAAGCGCCGCACATCGCCCGGCTTCATAGAACTATATTCCATCATGCTGCCTCCTCACATTAGCTAAACCACTTAGGAACTTGTGTAATCAGCGTCATGACGCTCATGTACGCCGTCATGATTACCACGATAACACCAAACACAGTCATCCATTTAGGATGCTTGTAATCACCTACTATCTTTTTATTATATGCCGCCAGCAGCATAACGCCAAGAGTGATTGGCAAAATCAATCCGTTGAGCGTACCGACAAGAACCAATATAAAAACAGGACGTCCAACAATAACAAACACCAGCGTGGAAAAAACAATAAAGGCAATAACCAGCCAGCGATAATTCATATCTAATTTTTTGCTGAACGTACGAATGAACGATACCGACGTATAGGCGGCTCCGATAACCGAAGAAATAGCGGCGGCCCACATAACGATACCAAAAATCTTATAACCCACATTACCAGCCGCTAATAGAAATACCGAAGCAGGAGGATTGGCTTTATCTAACACCAGTCCTGACGAAACAACACCTAACGTCGCCAGAAACAGCAGCACCCGCATAACGCCGGTCACGCAGACACCGGTTACAGAAGAACGGGTAATCTGGGGCAATGCCTCTACACCAGTCACACCGGCATCAACAAGGCGGTGCCCGCCGGAAAAAGTAATATAACCGCCGACGGTGCCGCCGATCAGGGTAACGATAGATACATAATCAATCGTATCCGGCATGAATGTTTTTTGGATGGCCTCGCCAACAGGCGGATTGGAAGAAACAGCCACATATAGAGTCAAAAGAATCATAGCTACACCCGCTATCTGGGTAAACTTATCCATAGCCCTGCCGGCTTCCTTTACCACAAAGATAGACACGGCAATGATGGCACTGATAGCGGCTCCAACCTTGGGATCCACGCCAAACAACACTTGAAAGCCCAGCCCGCAGCCAGCGATATTGCCGATATTGAAAGCCAGGCCGCCTAATACGATCAAAAAAGCCACAAAATAGCCAAGTCCCGGTAAAACCAGATTGGCCACATCCTGCCCCCGCTTGCCGCTGACACCGATGATGCGCCACACATTGAGCTGCGCACCAATATCTAAAATGACGGAAAATAAAATAACAAAACCAAAACTGGCCATCAGCTGCTGTGTAAATACTGTCGTCTGCGTCAAAAATCCGGGTCCGATAGAGGACGTCGCCATCAGAAAAGCCGCCCCCATAAGCAAGCTCCAATCAAATTTCTTTTTCATAACATATCTCCCTTCTCTTAAATCAAAACTACCTGTATAACAGGTAGTTTGCTCTGCGGCTAGAAGCCTTATTACCTGCCTAGGCCGCAAGGGCCTATGGAAAATCCACCAACCGCACTACACTTACCTGCTGCCCCTCTCCGAGGGGCGCTTCTTATTTATAGGGTTTCCCCGTGAATGGATCTACAAGTTCTTTCAGTGTCATTTGGTCACACACCATATCTTCCTGTAACTGTTCTCGGATATATTGTGCAATTACCTTCTGATTTCTTCCCACTGTATCAACGTAGTATCCTTTACACCAAAATTTTCTGTTTCCGTATCGATATTTTAATTGCCCATGTCTTTCGAAAATGATCAGAGAGCTTTTTCCTTTCAAATATCCTACAAACGCAGATACGGACAACTTAGGTGGAATACTCACTAACATATGTATATGATCCCTACACGCATTAGCTTCCAGTATTTCTACATCTTTCCGACTACATAATTCCCGTAAAATTTTTCCAATATCTTTTTTTAATTTCCCGTAAATCAATTGTCTACGGTACTTGGGTGCAAACACAAGATGATATTTACATCTCCATTTTGTATGTGCTAAACTTGAAGTGTCCATGGATAGCATTTTCCTCCTTTGCTCTAAGTACGGTTGGCGAACCTGTGCTTAGTATAGCAAAGGAGGTTTTGCTTTTTCTACGTATAGCTATAAGCTTTTAGAACCATACGCACAGCGTATGGTTTTCAATACGACAACAAAACAAGGCGCTGTTATAGTAACAGCGCCTTTGCTTGTTATCATTCTATCAAAATACCAGCCATATGTCAATATATAAATTATATTTCAGCGTTTTATGTAATCATTTTGTTTTATTTTTGTTTATGTTTTTTGTTCTGCTTTATTTAACAATAAATAGATTTCTAACGTAACGTTGACATGTCTCCAAGAATAACAGTATAATAATGTTTTAATATGTGTCTTATTCTACCCCAATTGAGGAGGCCTATTTCATGCACAGCATGTCCCATTTCTGGCGTCTGTCCAGAAAAATATATGGTCCGCGGAATGCTCAGGAAAATAAACGGGCTGTCGTCTTTTTCTTTCGCGCAGTAACCAACCGCAGCCTGTTTGAAGAATTATATGCTTTTTTTGAAGCTTACCCGCCCATGCAGGGCTTTTTCGAAACACACGATCCAGATTTCCAAGAGGTCATGACCCGCGTCTTTCTCTTCAAAAACTCAACGATGCGTCAGCGTCTGGATGCGCTGCTTCACCATTTCACCATTCTGCGCAGTTTTTTTTCTGACGAGGTCATCCACAAAATCTATTGGGAGTCCGGATATACACTATGGAAATCAGAGGACAGCACGCTGCCCCTCGAAGCCCGTCTTCTCTTTGACACGGGCCAGCGAAAAGAAGGCTTTCTGTCCCTCGGCTTATATCATGAACAAGAAATGATATATCATTTCAACTTCCGTTTCGACTACAATGCAGACGGCATACCGTCTATCTATATCGGCACGCTTCAAGGCTCCAAGCATGGCTTGGATACGACCAAGGCGCTTACCAAAAAACTCTTTGGCTATCGTCCCAAAAACTTTATTTTATATTTGCTGCGCATCTTTATCCAGACCTTGGGAATTCACGATTTTTATGTCATCACTGATGAAGGTTTTTACACCAACAGCCACGTCCTGCGAGGCAACCGTTCCAAAAAAACCAACTTCAATGATTTCTGGATTGATGAAGGAGCGGTCCCTGATCCGAGAGAAGCATGGTATTTTCGTATGCCTATTGAAGAAAAGCGCCGCAAATACGGGGATATCAAATCCCAGAAACGCAACCTGTTCCGCAAGCGATATCTTCTCATGGATCAAATCATACCAGCTTATATACAATCTGTACGCACCCTGTTCCGTAACGGTTTTGCACCGGTTCCCTCGGCACAGGACGAAGCTGCCATATTGGACAAGCCAGCCGGCTACGATCCAATAGAAGCACCGTCTGATACCAACGCGTAAGCACCCCGGCATTTTTATTACATATTTTTTAAAACAAGCAGGACCGGAACAAATTCCGGTCCTGCTTGTTTTTATATCTTTCAGGCCGCCATCTTTACGACAAAAAGACCGGTTTCCTAATCTTTTTTGTCGTAAGAATGCTTCATATAGTTTGCCGCACCTAAAAACGATACGTCGCCTGAATTCTCGTATAGTCTCCCAGCGTAAAGTGTTCCGGCCCGTAGAGGGTGTCGCGCTGGCTTGTGCTCTTGGCACCGAAGGTATAGAAGGCTTCCAGGAGGAAGTTTTTCGCTGGGACGTAGCCGGCCCCCAGGGTAAAGGAGCGGATGCCGTCGAGGTAGCGGTCCGGTACCCCTTCTGTGCCGTTGCCGCCGAAGAAGGAGCCGTGTTCGAAGTACTTGTAGTCCGCAAAGGCATTCCAGCTGCCGGGACGCTCCGTATCCGCCTTACCCACGTCGACGCGGGCCACCCAGAAGGTCGGCGCCGAGCCGCCGCCGGTATAGCGTCCGTAGGCATCGCGGCCGCCATGGAAATAGCGGCCCGTAGCAGCGCGGTTGATCCCCCAGTCGAAGGACAGATAGGATGCGCCGAGCTTGTATTGGGCGCCGATGCCGAAGACATTGGCAATGTCCATTTCCTGATCATAATTCCCCCAGCCGCCGGCTATTTCTTCCATGCCCGTCTTGTGATAGCCTTCGCCCATGGAGCGGAGATACCAGGCCTGGAGTCCCAGCTTGTCGCCCACTTTTTGCCGCACCTGTACGAAGGCGGCCCGGTCGATGGCCGGGCGGCGGTCTTGTTGTCGTATTGAAAACAAGACCGCCAGTCACCCTCGTGACCAGCGGCGAAAAAATAGTATATGTATGTACACGCTTGCATTGTTACATCATTATTTCTTTTTTAATGCTTCTATTTCTTCCTGCAGCTTTTGATTTTCTGCCTCCAAGGCAGTTACTTTTTGATTCAAATATGCAAGAGTGACTGCAGATGTCGGATCTGCCTCATTGGTTTGCACCCCAGTAACCACACCGCTGCCGGTGAATTGGACACCGCCCAGGGAGCCGCTCCCGACATGGATCGCCGTACCGTATACCGTACCTATATTTGCTGTGGCAGACTGGATATTTTCAGCAGCTACGTTGTTTGCCTTGACGTTGCCTTCCTTTATTTCAATACCATTCATATATCCATTAACATACTGGCCCTGGTCATCTGTATCCCACATGGCGCTGCCGCCGACAGTTGTGACGTCCGCATCCTTGACCCCATCGCGCATGGTTATAATGCGATGATAGGTTCTGCCATCCTGATTATCGCCATAAGAGATAGATCTGAACTCATAGCTGGATGATACCGGCGCATTATCGCGGTCCCTTGCGGCCGTATCTTCACCTTGGACTGGATACGTCAGAAAGAATGCACCGGCCAGCAGTACTGCCGGCATATATTTTACCAATGCATAATTTTTTTTCATAAAAATCCCCTCCTGCCTAGCAGCATAATTTTATTTTTCAACACAATTATACATTAGCATTATATAGCAAGCAAGTTTTTTCCTTAACAGCGACGGCAGGCGATTATACGGGAGAATAGCCCTGCATACAAGAATCATTCAAAGCAATTGACAACTATTATTTTGAATTTGAAAGTATATTTTTCGCAGCAATACTCCGTCTCTTCACCGGTATCCTGCAGGAAAAAACGGAGTATTGTTACTGTCACTTACTGGAGCAACACATATACTATTTAATTTGTTTCAATATGGTGCGGCTGACATGTTTAAGGTCTGCCGTACCGGTAATCATCATAGCATCACTGAGTTCTCTTTTGAAGGTATCCAGCATGAGCTTTACCCCTTCTGCCCCACCGCCGATGGCGGCCACAGCAGCCAGCCGTCCGATGAGAACTGCGTCAGCACCAAGAGCCAGCATTTTCAAAACATCTTCTCCACGGCGTACACCGCCGTCAACAAAAATCGTAATCCGTCCTTTGACCGCATCCGCAATTTCCGGCAGTACATCTGCGGTTCCGGCCATACCGTCCAGAATACGGCCGCCGTGATTGCTGACGACAATGCCTTTCGCACCGGCGTCAACACAAGCTATCGCTTCCTCTGGAGACATGATGCCCTTGACAATAAACGGAATATGGACTGATGCCGCAATCTTTTTGATGCTGTCCGCATTTTTGGGACCTACGGGCTGCCCAAAAATGCGCATGTTGATCAGCGTAGCCGCATCAATATCACTAGCCACAGCCGGTGCGCCGGCCGCTTCCGCCAGCTTGGCCTTTTCAATAATCTTGACGTCTTCCCGGGGCTTGATCGTCGGAATGACAAATCCCCGTCTTTTTTGGCAGGATTCGATTCCTGAGGCATACATGTAGGCAGCCCCACTATCACCGGTAAAGGCTAAGGTACCCGCTTCCATAGCCCCTTGTGTAACGGCTTCGTCATATTCTCTTTCAACGGCTTCGGGATCGCCCTCGACTTTGGCATTCAGCACGATGCCGCCGACCGGAGCGATCAGCACTGGCAGACTCAGCTTTTTTCCAAACAGTTCGATTGCCGTATCCGGTGTTTCCACTCCGGCCATGCTGCGCATGATCAGCCCGTATTCCTGCAGCGCTTCTACATTACGCATAAAGGAGTGTGCAGTCCGCAGTCCGCCAAACCCGGGAATCATGCCGACACAAGCTTTGCCGTTGCATTCGGGACAGACATGACAGCCTTTCATCCGTTTTCTTGCATTATCACGCATTTCTTTTACATCCATTATTTTTACCTCCTCTAAAAAAAACCTACTGTCATGAGTATATCACATGACAGTAGGTTTTGACATTGCTGAAAATCAGTCCATTTTTGTAAAGGCATCTTTGCCTGCGCCACAGGTCGGGCAGACCCAGTCTTCCGGCAAATCAGCAAATTTTGTGCCTGCCGCTACGCCGTTATCAGCGTCACCTTCCGCTTCATCATAAATGTAACCACAGATAGTGCATTCGTATTTGTCCATTCTAACATACCTCCTAAAAATGTTTTACTAACGGATAGTCCTTATTAATTATCCCTTTTCATCATACCATATGCTACTGCATTTTGCAATACTCATTTTGCCGGTTTTCCCATATCAATGTCTACAATACCGGTAGCGTACGGTGCAATTTCATATTGCCCAAAAAGAAAGTGTATATTCCGTTTGCCATCCAGATAATAATTGGACGGAAGTTCCGTTAAGCCATTGAAATAAGAGGACAACTTATAGGAGCTGAGCGTAATTTTATTATTGATGCGCTTCAGCGTGAAGTCCTTCGCATCCTGCGGGCGGACCAGGTCCTGCCAGTTGAGCCGCTGCCCGGTCTGTACGTCAAAGGTTACACCGGTCTTCCAGCTTGTGGGATGTGCTGCCCCTTCAAGATAAATATATCCTTGATCAATAAAGGACAAATATTTCCCATCGTTGAGTGTCACTGCATAGGACTTTTCTTCGGTCATTTTCATGTCGTCCCGACCCTCTTTTTGGAAGAATTGTTCCGCTTTTTTTTGTTCATCCAAAAAATACTGGGTAATTGCTTGTCCCGCTGCCAGATTACCTTCTACAGAGACCTGAGGATATTGTACCGTCAGCGTACTGCCGTTAGGACGTGTGTATACTGCCCTTTGCGCATCCTGTACTGCGGCCGGGGATGCCGCCAAGGCCATGGAACCGATCAGCAGCGCAGAACATACCGCCATAAGAAATTTCTGTTTAATCATCCTTCCATCTCCTCCTCACATAATATATTGTTATATCATTATATCATTTTTCGCTTTTCATCGGTACCCAAACGAAAAAAATAATATACATTTTCCGCTGCCTGTCTGGACATGCCCGGCACAGCAGCCAATTCTTCCACAGTAGCACCTTTCATGTCTTCCAGTGTTTTGAAAGACTGCCACAAGGCCTTGCGGCGTTTGGGGCCGATACCTTCTACGTGGTCAAGGATGGATACAAGACTCCGCTTGCCGCGCAGACTGCGATGATAGGTAATGGCAAAGCGGTGCGCTTCATCCCGGATAGCCTGCAGCAGCTGCAGCTCCGGCGTATGATGATCCAAAATGATAGAATCACTCCGCCCCTCGACAAATACTTCTTCGATGCGCTTAGCCAGGCTGACAACCGGCGCTTCGCAACCAGCCGCCCGTATGACTGGCAAGGCAGCATGAAGCTGCCCTTTGCCGCCGTCTATAATAATCAGATCCGGCTCAGGCCATTCACTTTCACGGTAGCGCCGGCCCATGATTTCCGCCATAGATTTAAAATCATCCGGCTTTCCCTGAACAGTTTTCAATTTAAAACGGCGATATTCCTTTTTAGCCGGCCGGCCTCCTTCAAACACCACCATCGAAGCCACTGTTTCAATTCCCTGCGTATGCGAAATATCAAAGCACTCCATCCGTTCCGGCAGATGCGGCAAATCAAGAATACGGGCCAGCGCTTCGACGGCGCCGCTGGTCTTATCCTTGTCATGCTGCCATTGCAGGCGGCGCTGTTCCAACAAAACGCGAGCATTGTCTTCGGCCATATCAAGCAGCTTTTTTTTCAGGCCCCGCTGGGGCACGACAAGAGATACATGCTGCCCCTTTTTGGCGCTGAGGCGCCGTTCATGCCCTTCTACGTCATCGACTGCCGCTGCGACGATTTCCCTGGGTACAAATACATCGCCGGTGTAATATTGATCCAGTACAGCGTCGGTAAGAGCCGCCGCCGTTTCATCCGCACTATTATCCAGACTGAAGGTCTCTCGCCCCATGAGCTTGCCCCGGCGTATCAAATAAATCTGCACACAAGTCTGTCCTGCATCACGAGAAAAGCCAAGAACATCCATATCCCCGCCCCCTTGTGTCACGATTGTCTGCTGCTTTTGAATAACATGAATAGATTGAATTTGATCACGGTACATAGCCGCTTTTTCAAATTCCATCTGTTCTGCCGCTTCCTCCATGTTAGACTGCAGTTCCCGCAGCACACCGGTATCCCGCCCATCCAGGACATTGACGGCTTGCTGAACCAGCTCGCCGTATGCGGCCCTGGTAATATAATGCACACAGGGTGCATCACAGTGGCCCAGATGATACTGCAGGCAAGGACGATCTGTCCGCATCGTACGGCAGGACCTGATATGAAAAGCACGCTGCAGGAGCTTCAGCACACGATGTACGGCCCCAGCATCAGCAAAGGGGCCGAAGTAGCGGGCACCGTCCCGCAAGACACGGCGCGTCATGTAAATACGCGGATAGTCCTCTTGCAGCGTCACTTTAATATAGGGATATGTTTTATCGTCCCGAAGCATAATATTATACCGTGGATGATGCTTTTTGATCAGCGTATTTTCCAGTATGAGCGCTTCCATCTCATTAGTCACAACCATCGTTTCCAAATCGACAGCATGACTCATCATGGCTGCTACCTTCGGAGATCGGTTTACATCTCTCCGGACATAGCTTTTAACACGGTTACGCAGATTAACAGCCTTGCCGACGTAAATAATACGGCCGGTCACATCCTTCCAAAGATATACACCAGGCTGTGTCGTCAGATTATGTATTTTCTCCAGTACTGCTTCACTTACTGCCATGATCCTTCCCCTTTGTCATGAGCTGTCTGGTTCGTTCTAAGACAGGCTTTAAAAATCTGCCGGTATACGACTCCGGCACACGGCAAATGTCTTCCGGCGTTCCAGCAGCAACAATACTGCCGCCGCCGTCTCCGCCCTCAGGCCCCAGGTCAATAATATAATCAGCCGTCTTGATAACATCCAGATTATGCTCGATGACAATGACCGTATCTCCGCCATCGACGAGCATCTGCAGTACATCCATGAGCTTGTGAATGTCTGCGGCATGCAAACCCGTCGTCGGTTCGTCCAATATATACAAAGTTCGTCCCGTACTGCGTTTGGACAGTTCTGCGGCCAGCTTGATACGCTGAGCTTCCCCACCGGAAAGTGTCGTAGCCGGCTGCCCCAGACGGATATATCCTAAGCCAACTTCCTGCAGTGTTTTCAATTTATTAAGAATTCGCGGAAGGTTGGCAAAAAACTCACAAGCATCATCAACAGTCATGTTCAGTACGTCAGAAATCGTTTTTCCCTTATATTTTACTTCCAGCGTCTCCCTGTTATAGCGCGCTCCGTGGCAAACCTCACAGGGCACATATACATCAGGCAGGAAGTTCATTTCAATGCGGATGATGCCGTCGCCATGGCAGGCTTCACAGCGTCCGCCTTTGATGTTAAAGCTGAACCGCCCCGCCTTATAGCCCCGCACCTTAGCTTCCGAGGTCTGACTGTACAGTTGACGTATAAAATCAAACACACCGGTATACGTGGCCGGATTGGAACGCGGCGTCCGTCCGATGGGTGATTGATCGATATTAATGATTTTATCGATATATTCCGTGCCCTTTATTTTCTTGAATTTTCCCGGCCGGTGTAATGTCCCATAAACAGCTTCAGCCAGCCCTTTGTAGAGTATTTCATTGACCAAGGTCGATTTGCCCGATCCGGATACGCCCGTCACTACCGTCAAGGTTCCTATAGGGAAGGATACATTGATCTTTTTCAAATTATGTTCTTCCGCACCGATAACTTCAATCATCTTACCGGTGCCCCGACGCCGTTCGACAGGAAGGGGGATAAATTTTGTGCCTTTCAAATACTGACCGGTCACAGACTGTTCGCAGGCCATAATGTCGGCAACGGTCCCCTGCGCGACGACCTGACCGCCATGTTCTCCTGCAGCCGGACCTATATCGACAATAAAATCTGCCGCCCGCATCGTATCCTCATCGTGCTCTACCACGATAAGCGTATTGCCCAGATCACGCAGATGCTGCAATGCCTGAAGAAGTTTATCGTTATCCCGCTGGTGAAGTCCGATAGACGGTTCATCCAAAATGTACAATACGCCGACAAGCCCTGAGCCAATCTGCGTTGCCAGACGGATACGCTGAGCTTCACCGCCGGACAGTGTTCCTGCCGTCCGGGACAAGGTAAGATACTCCAAGCCGACAGTCTGCAGAAATTCCAGACGTGACCGTATTTCCTTAAAAATCTGTTTGCCAATAAGCTGCTGTTTTTCCGTCAGCTGCAAGCCTTGAAAAAAGCGTATCATATCACTGACAGTGCAAGTCGTTAATTCATAAATATTTAATCCGCCAATTTTGATCGCCAGCGCTTCCGGACGCAGCCGGGCACCGTGACACGTCGTGCAGGGCTTCACGGA
Organism: Megasphaera cerevisiae DSM 20462; assembly: GCF_001045675.1. Classification (GTDB taxonomy): domain Bacteria; phylum Bacillota; class Negativicutes; order Veillonellales; family Megasphaeraceae; genus Megasphaera; species Megasphaera cerevisiae. Next base: position 33,547 of record NZ_LEKT01000009.1, read on the forward strand.
CATAAATTGTTCAAACTGATCCCGCATCATGTCCGAAGAGGCTTCACGATAGCGGCGGCGCACCATGGGAATAACGCCTTCAAAAGGGGTGGAAAAGGTTTTTACCTCTCCGCGCAGATTTTCATATTCAAATACACAGGTATCCGCGGCGCCCCACAGAATTTTTTTCTGCAGTTCCTCAGGAAGTTCGCTATAGCAGGCATTCAGCGTAAATCCCCGGGGCTTGAGCAGCCCTCCCAGCTGACGCATAAACCACGAATCGGGATTACTGCTCAGTGCCGCAATGGCCCCGTCGGCGAAGGGTTTATCCTCATCGGGCAGCACCAAATGCTGATCCACTTCCATCGTACTGCCAATGCCGGAGCAATCCGGGCAGGCGCCGAAAGGACTATTAAAGGAAAAAAGATGCGGCTCTATTTCCGGCAGGCTGATATGGCAATCCGGGCAGGCAAAGTGCTGACTGAAGGTAAGTACTTTTTTGGTGTTCATCTGCAAGATATGGACAATGCCGTCACTAAGCTTGGCCGCTGTTTCCAGTGAATCTGTCAGTCGAGTTAGAATACTGCTTTTTATAACCAGCCGGTCGATAATCACTTCTATCGTATGCTTTTTATTTTTATCCATAGGAATATCGTCGGATAAGAGATAAACAGTTCCGTCAACCCGCACCCGCACGTACCCGTCCTTGACGAGCCGGGTCAGGATTTTCTGATGAGTTCCCTTGCGTCCGTCAACAACCGGTGCCATGATCATGACCTTTTCCCCTTCTCCGAGCGCCATGACTGAATCGGCCATTTGTTCAATCGTCTGCTGCCGGATGGGCTTGCCGCATTTAGGACAGAAGGCATCGCCTACGCGCGCATACAGCAGCCGGAGATAATCATAAATCTCGGTAACCGTGCCGACGGTAGAACGGGGATTGCGGCTTGTTGTCTTTTGATCAATAGAAATAGCAGGGGACAGTCCTTCAATATAATCGACATCCGGCTTGTCCATCTGTCCTAAAAACTGCCGGGCATATGCCGACAGAGATTCAACATATCGCCGTTGTCCTTCCGCATAGATCGTATCAAAAGCCAGCGATGATTTTCCGGATCCGGACAAACCGGTAAACACAACCAGCTTGTCTCGAGGAATTTTTACATCTATATTTTTTAAATTGTGCTGTCGTGCACCTTTAATAACAATATATGGTTCCTGCATAGGTTGATTATATACTCCTTATCATCATATTAAATGAAATAGTTACCTGCCATAAACGGTGCAGTTCATGCTTTTTTCTTCCGGCTGCGGTCTGGCCGCTTCACCTTTCTGATATATCGTGCGGACGGCATATCTTCGCCCTGCATTTCTTTAGGCAATGTATCATCATGGCTCAAATCTGCCAACTGCTGACGCAGCGTTCCCAAACGATCCCGCAGCTCCGCCGCCTTTTCAAATTCAAGTCCTTTCGCCGCCGCCTTCATCTGCTGTGTTACCGTGTTGATTACTTTATGCAGTGCTTCCTTCGTCAGCTTTTCTCCACCGCCTTTATAAGAGACACTGTCTTCGGCGATTTTTGTCAATTCAATGAGATCCACAACAGCCTTTTGGACAGACTTAGGTGTAATGTGATTCGTTTTATTATAAGCGTCCTGCACTTCCCGGCGACGTTTCGTTTCATCCATAGCTCGGAGCATCGAGCCTGTCATTCTATCAGCATACATAATAACCGTACCATGGACGTTGCGGGCTGCCCGGCCCATGGTTTGGATAAGCGACGTATCTGACCGAAGAAAGCCTTCTTTATCGGCATCCAGGATTGCTACCAGGGATACCTCCGGCATGTCCAGACCTTCCCGGAGAAGATTGATCCCTACCAGCACGTCAAATACGCCGGCCCGCAGATCACGGATGATTTCAGCCCGCTCGATCGTAGCGATATCCGAATGAAGATAGCGCACGAGAATCCCCATTTCTTTCAGGTAATCCGTCAAATCTTCTGCCATTTTTTTTGTCAGCGTAGTTACCAAAACCCGTTCGTGCCGTTCCATACGTTTACGAATCTCACCCAGCAAATCATCCATTTGTCCGGCAATAGGCCGCACTTCCACCTCTGGATCCAGCAGGCCTGTTGGCCGGATAATCTGCTGCGCCAGGTTGGTCTGCACACTCATTTCATATTCTCCCGGCGTAGCGCTGACATAGACGATCTGATTGATCCGCTCTACAAATTCCTCAAACTTCAAAGGCCGGTTATCCAAGGCTGACGGCAGCCGGAAGCCGTATTCAATCAAGGATTCCTTCCGCGACCGATCACCGGCATACATAGCCCGCAGCTGCGGTAAGGTAACGTGAGATTCATCAATCATAATAAGAAAATCATCGGGAAAATAATCGAGAAGCGTATATGGGGCCTGACCGGCAGTGCGTCCCGCCAAATGGCGGGAATAATTTTCGATGCCGGAGCAATATCCCATTTCCTCCATCATTTCCATGTCATACCGAGTACGCTGTTCCAGTCGCTGTGCTTCCAAAAGGTGACCGCCGTCCCGCAGTTCCGTCAACTGCTGTTCGAGTTCCTTACGGATCGTGACAAGCGCCTTTTCCATTTTTTCCTTGGTCGTGACATAATGACTGGCCGGATAAATCGCCACATGCTTCCGTTCTGCAATTATTTCGCCAGTAAGAATATCCACCTCTGTCAATCTGTCAATTTCATCTCCGAACATTTCGATACGGATGACGGAATTGTCATACGCCGCAGGCACGACTTCAATCGTATCGCCATGAACACGGAAAGTACCGCGCTGCAAATCCATATCATTGCGGGAATATTGAATATCCACCAGTTTATGGAGTATTTCTTCCTGTGTCTTTTCCTGCCCCAGGCGAAGCGATACAACCAATTCACTATAATCCTCCGGATCGCCCAAGCCATAAATACAGGATACAGACGCCACAATAATCACGTCACGCCGTTCAAACAGACTCATCGTAGCCGAATGGCGCAGTTTATCAATTTCATCATTGATAGACGCATCCTTTTCAATATACGTATCCGTCGACGCAATATACGCTTCCGGCTGATAATAATCATAGTAGCTGACAAAGTATCCCACCTCATTGTCAGGAAAAAAAGCTTTGAATTCGCTGCACAGCTGGGCAGCCAGCGTCTTATTGTGAGCGATGATCAGTGTCGGCTTCTGTACTGCCTCGATGACCTTAGCCATTGTAAACGTTTTGCCCGTACCCGTCGCTCCCAGAAGTACCTGCGCCCATTGGCCGGATCGAATACCGCCGGCCAGTGACTGAACGGCCTCAGGCTGATCTCCCATGGGCTGGTACGGCGCCACGACGCGAAACGGCGTTTCCATATTATAATCTTTATTTAAATGGGATTGTATATCCACTTCGCTGCCTCCCCCATATTCATTAAAAAATAACTATTATCGGTTACATTAGTATAGCATGGAACCAAACATATGTACAGATATAACTATGTGAAAAAATCCGTCGCATCTGCACGCTTATTTTTGTATATTCCCGCAGTGATTTTTCCGCTATGCAGCTGCTTAAAAGCCGCATCCCACCGTTTCGAAAAAATCGGACATACAAAAACTGCCATACACCGTATGCTGCGTGTATGGCAGTTTTCTATGTAAAGCTCTCCCGCATGCAAAGAAAGATATGTTTTATTGTTTGTTATCTGTGTCCGTCTTTTTTGTCTGTAATCCTGCCTGCATATCCTGATAGGTATGTGCGTTAAGGGAACCCATATATTTATCGACAATCAGCGCATTGGTAATTGCTCCGGCAACATTCAACAGTGTCCGGCCCATATCAATAAACGGGTCGATTGCTAAAATGGGACTGACTTTGACAAACTGTGCTCCCATGCCAACGCCAGACAGTCCTACAGACGCCGCCATGGTCGCTACGCCGGGAATCCCGGCAATACCGAGTGAGCCAATCGTAACAACGATAATCGTCATGACAATCAACGTAAAGTCAATAGGCTGTCCCGTCACGTTAGCCACATAGACAATCAACATAGACGGAAATACACCGGCGCAGCCTTGCATGCCGGCAGTGCAGCCAAAACCTGCAACAAAACTGGCCGTTCCTTGAGAAACACCGAGACGTTTTGTCAGCGTTTCCAGGGTCATCGGCAGGCACCCCAGCGAAGACCGGGAAGTAAATGCCAGCAGCAGAGCCGGATAGGACTTTTTCAAATGAGGCCACGGGTTAATTCCGTACAAGGCCAGCATAATCAGCTGAATAATAAATTGCAGAATCATAGCGGCATAAAGCACAATAATAAATTTTCCTACATCAAGAAGTCCGACCAGACCATGCTGCGCAATGGTATTCGCCAGCAGTGGAATTACGGCATACGGCATAAGATCCAAAATCAGCAGTGCCATATTGATAATGGCTTTGTACAGGCTGTTGATCAATTTATACAATGGTTCTGCCGTTTCTGCGTCTTCATAGTTGACCCACCAAATAGCGGCACCCAAAATAGCGGCAAAAATAACCATTCCGATGACATTATTATGAACCATGCTGTCCACAAGATTTCCTGGAATAAGGCTGCGCAGCGTCGAAGCGACTGATACGATTTCCTTGGCTTTTGCCGCGCCGCTCTCAACGGCTATGCCCGCCCCAACCTGAAAGAGCATCCCCATAGCCGTTCCGACTACAGCCGCAATGGCTACCATCCCCATCGTCACGCCCACGCCGGCCTTGACCAATTTACTCATGGTCTGTCCGCCCTTCATGTTGATAACGACATGAACCATCGTAATAAGTACCAGAGGTACAACCAGCATTTTAATCAAATCCATAAAACCATTGCCAAATAACGCGTACCAATTCGTTACCTCTTTGACAAATGTGATTTTCATCGGTTCCGGCGAAAATCCGATCATGGCCTGGATACTTAATCCTAACAGCAGACCTAAACCCGTACCGATCATAACAACAACGGAAAAACTCATGTGCCGTTTTTTATACAAATAATAAATAAAACCAAAGAGCACTATCAGCACCGCCAAAAACAAAACGGTCCGCATATCGCTGATCATCAAAAACTGCCGTAAAAAGACACTTTCCATACTAAGACCACCCTTCAAACTATTCCGCATATGATAAATAATTGCAAATATTGCATATAGAAAACTATACCATTACACTTTCTTATCGTCAAATGTGCACTAATCAAACATACGATTCCTTATCCCGCACAAAAAAGAAGTACGGTGAGTATATGGTGCCCACCGTACTTCTTTTTTGCAATCTATTTTATTTTGCCATCATTTCAGCAACTTTATTTGCAAAGGTGACAGGATCATCCGGCATAATCCCTTCCAGGAGAAGTGCCTGATCATACATCAACTTGCAGTAATCCTTGAATTCCGGCGCATCCTTGCCGGTTTCATGCACATGCTGCAACCTTTCAAAAAGGGCATGGTGCGGATTGATTTCCAAAATCCGTCTGGCCTTGAGCATCGGGTTATTTGCCGCTGCAAAGGCTTGTTCCATGGAAAGAGACGGCCCTGCCGCATCAGATACAAGGCATACGGCACCCGTTTTCAAGCGATTAGATAGCCGAACGTCGACTACTTTTCCATCCAAAAATTCCTTCATATCATTCAAAAGACCTTCATTATTTTTAGTCAAGTCTTCATTTTTCTTCTTTTCTTCTTTAAATGCATCATCGTCGAGATCCAAATCCCCGCGGCTGATAGAGTGGAACTGTTTGCCATCATATTCACGAATGGCTTCAACAGCAAATTCATCGACAGGATCTGTCATGCACAAGACTTCAATATCCTTATCGCGCAGCAATTCCATTTGAGGTAATCCATCAATAGCCGCTTTATCTTTGCCCGTTGCATAGTAAATCTTCTTCTGCCCTTCCTTCATACGGCCTGCATATTCCTTGAGTGTGCAAAGCTTGCCGTCCTTTGAGGACGTGAACAGGATCAAATCCTTTAACTTTTCGACGTTATTTTCGCCGCTCATCATGCCGCTGTAAATCCCTATTTTCAAGGATTTACCATATTCGGCCCAGAATTTTTCATAGGCGTCCCGGTCTTTATCCAGCTTGCGAGTCAACGTCTTGAGAATATTTTTTTCCAAATTACGTCCCATAAGCTTCAATTCCCGGCTTTGCTGCAACAATTCCCGTGAAATGTTCAAGGATAAATCAGGTGAATCGACAAGGCCTTTGACAAAACGCAAATAATCCGGAAGCAGATCCTTGCATTTATCCATAATAAATACATGCCGCGAATACAGTTGAATGCCCGGTTCATAATCAGAATAATACAAGTTGAAGGGGGCACTGCCCGGAATAAACAGCAATGCCGTATATTCGACATTCCCTTCTACACGCGTATGGAAAATTTCCATGGGATCTTCCCATTCAAAAAATTGATGCTGGAAAAATTCTTTATATTCTTCTGGTTTAATATCTGATTTAGTACGCGTCCACAGAGGCTGCATGGAATTTAAAGTACGTGTTTCCACACGTTCTTCCTCTTTAGCATCTTCAATGGGCTTGCCGTCTTTGTCCTTTGGTTTTTCCTTTACCGTGAACTCCATGGTAATGGGATAACGAATATAATCCGAGTATTTTTTAACCAGGCTTTCAAGGGAATTTTTATCCGTATAGTTTTCTTCCGCATCACTGCCATAAAAACCTGTGCCTAAATGCAGGACAATCGTAGTACCATGCTTTGGCTTTTCGCATTCTTCCAAGCTGTATTGACCATCTCCTGCCGATTCCCATTGGTATGCCTTAGTTTCTCCAGCTTTGCGTGTGACGACAGTCACGCTGTCGGCAACCATAAAGGCAGAATAAAAGCCAACACCAAACTGACCAATCATATCTTTATCTGTTACCTTTTCATCGGCTTCCTTCGTTTCTTTCAGCTTTTCCAGAAAAGCCTTCGTTCCTGATTTGGCAATGGTCCCCAAATCCTGAATGATTTCATCACGGTTCATGCCGATCCCGTTATCAGAAATCGTCAGCGTATGCGCAGCTTCATCCGGAGTCAGGTGAATTTCAAAATTCGTGTCTCCTTCCAATAATTCCCGATTGGTCAAGGATTGATAATGAAGTTTATCAATCGCATCCGAGGCATTGGAAATCAATTCCCGTAAAAAAATTTCATGATTCGTATAGATAGAATGGACCATCAAGTCCAACAACTGCTTCGTTTCTGCCTGAAATTCAAACATTTCTTTTGCCATGTCTAACAGTCTCCTTTTATTCAAGATATATTAGCACTCCCTATCATCGAGTGCCAGTTCTCCTTTATATCATACAGCATAAAGTCAAATAGTCAAGAGAAATTATATTTTTTTTGCCAGACACCTTCTTGGTTTGTGTTTTTCTATGTATATGCTAACAAACAGTTCTCCTTCAATGGCAACTATACCGATACAAATCAATACGATGACTTGTTATTATTGATCAAATACACTCATGTCCAGACAATCAAAGCCGGTCAAAAGTTTCCTGACCTGTCCCGCAATATGTCTGCAGCCGCCGGGATGCTTGCTTTCTATATTCAGCGGCATATTCGGATCATGCAGAGACATACGAAGCAGCGCCCAGCCATCAGCAAAGACCAGTCGTGTACCTTCATACGATGGTTTGGCAATGGCAATACCAGCCGCAGCCGCCCGCGCTTCAAACATGCGAAGAACCTCCGTCCCATATGCCTTGACATCATCGGTTCCTTTAATTTTCAATCGATATTCTTTGCTTTCAGCCGGTTGTTTTAACGCAGCAATCAGCGTGCCCAGAGACCTTCCTTCTTTTTTCGCCCAGGCGGCTGCAATCAGCAGCTTGACTGCTAAATAGGCTCCATCGTCAAGATAATAATTTTCGCTCAGTGCTCCATGACCCGATGTTTCGATGGCCAGCGGCGATACGGTTTCGTTTTGATTCAAGCGAATACATTCGTCAATAACATTTTTGTAGCCCCGCATATACCGGTGATGGATCAAATGCAGTTCATCCTGTAAAAATGTAGTCAATTCATCTGAGGTAACAGAGTCCGTCACAATCGTGCTGCCAGGATACGTTGGCGCCAGAATTGCCGCCATCATTGCAATCAGTGCATTTCGATCAATAGCCTTCCCATCGGGAAGAACCGCACTCATGCGATCTACGTCCGTATCAAAAATAAGTCCCAGATCGGCATGATTGTCTAAGACAGCTTTACGAATAGCCGCCATGGCCTCTTTATTTTCCGGATTGGGAATGTGATTGGGAAACATACCGTCCGGATCGAGGAATTGACTGCCTGACGTATCGGCTCCCAGCACAGCAAGCACTTTATCCGCAAAAAATCCGCCGCCGCCGTTTCCGGCATCCACAACAACATGCATCCCCGCCAGCGGCTTACTGTCAGGCGCAGCCTGCAGGCCTTCCCGTATTTTCCCGCATAAGTGCTTTGCATATATATCAATAATATTAATTTTCTGCACGCCTGCATTGCCACAGGATTGCGCCTTCATGCCGGAAGCACTCCGGAGTACTTCCGTAATATCTGCTTTTTCCAAACCGCCGCTTTTTGTAAAAAACTTTAATCCGTTACGGTTGTACGGCAGGTGGCTGGCCGTAATCATAATCGCTCCGTCCATATGGGTCTGCTCAAAAATAATCGACATAAACATGGCCGGTGTGGAGGCCAAGCCGCAATCGGCAGCTGCCGCCCCCTGCACACAAATACCTTCTAACACGGACTGTTTCAGCATGCCGGCAGAAATACGGGAGTCATGACCCACTGCAATCCGCAGGTTGCCCGGCTGTTTTCCTGTTTTTGCTGCCAAAAAACGGACAAAACCCGCAGCAATACGATTCACGGCTTCGGGGAACAACGTAACCGGCTCTGAGGCGCCCCCCGCTACTGCTACGCCGCGGACATCGCTGCCGTTTTGCAATTTCATCATGTTATCATCCGTAATCATATCATTTCCTCCCTATGCACTAAGTATGTATTTCCTTATAATAATACTGAAAAACGCACCGAAAAACAAGCTGCTAAGATCGGATTCCCAGCATAACATTTTCGACAATGTTCCGAGCCGTCAATCCATATTTTTCCAGTAGTTCACTTGCTGATCCCGATTCTCCGAACTGATCCTGTACGCCTACAAATGCCTGCCTTACCGGACATTGCCGCACCAATACTTCCGCCACTGCCGAACCGAGACCGCCAAGGACAGTATGTTCTTCGGCAGTAACGATAAATCCTGTTTTTTTCGCAGCTGCCACAATCCCTGCCACATCAATAGGTTTAATCGTGTGCATATTGATGACCATGGCCTGTATCCCTCTGCTCTTCAGTATGTCTGCCGCTTCCAGGGCTTTATGCACCATAATTCCCGCAGCAATGATTGCCACATCCCTGCCTTCCCGAAGAATCTCGCTTTTACCCCATTGGAACCGATAATCTGCTGCATGAATCTCTTCCACAGGATCCCGGCCCATACGTATATATACCGGCCCATCGTGAGCCACAGCCGCCTGAACGGCAGCCCGCCGTCTCTATAGCGTCAGATGGGCTGATGACGGTCATATTAGGCAGACTGCGCATGATCGACATATCTTCAATAGCCTGATGTGTCGCCCCATCGGCACCTACAGTCAGGCCGGCATGGGTAACACAAATTTTGACATTCAAATTGGGCAGGCAGATCGAGTTGCGTATTTGTTCAAACGCCCGCCCTGCAGCAAATACGGCAAAAGTGCTGGCAATCGGTATTTTCCCGGCAGCCGCAAAACCGGCAGCCGTTCCCATCAAATCCTGTTCGGATATTCCCATATCAAAATACCGTCCCGGTGCTGCGGATTTGAACGCGATTGATTTTGTTGAGCTTCCCAGATCCGCATCCAACACTACGATCCGGGGGTTCTTATATAATTCATGCTGTAAAATATGTCCGAATGCAGTTCGCATCGCAGTTCCCATCATACATTACCTCCCAGTTCCCCGAGCGCTTCTCTGCACTGTCTTACATCTGGAGCTTTACCATGCCAGGCAATTTCATTTTCCATAAAGGAAATTCCTTTTCCCTTGATTGTCTCCGCTACAATAACAGAAGGACAGCCTTTTGCATGTTTTGCCAAGACCAATGCGGATCGGATCGCATCATAGTCATGACCATTGATTTCCAGAACGTTCCAGCCAAAAGATCGAAACTTATCAGCAATTGGCATGACCGACATGACATCTGTATTTGCGCCATCAATCTGCAGCCCGTTATGGTCAATAAACAAAGTAAGATTATCCAGCTGGTACTGTGCTGCCGACATTGCGGCTTCCCAAATCTGCCCTTCCTGTATTTCCCCATCGCCGGCGATGACATACACACGCCAATCAGCAGCATCGACTTTAGCAGACAGTGCCATTCCATTTGCCGCAGACAAACCTTGTCCTAACGATCCGGTCGACATGTCGATTCCCGGAGTCGTATTCATATCTGGATTTCCTTGCAGCATCGCGCCGCACTGCCGCAGCTTCCATAATTTTTCTTCCGAAAAAAAGCCCCGTGCCGCTAACGTAGCATATAATGCCGGCGCCGCATGTCCTTTGGATAGCACAAAACGATCCCGATTCTCCCAATGGGGTCGCGACGGATCCACGCGCATTGTTTCAAAATATAATACTTGCAGCATATCCACAATGGACAAGGCACCGCCAGGATGTCCGGATCGCGCTTCCGTAATCATTTTCACAATATGCCGGCGAACCTGTGCTGCATGATCCGCCAATTCTGTGTTTGTCAAAATACCTCTCCTCCTTTATCACCTTTTCATGTTATTCTATTATACCATCTGCAGCGTATTTTATTTATTAAAAATTGCGAGACACACAAAAAATATGCGCTTAAATCCATTTTCTGTGAATATAGACGGTCTTGCACTGCTGCAGTATTTTTTTCTATATTTTATGTAATATTAAACAGTCATTTTATCACTTCGTTTTTTTTCAGGTATGATAAAATCGCTTTACGCTGCCGGTAATCTATGCTAGACTAAGTCTATTCAAAACAAAGGAGAGATCGGTCCCATGCGTACATATAAAATTATTGCTTGTGATATGGATGAAACCTTGCTCAGCAACGATGCTACTATCTGCCAACGTAATATAGAGGCTATCGCCAGAGCTACCGCAGCAGGGATCAAATTTGTTCCCTGTACCGGACGCGGCTTTCGCTCGGTCGCGGGAATTTTAAAAACCTTACAATTATATGATAAAAGAGGACAATATGTCATTGCTTTTAATGGCAGCAGTATCACGGAAAACAAAAATTCCACGTCTTTATATTGGGATGCCATCCCCTTTGCATTGGCCAATAAACTATACCAGAAAAGCGTGACCTATGGCATGTGTACACACATATACACTCATGACCATGTGTATATCCGCCGTATCACACCTGATGAAAAAGCTTTTTTAAAGGGACGGATGGATTACATCCCGACAGAGGAAAGGACTCTCGATTTCTTAAAGGGTGATGCTGTCAGTAAAATCATTATTATGAACACAGATGATGCAATTCTCCAAAAAATTCATCAGGAAATGCGACTTTGGCTTGCTGACGCTGAAGTCAGTTTTTCAAGTAACCGATATATCGAATTCATGCACAAGAATGTTACAAAGGGAGTCGGGCTCCTCAAGCTAGCTGAACTCCTTGGAGTTCAGCCCGAAGAAACGATGGCGATCGGAGACAATATCAACGATATTGAAATGTTAAAAGCTGCCGGACTCGCTATTGGAGTACGCAATCTGAATCCACGAATTCGCCTTTATTGTGATGTCATCACGAATGCAAATAATAACGAAGGTGCTGTCGCAGAAGCAATTGATCGCTTTATATTCGGCAAAGAGTAGCTCAATTTGAAGGGAGAAAATAATGAAAAAACTATTACTGCTAACCGCTTTAAGTACTATCATCAATGCCTCTACAGCGTTGGCCGTCCCGGTGCCGGGCGTTCCCGACGTGGGCATTCAAGGTGGCGTCGGTATAAAAGAATCCTATATTGAGGGCAGAGTAGCTCCTAAATTAACCATCGGCTATAAATACGTCGATCGTGATGAATATGGACATCAGAACGATTTTTACGCTAAATATAATCTGGTAGGCTCCCATATTCAGCTGCTCGGCGGCTGGCGCAATCATATGAGTGGTCAATCCGATTCTATATATGGAGGCGTCGGCGTATCCACACCTCATGTACTGGGCCTGCAGCCATATGCCACCTATGTAGTTGGTTCTCATTTTGATGAAGCCCAGATCGGATTGAACTATAATCTGGCCTTAGGGCTGGGCTTTAATGTAAATTATCACAACTACATGCCCGATAACGGCGACAATGAGCACGGCGTCGGAGCCGGCGTAACCTATCGATTTTAACCTAAAACAGACACGGTCCTCGCAGTGTCTGTTTTTTTGTATATAAACACCTTTACATTTCAGAGAATCCTCTCATGTAGACTTATACATCCATACGCATATATTCGTCAAATGAATTCCATATATTCACAAAATTACTCATTGACATTTCTATCACTCTATGATATATTTTAATTGATAAAGGTTGTCAACTAAAATATATTTGTTGTTGTGTGAATGTTGTAACATTCATTTCTATTATATTTACCATTATTTTTTGTAAAAGAGGTGTCATTTATGACAGAAAAATGGATACGCGATTCTTATGGTTTGTACATTAACGGTCAGTGGGTTCCCGCCAGTGACGGCGCTACCTTCCATGCTGTCAACCCAGCTAACGGCGACGTATTATCAACATGCGCCCAGGCAACAAAGGCTGATGTCGACGCGGCAGTAAAGGCTGCTCACGCGGCATTACCCGCCTGGAAAAAAACAACGCCGGCACAGCGTCAGGATGCATTGCTGAAAATAGCAGATGCGATCACTGCCAATAAAGATAAGCTGGCTATGATCGAAACCCTGGACAATGGTAAACCTATTCGCGAGACAGCAAACGTTGACGTTCCGTTTGCAGCGGATCATTTCCGTTATTTTGCAGGTGTCGTCCGCACTGAAGAAGGGCGTGCCTCTCTGATTGATGAAAATACATTGAGCCTTGTTGTTCATGAACCAATCGGAGTGGTCGGCCAGGTAATCCCTTGGAATTTCCCTTTCCTTATGGCAGCATGGAAATTAGCTCCGGCACTGGCAGCTGGTTGCACTATTATTCTGAAACCATCCAGCACGACGTCGTTGAGCGTTCTTGAATTAATGCATTTAATTGAAGGTATTCTGCCGCCTGGTGTAGTAAACGTAATTACCGGCAAGGGTTCTAAATCGGGACAGTACATCCTTGATCATCCGGATATTCAGAAGCTGGCATTTACAGGTTCCACAGAAATCGGGCGTGATGTATACAAGGCCGCCATGGAAAAATTAATTCCGGCAACGCTTGAATTAGGCGGCAAATCAGCCAACATCTTCTTTGAAGATACTCCTTGGGATATGGCAATGGATGGCGCTCAATTGGGGATTCTCTTTAATCAGGGCCAAGTGTGCTGCGCCGGTTCTCGTATCTTTGTTCAGGAATCGATTTATGATAAGTTTGTAAGTGATCTAGCAGAACGCTTTAACCGCGTAAAAGTTGGTTTTCCTTGGGAATCTGATACACAAATGGGTGCTCAGATCGATCAGACTCAGGTCAAAAAAATCCTGGAATACATAGAAATCGGTAAAAAAGAAGGTGCACGGCTTGTCTGCGGCGGTGAAAAGATCACAGGAAATGAGCTTGAAAAGGGAAACTTTATCCGCCCGACCATTTTTGCTGATGTAAAAAATGATATGCGCATCGCTCAGGAAGAAATCTTTGGGCCGGTTGTATGCATCATCCCCTTCAAAGACGAAGCCGATGTAATCGCTTTGGCGAATGCCAGCGAATACGGTTTAGGCGGTGCCGTCTGGACCCGTGACATTAATCGTGCCATTCGTGTAGCCCGTGCCATTGAAACAGGACGTATGTGGGTCAATACCTACAATGCAATCCCTGCCGGAGCTCCTTTCGGAGGATATAAGCTTTCCGGTATCGGCCGTGAAACGGATAAGACAACAATGAAGCATTATATGCAGACCAAAAATATTTACATCAATCTTTCGGAAAAACCGAGCGGATTGTATGAAACCTAAGCATACTTGAATATGCTCTATATGAAAAGTTTTGTTCACAGCTCATCCTTCTGGATGAGCTGTTTTTTTATGTTTTCTTATCTGCTATAAACGTAGTAGGGTAAGGATGGAATTTTTCCCATCCTTACCCTTTTGCACAAAACATATTACACCTGTATCTGTTCAGTATTTTTTATGTATGGCCTCCCGCCGCATCCGCGGCCATGATCGCATTATATACTTCTTCTGCCGTAATATCAGGACGGATATTTTTTGTGAATTGCGCTGGTGCTGCCGCTGCTTCCGCAGCCTTACGGATTTCCGCTTCCTTTACCTCTGTAATTCCCAAATCAGCAAGACACGATGGCAGATCGACAGTCCGGATATAGGCCAACACAGTGTCCCACTCTTCCTGTGGCGCATGTTCCAACTGAAGTTGTACTAAGAGTCCAAAAGCAACCTTTTCACCGTGCGATGCCTTGCTCGCCTGTGGGACATGGGCCAGACCATCATTGACAGCATGGGCCGCTGCCAGTCCTCCAGACTCAAAACCAACACCGCTCAAATACACACAAGCTTCAACAACCACTTCCAGTGCTGGCGTAACAACATGATGTTCCACCGCTGTCAGTGCATTGACCGAGTTTCTGAGCAGCGTTTTATAGCACAATTCGGCCAAGGCCAAGGCGGTCATAGAACATTGACCGCGGGACATGGTTTTCGCACCACTCCGGCGACAGGCCCGCGCTTCAAAATACGTGGCCAGGGCATCTCCCATACCGGCAATCAAATACTGTTTCGGGGCCTGAACAATCAAGTTCGTATCAACAAGGACTATATCCGGGTTTCGATGCATCATGAGCGCTTTTACGACAACGTCGTCATCATTATAAATAACCGCAACGCTGCTGCACGGCGCATCATTAGACGCAATCGTCGGAATAATTATTGCCGGCAGTCCTCCCATATTCGTCGCCACAGCCTTCGCCGTATCCAGTGCCTTACCGCCGCCAACACCGATAATGGCATCGCAGCCCTGTTTCTGTGCTGCTGTCACGGCATCAGCAATTGCTTGTTTTGAGCATTGACCGCCAAATTCCCAGTAAAACATCGTCTTATCTGCACTTTTCAGCGAGACCGCAATGCGATCTCCAATGCGCTTCTTATTATTAGCAGATCCGATCACCAAAAATGATGTTCCTATTTTTTTTATATAGTTACCCAGCCTATCCAATTCTCCTGCGCCCTGGATATAATATCCAGGTGCTTTTATCCCAATTGTCATACTATAAATCACCTTTCAATGATCATTTCCCGCTGCGTGGCATCGCACTGAGTTGTATTTCCACAGCAGCCATATCCTCCTCCTGGGTAACAAAAAACAGATGCTGTCGTGCTACGAGACCTTCTATACCGGCACATCCTCTGGAACATCCGCATACAACAATCCATATATCTTGTGCCATTCTTTCATCTGAAACATACGAATATGTATGGTGGGGATACATTTTCTGTAAGTGCCTGATTGCTTCGACACGATCATATTGACTGTTGCACCCACCGCAATACTTAATGCCGATATCCATTATATACTCCCTGCTGAATCTGACCGTCTTAATATATTTCGAGCTTGCTGCAGTAAATCTTCACTTACACAATTAAATATGACGGTTTGAATCTGCGGAAACGCTGCCAATATTTTTTCTCTAATGCATTCTCCTGTAACTGTCAAAGCACTAGGGCAGCCACTGCACCTGCCTGACATTTGAAGATGTACAACGCCATCCGTGATAGATTGAATTACGATATTTCCCTGATGCCCCCATAACCTCGGGCGAATTTCTGCATCCATTAATGCTTCCATCTTTTCTTTAATATCATTAACCACAGCCATCACCTATCCTTATTCGGTTACATGCGCCAGTTCTTTTGCCAGTTCTTTTTTCATTTCCAAATTCCCCTGACGGGAAATCATAATACGCTGAGCCTGCGGTGATCCCGCACCATGCATGGATTCCGTACGATAGCCAACGGCTGCCGTTCCCAAACACAGATTTTCAATCAGCCGTAAAACCTTCAGACGATTTTCCGTTGAAACAACACCGACACCCTTCAAATATTTTTCTACATATTTACCTAATTTAGGGTCTCGCAAATCCAGTTCAGACGGGGCTGTCACCATAAGACCACCGGCAATATCTTCAGCAAGGCGCACAATTTCATAAGGAAATCGTGTGACATTTTGCTTGCAGACATTCGCCAAAAGCAGATCAATCAGATAGTTTCCCGACTCGGTTTTTGTCCCCAAAGCAGAGCAAGCAATACCGCAGCTATACAATGTTTCATTCAAATGCTGCATTTCAATAATTTTATCTTTTATATGAGAGGCTCTGGCACAACCATTATAGTCAGCAATCAGTGCCGTCGCGCCGATGAGGACGTCACCCACTCCGACTTTACAGCCGCCATAGGATTGACGATGATATCCGGCAAAACGTTCTACCATCATACCTGCAAATTCCACTTCACCGTTAAGGAAAATCTGATTGTTGGGAATGAAAACATTATCAAAAATAACAAGAGCTTCTGTACCGCCAAATTCCGGATTGCCTGTATCCATAGGCGCTCCTTCCACTTTACGAGTATCACACGATTGACGGCCGACAATCATAAAAATACCTTCTGTATCTGTACGGCAATGAAAAGATACAGCATACTCTTTGTCAGCTTCACGCATAGCAATCGTAGGCATAACAATAACTTCATGCGAATTAATGAATCCTGTCTGATGTGCCTTAGCTCCGCGAACGACAATCCCATCTGGACGACGTTCTACAACATGCAAAAATAAATCCGGATCATCTTGTTCATGCGGAGCTTTGCCCCGATCCCCCTTCGGATCTGTCATAGCCCCGTCTACCGTCCAATCCTCTTTCTGCACTTGTTTTAAGAAATTGACAAAGTTTTCATGATAATGGGTCCCATATTTCTGATCAATTTCATACGTAGTAGAGTAAACAGCATTAGATGCGTCCATTCCCACACACCGCTGAAAGCATGCGGCGGTTTTCTGCCCCAGCAATCGCTGCATTTTCACTTTGTTCATCAAATCCTTGGCACTCTGATGAATATGGGTAAATCGATTTATTTTTTCCCCTGTCAAATGAGAGGTCGCCGTCATAAGATCTTCAAATTCCGGCAGCTGTGCCAAATCATATGTCATCCGTACCGAATTAAGAGATGGCCGTAAAATAGGATCATCTGCCGGACACTCGACCTTCTTGCCAAACATGTATACTTGCAGATTCATGTTCCGCATGCTTTCAATATATTGTTCCCCTGTTCTCAAGGTCATAGGGTATTCCTCCTAAGTATATACGCATAATGTAAGCTATATCATTTCTTCAGCATAACTGCTTTTCCATCGGTAACAACCACGCCATCCTGATTGACAACTGTCGTCTTATATATCAGGCGTCGCTTTTCCGGAATTTTTTCAATAAGCTCCGCAGTACATGTAATAGTATCACCGATTCGGACAGGTGCTTTAAAAAGCAGCTCTTGTGAGCAATAAATGGAAGTCCCGCCGTGAATCGCTTGAGTCATCGTCGTTGAAATAATTCCAGCGGACAGCATTCCATGCGCAATTCGACTCTTAAACAACGTTTTTTCTGCTTCTACCTTATTAATATGGAGAGGGTTAAAATCACCGGTAATGCCTGCAAACATATAGACGTCAGACTCGCTGATCGTCTTGCCAAAACTGGTTTTATCCCCAATATTCATTTCATCGTACGTTAATATATCACTCATTTACACAGCCTCCGAGTAGTAATCATAGTATGTCATTACTGCAATAAAGCCCCTGAAATAACCATTTTTTGTACTTGGTTGGTTCCTTCATAAATCTGTGTGATTTTTGCATTTCTCATAAGCCGTTCCACATCATATTCACGAATATATCCATACCCACCTAAAATTTGTACGGCATCCGTAGCAATAGACATGGCCGCATCAGACGCATACATTTTAGCCATAGCCGCTTCTTTTGAAAAAGGAAGCCCTGCCCCCTTCAGACACGCTGCACGATAAATCAGCAGTCTGGCAGCATCCAGCCGGGTTGCCATATCCGCCAGCATAAAGGATACACCCTGGAATTTACAAATAGGCTTACCAAACTGTACTCGTTCCTTGGAATATTTAACGGCTGCATCCAATGCTGCCTGACCAATTCCTAAAGCCTGCGCAGCCACACCAATACGGCCGCCGTCCAAGCTGGTCATAGCAATCTTAAAGCCTTTTCCTTCCTGGCCCAAAAGATTTTTTTCTGGTACTTTTACATCCTGAAAGACCAATTCCATCGTCTGTGATCCATGGATCCCCATTTTATGTTCCTTTTTTCCAAAAGTGAAGCCCGGCATACCTTTTTCCAGAACAAAAGCCGAGATGCCTTTAGTGCCTTTTGCCTTATCAGTCATCGCAAAAACGACATAAATATCTGCTTCACCACCATTAGTAATAAAACACTTGCTGCCGTTAAGCAAATAATAACCATCCTTCTTTTCCGCATGCGATTGCTGTCCGGCAGAATCGGTACCGGCATTCGGTTCTGTCAGGCCAAAAGCCCCCAGCTTGGTGCCTTCTGCCAAGGGCACCAAATAGGTTTGCTTCTGTTCTTCCGTACCATACGCAAAAATCGGCCATGCGCACAATGACACCGACGCAGCATAGCTGCAGGCAATAGAATCATCTACGCGGGATAATTCCTCATTAGTCAAAATATAGCTGAGGTAATCACCCCCGCCACCGCCATATTCTTCTGGAAAAAAAATCCCCATCAAACCAAGCTCACCTAATTTATCTACAATAGTACGATCAAACACTTCCGCTTCATCACGCTGCTGTACTGTAGGAGCAATTTCTTTAGCTGCAAAATCACGAACCAGTTTGATAATCATTCGCTGTTCATCAGAAAACTGAAAATCCATATTCTATCCAAACCCCTTTCTCATACGACTATCATTGTCATCAAATATAGTATGATACCAAGAAGCTCTGCCATTACTTAGAATGGAGCGTTTATCCCAGCAGCAGCAAAGCTTCTTGCTATTTAGCCCAAACTAATTATTTTTCTGCCATTTTCGAATATGTAGCATATCGTTCTTTAGCTTCGCGAATAGTCTTGGCATACAACGTTTCCGCACGTTCCGGGAAATTAATTTTCAAGCGGTTATACCGGTTTTCTCCGCTCAAATATTCTCTCATTTTTTCTGAATCTGGTTCCGGAGAATCAAGCTGGAATGGATTTTTCCCTTCTGCCGCAAGACGCGGATCATAACGGTACAAATGCCAATAGCCACATTCCACAGCCTTTTTCATTTCCATCTGTGTTGCACCCATACCGGCTTTGATCCCATGTTCCAAGCAAGGGCAGTACGCAATCACAATAGAGGGTCCCGGATAGGCTTCGGCTTCACGAATGGCTTTCAAGGTCTGAGCCTGATTATATCCCATCGCCACCTGCGCGACGTATACGTATCCATAGGTCATGGCAATTGCCCCAAGATCTTTTTTCTTCACTTGTTTGCCGCCAGCCGCAAATTTGGCAACCGCCGCCGTAGGAGTCGCTTTGGAAGACTGTCCGCCAGTATTCGAATATACTTCTGTATCCATGACCAAAATGTTGATATCACGATTTTGAGCAATTACATGATCAATACCGCCAAAACCAATATCATATGCCCAGCCGTCACCGCCAAAAGCCCATATTGATTTCCGCGCTAAAAACTCTTTATTCTGCAAAATGAATTCTATATCTTCGTTTGCCGGAATCCGTTCCAATCCATTAATCAATTGATCCGTCACTTCACGAGATTTACTGCTATTTTGATAAAAATCCAAGTACTCATCAATGACATCTACAGCAATCGCCGCATCTTTCAACGCCTGCAGATGAATAACCAGCTCTTTTTGAATCGCATCCTGCGCACGCAGGAACCCATACGCAAATTCAGCATTATCTTCAAATAAGGACTGTTCCCAGCAAGGTCCAAAGCCGCGGGCATCTTTGCAGTACGGCGTCGTTGGCAAAGAACCGCCATACGCCGAGGAACAACCGGACGCATTGGCAACATACATGCGACTTCCAAAGAGTTGTGTAACCATTTTGATATAGGTTGTTTCGGCACATCCTGCACAAGCTGGTGAAAATTGGAAATACGGTTTCGCAAACTGTGCTTCCTTCACTGTTTTATCACTGACAACTTCCTTCTTGAGGTATGATTCATCCATAACAAAGCGGTTGAAATTATCCTGCTGCGCGGCTACTTCCTCCATAGGAACCATCGTAAGCGCACCTTTTTTCTTCATTGGGCAAACACTCAAGCATACGCCGCAGCCAAGGCAATCATACGGTGAAACCTGCATCCGGAAATGGTATTGTGCCACTTTAGCCCCTTTTGCCTTAGCCGTTACAAAGGATGCCGGCGCCTCCGCAAGCTCTTTATCCGTAAGCAGTACTGGGCGAATAGCGGCATGGGGGCATGCCATGGAACAACTATTGCATTGTACGCAGGCATCCGCATTCCATTGCGGCACGTTAATAGCCACGCCTCGTTTACTGTATGCCGTCGTACCGAGCGGCCATGTGCCATCAAAGCAATTATGTTTTTTAAAGATGGATACAGGCAAGGCATCCCCTTCCTGCCGATTCATCGGTTCTACGATATCATGGATAAAAGCAGGCACTTGTAATGTATCATACCGAGCTTCTGCAGCTTCAGCCCATGCTGCCGGAATTTCAACCTTCACTAATCCATCAATTCCTGCATCTACGGCCTTATTATTTTTATCTACAATTTCCTGCCCGCCTTTTTTAAAATAACTGTCATAGTTGCCTTGCTTCATTGCATTGACGGCTATATTTAAAGGAATAACCTTGGTTAATTCAAAGAAAGCAGCCTGCAAAATAGTATTTACACGATTTCCCAGCCCTATTTCACCAGCCAGTTTTGTGGCATTAATTGTATAAAACTGTGCATGCTTGTTATACAAATCACGTTTCATTTTAGCTGGAAGCTGTACCTCCAATTCGTCCTGACTCCACGGGCAATTCAGCAGATACACACCGCCTTCCTTCAGATCAGCTGTTGTATCATATTTATGGACGTATGTCGGCGCATGACACCCTACAAAATCGGCAGAATCCACAAGATATGTCGCATGAATCGGCTTATCACCAAACCGCAGATGGGACTGTGTTAAGCCGCCTGTTTTCATAGAATCATAAGAGAAATATGCCTGAGCGTACTTATCTGCCTGCAACCCGATAATCGTAATTGCACTTTTATTGGCACCGACGGTACCATCTCCTCCAAGTCCCCAAATCTTAGCAGCGGTCTGCGCCGGATAGGAAAGCTTAACTGGTTCAGAAGCCAAAGACGTATGCGTCACATCATCAATAATCCCGATCGTAAAATTATTTTTCGGCGTACTTTTTGCAAGATTTGTATATACTGCAGCAATCTGCGCCGGCGTTGTATCTTTGGATGATAGTCCATAGCGGCCGCCAACAACGATAATATCACCACGCCCCGCTTGAATAAGTGCGCTCTGTACATCCAGATACAGCGGTTCCCCAATACTGCCGGACTCTTTCGTACGATCAAGCACAGCCACTTTTTTACATGTCGCCGGAATCGCTTCTGTAAAATATTTCACCGAGAAAGGCCGATACAAGTGAACCTGAACCATGCCGACTTTGCGGCCATGCGCATTGAGATAATCCACCGTATCGCGAACGGTTTCTGCACCAGAACACATGATCACGATAACTTCTGCAGCATCCGGTGCCCCATAGTAATTAAACAGCTTATAATCACGTCCTGTTAACCCGTTGATTTTATCCATATATTGCTGCACTACATCAGGTATAGACGCAACTTTTTCATTGGCGCCTTCCTTACACTGGAAGAAAATATCCGGATTGACAGTCGTACCGCGTTCATGCGGATGTTCCGGGTTTAGCCCGTTTTTACGAAATGCATTAAGCTGCTGATAATCTACCAACTTTTTTAAATCTTCATAATCAAGCGCCTCAATACGCTGCATTTCATGAGATGTCCGAAAACCATCAAAAACATGCATAAACGCATATCTGCCGCCAATAGCTGCTAAATGAGCTACTGCACCTAAATCCATGGCTTCCTGCGGCGAAGAAGACATAATCATGCCAAACCCGGTCATCCGACAGGCCATGGCATCTGAATGATCACCAAAAATGGATAACGCATGTGCGCTGACAGTACGAGCAGCTATATGAAATACGCCCGGTAAAAATTCACCACCAATTTTGAACATAGGCGGAATCATAAGCAATAGCCCTTGCGAAGCGGTATAGGTTGTCGTAAGGGCGCCTGCCTGCAGGGATCCATGACACGTTCCGGCAGCTCCAGCTTCAGATTGCATCTGAATGACATCTACAGTATTGCCAAAAATATTCTTTTTCCCTTTTGCGGCCCATTCATCTACTTTTTCTGCCATAACTGACGACGGCGTAATCGGAAAAATAGCAGCGACTTCCGTAAAAGCATACGATGCATATGCTGCTGCCGTGTTCCCATCCATAACTACATATTTTTTTTTCACGATGTTTTTTCCTCCCTGACAAAACAATTATCTATATTTAAAATAAATATGCATATACCGAACCTTGCGATGGAAGCTATATGTCTCCTTTTCCACATGAATACGTTGCTACCTATTGATGCGTTTTTAGTTCGTGTATACGTTTTAATTCTTATATTCGTTATTTTATCATTTTATATGAAAAAATTCAATACCTATTCTGTATGAACTCAAAAAAAGAAAGACTATTTTCTCATTTTATGCCATCTATGGACTTCTGCATTAAGCCGCTATCACCAGATGGAAAATTGTATAAAGTTCTATGACGATTCAATTTTTATATTTATCCCTGCTGGTATTCAACTATCATAAAATTATTCAATCTCTGATTTATAAGAAATTATATACATTAATAGGAACGTATATTCTTGTGTAATCATGCAGTCTATTCAGAAAATAGTTGTTCCAATATCTGGACTAGATACAAGTAATACTATATAATTATATGTAATAGTATAATTCATGAGACTAAATTCATTTGAAGAATAAAGACCAAACTATTACCAGCAAGATTAACGGTATATATCAGTATAAATTAATGAAAGAAGTGATATTTTATGGCGTATTCACAACACAAGCCTACGTTGCGCGTTTTGGATATTATGCAAATTCTGGCTTCTTCCAAAGACGAGGGACTAACCCTAACAGAAATTGCAACACAAATACAAGTTCCCAAAAGTACAATTGTTCCTATCATCCATACGCTGCGGGACAGAAAATTTATCGAACAAAAAAACGACGGTAAATATATCATCGGTATCAGTATGTTTCTTATCGGATCTGCGTCATTAAAAAATATTACGCTGCTGGATGTTTTTAAAACCGAAATGAAAAAGATTGTCGCCAAAACATCAGAAGTGTGCCAACTGGGAATATTAGTGGATGGCGATATATTATATTTAGCAAAGGAAGACTCACCAGAACCCATTCGACTGGTTTCTTTTGTAGGCAAACGACTGCCTGCATACAGTACCGCAATTGGAAAAGCACTGCTCAGCGACTATTCTTATGAAGAATTAACCACACTTTATAAGGAACCTTTGAAGGCGATGACAGAAAAAACATGCCAAAGCATACCTCAATTATATGAAGAATGTTCTCATTCTAAACAAGACGGTTATTTCCAAGAATCCGGCGAGAGCTCCCTTGACTTAAACTGTTTGGCCATTCCTATAAAACACAATAATAAAATTATTGCAGCAATCAGCGTAAGTATTCCTACATTTCGCTTAACTGAAGAAAAAAAAGGCTTAACAATTCAAGCATTATTTTATGCTCAGGAAACATTGGAGCATAATTTACAAAGCTTAGGGATTACAGATAATAATTTATTCGTCAATTCTTTTATTTCTGCTGCTGAATAATTAATAAACTATATAAAGAAGCGCAGGGAAGTTATGATATCATTCAGACTTCCTCTGCGCTTCTTTTTTTACAAATTAATGCATTTTAAAGTAATCTGCATTTTCTTTAAAGCGTACATACAGTTCTCCTACATCACTGGAAAAGGATACATATTGGACACCCCGGTTCCTCCATTCGACGGCCTTTTGTACATCATCCACAAAAAAGCCTATCGCCACGCCGACCTTTGCCGCCTGTTCCATAATATGTTCCATTTGTTCAATAACCTTAGGATGATCAACTTGACCTGGAATTCCCAAAGATGCCGACAGGTCATATGGTCCAACAAACAAAACGTCAACGCCTTTTACAGTAAGAATATCCGGCAACGCCTGTACTCCATCCTGCCCTTCGACCTGAAGCACAACTGCGGTCTTATCATTGGCTCTGCCAAAAAAATTCTCTTTAGAAATACTGCCATATTTCCCGGCTCGTACAAAACGATTGCAGCCACGATTCCCCATGGGAGCAAACTTGGCAGCTTGCACTGCAATTTCAGCAGCTTCCTTTGAACCAATATTGGGTATTTGTACTCCATCAGCACCCAAATCTAACGCCTTATCCACAAGTTCCGGATTGCCTTCATACACCCTGACAATAGCTGGTATTTGTGCCAATTTGGCTGCTCGAATAAGATCCACGGTTGCTTCCAGAGGAATTTCTCCATGTTCATTGTCAATGATGACAAAATCAAACCCTGCAAGTCCTGCAATTTCCACAACTGCAGGATAATTCATATTTAAAAATGGACCAAACAATTTCTCCCCGTTTTTTAATCGTTCTTTAAATGTATTCATGCTTAATACCTCACATTCATATTGCAATAAAATATATATTTTCTCAATATTTCATCACTCAACATCAATAATTTTAGATGGGTTCATGATATTATTCGGATCCCATGCTTTTTTCAATAATTTCATAAGTTTTAATTCTCCTGCTGGTGTAAACTTTTCAAAGGCGTCCTTCTTTTTATACCCGATACCGTGTTCTCCTGACATTTTGCCCCCCAACTTGTACACCAATGAAAAAATATCATCATCATACGCATGCAACGTATGGGCCCATTTTTCCGGTTCCTGATTTTGCGTATTCAAAATATTGACATGAATATTTCCATCCCCAATATGTGCAACAATGCCGCCATCAATACTATGTTTTCTCATAATTTCAGGCAATTCCGCCGTAACATTAATAATCTTGTCCAAGGGCACGACATAATCCGAACTTGCCCACGTCAGACAAAGTTCCCGACAGGCATCTGCAAATTGTTTTCGTGCCTCCCAAATTCTATCATCCGCCATTAACACATCTACTGCGCCGGCTTCATCACATAAATCACTCAACTGTTCCATTTTTTTATCTAATTCATCTTGGTCGTATGCTTCTACCGTGATAATATCATACACACCTCCGTTCTTGGCATGCGGCAAGTCACACTTTATAAAGTTACCGCTAATGACAATCGCCCGATTATCCATATATTCAATACTCGTAGGTTCAATACCGGCCTTCAAAATTCTTCTCGGCAACGCCAATGCTTTCGACGAATCATCAAAAATAGCAACAATGTCAAAAGAATAGGGTGGCAAAGTGCGTAGTTTTAATGTCGCTTCCGTAATGATACCCAATGTACCTTCAGACCCGCTGATTAACTGTTCCAAACAATATCCCGTGCTGCATTTTTCCAAACGCGCGCCAACTTTTACAACATCGCCTAGCGGAGTAACTACAGTAAGGCTGTAAATTTGATGCCGTGTCGTCCCATATTTAACCGCCTTGTTACCGCCGGCATTGGTTGCCAGGTTACCGCCGATTTGACAGCTTTCAGCACTGCAGGGATCACCGGCATACAATAATCCCTTTGCCTTTGCAGCTTGTTGCAGATCCACAGTACGCACACCTGGCTGTACGATACAAAACAAATTATCGGCATCCATTTCAATAATTTGATTCATTCGTTCCAATTCCATCACAATGCCATGATGTACCGGAATTGCCCCACAGGATAGTCCCGTTCCAGCTGAGCGCGGCGTAATAGGAATCAAACACGTATTTGCCAATTTCACAACTGCGGCAACCTCCTCTGTAGATGCTGGAAACACAACCACTTCCGGATAATGAAAATAGATAGAGTTTCCTTCTTCATCCGTTTTATAAATTTCTAATTTATCCGCATCAGTCGTCGCATATTTATCACCAACAATATGTTTTAATTCTTGTAGGATTGATTCTGTAATAGAATTATATGTCATATATGTATCCATTCCTTTCAATAGCGTCAACTTATTTTACTTCTTCTTTTTTTTGAAATACAGCAAAAAGCACCAAAGACAACAAACATCCTAATAATACTGCCGCTCCCATAAAATATAGACCGCTGGTAAAACTTCCCGTATAATCTTTCAGCCATCCAATCGTAATCGGCGCAACAAATCCACCCAAATTCCCAACTGCATTGATAAATGCAATACCAGTAGCGGCGGCTCCGCCCACCAAAAATCCAGTGGGAATTGTCCAAAATACAGGCATGCATCCATAAAAGCCAATCGCACTGATAGAAATAAGCGCAATAGTAATAAACAGATTACCTTGTAAAATACCACACAATACCAAGCATCCGCCAGCAAGTACCATCGCCCCAATCATATGCCATTTACGTTCCAGATGTTTATCGGAACTCCAGCCAATAGCCAACATGCCGATAGCAGCTACAACAAAGGGAACTGCACTGATAAAACCAATAGAGGTCGTTGAAAGATCTCCATATGACTTAATAATTTGGGGCAGCCACATATTTACGCCATATACACCAATCACCTGTGATACGTAGATAATTGCCAAAATCCATACTTTAACATTCAACAGCGCTTTCCACATAGAAACCTTTTCTTTGGATTCAATTTGCTGCGCTTCACGTTCTAATTCACCATTCAAGAAGTCTTTTTCTTCCTGCGTTAACCACTTGGCTTTAAACGGATTATCTGTCAAATAGTAGAATGCAATAATCCCAACAATAATAGTGGGAATTCCTTCAAGAATAAACATCCATTGCCATCCCGCGATATTCAACATGCCATCAAAGGTTAAAAGCCATCCCGATACAGCTGATCCTATCATTAACGCCAATGGCTGAGCAAACATAAATCGTGAAGTGATAGAAGCTCTATATGCTGCGGGAAACCATTTTGTTAAATAAAAAATAACCCCGGGGAAAAAACCAGCCTCTACGGCACCCAATAAAAACCGTACAACAAGAAATTCGGTCACATTAGTTATAAAAGCCATTCCCACAACAATACATCCCCATACACTCAATAACAATCCCAGCCAAATCCTGGCGCCATATTTTTGCAGTCCCATATTACTAGGTACACCAAACAAAAAATAACCAATAAATAATATTCCTGCACCATACCCAAAAGTAGTGGCTGTCAGTCCCAAATCTCTATTCATTTCTAATGCTGCAAATCCTAAATTAACACGGTCCACATAGTTCAGCAGATACGCTAATACCAAAAAGGGGATAAGACGCAATGTAACTTTTCTAAACACACTTGCTTTAAACTCTTCCATAATGCATTTTCCTCATACAATATATTGATAATCAACCATCTTATCTTGCCGGCTTATTCAGTAATGAATATGCTCTGACTTCTATATCTTGTCATAATTTAAGACCGCTCCTTTAGATCCCGAAGAAGCCAGCTTACAATATAATCCCAAATACCCTCGTTTAAATTTCGGTTCTGGCCGCTGCCATTTCTTTAAGCGCTTCTGTATTTCTTCCTCACTAACAAGTAAATCCAAACTTCTCTTTTCTACATCAATTTCAATAGTATCGCCATTTTCAACAATAGCAATGGGACCGCCTTCTGCCGCTTCCGGGGATATATGCCCAACAAAGCATCCGTTATTCGTGCCGCTGAAACGCCCATCTGTAACTAAAGCAGTCGTTTTAGCCAAACCGCGACCATATAAGTATTTCATAGCTTTAAACATTTCGCGCATTCCCGGACCGCCTTTAGGACCTTCATACCGGATTACAACAACGTGCCCATCATGAACTTTTCCAGCTAAAATAGCTTCTTCGGCCGCCTCTTCTGAATTAAAACAGATTGCGGTTCCTTTAAAATGCCGCAAGCTCTTATCAAATGCACCTGGTTTAGTGATCCCCGTATCGGGAGCCAGATTTCCTCGTAATACAGCAACGCCGCCTTCATATCCAAAAGGCGAATCTATAGACTTTATAATATTTTCATTACCTGGGTACTGATATTTATGAGCTTGAATGTTTTCCATTACCGTACGTGCCGTAACAGTCATTACACCGGTATCCATAAGAGAGTGCATTTCTTCCAGTAATTTGCTTACTCCGCCTGCCTGATAAAAATCAATCATATTATATTCAGATGCGGGATTAATTTTAGCCAATTGCGGAGTTTTACGGGAAAGTTCATCAAATTCCTGAAGAACATCCATCCCTACTTCTGCTTCATTCGCAATCGCAGTTAGATGCATAACCGCATTCGTACTGCCACTCATGGCCAGGCAAACCTTAATGGCATTTCTGATACTGCCCTTGGTAATAATTTGCCGTGCCGTAATATTTTTTTCTACGAGCTCCATAATTTTTATTCCCGTACCTTCAGCAATCGCTAATCGGGCTGCGGAATAAGCGGGAATAACACCACCATCAGGCAACGTCATTCCTAAAGCCTCTGATAAAGAACACATGGTATTCGCAGTACCAAGATAGGAACAGGAACCACAAGTTGGACAAGACAAATTTTCTAATAACGTATACTCGTCTTCTGTGATCTTGTTCGCACTTAACATTCCCAGCGCCTCTGCACTCGAAGTCTGATCTGATTTGCGCCCATCAAATACAATACCGCCTTCCATCGGGCCGCCGGGAAGTAAAATACAGGGGATATCCAATCGGGCTGCGGCCATTAGCATTCCAGGCACAATCTTATCGCAAGAACCCAACAGCACTAACCCATCAAACAAATTAATTTGTGCCATTGATTCTACGGAATCAGCAATCAATTCACGAGACGGTAATATATAGTGCATACCATCATGCCCTTGTGCAAACCCATCACAACCACCAATCGTCCCAAATTCAACAGGCGTGCCTCCGGCTCGATAAATTCCATCTTTGACTCGTTGTGCCACCTGCCGCAAATTAAAATGCCCTGGAACACATTCACTCCAAGCATTTGCAATTCCAATAATAGGCCGTTTCAAATCATCTGTGGAAAATCCCATAGATTTATACGTTGCCCGATAATATTGATTATGCAATCCCTCTAAAATTTGCTTACTTCTTTTCATTTTTTCTCCTCCTTATTCTTAAATACGTTCTAAATCGTATATACGTATCTTATTTTTAGTATATATGGGTAAATTATAAATGTCAATGAAAGATTTTATTCATGATTTATAAGCATTGTTTTACGTGAATTTATACACTTAATTCATAGTTATATGCTTGTATTGGTTCATATTTATTTTGCCTGCGAAAAATGTATCTATAAAAAAAGGCTAAGAAAATCCCAATTAAGAAGAGATTATCTTGGCCTTTTAATTTGATATATTTAAAAAAAATATATTAGTGAATTTTATATACAATATCATTGATATTAGGACGTATAAATGCGCTATCTTTGCTGCAAAAGTTCAAACACTTTACCCCCAAAATACAAGCAGGTATCTATACAGCATAAAAACAGCAAAGACTTGCAGCCGATATTACTCTCCTAAAAAGCATGCGTCGGATGGTATTATGCTGCATATTGGGCGCATCATTGATATTATTTAGCGACATACGCCCTGTATCATTTCATCTTCTCCAACTTTTTTATTCAAATTAATAATAAGTGGAAATATGCTAACGCCTAATGCAAACGCCAAAAACAAAATAATAGCCCAATAATAGCTTCCTGTAGCCATTACAATAACACCGACCAAAATAGGTACAATTGCCCCCCCAACATTCCCCAATGTATTCATCGCTCCTGCTACAATGCCTACATCATCTCGCTGAGATATTGATGCAGGCATACTCCAAAACGTACAGCCAATCCAGCGTTCACAAAACATCGCAAAAGACAGATACCCAATCGCTAAATCAATAGTTGCTGCATTACTTAAAAAATACATGGAAATAGCCATAAGGATTCCTAAAATTCCCAATGTCCATTTGACAACTTTATTAGAATCAAAGCCCTTAGTTTTTAGATGGTCAATCAAAAATCCTCCAAATAATTCACCAATTACTCCCACACCAAAAATAATAAAAATAGATGTTCCAATTTTCAAAATATTAACATTAAATACTTGAGACAAATACATAGGTCCCCAAGTCATCAATCCATACCAGAAACAATCATAACAAATAAACCCCAATGTCATGCCCCAAAAGGTGAAGCTTTTCAAATATCTGACTAGTCCAATAGAATGTTTTTTATTAGTACCACTGCCGCCTTCATATTCTTCTTTCAACGCTGATTGAATATACTCTCGTTCCTCTTTATTGATCCTTTTGCTGGTATCTGGATCAGCATGCACAAAAGGATAACACAAAAGGACAATAAGCGCAGTCAAAAGGCCGGCTCCCATCAACGCCCCCCGCCAGCCGCCAAACCAAGCTAAAAAAGCAACAATCAGAGGTCCTCCAATAGCGGTTCCCAACGGAGAGCCAGCATCAACAATAGCAGCCCCACGAGTTCTTTCATTTTTAGTTAACCACACAGATTGAAGTTTGCTGCTGGCAGGATAAATAGGTGCTTCAGACGCCCCCAACAGTGCCCGTACTGCCATAAACGCAGTACTGCTATGAAGAAATCCCGTAATAATTTGAAATGTGCCCCATAATAAACCAGATCCAAGAATGGTCTTCCCTGGTCCAAATCGATCAGCAAACCACCCAGCTGGGATTTGCATCACCGTATATCCCCAAAAAAATGCACTTAAAATAATTCCCACCAGTTCGGGTCCAAAGTGAAGTTCTTCTTCAATGGCAGGCATACAAATTGAAATAACTGCCCGGTCAATATAGTTGACTGTACACAAAGCAAATAACGACGCAAATACCATCCATCTTACTTTTGTCGGTTTATTGGATTGTTCCACACAACTCACCTCATTCCAGTATTATGTTCTAATCCCAAAAATCTCTTTCCCGCTTTTAATACCTTGATGATTTGATCCACATCATACACAGAACCATTCCATGCACCACCGCTTACATCCTGCAACGCTGCCCATAAGCGTGTATCATCTGGTAAATCCGCATCAGGCCGTACCTTGGGATTTGTTTCTCGTCTTGCTAACTCTGTTGCGCCTTCTTCATATGTTAGCTTGTTTTCTTCCGTACCAATAAAATTGAGACTTCCCTCCAGATTTATGGTATCCACAACAATCTCTACAATATCACCATCTCTTAATTTGCCAATAGGACCACCCGCTAAGGCTTCAGGACCTACATGACCAAAACAAGCGCCGGTTGATACACCGGAAAAACGAGCATCTGTAATAAGAGAAACATGCTTGCCAAAAGAAAGGTTCTTTAAAGCTGACGTCAATTGATAGGTTTCCTCCATTCCAGTACCTAATGGACCGCCACCCATAACGACCATAATATCGCCCGCTTGTATTCTTCCTTTTTCTTTTAATGCTGCAATCGCAGCTTTTTCTGACGTAAATACTTTGACTTTTGCTGTATGTCTAAAAACCTTATCACTGGATATTACACTAGGATCTATCGCTGTAGATTTAACAACAGATCCCTCCGGTGCTATATTACCAACAGGAAACGTGACTGTAGACCCAATTCCCTTTGCCCTTGCTTTCTCTGGTGAGAAAATCACCTCATCCGGATCCAGATTATCTACTTTTTGCAGCCGTTTCCGGCAAGAGTCTCTCCGTTCAGAATCCTTCCACCAGTCAAGATTTTCCCCTAATGTACTGCCAGTAACAGTCATAACATCTTCATGTAAAAGACCTAATTCGCGTAAATGAAGCATGACTTCTGGTACCCCGCCGGCCAGGAAAACATCTACCGTAGGATAATTCACTGGCCCCATAGGAAGTACGCTTACCAACCGAGGAACTTCCTTGTTGATGCGAGCCCAATCTTGAACAGCAGGGCGCTTACAGCCGGCTGCAAAAGCAATGGCCGGTAAATGAAGCAATAAATTCGTAGAACCACCAAAGGCTGCATGAATCATCATTGCATTTTCAATTGCCTTATCAGTCAATATATTTTTAGTATAAATGTGCATTTTTTCCATTGCCATTGCTGCTAAAGCAGATTTTCTGGCTAAATCCTTCCAAATCAATTCCCCTGACGGCGCTAAAGCAGAATGTGTCAATGATAATCCAAGTCCTTCCGCAATAACCTGAGACGTTCCGGCAGTTCCCAAAAATTGACACCCACCGCCAGCACTTGCACAAGAGCTACAGCCTACCCGGACAGCTTCCTCCAACGAAAGTTCGCCATTGGCATACCGAACCCCAATAGTTTGTACCGTTCCTAAATCTTCACCCTGCTTAGGCATCAGCGTCGAACCTCCGGGAATTAAGATGGTGGACATATCATGCATACTAGCTAACGCCATCATCATGGCCGGTAATCCTTTATCACAAGACGCTGCGCCAATAACAGCTTTACGTGTTGGAATAGACCGAATCAGACGCCTCATGACAATGGCAGCATCATTACGATAAGGCAGAGAATCAAACATTCCGGTAGTCCCCTGAGAACGTCCATCACAGGGATCCGTAACAAAAGCAGCATGAGGAACCAATCCCATATGCTTGATCTCATCCGCCGCTTCCGTCATCTGAATATCTAATTCAAAATGTCCCTGATGCAGTCCCACGGCAACGGTTTTTCCATCGGTCGTATGAATACCGCCATTGGTACCAATAATTAGTACATCTCCATTGGCCAGTGTATCCGGCTCCCATCCCATACCAGCATTGATGGTCATACCAAAAATATTTCCGCTTGGCAATGTCTTTAATAGCTCTGGCGTAAGCGGTAATTTACCAGCAGGCCCTTCGGCATGAGTCATAATATCATATATGTTTTCAGGCTCATTAGTATATAATTCTCTGACAGACATTTCACTCACCCTTTCATGGCATACTCAAAGCAGGAGACTATTATCACGGGATTTAATAAAACAGCCTTCTATTTTGGCATGCAAATAACACGTCCCTATTACAAATGCATTAATTACTCTTTACCTTCTGTCTTTTTAGGCAGCGTAAGGGTAATCAAAAACCCAAGCAACAACATAGCTGCTAAAAAATAAATTCCTGCAAAAACGGACATAAACTGTGTAGTAAGCCAGCCAACAATAAAGGGGCCAACAAAACCACCTAAATTGCCAAGTGCATTAATAATGCCTAAACTGCCGCCAGCAACTTTTGCAGGAAATAACATGGTTGGAATAGTCCAGAAAATGCCGGATGCACATTGCAAAAACAAGCCACACCCTACCAGAAAAGCAAACGATACCCATGTATATTCTTTTAAAAAAGCAGAAGCCAGAAAACAGGCAGCAAAGCCTAATAAAGGTAACGCAACATACTTTTTACGATTCCCACTTTTATCTGAAAGATGTCCAAAGATGTATAAGCCCGCAATACAGGCAAAATAAGGAAGTGTCGAAAGAAAGCCAGTACTAGTCATTCCTGAAGAAGTCAAATCGCGAATAATCGTAGGCAGCCACATAGCAAATCCATAAATTCCGGTTTGATAGGCAAAGTAAATAAGAATCAACTTCCACATATTTAAACTACCAAAAATAGTTCCAAGCGACACAGAACCGCCGACCTCTTCATTTAATTCATTTTGTTCTGCCGATAGCTTTGTTTCTAGATACTCCCTTTCTTCTTTGGATATCCATTTTGCCTCAGCCGGATGCTCACTAATCATCGGCCACCAAACAAAAATCAACAAAAAGGAAATAAGTCCTTCAACAATAAATACAGAACGCCAGCCATATTCGGTAACCAGATATCCGGAAATAGGCCCTGTAATAATAGACGCAATGGCTATATTCATAATAAAATATGAATTAGCCCGACCACGTTCATCTGCTGGGAACCAGTGACTAATAACAACCAGAATGGCCGGCCACACACCGCCTTCAGCTACGCCAATAAGGAAGCGAAGAATCAGCAGATGTGTCGCCGTATCAACAAACCCTAACAGCACACACATCAGACTCCATGCCAATATAGATACAGCAATAAATTTTTTGGCATGACCAGCTTGAGCCAACGCCCCCCCTGGAACCTGTAATACCATATAGCCAATAAAGAAAATCCCCGCCGCCAATCCCGAAAGCGTTGCCGTCATCTGCAAGGCTTCATTCATGCCGCCAGCCATAGCAAAACCAATGTTTGTCCGATCCATGAAACCAAAAATATATACTAAAATCGTGGGAGGAATAATACGTATCCATCTTTTTTCTGGTATCTTTCTAATCATTTCCGTCATATACTCACATCCTATCCATTAAAATAAATTGCCTTTATCATCAAATTGCATGGGCGCCAATGTTCCAATGACTTCCAATTGCTCATGTGCTTCTACTTCAGGAAGTAAGATTTCTGATACTTCAATTTCTTGAATCTCCATTGTATTTTTTATACGTATAATGCGAGGATATTTCTTATCTGCGCCTGCACAGGTTTTAATAGCCGTCTGAATCGCTAATTTATCATTGGAAGTATAAAAGGGCAATTTCACCATTTCCAAAAGCGTGGAGGTAATCGCATTCGGATACGCCATTTCGTTAATAATTTTATCAACGCAGCGCTGTGTGGTCACATCAGCCAAGCCTAATCCATTCGCATTGCCATGTGTTTCTTCTGTTAAGTCCAAAACAATAACACGTTTAGCATGAAAATTTCCTATCCGCGGTTCAGAACCGTCCGCTCCCCGGGGAACTCCAGTTTCCTTCGGCAACGTTCCTGAAACATTGGGATCCATACCATCACCACTAATATTTTTTCCAATTTCATCTACAATAAGCACATCGGCATCATCAATAAGAATATGACCCATAATATTCTTGGCTTCTTTGAGCAAATCCGGCTCTTGTCTTAAAATTTCTTCTGGCGTAAGCGCTACAATTTTGTAGGTCTGATCATACGCATTTTCAATAGATCCTACACCGCATATAACAGGTGTATTTTTCAGGATAATCTTGCCGTAGCGCTGCAAATTTTCTGCCATATTGCTGAATCCCTGCTCATGCACCCCTTCCGCCCCATGCTGTTTCCCCATGCCAATCACGGCCATTTTCATAAGACCACTTTCATAAGGGCCAACAAATTGCGTATGTGCCTTAATGCGGCCGACTAAAATGATGCCATCTGCTTCTGCCGCATATTTATCAATAAATACAGGACGCCCATCATCAGTTATGCCAATTTTCTTGGTCTCCATAGACGCCTTAATAGGACAGCCCATCGCCGCTTCTGTTACCCCATATCCATTAACAATTTGAAGTTGTCCTTCTGCTGTTGCTCCGCCGTGACTTCCCATAGCCGGAAAAATAAAAGGATGTCCGCCTTTTTGTTTTACATATTCAACAATAGCTTTGATAATAATATCAATGTTCGCAACGCCTCTGCTGCCGCAGGTAATGGCAATAGACATTCCGGATTTGATCTGTGAAGAAATATCTTCCTGCTGCAGCTGTTCCCAAACAACGATAGGAAGGTGCTCTGATGCAATGTATTCTGAATTAAAGTGTTGTTTTATCTTTACCATCTTAGGAACCGGAATATCCTGACACAATTTTTTTATCACGTTGTCATCCATAATTTAAAACCTTCTTTCCTTATCATATCTGACATGCTCCAATTTTTATCATATTTTATTTTATCCAAGTGTTTTTAAAATAACTTCAATTTGTCTTATTTGTTCCGGTGTAACTGGAGCAAATTCAATACAATGTTCAGAAATATCCAAGCCGCGCAGCATCATGGCCTTTTTCATAGCAGGTATAAACGGTTCATCAATCGTATAGAAAGGCATTAAAGCATTAATCTTCTTTTGACATTGTTCTATGGCAGTTACATCTGTATTATTAATCGCCTTTACCCAAGCCGCACATAGCTCCGGAGCGATATTTGACAGTCCTCCAATACATCCATTACCACCACTCAACATAGTATGCACCATGTTTTCATCAAATCCGGAATAGATAATGAAATCAGGAAATTCATTTTTTACCGCTTCAATAATGCTTCGGGTATGACTGAATGTATCAACAGTATCTTTATAGCCAATGATATTTTGATATTTTCGCAGTAATGTAACTGTAACCGCAGGTGTCATATCATATCCAGAGCCACCTGGATAGTTATATATAAAAATAGGGCCGTTTATGTAAGGAACAATTTGGTCATAATAGGATTCAATCTGCCGTTCACCCATCGAAAAATAGTAAGGGCCAATAATCATAACAGCATCAGCCCCTGCCTGCAGGGCATAATTAGACAAATCAATTGTTTCCTGCACACTCATACAGCCCGTTCCAACATAACAGGTAACCCGCTTCCTGATGTGTGAAACCGCCAGATCAATCAAATGCTTTCTTTGTTCTATTGTCATGGCAAAAAACTCACCAGTGCTCCCCATCACAACAATTCCATCCATACCACTATGAATAAGATAATCATACACAGCCTTGTTTGCCTGATCATCAATATTTCCTTGTTTATCAAATGCCGTAATAACAGGCGTTAAATATTCCGCTTTTTTCACTGAATAGTCTCCTCCTTATGCTTTATACATAATTACAAACACGCGCAATTGCAATTTCCATATATCCTAATACTTCTGATTTCGTTTGCTTGCCATTCGCTGTTTCTATGGTTTTATTCAATAGTTCTTCACCCAGCTTTTCCACAGTTTTTTCACCATAAATTAATGGACTGGCATTAAAATCCATATTATCTTCCATATTGGCATACGTAATTTTATTTCCTGTAATCTTGATAACCGGAACAATAGGATTTCCCATCACATTACCGCGGCCAGTCGTAAAAGCAACAACTTGACAGCCTCCTGCTACCATTCCTGCAACAGAAGAAAAGTCATTGCCAGGTGTATCCATAATGACCAGCCCTTTTTCATCTATTTGCTTTGCATAATCATATACGGCATTAATAACACGATGTCCGCCTTTATGAATACATCCCAATGATTTTTCTTCCAGAGTAGTGAGCCCTCCTGCTTTATTTCCAGGCGACGGATTGCCTTCCCGTACTTCTTCACCAACAAGCTGTAACGCTTTTTCATATCTATTGACAATATCAAAAATACGCTGACGTACTTCTTCATTTTTA
Source organism: Megasphaera cerevisiae DSM 20462 (assembly GCF_001045675.1). Taxonomy (GTDB): domain Bacteria; phylum Bacillota; class Negativicutes; order Veillonellales; family Megasphaeraceae; genus Megasphaera; species Megasphaera cerevisiae. Next base: position 71,185 of record NZ_LEKT01000009.1, read on the forward strand.
GCTCGCTTAGCCAAAATATGCTCGGCACCAATAAATTCTGTCGTTTCGCTCAAAATAGAAGTGGATCCCAAATCCACCAATCTATCACTAAGTTCCCCTACGACTGGATTAGATGCCAATCCCGAAGTAGGATCTGAGCCACCGCAATTCGTGCCTACGATGAGATGCGAAATATCAAATTTTTCACGTTGTACCATACTGGCTTCCTGCACCATTTCCTTCGCATATCGTACCGCTTGCTCAACGGCTTTAATCGTACCGCCGGCTTCTTGAATAATGACCTGCTTAATAGGCTTATTCGTGTGTTCTTTAATCGCTTTTACGACTAAGTCCATTTGACAGTTTTCACAGCCCAACGAAACCACAACCGTTCCATAAATATTCGGATTAGCAGCAAATCCAGCCATCACATCCATCGTAAACTGTTGATCAGACGGTACCTGCGAACAACCATTTTGATTATTAAAGGTGACAGTTCCGCCGACCTGTTGTGAAATAATTCTCGTAGTATCCGAAGCACACACACTAGCTGGCAAAATTAACACGTGATTACGAATTCCAATCCGCCCATCCGGGCGTTTGTATCCATAAAAATTCATTTTTCATTCCCCCCTATGTTGTAAATCTTCTCGAACACTTTTTACATTATGGACATGAACATGTTCCCCTTTCATAATAGGCCTTGCTGCGTGGCCAATGTGCTGACCATACTTTATAATGGGTTGATCTTTAGCAATATCATAAATAGCAAATTTATGATAAATTTGAAGGTCTTCGATCGCTTCTATTTCATCAATTTTCTTATTGCCATTGACATACCTAATCACTTCTCCTTTTTTTATCGATTCAATGGCTACTCCGACATTATCTTCCGCATCGATAATCATTCCATTTAGCATATTTTTATCTCCTTTATAC
>NZ_LEKT01000081.1 GCF_001045675.1 Megasphaera cerevisiae DSM 20462
CCGCTTAAACCGTCAGCGAAGTGTTTTCCCAAGTTCACAGGCTCTGCTCAAGGCGTTGTACCTGTCCACTTTCGAAGCTGCCAAGAAATGGACCATGCCGCTTCGGAATTGGGGAAAGGTGAGAGGCGAACTGGTCATCATGTACCCTGACAGATTACTGGCATGATAGTTCTAGCAAAATGACGATTTATTAACTCTTTATTAACTATCATAGAAGACCTTATTTACAGACTTTTCTTCATAGCCCCTATTGAAAACTGCCGTCTGCCAATGATTTGCTGTGATGTGGCCCTATCTGCGTGAACCTGGCCTTGTTTTGCCCACCAAGTTGGCCTCATGCCCGCCGTTTTAGTGGACTCATCTGAGCGAAATATTCACTTAAGTACGATTTTTAGCAATGTGGCTTAAGAATATCAACATAGTAGTGATTTTCGACAATGCTATTTTCTTCATAAACATAACTTTCGCTAAATTCTGCCCTACCTTCAAAGTTTGAATTTCCTGTAATAACTTGCTTTTCTCCTCTCGTCACCCATATTAATGATAGTCCATGTTGGTTAAGATACTTATCTAAAATTTCTTGATTAATAAATAAATCTCCCCCTTTGTTTTTTCCATTAATAAATGCAGATTCTAATTGGCTCAAAAATTGATTTTTACCATCCCAAACCAACTGCAAATCATCAAAAAATTTTCGGCAGGGCAATAAAAGTCGACCTCCAATATCAAACGGAAGAAACGGCGAGTCTTTTTCATTGTTATAATCGTTTACTGTTGGAATTATTTTCACAGGGATTTTATTACTTCCAAAACCACCATGAGCCTCATCATAATAATCTAAAACATTTACATAAGAGGCTGACCATGGATATTCAGCAACCCACCCTTCATAAAAACTAGAGTCTCCATGAGATAACCATTCACTATTGGGGACATCTTCTTTTATCCATTTTTTGATTTCTGCTAAATCCTCATTTTTTACTAGAAAACTATATACATGCATCCAAACTTCTCTCATCGGATATTTTTCTAATACGTTTCCACTGAAAGAAGTGCTAAAATAGCCTTTTAACAATAAGTATTTTTGATTGTTAAACTCTGTTTCCATAACTGTTTTTATTTCATTTTTTATATCATCTTTAGAAAACCAATCCATATATGATAGTTTGTTTGTTCTCCTAAAATCATATTTAAATTCTGTTCCTACGAACTCCCCATCCTCAGTGTATGGTATACAACTTAAATCTATTTTTCTTAAACCATTGCCCTGTTCTTTAGGTATTATTTCCGGTTCATCATCGTATCTATGTCGAGATTTAAATTCATAATTATCAATTATGCTTCCTAAAACTCTATACAATGCAATTTTTTGATATTTTTTACCAATTCTTTCAACACTTCCATCCCTATTCCGAAGAGCCCCATAGGTGTAATCAATATATCCATCCAATTCTTCATGCTTTTTCGAATACCCTATTTCAATTATTTCATTATAAATCATATTCCCTATTTCTTCTTTGCTAAAACCATAATCTCCTACATATTCTGGAATAGTATATATTGCAAAATCACTTTTTGTGCAATTCCAATATAATCGAGGATATCTTTCTTTAATACGCTTTATATAATTACTGCTCATTTTTTTGACCTTCGAGCTTTCATATGGCGGCCTAAATTCATTAATATTATATTCTAAACAACTCTTATATTGAGCAAACTCTCCTATATTTCTCAGATAATCTCTTATCATTACGTTAACAGGAAATTTTTTAGGTTGAACAAAATTCTTATAAATATATTGCGTTACTTCAACAAGTTTTTCCTTATTATTATTTAGGATAAGTGATGCATTAATAGCTCCCCAGATTCGTTCTTGAATATACTCATCATTCACTTTTGAAAAACTATCTATCAAATAAAATATAGTTTCTGGATATATTTTTAAAAGATTTACTAGTCCTTTACTAGCTAAATCTCTTGTATAAATATCATTTAAGCAAGTAAACCAGCCCAAAGCCAATTCCCACATTTTTACAATATCAACATCAACCTTTGCATTCTCAATATATATAGCATTTTTAAGTAACCTATTAATTATTGTATGTTTCTCATGAGCTTTTAACATAACATATCCTAAAAATAAATCTCGATGAACCATTTGCTGCTGTTGCAGTAATCCATGTAAACAATCTGCATTTATAGAAATATTCTTTTTTAAAGAAAGTTCAAGCATTGTCATCAAGGCATCTTTTGCGAATTCTGCTTGATATAATAATATGTTCAACACCTTTTCTTTCACAGTAATATCTATATGTTTTGATTTTCGCCACGCTAATGATTTTAACCAAATTTTCTTTCTTTCCTCTGCTCCTTCTCTAAAAAATGTTTCCAATTCCTTATCGTATTTCTCTTTATAAAGAATTGCTACAATCTCTAGTACACCTCTATAATTTGCTAAGTTTTTGAATAAATTTTCAATTTCTTCTAACACTTCTTCATGATTTCTATCAAAAATATTCTTTGCTATAACATAGTCATAAAAACGTTCAAATGAAAAAGAAATTGTATTATCTATACCGCTACTTTCCTTAAGTATATGTTCAGCGATAAGTTCATCTAATAATTGCTTCGACAAACTACTATCGGTTATACCTTTATTTTGAAGTTCACATGTAATTGATTCTTTAATTTTACTCCAGCTTAATGCATTTGTTTTTTCTCTATACATATTCTTTCCTATTATATCAATGCATCCCAAAATTATATTTTCTCTAGGAGAAATATAATCCGAAAATTTTTTGGAGATTTTTTCATTTTTAACTCTTAAAAATCGCTCTATTAAATCTCCAAATCCATCAATGTCTAAAACTTGTTCGGCTTCTTTTGTATCAACTAATGTTTCACAATATAATTTTAAGAATAGTGGATTTGTATACTCTACCTGCATTTTATCCGCTGATGGTATCTTTAAATCATAATATTTGAAAAACGCCTCAATGGCCTGAGACTCCACACCTACAAATCCGGTATGTTCTATTTGTACAAACTTACTAATAATTTCTTCACTTAATACTTCAGACAAATAAATTGTTCTACATGTGATGATGAGTTTTATATTTTTATATTTTTTTATATCTTCTATCAAGGAGTTTAAATAGCTATTCCAGTAAGTTTTGTCTGTAGTCTCATTCAATGCGTCTATGCATATAATTATCGGGGTTCCCAATCTATCGCCTACTAAATCCAGATAGTACAACAATTCATCAAAATTAACCTCTTTCAATGAAAGCTTCTCCAAAATGGTTTCTTCAGGGGACATATTTTTGAAATATTGCCCAAAAAACAGTAAACTTGGTGTTCCTTCTTGTATATTATGCCAAACTAAATCACACATACTATGAGTTTTCCCTATCCCCCCTTTTCCAGAAAGCAATAGGTTATTTGAAAAATATAGTTTTACTGGATTTGTTCGAAAAGATTCTATTACTTTCTTCAATATAACGATCATTTCTTTTATTGTGTCCAAGTTAGCACAAGGAAATTCACATTGATATGCAGCCATCCATCCACGCCAATTTTGATTATTATAAGTACCAACACCATTTTTAGATTCAAAAATTTCAACTTCTCTTGCAAAAACACACTCTAGTTCTTTAATTAAATCATTTATCACTGTATCTAAATTCTCAAAAAAGCTGGCCGCTTCAAACGAAATACCCTCTTGTACAATTTTACGAAACTGTCCTAATGATTCTCTAATAAATTTTTTCGAGCCTTCTATCGCCATATATGATTCTTGGCTAAATAACATTGCCTTTGTGTAACGCTCTTCTTCAAAACACGCGGCTAATCTTTTAGGATACTCTTCTAGTTTTTCAATTAATGCCTTAAAATTATCTATTATCATTTTTTCTTGGGAAAATATCATTAAATCATTGAGTGTTTTATTTTCAATAGTTAACTCTTTAGTATAGCGTGGACCTGCAATTCTGGTAGCTTCTTCAATATGCGTTTGAAAAAAATTAAAATTGAGTTTCTCTTCTAAACTTATATTTTTTGCAAAAGTAACTTTCTTAAGCTCTTTTTCTTCAGTTGTTTGTACAAATTCAGGAAAGCTTTCTTTTATTCGTTTGAAGGAAATACCATATAACTGTTCACTTGTTTCTTGTTGCAAAACTATCCCTACAATAAATCCATTGATTACTATTGGTGCTCCAGATAAACCTTTATAGCTCTGTAGTTTATCGATCTTATCAACATTTAACACAAAATCTATACTTCTTTCTTCCGCATCCGAAGCTACTGTACCCTTTATTTCTATGCCTTCAACACGTTCTTTAGGATATCCATAAATAGCGTAATTTAAGCCAACAGTAGCGGACGTTGGAATTACTATTTTAGTAAAAGTAGTATCTAACACTTCATCTTCTAGGCAAATAAAAACGCAATCGATATTTTTCTCATAAGCTTGTTTTAGATTTAGCGTCTTTCCCCTAACTGTTTTTCCACGACCAATATCAACGGATACCCATTTTTCGTCCACTTCATCTTGGAGTGGACTTATTAAGTTATGTCTTGCAGTAATAAAGCATTTTGCATCTATCAAAAAACCTGAACCAACAAACACTTCATTATCAGTAATTTTCCCTGTAAATTCAGATATATCAAGTTTCATGTTTTAATACTTCCTCTCAATAATATTAGTTCCAGTTCCAAAAATAGTTTTGTATCTATATTTCTGCTTCCAACTTTCATTTAAAATAAAATTCGCTTGCTTAACTGGATAATTAAACGTCATTATTTTATCAATCACTTTACTTTTTAAAATGATATTAGCAATAACATCCATATCTGGATGCCCAAATTTTTCAGAATTTGACGAAACAATGTATTCTTTTGATTTTATACATTCTATAAAATCATTACTAATATTATAGCAACTCCCATGATGTGGCAATTTTATAAGATCAAATATTACGTCGTTTCCGTATTCTTTTAGTAAGCTTTGAATAATTTTACATTCATTTTCTTCTTTAACCACTGAATCTCCCATAAACAATAGTTTTTTTCCGTATGCTTCTAAGACAAATACAATTGAACTATTATTTACAATTGATGTATCAACTTTTTCTAAATCACTTTTATAATTTTCTAAGCAATCCATTGCAGAAATATCGATTCTATTTTTTTCATAATACCTTTTTATTCTAGAAATCAAAAACTCAAATGAGGAAACCATTTTTGTTTTGTTAGCAATGCTAAATTGAAAGCCTTTTGCTGCTAATTCATTAAGCCATTCTTTTTCTAATTCGCATAAGGTTTCTGGACATGGACTAATAATGTTAATTTTGATATTTTCAGAAACATTTATCACACCTAATCGATTAGTAATTGGCCCTCCTGATGAAACTATGTTTTGATTGTATCTTCCATATTCAATTAGGCTTGAAAAAGCTACTCCTTCAACTGGGCCAACGTCTTCCTTCTTAGCAAATTCATCTTCATAACCTTTTCTATTTATTTCATCTATTATTGTTACATCATCTTTTAACGGTATGTTTTTTGAATCTAAATAAAACCTATTTACAATTTGCTCAAAACCATTAAACCATATATTTTCAACATCTATAAATTTTTTAATGTTATTTTCTCTTAAAAATGCAATTAACCCATTAATATGGTCCGCATCAATATGTGTGCATATCATTAAATCAATTTTTTGATTTTGAGTTGCAATACTTCTCAACTCATTCCTTAAAAATTTTTCATATGTTATTCCTAGTCCACCATCTATTAATACATTGAATGCCCTACCATCATCTTTTACTGATAATAAAAAGCAATCACCATATTGTGCAGGAAGTATTTTAAGATTAATCATTATTGCACTCCTAAAATTATTAATAATTAAATAATTAATGTCTACTGCACAAAAGCCACTTTTTGACACGGCAGCCATTTTAAGGCCCGTTTTACCTTCCACAGTAGTACCTGTAGGTAAAATAAAATTGGCGTACACTGAATAGCCTGGAGTTTTCCCAGGTTCAGTGCCAAAATAGACAGCGCTATCACACTCTGTGTCGTTTCTTTCAGATAGGTTCTGATTTGAGTAAGGCCAAACCGACGTTTCGCTAAACTGAAAGCTCGTTCTACTTCCACGC
>NZ_LEKT01000082.1 GCF_001045675.1 Megasphaera cerevisiae DSM 20462
AATCGGTTTCTTTTTGGAGCGGCCTCTGGTTGGAATGATGTTTCCCGTATTGTCATCCACTTTTCCAACGCAGGTTCGTTTTGCTCGCGACTGTTGTTTTTTCTTGTTCCAGTAGTATGTGGTTTCGTAAGCATATGTAATGCCAGATCTTTTATCGGTTTGCGTTATGATGGACATGCTTCACCTCGTCATGTTTATATCTATTATTATAAAACATGACGAGCGAATAGTCAAGCGTAAATGGCAATGGACGTAGTAAAATCAATGGTTTTAACGATGTATGACGAAACATTCATCGTCATGTTTTCGAGAATCCAGGTTAAATGTGATGGATACTTTATCCGGTTATATGGATTTTCTTGGAGGTATAGACATGCAGGTACATGATTGTAAAAAAAGATGGGAATCCTTATACGATGAGTTATATGTACTTCGACAGGATGTATTGAAGGAGGGAAATGCTCTATTTGAAATTTGGAAACCGCATATTGAACGCAAAGCTTTTCACTATAGTGCATGGAATTTAGCATTTTATCTGGCCTTGCGGTGTCATGATTTGCGGGGACTGCAAAAAAAATTACTGCCATTAGGATTGTCTTCCCTGGGCCGCAGCGAGGCCCGGGCCATTGATAATCTGGATGCAGTTATGGCATCCTTAGGACGTATTTGTCACAAGCCAGAAAGAGAAGTGATTGATTATCCATCAAGGAAAACTTTTTTCTATGGAGATGAGCTTTTGACATATAATACGAGCCGGATTTTTGGTTCTGGCAAGGCCATGAAACATACGCATGTAATGGTTACTCTTCCATCCGAAGCAGCTACTAATCCGGATTTATTATGCAATCTGGTAAAGTCCGGGATGGATTGTGCTCGTATTAACTGTGCGCATGACAGTCGTGATAAGTGGGCGCAGATGCTGGAATACATTCACAAAGCAGAAAAAAAGACAGGCCGGCGTTGTCGGATATACATGGATTTAAGTGGTCCTAAGGTGCGGATTTCAGCTGTATTGATCAGAGGAGCCGAATCGAAAGTAGCAGCAGGAGATACGTTGTTTCTTGTTTCAGGAGATATTAATAAGTATCCCGCTGATTATAAGGGGAATGTAGTTCTTGCTTGCAGTATTCCTGAAATATTTCAGCATTTGAAAACGGGTCAGCCTGTTCTTATTGATGATGGCAAAATAAAAGCAGAAGTGACGGCACTTGTTCCTGAGGGAGCATATATTTGCGTTAACTATGCCAAACCACAGGGCACACGGATCAAAAATCAAAAAAGCTTGAATTTTCCAAAAACAGAAATTTGTATTTCTCCATTGACGCCAAAGGATTTGAAAGACCTTGACTTTATTGCTGCACACGCGGATGCTGTTGGGTATTCTTTTGTTAAAACGGCGCAGGATATTCAACTCCTTCAAAATGAGCTGATAAAAAGAAATGGTAAGCAGGCTCGGAAAATTGCAATTGTCGCTAAAATTGAAACGAAGGCCGGTGTAGATCATTTACCGGAAATCATTGTGCAGGCAGCTTCCAAACAACCGCTGGCTATCATGATTGCCCGTGGAGATTTAGCCGTCGAGGTGGGGTATCGCAGGCTTGCTGAGCTGCAAGAAGAAATTCTTTGGATTTGCGAAGCTGCTCACGTGCCCGTGATTTGGGCAACCCAAGTATTGGAAAATATGGTTAAAACGGGCATTCCATCGCGGGCTGAAATTACAGATGCCGCGATGAGTGAACGGGCCGAATGCGTTATGCTGAATAAGGGACCGTATGTTGTGGAAGCGGTCACATCATTAGGCAATATTTTAGAACGGATGGAACAGCATCAGCATAAAAAAGCTTCTCAACTGAGAGCCTTAAATATTGCAAAGTGTGCCATGCATCGTATTAAGAAATAAAAAGCAGACAAAGAGTAGAGATATAGACTTTGTTCTTGACGCAGAGAGGATCATTTCGTATACTAGTAACACGTTTGCAACCCTGCTCTGACTGTTTCCGGCCAGTATGGCCAGACATAGCAGGGCTTATTTTTTAGGAAACTGTGTCGAAAAGGGGCCTTTATATCATGATGGAAACTATTGCCAAAGCAGGCATTCTTGTCTCATTTATTCTCTGTGGCTACATATTGAAGCAGATGAGGTTGTTTAGCCGGCAATCTTTCAACACGATCTCAACTATTGTTTTTAATATTACATTGCCGACAGCTATTATTGTAAATCTGAATGGAGTTCATTTTGAAAACCGCTTATTATTTATCAGCGTATTAGCGATTGTATTTAATTTTATTTTTATCGGGTTAGGATATATGCTTGGTAAAGATAAAATAGAAAAAAGTTTTTATATGCTGAATTTAAATGGGTTTAATATAGGCAATTTTGCCCTACCCTTTGTGTCGTATTTTTTTGATAGTGCGGCTGTTCTTATTGTTTGTCTTTTTGATGCGGGGAATTCTATTATGTGTTTAGGCGTTGCCTATGGACTTGCTTGTTGCGTTCGTGGTCATGAAGGGGAAAATATTCTCCATCTTCTTTGCCGTTCTGTATTGTCTTCCGTTCCGGTTTTATCGTATATTGTGATGATTTTACTAGCTATATTTTCTGTCAAGCTGCCGGCGTCTCTGATTAATTGGGCATCTATTCCGGCTTCGGCCAACACTTTTTTATCTATGCTGATGATTGGTGTTGCGCTGGGAGTTTCATTGAAAAAAGATTTTGTTCATATCATTTTTACAGATATCGGCATTCGTTTTATAGGATCAGCTGCTATTGCGACGGGAATTTACTTTTTGCTGGATTATCCGATGGACATCAAACGAGTATTGATGATTTTGCTTTTTTCACCGATTGCGGGAATGGCCTGCTATTATACTGCGAAACTCAAAGGAAATATTGAAGTGGCAGCCTGCATTAGTTCATTGTATATTTTGGTTTCTATCGTGATGATGTCAACCTTGATTATTATGCTCAGTCATGGAATGTGAGGCACAATTGCTTGTTGCAGCTTAAAATACTTCGTGCTATTATTGTATATAATTATATACAATAATAGCGTAATATAGCGTATCAAAAGGAGTGAAGTAGTATGCTGAAAGCAGGTTCAAGAGCCCCGGATTTTACATTGCCGGACCAAAATGGAGACGAAGTGTCATTATCCTCTTTTCAAGGTAAGAAGGTTATATTGTATTTTTACGCTAAGGATAATACGGCTGGCTGCACCAAGCAGGCCTGCGGCTTTGCTGATCTTTTTCCTCATTTTGAGGAAAAAGAGGCTGTGGTTATTGGTGTCAGTAAGGATAGTGTGGCATCCCATAAAAAGTTTGCAATGAAGTATCAGCTGCCATTTATTTTGATTTCGGATCCGGAGCTATATGCGATTCAGGCCTACGATGTATGGAAGGAAAAAAATATGTATGGTAAAAAAATCATGGGGGTCATCAGGACCACCTACTTAATTGATGAGCAAGGTATAATTGTTCAGGCCTTTGGCAAAGTTAAGGCAGCAGCTAATCCACAGCAAATGTTGGATCAATTAGAAACTATATGAAACCAAAATCTCCGGACGCAGCGGACATGCGTGACGGAGATTTTGGCTTTATGTCAGCAGATAGGCTTCTAATTCTTCGGGTATGGTACCCGGACTTCGGGTAATATAGTAGCTGTCGACCTTAGGTGGAGCAAAATCAAGCAAAGGGATTGCCCGGACTCGCCCTTGCACAAGATCATCTTCTATGAGACTTCGGGGCAGAAAGGTGTAACCGATACCGTCTGCGACGTATTGAGGTAATTTTGTGCTGTTGTCAATTTCCATGGGGAAGCGATGGTGGCGGGGAAATAGGTCCTGAATGTAGAGGCCGACACCTTGCAGGGCGAAATTGCAAAATAAATAATTGATTTTTTGAAGATCGTCCTTATAAATGCCACCAGAATATTCTGTATTATCTGCTTGGCAGACAAGCACCAATGCATCTGTTTTATAAGGATGACAAATATAGCCTTCACGAAAAAAAGCACTAAAGGAAAAAACGGCGTCCAGCATTCCTTCCTGCAGATTATGGAGCATATCTCTGGTATGACTGATCTGAACATGGAGAGATATGTCAGGCTTTGATTTCATATAGGCTCGAAGTTTTTTTTGCAGATGGCATTCATAAATGGTGTTTGTTGTCCCAATATGGACTTTTTGTGCATATGCGGGAGAGGTTTGAATTTCTTGAAGCGCGGTAACTTCCAAGGCAATAAAACGCTGTGCATAGTTTAAAAACTTTTGTCCGGAAGGCGTCAGATCTACTTGTTTCCGATTGCGTATAAATAGCTCGGCATCCAATTCTGTTTCTAGATCACGAATACGGTTCGTCACAGTAGATTGGGCGACAAATAATTGCTGCGCTGTTTTAGTGAAGTTTTTGATTTGGGCTAGTGCAATAAAGGTGCGAAGTGTTGTCGTATCCATATAATCCCCTTGCTGCAATTTGAAATACGAATTGATGAAATTAGAATAATCTATTTTACAAATTATACAATCTTATTATATAATACATTTTGTAAAGAAACAATGAATGAAAGCTTCCTTCAATTTATTTAATATGATATTTTTTGATATATTTTAAGAAAATGGAGCTGAATACAAAATGAATAAAAAAATCGTACCATTTACAGAAAAACAGATACGCAATATTATTGCTGAATATCCTACGCCGTTTCACATTTATGATGAAATGGCAATTATTGATAACGTACGGAAGCTGATCAGCGCTTTCGCATGGGCACCAGGTTTTAAGGAATATTTTGCTGTTAAAGCAACCCCTAATCCATATATTATGAAACTTTTGAAAGCTGAAGGAGTTGGCGCAGACTGCAGTTCTATGGCTGAATTAGCTCTTTGTGAAAAGGTTGGCATTCAAGGACATGATATTGTATTTTCGTCGAATGATACTCCGTATGAGGAATACAAAAAAGCGATGGAATTAGGTGCCCTGATTAATTTGGATGATATTTCTATGATTGAATATTTAGAAAAATTTGGTCCGTTGCCTGACTGGATTTGTGTGCGCTACAATCCGGGTCCTTTGATGAAGGAAGGTAATGATATTATTGGCAAACCGGAGGAAGCAAAATATGGTATGACCCGTGATCAGATTTTCGAAGCATTTCGCATTCTTCGTGATAAGGGTGTAAAACATTTTGGACTGCATACGATGGTAGTGTCAAATGAATTGGATCCTAATGGCTTAATTAATACAGCTAAAATGATGTTTGAGCTGGCGGTAGATGTGCAGAAAAATGTCGGCATTAATATTGAGTTTCTTGATTTTGGCGGAGGTATTGGACTTCCGTATAAACCGGAACAGTCTTTTGTTGATTATAATTTCTTGAGCAATGGCATCCGAAATTACTATGAAGAAATTATGGAACCAGCGGGATTGGGAAATATTCGTATGTCTTTTGAATGCGGACGTGCTATTACGGGTCCTTATGGCTACCTTGTTACCACGGCGATTCATCATAAACATATTTGGAAAGAATATATTGGTGTGGACGCCTGCATGGCTAATCTTATGCGCCCGGGAATGTATGGCGCTTATCATCATATTACAGTCATGGGGAAAGAAAATGTCCCCAAGGATCATTTGTATGATGTGGCGGGATCCTTGTGCGAAAATTGTGATAAATTTGCTATTGACCGGCCATTGCCGGAAATCAATGATGGCGATGTTATCGTTATTCATGACGCGGGGGCGCATGGTCACTCGATGGGCTTTAATTATAATGGTAAGTTGCGGTCAGCAGAACTTCTGCTTCATGAAGATGGCAGTGTAACGCGTATCCGCCGTGCTGAAACATTGGATGATTTATTTGCTACCTTGGATTTTTCTAATCTTTAAAATATGTTAAATACAGCGAGCCTTGGTTTTCAGGAACCAGGGCTCGCTGTGTTTTTTGAGAGAAATTTAAGATAGAAAATAAGCACAAGGTAGTACTATTGTATAT
>NZ_LEKT01000083.1 GCF_001045675.1 Megasphaera cerevisiae DSM 20462
TCTTTTCTACCAGGTCCCACGGAATGAATGCTGCTTTCTTGATCCAACGGTTGTTCGGATCCATTTGTAATCCCAAGGGCTGATTAAAATCTTCGAAGGAAAGTTGTTTAGAAGGAGTTTTATACATGTTATATCACCTGTGTGCAAGGATTTTGAGCTGTTTTCCACCATACTCATGCACTTATTATACTACGAAACACTGATGAATACTGCAGTTATGCACACTATTGGTTTGTGCAGTTTACATTATTTATGGCTTTATCGGTTCTAACGGCTCTGGAAAATCAACAACTATCCGTATGCTTTGCGGGCTGCTTCGTCCTACGCACGGCCAGGCCATCGTGCTGGGCTGCGACACGGCGTCCGATACGGATCAGGTCAAGCAGCGAATCGGTTATATGTCCCAGAAATTCAGCCTGTATTATGACCTCACCTGCATAGAAAATATGAAATTTTATGCCGGTTTATACGGCCTGCAGGGACAGATAAAAAAAGATCGTATTCAAAATGTTTTAAAACTAATGCAAATCACCGAAAAGCGTGCCGTACTGGCCGGATCTTTATCTGGCGGCCAGCGCCAGCGCCTGGCGTTAGGCTGTGCTATTCTTCACCGGCCTGAAGTGTTAGTGCTGGACGAGCCGACCTCTGCTGTCGACCCAACCTCCCGCCGTCTTTTCTGGAATTTACTGGCAGAATTAGTCAAAGACGGCAAAACGACTATTCTTGTCACTACACATTTCATGGACGAAGCAGAGCATTGTGATCTCATCGGCTTTCTCCGAGCAGGGCGTCTCATTGCCAATGGCTCGCCCCAGAATCTGAAAGCTGCCCTTCCGGCTCGCCTTATTCTGCTTGATTACCCCACGCCAGGGACATCCCAACAGGCTCTGAAAAAATCCGGCATGCCTTATTTAGATGCGTATTTTTTCGGCCAGCACTTCCATGTACTTATCGCTACGCATACGCAGATTCCCAAGAACCTGTATTATCATGCTGCTGACCTTACCATGGAGGATGTATTTATTTTCTACGACAAACAGCAAAGGAAGGGTCCCCTATGACACGACTGCTGGCTATGCTGTATAAAGAAGTTTTGCAAATGAAACGCGATCCGATTACGCTTATCATCATGTTTATGCTGCCGCTTGTCCAGCTGCTGCTCTTTGGTTTTGCCATCCACACTGATATCAAACATCAATCCACGGCTGTCTTCGATCAATCCCTGACCCAGGAAAGCCGGGATCTTTTAGCAAGCTTTACTAACAGCGAATATTTTGATATCAATTATGTTGCCCATACCTTTCAGGAAGCTAATACACTTGTCGACGGCGGCAGGGCAAAGGTAGCCATCATCATTCCCCCTGACCTGGCAAGCAATGTAAAGCACGGTCATTCCACACCGATTCAAGTGATTGTTGATGCCTCCGATTCCACATCCTCTTCCACCGCGATTTCAGCTGCGCAAGCCATTGGGCAGCTAAAATCCCAGGAGCTGATGCTGAAACACAATCCGCGTATCACGGATACGGATCTGAATCTCTATGATATCCGCATTCGTGCCTGGTACAACCGTGATGCCGTTACCGTCTACTATATGCTGCCCGGCATTATGGGCATTATCCTGACGATGACAATGGTGATGATCACCTCTATGTCTATTGTCCGTGAACGTGAACGCGGCACACTGGAACAGCTCATGGTCACTCCTCTCAAAACCTGGGAGCTCATGGTTGGCAAAGTAATTCCTTATATTTTTGTAGGATATGTGCAAACAACCGTTTCCATACTGGTCGGCATCGGCATTTTCGCGCTTCCCATGCGCGGCAGTATCTTCCTGCTATATGGCTTGACAACATTATTTATTATTGCCTCGCTCACCCTGGGACTCGTCATATCTACAATTTCCAAAACACAGATGCAGGCTATGCAGATGTCTTTCCTTGTCTTTATGCCCAGCGTTTTGCTTTCCGGTTTTATATTTCCCAGGGAAGCCATGCCGGCCTTCTTCTATTATCTCAGTGCCCTCCTCCCTATGACATATTACATTGATATTCTCCGCGGTATTATCCTGAAAGGAAATACCCTGCTGATTTTATATTCCCAGGCTGCCGCTCTTTTAATTTTTATTATAATTACTTTTTTAATCGCTGTAAAAAAATTCACTCGGATGATGAACTGAATCATACTGCCACGTCTCTCCTATCATCCGCACCTGCAGTGCAACTCCCTGTTCTTTATGCACAAAACGACTGGTTTTTGCAGTTCAACTATGGTATAGTGTTATCATAACTTGATTTTAAAAGGAGGTAGTATTAATGGATTTTACAATTAAACCGCAATCCAATGCAGAAACATCCGAACTCGTTACAGAAAACAATACAGCCCTTAAATTTGGCAGCGGCACTGCTAAAGTATATGCCACCCCGGCCATGGTCGGACTGATGGAACATGCAGCTATTTTAGCAGTAGACAGCCAGCTTCCGGACGGATATGGCACCGTGGGCATTTCCATGAATGTCAAGCATGTATCCGCCACCCCTATTGGCCTAACAGTTACGGCAAAGGCAACATTAACGGAACAGGATAGGAAGAAATTAACCTTCCACGTTGAAGCGTATGATGATGCCGGTCTGATCGGCGACGCGATTCACGAACGTTTTATCATTGAATCGGAACCCTTCTTAGCTAAGGCAGAACATAAGAAAAAATAGAATATATACTGCCGCATATTCCGGGACACCAAAAAAGCAGCAATTTCTGATATGATGTACAGAAATTGCTGCTTTTTCGCGAATAAAGCAACATAACCAATGGCAAATTATTTGACAATAACAGCCAGTACCTCGCCAGTTTTTACATTATCGCCTATACTGACACGAATTTCCTGAAGTGTGCCGTCGTTTGCAGCGGTAATATCATTCTGCATCTTCATCGCTTCTAATACAACAATGACATCCCCTCTATGAATTACTTTGCCTGCTTCTGCCTTAAGAGCTGAAATTTTACCCGGCATCGGCGCCTTGATCACAACCGCCCCTTCTGGAATCGGCCCCTTAGGCGCTGGTGCTTCCTGCACTACCGGCTGAGCTGCCGGAGCGGAAGCGGAAGGCACTGCAGGCGCGGCAGCCGTTTGATGCGGAGACGGTATCGTCTCTGCCGGAGAAACTGCCGGGGTATCTACCTCTTCCACTTCCACTTCATATGCTTGTCCATTTACCGTTACTTTAAATTTTTTCATTCTATATCCTCCCGAAGAAAAAGTATGAATTGCACTTTTATTTCATACCAGCCAGACGTCCTGCCATGACCCAGTTTTTATTCTGCCGTACGTTGGACCGGATTGACCGAATCGCCGTCGGCGAATACCCATAGACAGCTACAGCTGCCATAATAACGGCTGCCACATCTGGTGAAATGCCGCCAGCTGCCGCTGACTCGTCAGCCTTGACAGCTACCATCGCCCGCGTTCCAAGCACCACAGGCTGGCGTTCTCCTACCGGTACTACAGGGTATCTGACACCCGCCCCTGCTGACTCGCCAATGGCGGCAGTCTGTGGCGGTTCCGTCTGAGAAGCCGCATTTTGAGCCACACTCCCGGTCTTTTCCAAAAGCCGCTGCAGCTCTTTATTTTCTTGTGTAAGTGCAAAAATTTTGCGTTCTGCACCTTTAAAACGGGTTATCGTGGTATACCAAAGAATGACCAATAGCGCTGCCAGGGCAATGAGTGCCGCCAACACAAATTCCATCGAAACGACAGATGTTTCTTCCATGACATTCCCTCCCCTTACAACGGCATATTTCCGTGTTTTTTAGCTGGTCGTTCTTCTCTTTTGCTGTACAACATAGCCAACGCATTAATAATGCGCGGGCGCGTTTCCTTCGGTTCAATAACGCAATCCACATAGCCATGCTCTGCTGCTTTATAAGGCGTTTGGAATTCCTTGATGTATTCCTGCTTCTTCGCTTCTTTATCAGGATCACGCTTGAAAATAATGTTGGCAGCGCCATCGGCTCCCATTACCGCAATTTCAGCCATAGGCCAGGCAAAAACCATATCGGCACCAAGCTGACGGCAGCACATACCTATGTACGCACCACCATAGGCCTTACGAACGACAATAGTCACCTTAGGCACTGTCGCTTCACAATATGCATACAGCATCTTAGCGCCATGACGGATGATACCGCCATATTCCTGCGTAGTCCCCGGCAGAAAACCCGGCACATCGACAAAGGTAACAATAGGAATATTGAAGCTATCGCAAAACCGAATAAACCGCGCTGCTTTATCCGATGCATTAATATCAAGGCATCCTGCCAGGAATTTAGGCTGATTCGCAATAATTCCGACAGTTTGCCCGTCAAAACGGGCAAAGCATGTAATAATATTTAACGCATAGTTTTCCAGTACCTGATATACCTCGCCCGTATCGACACACGACTTGATAAGATCCAGCATATCGTATGGTATATTGCTGCTGTCCGGAATAATGGAATTCAAGCCTTCATCCTGCCGATTGGGATCATCCGCTATATCAGCAATAGGTGCTTCCTCCATATTATTACTCGGCAGAAAATCCAGCAAAACTTTTATTTTTTCAATGCAGTCATCCTCGTTTTCACAGGCAAAGTGAGCTACGCCGGAAACCGAGCTGTGCGTCACCGCTCCTCCCAAGTCTTCGGCCGATACTTCTTCCGCCGTAACGGACTTGATGACAGCCGGACCGGTAATAAACATATTGCTCGTATTTTTTACCATGAATATAAAATCCGTCAAGGCCGGACTATAGACAGCACCGCCGGCACAAGGCCCCATAATAACGGAAATCTGCGGAATAACGCCAGATGCCTTCGTATTATTCATAAAAATACTGCCAAAGCCGGAAAGCGCATCAATTCCCTCCTGAATCCGGGCACCACCGGAGTCATTGATACCGATAATCGGCGCTCCCATCTTGAGTGCCATTTCCTGAACCTGACAAATTTTATGCGCATGCATTTCTCCCAAGGATCCGCCTTCGACAGTAAAATCCTCTGCATAGGCATACACAAGACGATCATGGATCATCCCGTACCCAATGACCACACCGTCACCGGGGATTTCCTTTTTTTCCATCCCGAAATTAGTACAGCGATGCTGAATAAACTGGCTGATTTCAGTAAAGGTTCCTAAATCAAAAAGTTTTTCCAACCGTTCCCGGGCTGTATATTTTCCGCTGGCGTGTTGTTTATCAATCCGTTTTTGCCCTCCGCCAAGCTTCATTTCTGCCAGCTTCTGACGGAGAATATCTATCTTTTCCTGATTTGTTGCCATATTGCACCTCCAGTACAAAGTGTCATACTTATTTATTATATCATGAAAAGGTTGTTTTGACAGCCTATTCCGTTTTCATTATAGTAAGTTTCCGTTTTTATTATAATATAAATCCAACTAAAAAAAAAGAATTTTCAATAGATGTCCATCCATAAAAGACTAAAATCAAGTAGATTTTTTTATAATTTATGTTGTTTTTTTCTACTTTTAATGTGGTTCTATAATAAATATTGGGGTAAGACAGACAATCCATATCTGCCCTACCCCATGTTGTATAAAAGGAGGGACACAACAGCATCCATCCGATACAATCAAAGCGGCCAAACCCAATCAGAAAAGATAACGCCGTATGCTCCACTGCCATTATATAGAAAAATATTTTAATAAGAAGAAAGGTGCCGCCGGAACGTCCTCTGACATAGGAGGGGCTATGAAGAAAAGTCTGTAAATAAGGTCTTCTATGATAGTTAATAAAGAGTTAATAAATCGTCATTTTGCTAGAACTATCATGCCAGTAATCTGTCAGGGTACATGATGACCAGTTCGCCTCTCACCTTTCCCCAATTCCGAAGCGGCATGGTCCATTTCTTGGCAGCTTCGAAAGTGGACAGGTACAACGCCTTGAGCAGAGCCTGTGAACTTGGGAAAACACTTCGCTGACGGTTTAAGCG
>NZ_LEKT01000084.1 GCF_001045675.1 Megasphaera cerevisiae DSM 20462
AATTCTGTATCCATGATTTCTAACGCACAAACCAGTGCCTCTGTGAAAATCCGCATAAACAGCTGCAATAATTTTGTTTCGCGTATGATCGCGGTATCGGATTCCTTTATTGTTTTGATAATTTCTGCTATAATATATTCCATGAGAAGACCTTCGGTTGTGATATATTTTGCTGGCTAGGCAATATATCTATTATCTAGGTCTTTTCTTTTTTTTGCAATATCTTACCGAGAACTATTTTACACTAAGGGTATGCTGGCAATGCTTGTCGTAGGTCCGGTTATTGCCATGATGCAGACATGGCAGGGAAGTATGGTTTTTTTGCTGTGATTAGCGGTGTATTATTTTTGGCGTGGCTTTTGATTGGGCAAGATTTTGCATTAAATGCCAGCAGTAATTCACAGACAGCAGATATGATAGAAGAGAGATACACCTTTCGTACTGCCCTCAGTCATTCCTTTAACTGGGTATTGCCGTTTACCTATTCCGGTATATTAACTTTTTATATAGTACTGTTGAATATTTTCCCGATTTCAGGAACAACGGTAATTAGTTCCAGGACGTTGGGGATTGTGGTAGCTTTTGGCGGTATTACCGGAACTATAATTACCATTTTATTGTCTAAAGTATATTTTAAACGAGTTCCGGTTATTCGCATATGCGGTCTTCTTTTAACCGTTTGCGGTATATTAATGTTTACTACCGAGAATGGATTCATTGCACTGATATCTGCATTTGCTATTGGAAATCTTATGTTTGTCCCCGTAACTTCACTGTTTATGATTCCACAGGAACTGCCGAATATGACACCGGCTAAACTTACTAAAATCATGGGTATTTTTTGGGCTTTTGCGTATATTATTGAAACAATTGCATTTTTTATTATCGGTAGTATTATTGATAAATCTGGGTATACGGCAGGATTGATCACGGCTGTAATTATCAGTGCTACAGCTTTTATAGGCTCCTTCCTATTGCCAGAAACGGGAAAATCAAAAAAATAAGAAATTAACCAATTTAATAAAAATAGTATTATGGCAGGAGGAAAATAGGATGAAACAATGGGATACCATGTATGCTGAAAAAAAGATGTCGACGGAGCAAGCCTTGGCTTTGATTCAAAATAACGATTATATGTTCAGTGCGCAGGCAGCCGGTGAACCGGCTGCTATATTGGATCATATGCAATATTTGAAAACGACAGAAATCAAAGGGGCGATTCTGAATACATGTTTGCCGTTACGAGACTATCCATGGCTCCATGATGAAGATATGAAGGGTATTATGGAACATAACGGGTGGTTTTTTTCAGGCCCTTGCCGGGCATCACAAAAACAGAGACTGAGCAGTGCTGTACCGCAAAGCTCGACCTCTATTTTACGTAAAACACTGGATCGAATTCGGTATGAACATAGGCGCCCCGTAGTATTGGCAACGGTTTCGCCTATGGACCGGCACGGGTATATGTCTTTATCTATTAGTGCAATTTATGAACGAGACCTGATCAATGCAGGGGCATTAGCCATTGTAGAGGTAAATCCACATTATCCCAGAACCTTTGGAGATACGCAGGTACATATTTCAGAAGTTGCAGCCGTTGTGGAATCAAGCCGCCCGATTCCGTATGCCAGTTTGGCTCCGTATACAGACACAGATGCCTTTATCGGGCAGCATATTGCAGAATTGATTGACGATGGATCGACGATCCAACTGGGAATTGGTAATATTCCCAATGCCGTGGCACATGAACTGCGTAGTAAAAAGCACTTAGGAATTCATACAGAAATGTTTACAGAAACCATGGTTGATCTGATCGAATGCGGCGCTGTGGATAATTCACAAAAGGGATTATTGAATGGATATTCAGTATGCTCCTTTACGATGGGCAGTCAACGTTTATACGAGTACATTGACAATAATCCATCTATCATGTTTAAATCCTGTACATTTACCAATGATCCCTATACTATTGGACAAAACAATAAATTTGTATCAATCAATGCAACCCTCGAAGTGGATCTTACGGGGCAGTGTGCATCGGAAACTGTTGGGAATTTACAGTGGTCCGGTACCGGCGGCCAGTCAGAAACAGTTCAGGGAGCACAAATGTCACCAGGAGGAAAATCAATTATTGCCATGCATTCTACCTACGAAACAACGGATACGAGCGGGAAAACAGTTCTTCATTCTAAAATAGTGCCGTTTCTTCAAGCCGGAGCGGTGGTTACTACCTCCAGAAATGATACTGATTATGTTGTTACAGAGTATGGAGTTGCCTGGATGCGAGGATTAAATATCCGGCAGCGCACGGAAGCGCTGATTCAGATTGCCCATCCTGATTTTCGGGAATGGCTTCATTCGGAGGCAGAAAGGTATATGATTTGGTAGAAATACTGTGCTAAAAGAGGCGCCATTGCGTGAAGCGGCGCCTCTTTTTAGCGTAAAATATTTATGCAAGGGAGACTTAGCGCTGTTTTCATAAAGATGATACAATATAAAGAGAACAGTGTAAGGAAAGGATGAGTTGAATGCAGGATATATTGATTAGTAAGATTACAATTCCCAGTTTATCTGCAGAGAGTATACGACGTGAAACTTTATACAGAAAACTAAAAAAAATATCCGCATATACCTTGTCGGTATTTACTGCTGGCGCAGGATATGGAAAAACGACGGCCTTGATCCAATATTTATCAGGAAAGAAATCTGCTGTCGGATGGTATAATCTGGGGCCAGAAGATGATAATATATATTTCTTCGCCATATATTTAGTAAATGCTATAAATCACATTTTTCCGGGTCTTTATCAATGGTATGGCACACGGCTGGGTATAGAGGAGCAATTAGATTGGAAAACGCTGTTCTTTTGTCTTATGACGGGAATTGAGCAATATAACAGTAAACATAACGAGTGTTTTTTAGTCATCGATGATTGGCAGTATGCCCATCAATGCTTTGATATTTGTATGTTTTTTGATCGATTCTTGGCACATATGCCTGCTAATATTCATGTTGTTTTAATATCACGGGAATATGTGATGCTGCCAGAAGTAGAACGAATGAGGCTGCAGGGCCGTGTGCTGGATTTTTTTCCGCAGGATCTTTTGTTTACGGCAGAAGAAATTGCTGCATTTTTTCGGATGGAGCAGCTGTTTGATATTGATGAAAAAGAGATACAGGAAATTTTCAATCGCACGGAGGGATGGATTATAGTTATCAAATTATTGGCTAATCAATGGAAAGACGATGTAGAACAGCTTTCCAATTATTTGAAAAATGGCAATTTTGATTTAGATTGTTTTTTTGAATATCTCAGTCATACTATTTTTAACCGGCAGTCACTGGGCTTACAAGATTTTTTGATGAAAACCTCCCTGGTACAGTCTTTTGATTCGGCATACTGCAGAGAGGTCTTGGAGATAGAGTACCCTGTTCCATATTTGGATACCGTGGCAAAGACCGGTCTTTTTATTTCTAAAATCGGCACAGATGCATATCGGTATCATTCTTTATTTCAGGAATTTTTGCAGAAACAGGCAAAACTGCGGATAGTACATATAAAAGAATTATATGATAAAATCGCTGTATTTTATCAAAAGCATGATAATGCAGAATGGGCGTTGTATTTTTTCCTGCAAGAAAAGCGGTGGGATGCGGCCTCCGAAATTTTGTCGGCTGCGGGTCGGTACTGGATACTTTGCGGAAGACAGGAGGTGTTTATGAAATATTTGCAAAAACTTCCGGAGACATATCGGAGGCACCCCAAAATATATATGGCATTGGGAGATAGGGAGCGTATTTCCAGTTCCTATGAAAAAGCCGTGTATTGGTATAAGAAAGCCCGGAAAATATTTTATGCTTGCGGGAATGCTCTGGAATTAAGTCAATGCTGCCGGAGTATGGGAGAATTATATCTTGATATTATACAACCCGATGTGGCTCAAACATATTTGCGTCAAGCTTATAAATTATTGCCAGCAGGTTCAGAAAGGGAGAAGGGAGACGTGTTGGCACTGATGAGTGAAAATATGATTAATCATGGTTATTCTCATCGGGCAGAACGGTATTTGCGGCTGCGAAAATGGGTGCTTTCTTTTGATCAGGCTGACAAGAATAATTTACAAGCACGTATTTATTTACGAACAGGACGCATTCAGAAAGCCATACATACGTTAGAAAATAAGTATAGAGAAGAAGCGGGGGCTCGAACGCCATGCTCTTTTCGAGAATGTTCTCTTATTTTATCATTATGCTATTGCTTTATGGGCGATGTGTCACAAGCTATTTCTTATTCCAGTGCCAGTATTGAATATGGAAATAAAGTACAGTCTCCATTCGTTTCCCTTATAGGATATGTTCGCATGGGCCATGCATTATTACTGGATTTTCATCATACAGAGGAAATATGCCGTCAGGCTTATCATAAGGCGATGATGTTGGCTGAACAATTACGCATTGCACGAGGAACAACGGAGATGTATTGGGGGCAATGCCTGCTGTATGCGTTGGAGGGAAACTGGGAAGAATCTCGAAAAATCGGTATGCAGGCACTGACTGTCACCACTGCAGGGCATGATAATTGGTTTGCTGCCATCCTGTATCATGCCCTGGGAATGAGCGCTGCCTTATGTGGAAATTATGATGAAGGACAAGCGTATTCTTTGAAGGCACTGAAGCTGTTTGAAAAATGCCGTGATTCTTTGGGTCAGACTGCTTGTTATTGGCAGTTGACGTATCAATGCTACAAACGGAACGATAAAAAGCAGTTTCAACAGTATTATAAACTGCTGCTGACGAATTGCCATAAGTACAACTATGCATTTATTTTGGAACGAAAAACATTATTAGGGGATATTGCAGGCTTTGATTCAAAAGAGTTTGAATTATATTCAGCTGCTTTAGATCGTTATGGGACGCTCAGTTCGTCTAATACGGCAGCTATAGTTATTCAAACCCTGGGAGGATTTAAACTGTTTCGAAACGGAAGCGAACTGGGATCAGAGGTATGGCGTCGTAAAGCAGCCAAAAAATTATTGGTTGTGCTGATTTCCATGTATACTGCACCGATATCCAGAGAAACTTTGATGAATATATTGTGGCCTCATGGAAGCAGTAAGGAGGTGCAGCGTAACTTTAAAGTAGTACTGAATTATTTACTGCATGTTTTAGAGCCGGCGCGGCAGCCCCGGGCGCGCAGTCGCTTTATTGTCAGTACAGATTCGTTCCTGCAGCTGCATCTTGATGAGCAGCTGCAGTTAGATGTGCAGGCTTTTGAGCGCAGTATTCATGAAGGATGTATGGAAATATACAGACATGTTGGCAAAGCGCAGAAACTGTTATTAAACGGATTACATTTATACAAAGGAGAATTTATGGCAGGTGAAGTGACTGATGATATCGTGCTGAGAGAAAGAGAACGGCTGCGTCTGCTGGCACTGCGGGGAGCAGAAACATTAGGATTTTCATATATAGAACAAAAAAAATATGATCAGGCCATTTATTGGGCTAATCATATCCTTCAAATAGATATATGTTGGGAGAGCGCATATCAGCTTAAACTAATTAGTTATGGCGAATTGCATGATCAGGCGTTGTTAATCAGAACCATTACCATGTGTTCGGAGCAATTGAAAAAAGAATTGAATGTAGCGCCTTCACTTAAAACAAGAGAAATATACCAAAAGTATAGTATGACCAATAACTAATACCCGCAGGAAGAATACTTACTTAGTGTAAAATAGTTCTCGGTAAGATATTGCAAAAAAAAGAAAAGACCTAGATAATAGATATATTGCCTAGCCAGCAAAATATATCACAACCGAAGGTCTTCTCATGGAATATATTATAGCAGAAATTATCAAAACAATAAAGGAATCCGATACCGCGATCATACGCGAAACAAAATTATTGCAGCTGTTTATGCGGATTTTCACAGAGGCACTGGTTTGTGCGTTAGAAATCATGGATACAGAA
>NZ_LEKT01000085.1 GCF_001045675.1 Megasphaera cerevisiae DSM 20462
GGTTCGTTTTGCTCGCGACTGTTGTTTTTTCTTGTTCCAGTAGTATGTGGTTTCGTAAGCATATGTAATGCCAGATCTTTTATCGGTTTGCGTTATGATGGACATGCTTCACCTCGTCATGTTTATATCTATTATTATAAAACATGACGAGCGAATAGTCAAGCGTAAATGGCAATGAACGTAGTAAAATCAATGGTTTTAACGATGTATGACGAAACATTCATCGTCATGTTTTCGAGAATCCAGGATCTATAGAAGAACTAATTATTTCAACTTCTCCTCTTTTATTCGCACATCCTAAAAAGCGTCGTAATAACGTTGCCGCTCTCGAGTTTTTATCGATTATAAATCCAGGCTTTTCATTATTAACAGAATATACTACTAAAAAATTATTACTCATTACATCTTCTTCTGTTTCAGATGGATAACTTAGCGAAAAACAATTAAATTGAATAGACATATCTTCAAGACTAACGTTTTGATTTGCGTTAAAAAGTTTTGTTGCTTTCAGCTCTTCTTGAATTAGTGTTTCACTTCGAATGGATTCCAATTGATTGATTACTGCATCCAAAGTACTTAATTTATTGTCTATTAGTTTTGTAATAATTGGCACCTTAGTCACCTTCAAGTTTTATAATTGTTGACTTGTAAATTAATGATATATCTTTCCAAAAATGTTTTTCTATGGTAATTATTATTCCTGATTGAAGGCTAATATGTTCTTTGCTATTAAGTACATACACCTTGAGCTCTACA
This sequence comes from Megasphaera cerevisiae DSM 20462, assembly GCF_001045675.1. Taxonomy (GTDB): domain Bacteria; phylum Bacillota; class Negativicutes; order Veillonellales; family Megasphaeraceae; genus Megasphaera; species Megasphaera cerevisiae. The sequence continues at coordinate 757 of NZ_LEKT01000085.1, forward strand.
TGCTGTGTCCCCGTATTGATATCATTTAAATCAAAATAAACTACATTTTCTTCTTTTCCACTGTACGTATTATTTCCATCTGGCTGACAGGTCAATCCTCTTGGAAACTCAATTTTTAATTTTTCACCTTTCATACCTTTGCAATATTTAATTATGGCAATTCGTAAATATATAGCTTTAGATTGCTTTTCAATTACTTTTATTTCAGATCCATAATTATCCTTATTGGGGCCAATTTGTGCCCATATAATACCTTCGTGAATTATTTTCTTGAATAAAAATGTTTTTATAATATATAAAACACTGGAATATAATGTCACATTGACAATCAGATTCTTTTCCGGAATAAAAGGAATAAGCAGATGTAAATCATAGTACTGGTATAGCCATATACTACATAAATAAATTGCAATAACGATGACCCCATTAAATATATCTGCCATTATACAGCATCCAAAACATTTAAAATTTTTGATTCAATATCATTTTTTTCCTGTAAATATGATTTTTCATTTATCATAACTATTCCATTAGATTTAATAGTTATAACAGATGATTTATACTTGATTTTTATTTCTTGTATTTCTATGCATTCTTCATTACAAAAATGTTTTAATCTTTGAATGATTCTTTCAAATACATGTTCATCTCTACTCGCTTTAAGTTTTGTTAATAACTTCTCAACCATCTGTGTGAGTTCTTCGTCATCTTCCATAAATAAAATCTCAACAATATCGGCATTTTGTTCAAAATATTTTTCCAATAACGAAATCATCATCCTTGAACTGATAATCATTTGTTTATATCCCTGTTGGCACTGATCTTCTAGAAAAGAATAATAATTTTGTGTTTCAGGAAAATATTCAATAATCTTAACGAGAGGCATTCTGTCTTTATTAGTCTGTTTTTTTTGAAAAATTTTTCCATATAAAAACGACATAAAAATCGCCTCCTTTTAAACTAATCAATTATTAAAACATCCATAATTGTCAAGTTTATTATAGCATTATATTTTCTAAAATAGAACAATAAATTCCAAAAAGTCAAGAAGTATTTACACAAAAAATGATTACTATATGAAAAAAACACAGGAAAAATAAAGAATAATAAATTTCTATTAACACAAAACAAGACATTTTAGCAAATTCTTCATTTGCATGAAAAGAATCAAAAAGAAACAAGAATGTGACGAATTTTTGACAAAAGAAGGGTTCAGTTACGAACCCTCCTTATTACCTTACTTCATTCATCCTTTTTTCAGCTATATCGTAGTACACTTCCGTCTTTTCAAAACCAATGTACTGCCGATTATGTTTCTTGGCTGCAACACACGTCGTGCCACTGCCGGCAAACGGATCCAATATGACAGACCCTTCCGGGACAATTTGTACTATTCCTTCATCTATCTAACTGTGAAAAAAATTACTTTTATTAATAAAACTAGACAAGATATAACTAACGTACCAAAAATACCCATAATCCATCTGCGAGTATAAACAGTTTCATTTTTTAACGATTTTATAGAATCATTTGTACGCGTTTCCATTGCAATAATTTCAGCATGACGTTGATTATCCCTATCCCGAATCTCCCCCATAAAATTATTTAATTTGTTATCTAAAATATTACTAATGTTTTTATCAATTTCTTTAATATCTTCTTTTGTGGAAGATATATCTCGATCTAATCTCTCAAAATATTTTTCTTGATAATCCATGCTATCACTCCCTGATCGGCCTTGCTTTTTTCCTAAAAGGTTTTCTTGAAAATATTTCGACATATTATAATCATGATGTATATCTGAATAGTTATCAGTATAAAGATTTGTTAATGTTATTTCACTATAATGATATTTCAAATAGGCGAGTATCTCTTTAATTATGAAATCATCATCAAAATCAAAGAAACATACATTTTTATCAGCATTACTACTTAAACTATTACTCCCTGATGATTCATCTGTTTTTGTATATTCTTTGTTTTCATTGTAATAGTCATTTGTAAATGCCCCAGATGCCTCAATAAGTGCCATAATAAAACCATCCTTCAAAGAATATAAATCCCCTAACATTCTAAAACATTATTGACCTCTTGCGATATGTTATCATATATTTTTATAGCTTGATCTAAAAATGTACTGCAAACATCGTTTTTTAAATTATCTTTATTGTCAGCATCTGTATTAATATCATAACGCATAACAACAATATCTTTTTTATGATTCAACCACTCTTGTTTACTACTAGCCTCTGTCGCCGACGTAATAATATTAATGGACGGTTCTATATTTTCCCAGTTATCACGTTTTGCTAATCTCCACCCTGTGAGTTTTTTGGTATCCTGATATTGTGTTAATTGTGAATTTATGTATTTTAATATATTTTTTTCTTTAGAGTCATCCGTATAATAAGCTTGCTCTATATTCAAGGCAAGTCGTTTAAAATTGATATCATATATTTCATTTATTTTTTTTAAATATTCATCGACATGTTCCTTAAAATTAGGAATTTTTATTTCTTCGTTTGAGCCATGAATATATTTTTCAATAAAGTTAATTTTATCTTGAAAAAAATCAATTATTTTACTATTGTCTTGCGATGTATATTTGGGTCTTTCAATAACTTTAGGTTTCAATGACCGCCCCTGTTGTAAATTGACCTCCATGGATACTTCCTTTTTAGCATTATACATCATATCAAAATCTACAAAGACTTTTGTCATTTTTTTTAGTTTATCCCAATCAGAAACCGAAATAGATGAATAATCTCCAAAAATGCTAAATTGAAATAACATAATTTTATCCACAATTTTTCCCCTCCAATTAGCCTATTATTAGCCATTTAATTATTTTAATAACCATATTATCTTCCACATATTTTAGTAAGCCACTAAAACATTATTCCTTGTGAATATTATACCATTGTTTGGTAAGAAATAGTACAAAAATATAGAAAAGTCGATAGTATTCGCAAAATTATTCACCATTCCTTAACCGTATAATTTACAGCCCCAGCCTTTTTACCGTCAGCACTCATGTATACCATGGCTTCCACCCGCCCAGCCTGATACCCAACGCCGGCATACGCCTTATCATCCGCATATAGCACACCTGCTTTGATCTTGTGATTGTTTCGCAAATTGATTTTGTAGACGTCCACTTTTTGCTGATCCGTATTTGCCGTCACAACAGTTCGATCCGTTTTTTCCGTAGCCGCTGCAGGCAAGCTGGCATCGTTGCTCTTGATTTGCTGTGCAGTTTTCGTTGCCGCATCATCCAAAGTCGAAGCTGTCACAGAATACGTTGCTTCCGGCAGAATGGTACCATCATGAATATATTCAATCTGCTTGACAAGCTGTCCTGCAGTATTGCTATCCACGTCCAGCGTTTTTTGTACGGCAGTTGGATTCGTAGTGTCCTCGTATTTCATGACCTTGGGCTGTTCTTCCGTTGTGGTTTTGTAGTGCAGGTAAAAATATAAGCCGCCACCCAGTAAAACAGCTGCGACGACAATACAAATAATAATTTTCTTATGCTTCTTAATTTCAGATAGCATGATGACCTCCTAAACGAAAACAAGCCGGCATTTCTGCCGGCCCTTTTCATATCAAAAGAAAAACAATCTCCAAATAATCGCAACCAATGCCACAATTTCCACGCTGTTCAGAATTTCATTCCCGTATTTTTCCCGGAAGGATTTTTCCGCTGTTTCCACATGGGCAACAACAGATTTTGCTTCTTGCTGCAACTTGGATTCCGATACTGCTATTTTTGCCTTCAAGGATTTAATTTCATCCGCATACAACTCTTTGTCATCCTGCTCCAGATTGGCCAAGTGCTGCTTCATATTAGCAATATCCTGCTTGACTTTTTCTTCCGGTGTAGTCTGAATGACCGGTTGCGTTGCCGGTGTTACTGTGTTCTGCTGTACTACAGTTTCTTCATCTGCCATGATAAAATCACTCCTATTCTCCATACTGTGATAAATCTAAATTTGCTACATAATCATACGTAGCCGTTGCTCGGTTCTGATATCCCGCTGCATAATCTTCGCACCCCGCGGCATTGGCATACTCGTTATAAAACATATCCCGCATGACCGATAGATCTCTCAAATTATACCCGCGTTCTTCTCGGCGCTGCAGGAAGGCTTTTACCACACTGTCACTGGTTGGACACCACATACCGGCGTAGATCATCGGGCGGCTCTGATCCATAGATTGAATCTCCTGCAGGCTGTTCACATAATTTTGACAATCCTCTGCAAGTTTCTGCTGCTGCGCTGCTTGTCCGGCGTCGCTGCCGAGTAAATCTTTTAATGCCTGCAGCTCACCCGCATTTTCGATATCGGAATACGAGCGCCCTTGAAAATGGTCACCACCAGGAATACGCCCTAATAGATCGTCGCAACGCGGCCCTTCCCACTGGCTTACACCGACGGACGGATAATCACCGGCCGTACTGCAGGATAGGGCGTCAAACGGCCCTTCCACGCCTGTATTAATTAATCCTTTTGCTATCTCACTTGCTAATTGTTCCACTGTCATGACGTATCATCTCCATTTTATTAATAACGGGTTGCCCTAATGGGCTGTTGTATTTGCTGTCTGTTCTATATTTAGCCCAGCAAGCACCACCCAATGAAATTATGGTTGCTAGTCCTGTAGCTACCGCTGTAACTCCCTGCCAACAACTTCCAAGCTCAAAATTCATGCCATATAATGCTTTAAGCCAATACCCCGCAAGCCATGATCCTAAAATTAAAAATAAAAAAATCATCATGACTACAGATAGTATGATGACTAATGCGATCCAATGTTCTTCGGACCATTCCGCAAATGTAATTATTTTTTGTTTCAACATATCACCTCCATCTAGATATCAGATTTTAATGGATCACTTCCTTTCATGGCCAAATAATCTTAATGACAATATATATCAACGCACTGCCCACGGCTCCTAAAATCGCCATCACGAGATTGATTCGATGGTGCGCTGACTTGGCGGATTCTAGGGCTTTTGTCGCATCTGTTCGCAGTCCTTTGATATCATCCTGTTGTGAACGGAGTTCTTCATGCATCATATCTTGTTTCCCTTCAATGTTGCCTAATTTCTGTAATACCTCGCGTTGAAAGTCATATTC
>NZ_LEKT01000086.1 GCF_001045675.1 Megasphaera cerevisiae DSM 20462
AACCAGTGCCTCTGTGAAAATCCGCATAAACAGCTGCAATAATTTTGTTTCGCGTATGATCGCGGTATCGGATTCCTTTATTGTTTTGATAATTTCTGCTATAATATATTCCATGAGAAGACCTTCGGTTGTGATATATTTTGCTGGCTAGGCAATATATCTATTATCTAGGTCTTTTCTTTTTTTTGCAATATCTTACCGAGAACTATTTTACACTAAGTATATAATTTTCTACATCTTCCGATAATCTGCATTACCTTCAATCACACGAGGATAACTCATCCCCTGCTTAAAATATCTTCCACAGCCTGAGGCTTATAATTCATCATATTTGTATGCCCAGGACGAATATCCGCCTTTAATACTACCTCTGTGCGAATTCCCTGATCAGCTAGATAAAAGGTCGCCTTTTTAATTACTGCCATAACATCATCCCATTCGCCTTCAATCTCAGTAAACATAGAATTTGTCCGACTTGATAAACCTGATGCACGAATAATTTTCACTATTTGCGCCACATATGGCGCAAATTCATCACCCGTACCACAGGGGGCAATACAAACAGCTATAAGTGTATTCATGTGTCTCATACCTCCTCAAGGGTAAATTCATTCATACTAATATCCTGGGCAGATGCCTTATATAATTCATCTATAAAGGCAATTTGAAAAGATCCAGTGCCATCTGTATGTTGTTCCGCCCTCATACCTGCTAAATTGTATACAGAAGCTCCACTAAGCGCTGCAATAAAGGGATCCGCAACAGAGGCATACACAGCCATTACTCCACCCAGTGAACAGCCTGAGCCAGTTATGGCAGTCATCATTTCAGAACCACCGTATGAAACAGCCACGGTACTTCCATCTGTAATCAAATCCATTTCTCCTGATACAGCAACAGCGCCACCCGTCCATGACGCTAGCGCTACAGCAGCAGACTTGGCCGTCCTAACAGAAACCGTCGAATCAACGCCATGCACGGTAGATGTATCTGTCCCTCCTTCCAAATTCCACAATCCGGCCAGAGCGATAATTTCTGAAGCATTGCCGCGAATAACAGAAGGTTTATATGGTTTAAACTGTTCCAATACTTTAGTCCGCAGGCTTCCAATACCAATCGCCACTGGATCTAATACCCATGGTTTCTGATTTTCAAATAAAACCTTAGCCGTGTGCGGTAACGTATCTTCATATATAGGCAAAAGCGTTCCTACGTTAATGTACATGGCACCTCCCAGCTTTGCTAATGTCTCTCCTTCATCCGGCAAATATACCATTGCTGCCGTTCCACCTACAGCTAATTGAGCATTGGCAACAAAATTAATCGTAACCGAGTTCGTAATAGAGCCAGCCAACGGTTTAGACTCTTTCACTATCTCGACAGCTTTTGCAATTTTTATTTGAATTTCTTGCTTATTCATTAATACCACACCTCTTCTGCAGAAACATTACAAATCTTTTTTTATTATAGTCCCAACAGCACCAATACTCAATAAAAATTCCCATTCTTAAACAAAAAGACAGCTGATTCTAATCAGAATCAGCTGTCTTCTGCCCATATGTAAATTTAAACTAATTTTGTTTTTCCATCTTTTGTAAGAAGGCTTACCACAACAAAAACAATAAAATTCACTACTAAAGCAACAAATCCAGCATTCAGATGCTCACCCATAATTGGGAAGGGATCCATTTTATTCAACATTAAATAAAACACTAAAAATTCACCGATAATCAATCCGCAAACAGCGCCTTTTTTGCTAGCTTCCTTCCAAAACATTCCCAATGCAAGGAGCGGGAAAAATTGCGTAACACCAGAATATCCGGTAAGCAGCAAGTTGACCAGCAGACTGGAATGGAAAATCGATAAATATAAGGCTACTGCAGTCAAGACAAGAATTAAATATCGTGCTACACGTTTCATATGCTCTGGAGAAATCGATTCATCACCACCTCTGAATCCTTTAATATAAATATTTCGAGAAATAAGAAGAGATGTGGACAACAGCAAATCAGCTGCCGGAATCATGCATGCCAATGCACCGGCACCACCAATAATTCCCAATACCCATGCAGGAAATGTATCCTTGACCATATATAAAAAGGCCATATCAGCAACAGGAAGAGGATTGTTCGCATAAACCAGAACCGCAGTAAAACCGACAAGCATAGGAAATATAAGAAATAAATGGCAGACAGGAAGCCAAACAGCATTATGTTTAGGCACTTCTGGATCTCTGGCACTAAAGGTATTCGTCGAAAAATGAGGCCACATGTAAAATCCTGCCGCCATAACAACTAGCGTCGACATAGTCCATACTACATCCAATGATGGGGTTCCTCCAGGAAAGGTCAAAAAGCCCGGTTTTAATGCCTCTACCTGATTAAACATTTCACCAATGCCACCACAGTAATGGTACGGTAAATACAGTCCAAAAAACAGCATAGCTCCCATCATCATGACGTCCTTAACGACAGCCGTTGATGCAACACCTTTTAAACCGCTTAGAAACACAAAAATAGCCACCATAATAAAAGCAATAAGCATAGCTTGCACGCGCGGAATGACTCCCAGTGACGTAACTTCCACGATAAGGCCAAGCGCCGTCAGCTGCAGCTGCAAATACGGCAGAAGGAAGGCCACCCCGATGCAGGCAACAAAAATCCCTAAGGGACGGCTGCTATATAAATATTCCACTAAGTCTCCCTGTGTGACCAGCATATGCCGGTGTCCGTATTCACAGACACGTGGCAGTACATGATATCCAACCATGTAAGCCAGCGCACCATATCCCAAAATATAATACGTCGGCCCCCCTTTAGCGTAAGCCCAACCGCTGGCTCCTAAAAACGCAAATGCCGTGTACACTTCACCGGCCATGATAAACCAATTCAGCCATCTGCCGAAATCACGACCACCAACAGCCCAGTTTTCGGCACTCATATGTTTATCCTTCAAACCTGGTATCGCACCTAAAACAGCGATGCCTATAATAAATATAAATAGCACAATTAAAGCGCTGGAATCACCCATGTTATTATTCATCCCTTTTCATAGTATTGTAAGAATTACTGTGCATTTCTTTTTTTATCTTTTTTGTCGAGCATCCATAACGTGTGAATACAAAACACGGTAATAACAACACCGGCTTGAATCCAAAATGCAACAAATGGCAGACCTAATATCTGCGGATGAAACGTATTGACAAATGGTAATGCCAATATAATCCAAATAAATGGAATTGCTGTCAAAATATGACGCATACATATCACTCCTTATATACGATAAACACATTTTTATGCGTTCTTGTCGTTCTTATTCTGCTTCAGCCAGTCAATAGCATATTGAGCATATACCCCAGAAGCACTGGGCAAAACAGATTCATCAATAGTAAAATTATTGCTGTGATGTGAATGGACTGCATCAATATCAGGATTATAAATACCGATCATAGCAAAGCATCCCGGTTTTTGATCCAAATAATAAGAAAAATCTTCGCCACCAGTCGTTTTCTGCATTGTCGTAACCGCACTTTTTCCCATGATTTTTGCAACAGCAGCTTGCGCAATAGCGGAACATTCCGGATCATTAATTGTTGGAAGAACCATTTCATCATACCGCAGCTCTGCAGTTCCACCATAAGCAGACGCCGTGTCTTTAATGACTTTTTCCATGGTATCTCTCAAATCTAAGCGTATTTCCTTCTTAAAATACCGAGTTGTTCCTTCCAAAACAGCCTCACCGGAAATAATATTAAAACGATCCCCACTTTTCATTTTACCAATCGTCAAAACCACTGATTCCAACGGGCTAAAATGGCGTGATACAATACTTTGTAAATTTAACACAATAGCTGATGCAATAACGGTAGCATCAATGGTCTGTTGTGGCTGCGAACCATGTCCGGCACGACCATGCACCTTGATTGTAAATTCATCAGCAGCAGCCATGCGTTCCCCTGCTTCCACGGATACTTGTCCGGCAAGGACATCAATCCAAATATGTCCGCCAAAAATAGATCCTATTTTATCATACCAATTGCCAAAGCGAATCATATATCCTGATCCCTTACCAGTTTCTTCTGCTGGCTGAAATACTAAGTATATTGTACCGTAAATTACATCTTTCAAGTCCCACAATATCTTGGCTGCCCCTAATAAAATAGAAATGTGACCATCGTGGCCACATGCATGCATACGCCCATCCACTCGTGATTTAAATTCGACCTCATTCGCTTCCTGAACTGGCAATGCATCAATATCAGCCCGTAAAGCAACAGCCTTACCAGGATGATCTCCTTCTATGACAGCTACCAAACCCGTATTTTTTTCCGGAGCGATCTCATACGGAATTCCCATTTTATCAAGCTCTGCCGCAATTCGTTTTGTCGTGCCCTGTTCTTCAAAGCTCAGTTCCGGATATTGATGAAAATAACGCCGCCAGTCCTGAATTTGCTTATGATACGTTTGTATCAGCGCTTTTATTCTTTCTGTTTCTCCCATTCCAATCCCCTCAATTTAAGATTTATCCTACATACTGTATCATACATCCTGTAAAAGCCCTCTAAAAACATTTTTTTGCATATCATTGCAAAAAAAGATGGCCTCATATTTTCACTGTACTCCTTTCATAATTTTAAAAAAAATATGCAAATCAGCTTAAGGATATCTTGTGCTGATGCATATCTATTTATTAATATAATAAATCCTTTTTCACATTAAATCAACGCATTGAAAATAAATATTTTATAAAATAAATAATTTATTTAATTTTTTAAACGTTTTTATGATATTTTTTTTAATTTTATTTATTTGTATTTTATATTTATTTTATTTATTTAACTTTTTTGTATGACTATGATTAAATTGAATAATAATTCATATTTAATCATAGTTATATCATATTACAATATAATATATTTTTTCTGTTAAATAAAAAAAAATTCTGTTCATTTATTTATCAAGAAAAAATACCGACGATTACAAAAATGCCGGTAGGGTTTGTCAAGTTAAGTGTGTAAGTTTTTTTAGGTATCATAAAAGAAGATGCGTTACCAGTGATTGCTGGCTTTAAAATTTCTCGTATTTCAGGATACGAGCTTGCAGCTTATCATCCATAGCCAACTGGTTTCTGACCATCGCCCAGTTCTGGATATGATGCCCTTCCCACTTGGCATAGAGTTCCTTTACCCTGAGATAGAGAACCTTGAAGACAGATTCCTCGCTGGAGAACGAGCCCTTCTTG
>NZ_LEKT01000087.1 GCF_001045675.1 Megasphaera cerevisiae DSM 20462
ATCATAATCATGCCGTCGCGGTACATTGCAGTGATAATCATGAGTACTCCGAAAAGCAAGGCGCCTAAGATAATTGCGAATGCCATAGCACGGTCGGCTTCATCACTGAGTTCTTGATATATTTCAGCTTGCCGCATGTAGCGGTCAAATTCCGGATCCGGTTCTTCAATGACTTTATTCTGTGGGTGCCTGGAGTTAATCCACGGCATTATCGTTTTCATTTTTATGCTCCTCTCTGTAATTCCGCAACGCCTTGGTCACTCTGCATCGGATTTTCTTCGGTCGCTGCGGGCCGTGATACGATAGGCATGTGCCGCAGTCCCGGTGCACTGGGACATAGTGGCCACGTTGCCGGATCAGCACGTATTCTTCGTTGATCTTTCGGCCGCAGTCTGCGCAGATCATGCCTGTTCCTCCCGGATAACTTTATCTGCCACTGCAGATGTCGCAAAACTAGTAATTTGCAAAATAATTCCTTCCAGCTGGCTGACACGCTTCTGCAACCCGCTGTTTTCAGCTTGAAGCCTTCGCATTTCAAATACGGTCGGCTGCTTTAAGTCTCTCAGATCCAGCCCTTCCAGGGCATATACCTCTTTTGCTCGATACATGGTTCCCGGCAATGGCAGCCGTCGCAACAATCCATCTTTTTCCATGCGTCGTATAGTAGACGAGCTGCAATTCCATTCCTTAGCCAACTCATCTACGGAAAACACTCTTCGTTCTTCCATGGGATTTGCTCCTTTCTGTGTGGTATAATCACCTTGAAGGGAGGTGATTATTTATGAATACTTACATAGTCGTTTTTGGTAAATGCATCAAACAGGATATCGAAATGTCTCAGGACACACTCCGGCATTTTAATTATTCATGCAACATAGTAAATTCGTATACATGGATTATTCAGAGTGATCTGTCTACTAATGACATTTACAATTCGTTTTCCACGACCGCACTTAGAACAGATATCTTTGTTGCTAAAATTCTTCCAGAATATGTTGCCGGTAAATTAAAGGACTCACTAATTATCAAAAAGCTTATGGATGAACTCCCTCATCCTCAGCTTGAATCTAGAAATTAGATTGGGATATTGCGAATTAATACTTTGCGTTTCTCATAATTGGCTACGAGAGAAATTAGCCTTATGTCTTCGGATGTAAGGCCTTTTTCTTTAATAAGTTCGTTATACGCTTGAGTTCTATCTTTATCTCCCCATATGGGAAATACCGCCCCCCATTCAATATCTTTCGAATGAGTATGTGTTGAAACCTGTATTTGTTCTGTTACATGCTGGGCTTTTATCTCATACATGAAATCGGTTATTTCTTTTTCTGAACCTGTTATTTTGATTTCCATAATTTTTATGCTCCTTCCATTGCTGAAGACGTTCAAAAACTACTCGCTAAGTAATGCCTTAACTAATTCCTTTTTTGCTTCATCGCGCTCGATACTGTCCGCAGCAGTGCCGAGCATTTTTTCGATTGCTACTGCCGTGCTATGGGCCTTTTCGGCATGCCTTTCGTCCGCTTCTTCTATCAATTTTCGTATTGTATCTGGGTTGTATTTCATTCCTCTCTCACCTCCTCTCGTGGGTTGTTTGATTAGGCTGTGTCTTTAACCAAGCATGTTTTGTATAGTATGCTTAACATTTATATTAAAAAAATTTTTTCGGTATTTAAATCTAATGCTCTAGACAATGCAATTAAAGTTTTAGTTGTTACATTCTTTCGCTGTTCTTTTTCTATGGCAATAATAGATGCCCTAGATATGCCAGATTTACACGCTAATTCCTGTTGCGTCATCTTTCTTGACAATCGAATTTCTTTCAGCTTGTTCATTTAATTTCCCCCTTCCTTTCTTTTATAATTGTTAAGCGCGCTTAACTTATGCGCTTATTATACCTGAGCCAGAAATATTTGTCAAGCACACTTTACAAATATTTCGTTTTGATGTAAAATATATTTAACATCAAAAAGGAGAACTCATATGAAATTAGCAGACATAATTAAAAATTACAGGTTGGAGCATGGGATGTCTATGGACAATTTATCGACTGCCTCGGGATTAAGCAAACCATATATATCCATGCTGGAAAAAAATAAAAATTCGCGGACTGGAAATCCAATAATTCCATCACTGCGCACACTCCAAAAACTAGCAAAAGGCATGAATATAACTTTGGATAAATTATTAGAAAATATGGATACCACTCAAAAAGTTTCAATATCAAATGACCAGCAATCAGCTCAATCTCCGCTTCCCTCATTCGAATACCGTAACTACCCTGCGGGCATCGCTGCCGGTGCCTTGGAAGAAATAGATGCTATAGACAATGTTCCAATGGTTGCTGTGCCAGATGCATGGCTCGGTAAATATGCCCGCAATCGTAATATCGTATTTATGCACGTGAACGGTGAATCTATGAATAAAATAATTCAGAATGGCGCTACTATTGCCGTCCTGATTAATATAAATTTAGATACTATCCATAACGGTGACGTTGTTGTTGCCCAGAACTGCCACGGTGAATATACTGTAAAGCATTTTTATGACGATGCAGACAATGACCGCTTTATCCTCAGACCGGACAGCAGCGATCCATCATTCACGGATATGATCTTTAATTATGACGACGCCGATGAAATGAAGATTTTTGGCAAGGTCGTTATCTATTCTGTATATTTGTAGTACAAAGAAATATTGTTGCTTTATTAAATGAATGGATGTGATATGATGAAAATCTGTAATAATTGTCAAAAAATGGTGGAAAGTGCAAAATCATCTTGCCCCTACTGTGGTGGTAATGAATTTACCCCTTTCAAATTTTCCGAAACACAATCTAACCTTAAAAGTTCCTTGTCACACTATAAATTAAATAGTGATTGCAAATTAATTGCTTTTATATTTACATTAATCATCTTGATATTATTGCTTTTAAAAAATCCAGGGAATTTTTTTGGAGATGCTGGAGAATTTATAGGCGCAATCATATTTTGCATTGCAATTGCATATTTTCTGTCGTCCATAACCAATAGTAATACTTCTCAAATTCCAATCCCTCCTGGCACCATTGTTTCTAGGTGCCCCCGTTGTCACTCTACTGAACATACCGCAGAAAACAAAGGATTTGGTTATAAAAAGGCTGCGCTCGGAGGGCTAGCCTTGGGCCCATTAGGATTATTGGCTGGTGGTATCGGGTCAAAAAAAGTTGAATTTATTTGTCTTCACTGTGGGCATACATGGACTCCCAACAGCATAGAAGTACAACTAGATATACAAGCTCAAGAACGTGAATATCGTTTACATCACCATTAATGCTTTTTATAATATACGCTTACTAACGGATGTGATATGATGAAAATCTGTAATAATTGCAAAAGAGCGTTGCCTAACCCAAGAACAATTTGCCCCTTTTGCGGCAGTAGCAACCTTTCTCCTTATAAATTGCCGGGAGTAAATAAAGGGAAAAGGCAAGAGAAAAATAGACCTACCATAAAATGGAATTCAACAAAGCCATTGATTATATTCTTAATAGTAGCTTGTTTTTTTTGTATTGGTATATATAGCGCATATAATTATTCGCCTCGGGATACCAAACAGAATAGTACTAATAATGTAACTAAGCCAGTTCCCCCCTCTGAAACGAAGAAAAAGGAGGCGAAACAGCCTTCTGTATTGACTAATTATGGCGACAAGCACGACGAAATACTAAAAGCATTTAACTTTCTTTTTTCAGACAATGATTATACTCCTATATACGAAGGCGTTACACATGACCCAGCAATAGATACCTTGACTGTATACGTTAATAACAACTGGAATTTATTGTCAAAAGACGTTAAATTATCTTTTATTAAAACATGTTTTGTTGCATGGCAAACGGCAACAACCTCTCGCCAAATAAAAACAAATACAACCAGTTTTTCATTAGACATTATTAATAAATCATCTGGTAGAAAAGTTGCATCATGGGGATCTGTTCGAGGCCCTGTATTGTATGATGAATAACAGTCAATAATACAAATAAAAAAAAATTCCCGCCACTGAAGGCAACCAGTGACGGGGGGAAGCTTGATTACACTATCAGTATAACATATTATCGCATCATATTATACATGCAGGCCGAAAGGAGATTCCCCACTATGGCAAAACAAACTAGAAAACATATTTACACTGAAGAAGAAATAGAATCCATGCATCCCGGCAAAGCCATTGAGTCTTACATGGAATATGCCGAAACAAATACGGATGAATTGGCCGGTAAATTAGAAATAAAACCTGATAACCTGCAAGCTATTATTCGTGGTGGTGCCGGATTATCCCGTAGCCTGATGCGAAGATTAGCCAGAATAACAGATACACCAATAGATAGCTGGATTGAAATTCAGCGTCGATACGAAGATGCCTTAAATGAAATATCTGACAATGCTGATAATCCAGAATAAAAAATCCCGCCGCCAGGGGCAACCGGAAACGAGGCAGAACTGAAAGTATCATGCACTAATTGTGATGGATAAATAATTATTTATAATTGTAATTATACATATGATATTTTAGTAGGCTACTATAAATTGTAGTTTTATGAAACTTTTATATACTATTCCGGAATTTTTTCGTATATTTTAGACACTTGATATTTTTTAAAAGTATAAATTTACATTTTTCAGATTGACATAATAGGGTTATAGCTTTATAATGGAGACACTTAAAGTGAGTGCCGAAATCTCTACGGGGATCGGTGCGAAGGAAAAGCCTTCTCCATTATTGGGAGGAGGCTTTTTTCTTTTGAAAGAATTTAAAACTATTGATGAGCAGATACAGCTTCTTCGCGAACGCGGGTTGGTAATTGACGATACAGAAAGAGCCAAGGCATACTTGCTTACTCAAAATTACTATAACATTATCAATGGCTATGCTAACTAATTCCCGCGCAATGGTGATCAATATACTGCTAGCACTAACTTTGATGAAATTGCCAATCTGTATGTATTTGAGCGAGAAATAAAGCAGGCTATATTCCAAGCTATCATTGATATGGAAACACATCTCAAAGCAGTGTTTGCCTATCGCTTTGCCGAATCCTACCCCAATACTCCATACGCCTATTTGAATGTTGACTGTTATGATAAAGAAAAGACAC
>NZ_LEKT01000088.1 GCF_001045675.1 Megasphaera cerevisiae DSM 20462
CCGGCAATGACGAGGGGATCATTGAACGGATGAACAAAGGTATAGCCATGTTCCTTTGTCAAGGCTACGGCTTTGGCAGCGGCCTCGTCAAAGAAATCTCCGTGCAGAACTACATTAGCCCCGTAGCCCCGTGTCGCGGCAACTTTGGTAAGCGGCGCATGCCTGGGCATGCAGATGGTGGACTGACAGCCGTAGACGCTGGCAGCCAGAGCGACGCCCTGGGCATGATTTCCGGCAGAGGCGGCAATGACACCTTTGTTCCGTTCTTCCGGAGTAAGCGCGGCCACTTTATTGTACGCGCCGCGCAGTTTGAACGATCCCGTCCGCTGCAGATTTTCCAGTTCCAAATAGACATTGCAGCCTGCCAAATCACTGACCGAATTAGTAAAGGATAATCCGGTTTTCTGAGCGACCCATTTGAGTCATTCCCATATTTCCATATCTTTACTATATATCTTTATTTGTCCACTGTCAATAGATATCATATTTTCACAATATTATTTTATTTTTCAAATATTATTAATATTTTAATATATATTTTCAATAATATCTTAATATATATTTATAAGTTATGGTTTCTAAAAAAAATATATCGATGTATGAGAAGCATGTATTCGGCATAGGCACACTATTCAATATATAAATGACTTTTAAATATATATGATTCGTATTTTCAGTGCTGATCTGTAAAAAAGTAGTTTAGACTTCAACCTAAATCTAGGGCATGATGCGTACTAATTTATGTTCAGATAAGATACATTATTAAATTAAGTACTTCATTTATATGTACTAAGATAACATCAACCCCATTGATAACGTATACTATTTTTTTTGCAAAATTAAATAAATACATGGATCCCGTCTTTTGCTAAAATTAAGTCGCCAAAATTTTTCCATCTTTATTTATATAGTATATTTCATTTATAATTTATCACATAAAAAGGGGCTGTAACAAAATGAGGTGGTGTGCTATGGTGTGCTACCTGTCAAGAAGACAATAAATAATAAATTTTTGTATCGTCAGCCATGTTATGGCTGGCGATATTTTATGCTGCTTTTGTATACTGATGATGAAATTCCATTGGTGTCATTACATTCAGCTTTCTCTGTAATCTTTGATTGTTGTAGTAATTGATATAATTCGTTATTGCAGTTACTAATATATTCCTGTCTGCCAAGTGCTGGCCATAATACATTTCGCGCTTTACAATCCCCCAGAAGCCTTCCATCGGACCATTGTGGGCAACTCTGGACATACTTTGTTTCATTCGATGGTTTTTTAGTCTTGTATAGAATTGTGCACTTGTATATTGATATCCACCATCAAAGTGAAACAACGGATGTGCATCAGGCTCTAAACGAACAGCTTCATCAAAAGTGTTTATAACTAATGGATTATCATGATGATCACTGATTTTAAAGGTAACTATTCTTCGATCATATAAATCCAAGATGGCACTTAGGTATACCTTGTGTACTTCTATTCCTACATACTATTTAAACTCTGAAACATCAGTCAGCCATTTCTCATTCGGTTTATCAGCATCAAACTCACGATGCTGATAGTTTTTTGCTATGTGATCAAGATTTCGTTCTCCTCTTGTACAGCTTTTGGGTTTCCATTTCATGTTGGATTTAATATCATATTTTCTGCAGATACGAAGAACCTTTTTATCATTTACATGTATTTCTTCATATCTGTCCAATTCGTCACGGATACGGCGGTATCCCATATCAGGATGTTGCTCGTGGATGTTTCTTATTTCTGTGGCTATTGATTCATTTTCAATTTCACGATTATTTTTGGGATATCTCAACCAGTGATAAAATGTATAAATACTTTTTAGATCTTTTTTATCATCACTGCCCGTCGTTTTTACTACTATATCTAAAGCACGGGGGAGTGCATTATGCACACAAGCAACTACACTCATATCTACCGCCTCTTTCGGATCCGAATACCAAAACCCAGCATATCCCGGATATTCTTTTATTGCCGTATCATTTATTGTCTTTACAATTTTTAAAAATTCTTTCATGACAGCAATCTTTTCTTCCGGCGTTTGCGCATGATTGAATTTTTCCCGATAATTATACTGTCCATTAGGATCATAGGAAAGTCCGGGATAAATTCCCTTGTAATTAGTATACCCATCAATTTTTCCTGTCATTAGCCCCATTAGTTCTGCCAAAGTCGGCGCTCGGTAGATCATGGTCCGTTCTTTATGATTATAGGCACTATCTGTAATATCTGTAGTCTGGCTGAAATCACCATAGCCCAGGCTGACCTGTGTTTTTTGATCCGTGTAGACGACGCAGACACCATTGTATTCCTTGCCAAACCAGTAACCCGTCACGCCCATAGGCTCCGAAATACGGCCTACAGACCAGTCCCATTTTTTGGTATTCTTTGTCAATTCGGCCTGTTCCAGGTACAGATCGTGAAGACCGCGCTTTTTCGCCACATTATAGTTTCGCTGTGGATCCGACGACCTGCAGGTTCAGGCCATCGGCAATCTGGTAATCGGCACCGATGCGCAGGCGCTGTTCCAGACCGTGACCGGACAGATCAGCATGATTCTTCGCCGCATCCGCATCGGCATGGGTTTCCTTCGTTTCTCGCATGACTGCTTTATTTTCTCCTTTAAACATGTTACTGCGAACGCGGTAATCGCCGAAGAAGCGGACGTCGCCGGATTTGCGCTGTTCCGATAGGTCGACGGGCCGGCTCAGGAACCCGTCGCCGCCATAGATGTTGGTGATGATGGGATTGCCCTTCGCGTCCTTTCGTATGTGGAAGGGCTGAGACAAGGCTTCGCCCAAATCGGCCAGTTTTACATTGACGCCAAGGCGGTACACCCGATCCTGAAAGGCCCGGTCATCGTCACGGTGATCAAAAATATTATCAACGCCTACGTAGGCCGTTAGATCTTTTCCGAAATCCTTTTCGAAGAGGACATTCCAGACGCCAAAGGTCTTTTCCTGATATTTTCCTTCTTTGCGGATATAATTGCCGTCTTCATCTTTGTCAAAGAGACTTTCCGTCGATACAGAGTTACTGTCCAGCATGTGGATATAACAGCTGCCCCAGAGAGCGCCGCGAAAATCCCCTTGGGTGTTTTTATAGTTCAGTCCAATGTCTACCTTATGGGTCGGACGATCCAGTAATTTATGGGGACATATCACTGTCGCTGGCATTAACTGCATGGAGCAGCGTATAGCCCAGCTTGCCCGACCAGTGATCATTGAATTTCTGCTGTACCTCTGCTTCCAGTCCCGTGATCTTAGCCTTACCGATATTGCGGAAGCTGTAGATCCGATCTGGCATGGGATGATAGCTGGCAGCGTCATAACCGGAGTAAATGTCCCCATATCCAAAATCAATCAATTGCCCCGTAAAGTAGCTCGTCAGGTAATCCTTGATCTCATTGTGAAACAGGCTGACCTTGGCAAAGGTCTTGTTGCTTTCCCCTTCCAGGGACACATCAAAATTGAGGGATTTTTCCGGCTTCAGATTGGGCTTGCCAATCCAGTACCAGCCCAAATGACTGCCAGCGGCGCCAAACATTTCCCAATTGTAATAGAGCTCTCCCATACCCGGTTCGGCATAGCCCGTACCGATATTAGCCTTGAAACGTCGTTTGGGATTGCCATGGACATTATGCAGAAGTCCTACGTTCCCTGTGACCTGACTGCCGAAGAGATCGCTGTGATCGAGACGCAGGGACGGCGTGACCGTCGTCTGATCATTGACTTGCCATGTATCCTGCACATAGGCATAAGTCTTATTGATTTCTGCCTCGCCTATCGAAACTTGATTCGATCGTTCATCATATCCTTGTCCATAATAGGCGTCATTGTATTTAATCTCCTTTATTTGATCATACCGCCCATTTTGCAATAACCCATAATATGCTAGAGCCGAAGCATTTTTTACTTTAGTAACCTGACTTGGCAGAAGCAATGTACCATTTTTGAGTAATTCCTTACCTATTTTATCCATATCATTCAATTGTTTCAACTCATTATTAAATGCGATAAATCGATTGATGAGATCACCATACTTTTCTTTTAATTCTTCAGAAATAGGGCTGCCATAGGTAGTAAAAGCCGTATTTAGTTCGGGATCCATATTCTTAGCATCTTGATAAGTAAAAACAGGCGTTTTATCACCATAAAATTTTTTATTTTTATCCCACATAAATCCGTTGCCATTACGAATCAGTTTAAAATTATGAACATACGAACGTGGCTCATCATTCTCACTTGCGGTATTGTTTCGTACAAATAAAGATTTATCATACTCCCAGGGATTAATCGTTGCTATATGCGTTTTCGGCGTATTTTTCAGACGGAATCCAGTTGCCCATTCCTGCGTATGCCCAAAACCATAACTCAATAAGTGTTTATCATTAATAGCCGTATTCATGCCCACATTGATATCAGTTCGTTCATGCTCCAGCCAATCTACACTGGCCAATGCTTTACGACCACGATATTGACTACTCTGTCCATAATCCAATATGGTAACATCGTCTTGCTTAGACTTGCCATGACTGAAATCGATGGTCCAATCTGTATTGCCGCCCCGTCCCTTGTATGAGAAAGAATAGGTATCCCGCTTCATATTCTGATTGAAGACCTGCATGGGTTCAAAAATGCCGCCGATACCCAACGCTGACTTATTGCGCCGCTCTACATCTTCCCGTTCCCTGTTAAAGCTAAAATTTATTTTATGATCTGGATTAAATCCGTAGGCACCGCTGACGCCGCTGTTCTTCACGTCACCGTAATATCGCAGCGACGGCTTAAATTTTTCATACCAAAGATTTTCACTTCCACCGCCATAGGTCCGGTC
>NZ_LEKT01000089.1 GCF_001045675.1 Megasphaera cerevisiae DSM 20462
CCCATAAAATACTTGCCGCCGATACTTCGGTGCAAATACTACATGATATTTACAATTCCATTTACTGTGTGATAGACTGTGTGTGTCATTCATCGAATGACCTCCTTTGATGTGGATAGGTTTGCAGTTGACGGACCGCATTCTTATCTTACCATCAAAGGTGTTTTGTTTTAAACCTTCAAAGACTCATCGCTAAAGCTTTTTGGAACCCCTGGTCTAACCAGGGGTTTTCTAACTATAATACAAAAAAAGCGGGTTCGATAAATCAAACCCCTACGATCCTAAACATGTATCACATTTTGCATGTACCGGTTTCGTAGGGACCCCATTCATGACGCCCACAAATCCACAGAGGCCTATGTATAAGAGATATTGACAATATCAATCCGTAATCTGTTTTAAATTTAACTCTACCATAGCCTACTCCTTCACGATCCATTCACCCGAACGATTATTTCCCTTTCGCAGGATGATTCCCTTCCGTTGCAATTCACTCATAATCCGTTTGATGGATCGAAGCGACATATGAGTTTGTTGCTGTATAACACGCTGTGTTACTTTGGAATCAGCCATTATCACATGCAGTACCTGTTGTTCATCCGAACTCATATTCTCTTATGGATAGTTTACTTTTATCCATAGCCCATACAGCAACAACATGACATAATAATCTTTTTCGATAATATCTCCCTGCATATTGCTTTTTTCATGAATATTATTAATCAGGATCCCAAATGCGTATTCGTCTTTATGCAGATTCATGGATGTCTCCCAATACGATGTCAATCGTAGTACATAACACACGATAATCATAATGCTGTCTTGCCATCCGAATCAATGTATTTGTATCTAATTTCCATGTCTGTATAAGATCATAAACAAGCCTAGTAGGACTTGCTGTATCCACGGGTGCCATATGTAATTGTTGAACAGCATCTAAAAGCTGCAGATATCGATGATTGTGTGTTGTAACGAGGATGGGTGGTTTGCGAAGCGTAATGTTCCAATGGTTTTGAATCCGTTATCATACACATTAGTGGCAATACATCGTTTAGCAGGCATCTGCGTAATAAACCCCAACCGATTCAACCCGGATAATCTCGTTTCATATCCAATGATAATAAAAATGTACGCAGGCATCTAATCTATCTGCTAGGTGCCTGCGTATAACAAAGTCGGAAATGTGATCTTTTTTCATCAATATGCAGAGTTCCCCCGAAGCTATTGGTACAACAGTCGAGAAGACTTCTTTTCCACCTTCATATGCCCCCTTATTACGAATAATATACTATTTCATCGTACCCTGCGATAAAACATCAACATCGTTGTTTGGCCTCTTTTTGCATCATAATGGCCAATATTTGTTTGTCCGTTTCTGCCATTCCTTCACAGGCGAGTGTCCCTACGTTGTTGATAGAGTCATCAATGTCGTCTGATACGATACCTTCGTCACCAGTGACACGAATGCCCTGCAGTGCCATGAGTACGGCTTTATATGCCGCCATGACTGATGTCGTGACTTTCATAGAGCAGCTGTGAGCAGCTCCGTCACAGATGATGCCCGGAATATCCCCGACCATGTTGGATATCGCCATACTGACCGTTTTAAAGTCCTTGGTGCAGAGATAGGCGATTCCTGCGGCAGCACCCATGGCGGCTGTCGAAGCAGCACATAGCGCTGATAGTTTCGGCAGTTTGCTGTGAATATAGATAGCCATCATATGCGAAAGCATGAGCGCCCGTATCGTAGTGTCATGGTCTGCCTGCAGGTACTTGGCAGCCACAGTTACCGGCACGGTAGCGGTAATGCCCTGATTGCCGGATCCGGAATTAGTCATCGCCGCCTGCGAAGCACCACCCATGCGTGCATCCGAAGCTGCTGCCGTGCAAGCCGTCATTCGCAACAGGAGTGACCGAGACAGTTGTTTGATATCGATCTGCTGCTTCAGCACTCTACCGATCTGCAATCCGTATGTCTGCCGCATGCCGGTTTCTGCCAACGCATCATTCAGTGTTGCAGCATCCTCAATAAAAGATATGGCAGCCATAGGTACCTGTGCAGCAAATTCAAAAATATCTTGCGCCCGTATGCCATCGAGAGAATACGCCTTCTGCCTATCAATAGATTGTTTTGGTTTGGCTTCAAAGATGACATTCTCATTTTTCTCTATCCGGATAACATTTGTATGTGCATCGGCAATACAAACACGTGCCGAATCCGTGCCATGAAACACACGTACCTCGGAGTAGAGCACATGATCCACGTCGGCAACGCGGATACGTACCTTTCCGTCTGCTATCAATTGCTTGGCTTGGTCCACGTGTGCTGGTGTAATATTCTTCAAAACTTCCAGTTTGCCATCCGGGTTGCCGCCTATGGCACCGACTGCCGCCGCAATCAGCAGCCCTGCTGTCCCAGTTCCGGGAACAATGACCCCCATACCGTTTTTCATCATATTAGCAGATACACGGGCTTCTATCTCATACACTGACATCCCCAAGGTTGCTGCTGCAATCGCTGCAGCAAGTGCCAGAGATACGGGCTCTGTGCAGCCAATTGCCGGTACGACCTCATGCCGCACCGCTTTGATCATTTCTTTCCATAATGGCTTCATCTCTGTATTACTTTCTTTATTCTGCATAACATACCACCTTACCTTTCCCAATAAATTAGATTAAGACATAAACGCCAAGAACGGTGATACACACAGCAATATCCCCGTAATGATAATGATGTACAATGACACGCCTTTATACCGATGCAGCAGCGGTACTCGGTATACGAGATACGCCGGGATCAAACATCCTACCAGCCCAAAGACCGGACTGCAGATAGAAGTAAAACTCAACACCGGTGCATTCAGCACAATAGCGCCCCACGATACCATGATCGTAAAAAAGATAATGCCATATTTCAGGACCGTCTTGTTGACACGTTCCTCCGGCATCACACGACAAAGCATATTCATGGCAAGCCCTTGGCAGGCTTCGCGGAATCCGAGATATACACCAAAATACGCCGTCATAACAGCAAAAATATTGAGGATCAGACTGAATACCTTAACATATTGCTGTCCGCTGCCTTGAGCTGCCATCGCCAGTGCCGAGATATTGGCATGATACGCTGCGACCGCCTGGTCATGTCCCATCGACAGCGTGAAGGATACGGCATAGAAAAACACGGTGACAAACAGGATGCCAAATGCAATGTTCATGGCCCGCATCGCTTTATACCGAGCCACGGCAATGGACTTTTCATGGGACCGGTAAGAAATGACCATGGGACTCAAGCTTTGAATAAACAAGATAGAGGTCAGCGTAAACGGCAGCATAACGATAGTATCATGGATGAGCTGTCCCATAGGCGGGAAAAACCCGACATTTGCCAGATTCCAATGACTCACCATCAAACAACCGAGGATAGCCACAACACACAACTTGGTAAGAACCATGCCCGTTGCGATCTTAAATAACACCTTTTCCCCGCGGGAAGCCAGTAAGACCAGCAAGCAGATAATTCCCAGCCCATACAGCGGATTCTTCGATAGCAGCGTGTCGGTCACACCGAAGGACTGCAAAAAAGAGGCGCTGTCGTTGTTGATTGCCGTAGAATACACAAATACCCATATGATCAGCATAACAAAATACAACGCACCCAAGAACATGCCCCAGTTTTTCCCCAGATATCCTTTGATGACGCTGGGATAATCCTGACACTTTGGGGAATCAGCCAGCGTATTAATAAATAACCGCTGAAATAAATACATCGCCGGATACCCGATGACGGAAGATAATAAAAATACCCATAATCCCATCAAGCCTACCTGCACCGGCAAAAACACAATACCGGCACCAATCGCCATGCCGATACTCATAATGACCCAGCCCCAGTCTGTACTATCGAAGCGGGTCGCTTTTTTCCATTCCTCCGGACTCAATCCAGAATGTTTTTCCAACGCCCCAGCAGAAAAATCATCTGCAATGGACGTTTTTGTTGAAGACATTGCCATTCCTATTCCTCCTCTTTTTAAATGTGTCTTTTAGGATACATTTTGATCAAAAAAAATAACCATCACGTCCATATCTTTCAATGAAAGCCTGGCAATGATCCGCTGCATCTCCTCTCTATCAAACTCATTCAGGCCTTGTATCTTCTTGTCCCAAACAGAAGTAGGCATATGAATAGACTGTAAAAAACTATCTATCGATAAATCCTCTTCCTTGATTTTCGCTAATAATAAATCAGCATTCAATTCCGATATCCTCCTTTATGTATCCTTTAAGACACTATTAATTATACGTATTACAAATAATAAAGTCAACACGTTCCGACACTTTTGCTAATATTGCATAAACAACATTGCCTATCGGAAACTTTAACAGTATAATAATTAATGTCTACTGCACAAAAGCCACTTTTTGACACGGCAGCCATTTTAAGGCCCGTTTTACCTTCCACAGTAGTACCTGTAGGTAAAATAAAATTGGCGTACACTGAATAGCCTGGAGTTTTCCCAGGTTCAGTGCCAAAATAGACAGCGCTATTACACTCTGTGTCGTTTCTTTCAGATAGGTTCTGATTTGAGTAAGGCCAAACCGACGTTTCGCTAAACTGAAAGCTCGTTCTACTTCCACGCGAT
>NZ_LEKT01000090.1 GCF_001045675.1 Megasphaera cerevisiae DSM 20462
AAGCACGCCGCCAGCGTTCGTCCTGAGCCAGGATCAAACTCTCCATGATATATGAAGAGCCATTTGGCTCGTTCTTACTGTTTTTGGTTCATACTTACTCTTGTTGACGTCTTGATGTTTTCAAGACCTCGCACTCTGGCGTTCAATTCAATTATTGCATTGTTCAGTTTTCAAAGGTCATGCCGTCTTGCGACGACTTGCTTATTCTACCAAACTCATGAGAGTTTGTCAAGCGTTTTTTTACTTATTATTAAATAAGAAGTTTTTAAACGACAATATCACATCACACTTTTCCGTTTTGTCAAGAGATAAATTCTAAATTCATAAAACTTAAAACTTCAATCTTAATTACTTCCGAACTCATGCGACATAAAGTATTTTAGCATTAAAAGGAAAAGCTGTCAATAGAATATTGACAGCTTTTTTACAACCCATCTGCTCTTTCGTTAACTGTTTACGATAAGCTTTCAAGATTTTTTTGTTTACTCTCAATTCCTAATCCCAGAACAATAGCGGAAACAGCAATAAATACAAAGGCAAACATATAAAACACACTGCCAATACTAAACCCTCGTGACAGCATAACTCCGACCAAAATAGGAGCCGCCATTCCCCCAAAACGCCCAAAGCCGGCTGCCCAGCCACTTCCCAACGCGCGAATCGAAGTAGGATACATTTCTGGCGTATATGTATAAAGTACCCCCCATGCACCCAAGTTAAAGAAAGACATAATGGCTCCCCATATCATAAGTGTTACAGCAGCTGAAGCATGCCCAAAGAAATAACTGGCAATACCACTGCACAAAAGGAATGCAGATAGTGTGTATTTACGGCCAATCCGGTCTACCAGCCACGCAGCACAATAATATCCGGGCAATTGAGCCAAGGTCATGACCAACACATATTCAAAGGTTTTAACAACAGTAAATCCTTGCTGAAAAACTAAGGATGGCAACCACATAAAAATTCCATAATAGCTATAAATAATACCAAACCAAACCAGCCAAAGCATAATCGTACGTACAATAAACGGTTTTCTCCACAAGGTCATAAAAGAACCTGAAGGACCTTCCAGCATTTCTTCTTTTTCATTTGCAAACGGTGTGACCGGTACATGCATTTTTTTTTCTAACTCTATAACAATATGCTGCGCTTCGGCAATACGGCCTTTAGATAGTAAGTAACGAACGGACTCAGGCATATGCAGCCGAATTAAAAATACATACAGAGCAGGCAATGCTCCAATAATAAAGGCAGAACGCCAACCATATACCGGGATAAGGAAATAGGCAATACAAGCTGCTGCAAGCCAGCCAATGGCCCAAAAACTTTCCAGCAAAACAATAAAACGGCCACGTACATGAGCAGGTGCATATTCTGAAACGAGTGTTGCCGCAACAGGCAGTTCTCCGCCCAAGCCAAAACCGACGAGAAAGCGAAAAACAAGTAAGGATGTATAATCCCATGCCAAGGCACACAATCCCGTCGCTATACTATACAATAGTACTGTAATAGTAAATACCTGTTTACGCCCAATATGATCGGCGATCGTGCCTGATATGACAGCTCCCAATGCCATGCCGATAAGACCAATACTGCCAATAAGGCCCATTTGCCCTGGTGTCAACAGCCATTCTTTTGCCAACACGGGTAGAATAAAAGCGATTAGGCCTGTATCCATAGAATCAAAAAGCCATCCTAAGCCGGTTACCAATAATAATTTATAGTGGAATTTACCTACCGGCAATGTTTCCAATCGATCTAAAATCATTTTACTTCCTCCAATCCATATTTACACTTGTCATGACATATATATTTACATTTATTCATTTTACTCTCTGCAGCAAAAAAGAGCAATAGAAAACGTACTGTTTTCTGTTGCTCTTTGTATACTATGTTACGTTATATTATTATTTATATAAGACGCCTAATTGATCTAAAGCTTGCTCAATAGCTTTCATGTCCTCATCACTGTTAGTTTCCACTAAATGCGTATGAATCCCGCCACTGATGCAGCTCAACAATTCGGCATGTGCTTCTTTCATACGTTTCACATACTGATATATTTCACGGCGCGAGTGAAGATTAAGTGTCCCCTCTAAATTTCCATATACATCATGCTCAACAACAACATTATGAACAATACCGCCATTATCAACAATGGCTTCCAATTCCTGTTGCATCAGATCCATCCCGTGACAGCAGACAAATACATGTTTTTTACCGTCTTTTTCCGCAGGGACGCGCTGATACCCTCGCGGCGTAGAAATAATACCAATTCCCTGTGCCCGTAAAATAGCTACATCCCCTACAATAATCTGTCTGCTTACCTCACATTGTTTCGAAAGTTCCGTACCCGTCACCGCAGCTCCTGATTGAGTCAGAATTTCCAATATGTGTTTTCTTCTTGAAACGCTATCCATGCCGCTACCTCCTGCAAACCTATTCTTTAAACTTTATTATACTACATTTTTAACTTTATTGTCTTATTTGCGCAGTCCATACTATAGAAACTAATTTCCCCCACAGGCCGCCTATAAATATACCCGGAATAAATCCTACTAACTCATTAAACAGCCATGAATGATTTAAAAAATGATTTAAAAAAGGTATAAAATATATCACAGTTTGAATGCCTCCAAATAAGATAACGGCAATAGATAATAGCAGCGGAGCCATTTTTAAAGCCGGGCACCGGATTCTGATTTTACCAGGACAGTGTTTGACAGCCAACTCTCCACACTGAAAATAAGCCGCGACACCTAATCCTATTAAAAAGCCCAACAAAAACCACAATACCGATAAAAAGAAATAACCTGCAAAATAAAAGCTGACAGCACCTGCCCATACAGAAAACAAAAAACAGGGATACAGCAATGTAAAAATTGTACAACATCTTTCTTTGTAAAAGAAGCAGGTGAAGCAAAAGAGAACGATCACAAAGCAAAGTTGAATACCGGTTACCATATCATACATAATTGCCATGACCGTACCTCCTCATTCCTATATTTTCAGAACATACATATACAATATGGCCGTTCCTAAAAACCATCGTTAAATTTCGCGGTGTCTAATAATGCGCACTTTAATCTGTCACACACTGCCATAAAAGTGTATTATTTTCAATATATGCGTTCATTTTTTCCTTATCTCTCAGCCACGACAAGTAGGAACGAACCGTACTGCCTATAAGTACATATTGTTCATAAGTCATGGTCAAATGATAATCAACAAACAATCGCTGCAAAACACGTTCAAATGTAGTCGGTTCTATGCAAGCACTCATAATATATGCGGCTATTTCCTGAAGTTTCTTTTTATTCAAATCGACCAGAAAGCGAATATCTTTTACTGCGTCCGCATGCGATGGAACAAACATGGTTGCTTGCATAGCCGCTACTTTATCCAAGGTTTTTATATAATTATCTATATCATAAATAAAAGAAAGATGATATTTTTCCAATGTCTCCGCACTACTCAGGCAGTCCGCTAAAAACACAGTATCATCCGGCATGCGAAAGCCTACCATATCAAAAAAATGTCCCGGCAGCGGAATAACCTCGACATCATGTGGAAATGCCGGATCAGAAAACGGCTTCGTCTTACTGGCTTTGGCCATAAGGAATTTATGTCTCAATTCCTTAAAAGGATAGCCTCCATATAGAAAAGACGGCTCCAAAAATGGATTTTCCGTAAAAGCAGCTTCTATGCCCCCCGAAAAAACATCACATCCATACTGCTGCTGAAGATAATGGTTACCACCGATATGATCCGCATTGGAATGTGTATTCAATATTGCTTTCAGTGTCCATCCCTTTTGATCTAATATTTTACGAACTCTGCGGCCAGCATCTTTATCGTTACCGCTGTCTATCAGATACATATCTGTATCATTTTTAAGATAAATTCCTATTTTAGCCGGGCTTTGTATATAGTAACTTTTTTCTCCTGCTTGAACTAATTCATACATAGTGCTCCCCCTTCTCTTTACTCGTTAGGATAAAAAATCATATTGTATACAGTGCATTTTTCATCAAACGGATTATGATATTCATGACGGATATCCGCCCGAAAACGAATTGCCTGCTTCTCTCTGACAATAATTTTTTTCTCATTTAAAACCAACTGCAGTGTCCCCTGCAAAACAAAAATATATTCTTCTACTCCGTCACTATGTTTTTCTGAAGTATGATGGCATTGGGCTTCAAAATTAATAAAAAAAGATTCAACACTTCGTACGGGATCATAGGCAAACAAAGGATATGCCTTCATTCTCCCATCATCTTCAACAATTATATTCTTTTCTTGCAGGGTCGCAATCGCATATTCAGAAGAAGGCTCTTCCAATAATGATGAAAGCGGAACTTTTAACCCCGTCGCGATTTTCCAAAGCACATTGACCGTAGGCGATGACTGCCCTCTCTCTATTTGTCCCAGCATCGGTTTGCTAACGCCGGTCAATTGAGCTGTTTCGTATAAAGACAAGTTTCTGTTATTCCGTATTTTTTTTAATCGCATTCCAATAATATCAGAAGCTGTATTCATAACATTCCCCCTAATGATCCTTCAATTTTCGCTATAATATAATATGTTATATTATATTTTAATTATATTATAACATATTA
>NZ_LEKT01000010.1 GCF_001045675.1 Megasphaera cerevisiae DSM 20462
TCATTACCCGGGAGGATATCGTCAAGAAGCAAGCTAAATCCGTAGAGGATGTCATATTCAGTGAAACAGGCGTATCGCGGACCGTAGACGCGATGGGCCGTGTTGGCGTGTCCATTCGCGGCGCCGAACCGCGTCACACCCTGATCCTTGTGGACGGACAAGCCGTCATGGGGGACTTTGCCAAATACTACGGTGCCGGGGACGAGCTCCTGCGTCAGGGCACGGAAAACGTCGAGCGCATCGAGATCATCCAGGGTGCTGCCTCGGCGAAATACGGCTCCGACGCCATTGGCGGCGTCATCAACATCATTACCCGCAAGCCCGCGAAAACCGCCGGCATGGAGGTCAACGTAGAAGGCCGCCGCGTCAAGGGAGACAGCGACGTCTTTCCCTATCAGAACGTCTTTCTCCGCGCCGATTCCGGCCAGATGGGCAAGGTCCGGGCGACTATATTTGGCAGTAAGAGGGATGTATTGCCTATTTATGATAACAGCGGCATGACTCTGCTGCCGCCCAGTATCATGACGACGGACCTAGGCAATTATAAAAATTCTCTGCGTTATTACGGTACTATCTCTAACGTAGGCCTGGCCGCGGAATATGACGTGAACGATCATAACACGATATCTTTTAATGCCAATCACTACAAGGAAGACCTGAAAAAAGATACGAAGCATACCAATATGTGGATGGAGCCATATCAACAATTTAAACGTACAGCAGACCGCAATACCTATGGTCTGTCGTGGAAGGGGAATAATCAAGGCAGTACGGACTGGAATGTAGAGCTGAACTATGCCCGCATGAATGAAGATGATATTGCCCTGACCAGTGATTATCAAAAATCCATTTACGAAGGCAAGAATACCCTGAATTACGTCGACGACATCGACCATCGCCAATACGACTTCAAGGCCAGTGCGAACACGCAGGTCAATGACCGGCACCTGCTCACCTACGGCGTGACTTATACCTATGAAAAGGGCGAAGGGAGCCGTCTGAAAGGTGCACCTGATACGGCTCAACAAGCTATCGATCCCTGGAACTATGACAAGAGCCTGAGTATTGACCAGAAGACGGGACAGCCTGGTTCATCAGTTCATGATTATCAGTATACTACTAATGAAAATGGTATCCCGCAATGGGACTATGACTATGAATATTATGGATATGATGGAAAAAATGAAAACTCTCAAAAACCAGATTTTACGTATGATAAATATTTGAAATATTTTGGTAAGATAACTACAATGGGAGATGCTGATAGAGCCTATGCGTCTATGCCAGTAGAAATCCAGAAAAGTGCCCAAAAATTATACCAGCAACTAGTTAATGATCCGTCAAATAAAGGAAATTTGTTAGTGACTAATGTCAATTGGCTGCCACAAGCAATAGCTGCGTATTATCAAAATGGAGTTTCTTTCTTTAGTGCGTTAAATTTAAATGGAAAACAGTTTCAGGAAGTCTATAAATTTTTGCAAAATAAGCAAACAGTTGGAAGGGCCAGTATACGCAAGCAAAGCTTTTTTTTACAGGATACGTGGCAGGTCAATAAAGACACTGTTTTGGCTCCCATTATCCGTCTCGATCACAGCAGCCTCTTTGGTTCTACGGTGACAGCCAATATGGGCATGACCCATAACCTGGGCGGCAACAGCCACCGCCGCCTGAAAGCGAATTTTGGAACAGGTTACACCGAGCCGGGCATGGGCGAACTCTATTATAACTGGGAAATGTACAGCGGCAGTGCGGCAGGGTTGGGGACAGGCCGGCTGGGCTGGTACTGGATCGGCAATCCCGACCTGAAACCGGAAAAATCCGTCAATATCGATTTGTCTGTGGAAGGGGAAAATGCCAATACCTATGCCCGGGCTGGACTATTTTACAATCGAATCAGAGATTATATGACTACCTATTTTACAGGTAACTTAATAGATTTTCATCCGGAATTTAATGAAAATAATATGCAGGGATCTTGGAAATTTTTAAATCCTCCAGATATGATTTACAGCTTCAAGAATATTGGCAAAGCGGAAATTACAGGCTTTCAGGCTTCGGTAGAACAGAAATTCGGCAGCCATTGGAAAGGAAAACTAGGCTATGCCTGGCTCCATGCCGTGAATAAAAGCGATCCCGACATGCCCCGTCAGCTCCTGGACAAGCCCCAGCACAAGATCGATATCGGCATCTCCTATGACAATGTCAAAAGCGGCTGGAGCGGTTCTCTCTGGGGAGATTACTACATTAACATGCTGGACAGCAATTCCGTAGCTGGGAATGGCAATTACCTGATCTCCTACTCTGATCCCAGTGATCCGACAGGAAACTCCTCTATTATCGAATATAATTTTGCCGAAGGAGGCAAGCAGACCTATCAAAAGAAGACCTTCGGCATTTGGAACGTCATGGTCCAGAAGAAGCTGGACAAGGATTCCCTCGTCTATTTCGGCGTCGACAATCTCTTCAATCATCGTGACTATGACCGGGCCCTGCAGGAACGGGTCTACAAAATGGGCTTCAACATGAAATTCGGCTACGATGGACATAAGAAAGATGAAAAGAAAAAGACGGTTGTAACGAATGCCGTTGCAGAAGGGCAAGGAACGGGTGTTGCAGGCAAAGATGGCAAAGCGGTTGTACGTGCAAATGGGAAGATCGTTGCAGGAAGTGCGGCTGCAGAACCGAGAGTACCGCGCGATGCCTTTATTACGGCGCCTTTTGACGTGGACAAGAAGTCCGGCGTGGAACTGATCGGCGACTATCAGGCCCGCTGGAACGTCCATGGCGGCAGTGACAAGCCAAGCGCTACGGTTACAGCAACGACCCATGTAGGCGATGCGGCGAAAAATATGCTCGATCAAAAGGGCCACGGCTTTGAACAGCGCCTGCGCCTGGGATTTGACGCCCGCATTGGCGACAATACGAATATCACCGTTCTGGGAAGCGCTTCCGGCATGAGCGGCGTCGATACGAAGCACGACGTCAGTGACGCCAAAGGCCTGAACCATCAGCGTCTCGATATTGTCGATGTGACTCAGCATGCTGATAAGTGGGACTTCTCCATTGGCCGTCTTACGGAAGCTATGGGCGTCACAGGGTACTGGTTTGGCAAGGAGTACGACGGTGGACGGGCTGTCTGGACCAGCGGCAAGAACCAGGTTCGCCTGGGCTACGGTGATTTCAGTTCCAGTACAGGGATTACGGACAGTGCATATACTCATTCTATCTATAAAGAGTTTTATCGGGCGCCTACAGCATATGAGTTTATAGGATTAAATTTAAATATGCTTTCTAAACCGGCGGGAGAAGTAGAAAATGTAACTACCGATAACAATAATGTCTTATTCTATCAGCAATTGAAAAATGCCAAAACAGTGGAGGAACGGGCCGCAATTATAAGTCGAATGTATGATCTGGCATATAGGGCATATGGAAATAAGTTGTATGAAACTACGGCTGGGGCAACGAATATTGATATTTTCGGATCAACTGTCCAATATGCTGGTAGTGGTAATCTGGCAACTAGGATAAGGCCGTCAGAGGTAAAAGATTTGCTGTTAAATCCCAGACAATGGTGGGATTCTAATCAGCAAACCATGATAGATGGATATGTTCAATACTATAGGGACTTGATAAAAACGAATCAGCAACGTGATATTACATCGGAAGAAGAAGACGGTGTTAAAAAGGCTGCTAATAAAGCTTTAAAGGCAGATGGAGCCTATGAGGCATTTTACGAGAGAAATTATGATAGCGCAAATATTGGGGCAGGTGGGGAAGATGGCGATAATAAAGTAGTAGTTAATGGAATAACTAATACGGTTTTTCGTGTTCTTTGTTGGGGAGTACACACGAACGATGACAAGTCTTCATTGCCGCGAGGCCCGTTAGGTGATGTTATTGGGGCAATCATCAAAGTTTCCGGTACAGAATTGCAAAAAGACACGATCCCGGCCATCGAACGGGCCGCCTACATCCAGGCGAAGCATTCCTTCTCGCCGGACTTCGGCGTCATGGCCTGGTACCTGCGCTCCACCGGCGATGACAAGCATAGTTTCGCAGCGGCTCACGGTGATACGAATGACATCGCCTCCTTTGATCAGCTGGCCAACGTCTTCGGCGTTGGCGCCCAGTGGCATGTCGGCGACAAAGCTACGGTCTCCCTGGACTACGGCCAGAACCGCACCGACTTTGCCCGCTATATGAACGGTCATACGATCTACGAAAATCACGAAGCGGGCAACTCCACCTTTGACTTTGGCGGCCGAGCCGCTGGCGGTACGCCCCACTTCTGGGTGGCCCGTGTCGACATCGGCAAGTCCGATACGGATAGGCCCGGCAGCTGGAATGCCTTCGCCGACTACAAATATTTCCAGCACGGCTCCTTCTTCGGCGGCAACGGCACGGAAGGCGTGCCCGACCGCTATCTCGACGGCATCAAGAGCTTCACCGTAGGCGGCGGCTACGTCCCGGCCAAAGACATCCTCCTGGAAGCCTTCTACACCTTCGACGCCAAGGGCATTGGTAAGCGCGACACGCTGTATGGCAGCGAAAACTTCAGTCTGGGAGACTACACGAGAATCCAAATGACATATCGTTTTTGAGTGCGGCAACTCATATGACGGAATCCCTTTGTTATGGCAAGTTCCATGAATGGAACAACTCCCACGCGGCTTCCGGGTATCTTTTTCGGTATATGTGAAGCGTCATCCTTGTTTCGGCAAAAAAGACTGGGGAACCGGTCTTTTTTGTTATATACGGTATAGGAGCAGGCCGCAATGTATCTGATAACCTAAAGATCATCGGTACGATACATAGCTGATAAAACGTTGTACAGACAAGGGGGCGTTTCTTTTATCCCGCAGGGCCAGGCCGATATTGCGGGAGGCCGGCACATCAAGTTTGCGCAGGACAATGTGATAAGGAATCCGTTTGAGAATAAGTTTGGGAAGAATGCTGATACCGAGTCCGCTTTCTACCATGGACATGATGGCGTAGTCGTCCCAGGTGGTAAAGTGAATGTCCGGCGTAATGCTGTATTGTTCAAAGAGATCTGATACATCACCTTGACACGTCTTTTTCAGCAGGAGAAAGGGCCAGTTTTCCAGGGCATGAATGGGTACCGCATCGTAATCTGTCAGGGGGTGATTTTCCGGCAGGACGGTCAGAAAAGGATCTTCTTCCAGAAAGACCGTATCCAATGGCTTTCTGGCTGGCAAGCGAATAAAGCCGCAGTCTACCTGGCCTTTACTGATCCATTCTTCGATTTCATCGTAATCTCCGAGCTTCAGCTCATAATCCATATGGGGATAATCCTTGTGGAAGGCTTTGATGACGTTGGGAAGCCAATGAGTTGCGACGCTGGAAATGGTACCGATGCGAATAAGGCCTGCTTCCAGCCCTTTCAACTGATCCACCTGAGCTTGCAGCTTTTGGAATTCCTGACAGACCCTGGCCGCATAGGGAAGGAGACGAACCCCGTCTGAAGTGAGGCGAATACCGCTGCGATCCCGTTCCAGCAGGGCGATGTGCCATTCATCCTCCAGATCGCGTATCATGCGGCTGATACCGGATTGTGAGTAGGATAATGCTTCGGCGGCTTTGGTGAAGCTGCCGTACTCCACTGCTTTTACAAAGGCCACATATTTTTGGATATTCATATCCATACCAAATACAACCTCCTTTTACATCTGACTTTGTTATGCTTTAGATGATAAATATTTGCTTTTATCATGCTATAGATCATGATACACTAAGGCCAGTGAGCACACAAGATATATGCATGAATTGACTGGGAGGGATAGGACATGGAGCAGGCATTGTGGAAGTACCTTTTGTCATTGTTTATTTTTGGATCGAATGGCATTATTGCAGCGTATATACATGTACCCAGTTTGCATATTGTATTGCTGCGGGCCTTGATAGGTGCTATTTCGTTAGCAGCAGTCTTTTTATGTATGAAAAATAGGGTAACCGTATTTCACCATCCGCGGGATTTGTTTTATTTGGTATTGTCCGGAGCCGCCATGGCGGGAAACTGGGTGTTTTTATTTGAAGCCTATGATCTGATCGGTGTCAGTGTGGGGGCCGTTCTGAATTACTGCGGTCCGGCGATTGTTGTTTTATTATCTCCTGTAGTGCTGCATGAGCGTCTGACGAAGGCTAAAGTGGGGACTCTCACAGCGGCTATGGCGGGAGTGGTACTTATCGGCGGGCAGGCGGCTGTCAGCGGTTTGAATCTGCCGGGTCTGGCCTGCGGCCTGGCAGCGGCGTTGTTTTTTGCCGGCATGGTACTGCTTAATAAGCTGATTCGCCATATACACGGACTGGAGTGCGTAGTGGTTCAGCTTGTGACGGTCTGTATCGTTCTGATTGGGTATGCCAGTATAAAACAAGGGTTACATATTTCTTTTTCAGAATCGGATGTGGTTCCTGTAATATGGCTGGGGATTTTAAATACGGGCATATGTTATTATTTGTATTTTTCTTCCATGCGTACCTTATCTGTGCAGACCATTTCCATCTGCGGATATTTGGAACCGCTGGCAGCTATTTTGTTGTCCGGCCTGCTGCTTCACGAGACTATGGGAGCGCTGCAGTGGCTGGGAGCTTTTTTGATTATCGGCGGTGCCGTATGGTGTGAGTGGAGGAACCGGCGGCAACTTTCGTATAGTCTGTAATACCGGCAGCAGAATAAAACAATATATTTTGTGCATGATGATGGTTTTTTACAAGATTTGCGTTGTATTTCATGGCATAATAAGGTTAGCATACGAAGAGACAATGAAGTCTGATATAGATTTTATTGTCTCTTTTTGCATTTTTTATTATGATTCGGAGGGATTTATATGA
Source organism: Megasphaera cerevisiae DSM 20462 (assembly GCF_001045675.1). Lineage (GTDB taxonomy): Bacteria > Bacillota > Negativicutes > Veillonellales > Megasphaeraceae > Megasphaera > Megasphaera cerevisiae. The sequence goes on from NZ_LEKT01000010.1 coordinate 6,853, forward strand.
TACATCGTAAATGTAAGCTGATCCTGTGTGCGTGTGCAGCTGTTCTGACTATGCTGGCAGCCGGCTGCGGGTCATCATCTGATTCTGTCAAAAGCACATCGCAGGATAAGCCAAAGCTCGTGGATACGATCAAGTCCAGAGGCGAATTGGTCATCGGCACGGCGACAGGGTATCCACCGTATATTTTTTTGGATACATCAAAGCCCGGCAAGGTATACGCCGGATTGGATATTATGCTGGCACAGAAGGTGGCCGATAAGCTGGGAGTCAAATTGAAGGTTCAGGATATGGTTTTCCAGGCGTTGCTGTCTTCACTGTCTTCCAATAAGGTGGATCTGGCTATCGGCGGCATCAATCCGACGGACGAACGCCGCAAGACCTTTGATTTTTCCGACGTGTACCTTGTTTCTCATAATCGGATGATTATCCGGAAAGCCGATGCTGATACATATAAAACTATTGCAGATTTCAAAGGGCAGACCATCGGCGTGCAGAAATCATCGACGCAGGAAAATGTGGCACAGACGGAAATGCCTGACAGCAAGGTGGCGTCGCTGGCATATGTACCGGATGCCGTTCTCGAACTGACCCAGGGCAAGGTGGCCGGTGTCATTGCCGAGGATGTGGTGGCACAGCAGTATTTGATGATGAATAGTAATTTGATGATGCTGGATATTACTTTCCAAAAAGACAAGAAAGAATCGGCGATTTGTGTAAATAAAGGAAATGAAGATTTGCTGGCTGTATTGAATGAAGTCATTAAAGAGGAAAAGGCCAATGGAGATATGGATAAATTTCTGGATGAAAGCGACAAGCTGGCTGTAGGATTGGCCAAGCAGTAAGGGAGTAGTGAAACGCATGTTGAAGGCTGTCATGTTTGAAGAAATGAAAGAATTAACTAAAAAGCTGGTTGCTATTCCCAGTATCAACGGTTCGTCAGGTGAAGCGGCCATTGCCGATTTTATATACGGGTATGTGTCCGGTATGCCGTATTTTCAGCGGCATCGGCAGGATGTATTTACCCAGGCGCTTCCGAAAGATCAGCTGGGCCGGAAAAATGTGTTTGCTCTGCTGCGGGGAACTAAAGGAAACAGCAAAAATACGCTCATTTTTCATGGACATATGGATACGGTTGGCGTTGAGGATCTGGGTACGCTGAAGGAGTTTGCCTTTGATTGCGACCGTCTGGCCGAAGAAATGAAAAAGCTTCCCCAGACAGAGGAGGTACGGCGGGATTTGGAATCGGGAGAGTATTTATTTGGCCGCGGCGCATCGGATATGAAGAGCGGCGATGCGGTGTTTCTGGTTTTGCTCAAACATCTCAGCGCGCACCCGGAGGAACTGGACGGCAATATATTGTTCATGTTTAATCCGGTGGAGGAAAATCATCATACCGGCATGATTACGGGTCTGGAGATATTGAAACAATTTCAGGAAAAAGAAGGGCTGCAATATTTGTTTGCTGTCAATAATGATTATATATGCCCCTTGTATGCCGGGGACAGCAAACGCTATATTTATACAGGCACGATGGGAAAAATACTACCCTGTATGTATGTATTGGGAAAGGAGACCCATGTCGGACAGTGCTATGAAGGTGTCAACGCGGTTAATTTGGCATCGCGTATCGTTCAGGCGATTGATTTGAATGCGGATTTGTGCGATGCGTACGACGGCGAGCTGGCGCTGCCTCCTGTAGCGCTGAAGCTGCGGGATTTGAAGCCGTGGTATAATGTACAGACGGCCAGGGAGGCTTTTGCCTATTTCAGCTATATGATTGAAGACGGTGAGACGGCGGATATCTTGCATCGTCTGCGGGACCTGTCGCAGCATATTCTCGATGATATGATAGCCTGCCAGCAGGAACAGCTTCAGACGTATTCGCAGGCGGCAGGTATACCGTACAAACCGCCTGCGTTTGAGGGCAAGGTATATCTTTTTGAGGAATTGATGGCGTTGGCGGCAGAACGGGAATTAGTACATATAGAACAAAATCTGGCGGAATTGGCGGTTCGGGGACGAGAGAACCATGATGATGCGCGGGATATTGCGCTGGCTGCCGTGCAAGAGTTGTGCCGCCAGCTGCAGCTGAGCGGCCCGGCAGTCGTATTGTTTATTGCGCCGCCTTATTTGCCTCATAATACGCTGCATAGGGACAAGCCGGATGAAGCGCTGCTTATGAAGGGACTGGAGCGTATTGCCGGGGATATGTCAGCGCAGACGGGAGAAACCTTTGAGGTGCTTCACTTTTTCCCAAGCTTGAGTGACAGCAGCTATTTGAAAATCGATGATAGTCCGGCTTCCGTCGCTGCTTTGACTCATAATTTTCCTGTGCATGAACAGCTTTTTCCGTTGCCTATGGATATGATACGGCAGTTGTCTATCCCAGGTATCAATTACGGCTGCTATGGCAAGGATGCGCATAAGCGCACGGAACGGTTGTATATGCCATATAGCTTTGGCATTTTACCGGAACTTATCCTTAAAACTATTTATACGTATTTGGCGTAAGCGAACGGCCATTGAAGAAAAAAAAACAGCAGATAATGAGACAGTGCACGGCAGAAATGTATTTTCTGACAGTGCGCTGTTTTTTTGCGCGCGGTGAAATAACGTAATGATGGTAAAACAGAAAATTATGGCATTGAATATGGCAGAATCCGTGTATAAAAGCAGCATTGTTAAAGAAATGGTAACATATTTTACAAAACTTTACATTTCTTACACAGGAACCTTACACGTCCTTGTTAGGATAAGAATGTATTAGGGATCACGCATAGATTCTATATCACAAAGGAGAGGATTTATAATGAAATTGAAAAAAGTTATTCTTGTAGCCTTAGCTGCCATGATGGTTTTGGGTGCGGCAGGCTGTGGAAGCGAACAGAAGAGTGATGCAGGTGCTGCGAAAACGGCGGCTGTTTCCGGCAGCATTACCGGTTCTGGCTCTTCGGCTTTGCTGCCACTTGTCAAGGATGCGGCAGAAAAATTTAAAGAAAAAAATAAAGACGTATCCATCAGCCTCAACGCAGGCGGTTCCGGCACTGGTTTGAAACAGGTTTCTGACGGCTCTGTCGACATGGGCAACTCCGATGTTCCGGCTGAAACAAAACTGGATAAAGCCAAGGCGGATAAGCTGCAGGATCATAAGGTAGCCGTTATGACGGTCGCTGCCATTGTAAATAAAGATATTGGTGATAAAGTAAAAAGCGTAACTCGCCAGCAGCTGCAGGATATTTTCACTGCTAAAATCACAAACTGGAAAGATGTCGGCGGTCCGGATGAACCGATTGTCCTTGTCACCCGTCCTAAAACTTCCGGTACACGTGCTCTCTTTAAACAGTATGCCATCAATGATGCTGAAGAAGCCAGCAATAAATCCCTCGAAACAGATAATTCCGGCATTCTTGTGCAGAGCGTAGCACAAAATCCTGGCGCCATCGGCTATGTGGCACTTCCGTATCTGGTAAACGATAAGAGCGTTGTGGCCTTGTCCATTGACGGCGTAGAACCGACACTGGAAAATACGTACAGCGGTAAATATTCTGTATGGGGTTATGAACACATCTATACAAGCAAAGAACCGAAAGCAGCTGTTAAGGCTTTCATTGACTACATTTTGTCCGATGAATATGGCAAACGGATTGAAGAACTGGGCTATGGCATAGGCAGTAAGATGCAGACGAAAGAAGTTCATTAATCGGCGCGGCTAATTAAACTGGGAGGAAATGTAATGAATGCTATCGAAACGGCGGTTTTAAAAGCCCACCGGAACGAGAAAGCAGCCCGATTTTTCATTACAGTATGCGGCATCGGTATGGCACTGGTGCCGTTTCTCATTGGGGGCTTTCTTTTAATCAAAGGTATAGATACCTTTACCTTGTTTGGTCATAGTTTGGGAGAATTTCTCTTTTCCGGACAATGGGACCCGAGTGATACGGCAGAAGGCGGCGGCTCAGTGGGCGCTGGTATATATATATCCGGTTCGCTGGTCACCTGTGCCCTGGCACTGCTGATCACGCTGCCGCTCAGCATTGCAACAGCTATTTTCATGACGGAAATAGCCAAGCCGCGGACGCGCCGCCTGATTCAGCCGGCTATTGAATTATTTACAGGGATACCTTCCGTTGTCTACGGCTGGATCGGCATGACAGTACTCATTCCATTTTTGCGTTTGTTTTTTCCTATGCCTTTTGGTTTTTCCGTATTGGCAGCAGGTATTGTATTGGCTGTTATGATCTTTCCGACTATCACGACCATGGCTGCCGATGCGATGAATGCCGTACCGAAACAATGGCGGGAGGCATCCTATGGATTAGGGGCAACGCGGTGGGAAACCATTGCTCACGTTGTACTGCCGGCTGCTAAGGGCGGTATTTTTACGGGTATTATTTTAGGGCTTGCCAGGGCCTTGGGCGAAGCTTTGGCCGTTGCGATGGTTATCGGTCAGATGAAGGAATTTCCTACGTCACTGTTTCTGCCCGCCAGTACACTGACCACGGCTATTTCGGCAGATATGGGCGGTGCCATGGAGGGCGGTGAATACAGCGCTGCCTTGTGGACTATGGCGCTGCTATTGTTTGTTCTCTCGTTCTTATTTATTTTCCTGATTCATCAATTGAATTCAGCGACGAATTTGAAAGGAAAGGCTTAAAATGAATAGCGTTCAGCAGAAAAAAAGGGCTGACAATATCATGACTGGCCTGTTTTGCGCCGGAGCTGCTTTTGCCGTAGTCCTTCTGATTGGGTTTGTCGGTTTTGTCATTATACAGGGATTTGGACATATGACCATGTCCATGCTGTCTTTTTCTCCGACAGGGTTGGGGAATATGTTTTTCAATACGTTATATCTGGTTCTTCTGGCTCTCATTGCCAGTACGATTACGGGTGTGCCGGCTGGGATATTTCTGGCTGAATATGCCAAGCAGGGCCGCGTTACAAAATGGGTCCGCATGGCCGTTGAGACACTGGCTTCACTGCCATCTATCGTTGTAGGGCTGTTCGGGTATCTGGCTTTCATCGTTATGACGGGCTCGCAATGGAATCTTTTCGCCGGTTCGCTGGCTGTATCCATTTTGACCTTGCCATTGGTAACGTCGGTAACCGAAGATGCGCTGCGCAATTTGCCTGACAGCTATCGTCAGGGCAGCCTTGGGTTAGGCGCATCGCATTGGCAGACTATCTGGCGCGTCCTGCTGCCAGCGTGTTTTCCTCGCATAATGACGGGTCTTATCATGGCTGCCGGTCGTGGCTTTGGGGAAGCGGCGGCTCTTATGTTTACGGCCGGGATGTCTACGGATATTGATTGGAATAACTGGGATATTACATCCTCCTCGTGCCCGCTCAATCCGTTCCGCCCAGGGGAAACATTGGCGCTGCATATTTGGGCTTTGCGTACAGAAGCATTGCAGCCGGATGCATTTCAGGCCGCAGGAGCTTCTTCGGCAATTTTGATGGTTCTCGTCGTTTCGTTCAGCTTGGCAGCACGATATCTGAGTTGGCGGATTGACAAAAAGATGGGAGGAAACAGATAATGGCAGAATTGACGACGACCTTATCCGGATATGGTGCGGCTGCGGCTAAAAAAGAACAGGAAAAGACAGCTGTACGGGAACATGATATCGCTAAGGCAGATCCTGTGGAATATACGTTTGATGTGAACGGACTGGATTTGTACTATGATCAGACGCAGGCGTTGAAAGATATTTCCATGAAGATTCAGAAAAATCAAATTACGGCACTGATTGGGCCGTCGGGCTGCGGCAAATCTACGTTTATTAAAACGCTGAACCGGATGAATGATTGGATTGAAGGCTGCCATGTGACCGGGCAGATTCTGTTTGAAGGCAAAGATATTTTCAAAGAGGTGGATTCTCTGGCACTGCGGTATCGTGTGGGCATGGTATTTCAGCAGCCGACGCCATTTCCCAAAAGCGTTTTTGAAAATGTAGCCTATGGTCCCCGTATTCAGGGAATTTCCAATAAAAAAGAATTGGAAGAAATCGTGGAACAGAGTCTTAGGCAGGCTGCGTGCTGGGACGAAATGAAGGATCGTCTGCATCAGAGCGCGCTGGGCTTATCCGGCGGACAGCAGCAGCGTCTGTGTATTGCTCGCACGCTGGCGGCCCGTCCGTCTGTGATTTTGATGGATGAACCTACATCGGCTCTGGATCCGATTTCTACACAGAAAATCGAAGATTTGGCATTGGAACTGAAAGAAAAATATACTATCGTCATCGTAACGCACAGCATGCAGCAGGCACGCCGCATTTCTGACAAGACGGCCTTCTTTCTCTTAGGGGAATTGCTTGAATTTAATGATACTATTGAAATGTTTACGAACCCGTCCAATCCGAAAACAGAAGAGTATATTACGGGTCGGTTCGGTTAATGGGAGGTTGTGCGTATGTTGGAAGCATATGAAAAATCTGTGCGTGAGTTGAATGCGGAGATCACGTCATTGGGCATTAAGATCGAACAAGCTATCGATAAGACCTGGAAAGCCCTGGAAACTATGGATGTAAAGCTGGCTGAAGAGGTATACCGGGGCGATGATGAAATTGATGTGATGGTCAAGGAGTGCATGCGCAAGGATCTGACAATCAGTATGATGCAGAGTCCGGTGGCAGCCGATTGGCGCAGTTTGATGGCAACTCTTAAAATCCTCTCCGATTTGGAACGAATTGCTGACCACTGTGCAGATATAAGCCATTATGTTATGCATTTGGAACATGCAAATCATCATCTGCCTATTCCGCAGGGACTCAAAGAAATGTACGGCGTTATGTCTTCTATGGTCAGCGACGTTCTTGATTTCTATAAGGGAAAGGAAAGCTCGCAGGCAGAACTGATGCGGGATAAGGATGATATTGTAGATATGGCATTTAATCATCTCATGGAAGAAATTTCTAGGGAAATTACCAGTGATCCGGAACATTCCCGGGATTACATTTCCTTCGTGCTTATTGTCAAATATATTGAACGCATGGCCGATCATGCCAATAATATTGCAGAATGGGTTATATATCGTGATAAGAATGAATTGAATATATAGCATTAGTTTTTTGGAGATAAAGAACTGCGCGGTTAGACGTGCAGTTCTTTTTTTTTGTGCCATATTTTCAGATATTTTTTTATCTGGTATTACTGCATGTGCGAGTCCTTTGTATGAATATTGTATTAGTAAATAGTATCGAGGTAAAACGCTAAGTCATGTATTTTACATATCAACACGGCAGATTTTTCTTCCGTGTTGATATTTTTTTGTCAATGTGAGCAGGTGTGATTTAAATATGCGTTGTATGCATTTTGTATTGGAAATAGAAATTATACATAAGGATTGCAATATGGTACATAATATTTTATAATTAAAGAAAAATTTTAAATAGTGGAATGTTTATCATAATATAGGAATGGTGGAATATGAGTAATAATACTGCAGGTGCCAATACTAATAATAGTATCGTCAAAGCGGTACAACTTTTGAATACGTTTTCAATGGAAAAGCCAAGATTACGTTTAAAGGAAATTAGTGTCATGACAGGCATCAGCCAGCCAACCGCATACAGGATGCTGAGTACATTAAAGCAATTCGGCCTTGTGGAGCAGCATGGCAGCATTTATTCGTTGGGATTGGGACTGCTGCGGTATGAAAGTATTGTACTGAATTCCATTACCTTACGGCGGGTATGTATGCCGTATTTAGAGGAATTATCCTTGAAGGAACGGATCAACGTAAATCTGGCGGTACTGGAGGGCGATGAGGTGTTATATGTCGCAAGAGCGGAAACGCCATACTGCCGGTATGGGTATTTTCACGTGGGAATGCGCCGTCCTGTGTATTGCACAGCGCTGGGAAAGGTACTTGTGTATCAGAAACCGGAGTTGATCGAACGGGTATTTGCCAAGGGCGTTATTAAATGTACCATGAATACGATTACTGATGAAACGGAATTTCGTAAAGAAATTGAAACGGTAAAGCTTCAAGGGTATGCAACGGATCTGGAGGAATGGACGAACGGCAGCAATTGTATTGCGGCACCGGTGTTTGATTTGGGCCGGCGTGTAATCGGTGGTATCAGTATTTCCGGGCCCGTATCTACCTACAGTAGAGAGCAGATTTTAGGGTATCGGCCGATTCTCTTAGAATATGCCAATCGGGTCTCCCTGGCGATGCAGAATTTGGGAGAATCTAATTAATAAAACGGGATCTTTTTTTCAGAAGAAAGCAAGGTCTGCAAATACATGACAGAGGATCAGGTTCCCATGGACAGGGAAAGATCCTCTGTTTTATATATAGAGTAAATAAACCTATTAAATAAAAATATTATTCATATATAGAAATGATATATTCAAATATTGATATAAACAACGTATGGTTATATAATGTAACAAGCAGACAGCATAGTGTTTTTTTTGAGGGAGGGATTGGGAATGGAATATAGTAAAGTAGATACTGCGCATTATATGGTTCGTCTGGATGCCGGTGATGAAATTGTTGCATCACTGAAAAAAATGGCAGAGGCGGAACAAATTACATTTGCTATGATTCAAGGACTGGGTGCGGTCAATGATATCATTGTAGGGGTGTTTGATGTAGAGACGAAACGATATCATTCCAATATGTTCACGGGAAATTTTGAAATCGTTTCACTTACGGGGACAATAGATCGCATGAAGAGAACCTACTACAGTCATTTTCATATCAGTGTCGGAGATGCGAGGGGAATGGTGCTGGGAGGACATTTGAATAAAGCGGTCATCAGTGCGACTGCTGAAATTGTAGTTACCCTGTTGGAGGGCGAAATAGACCGTGAATATAGTGAAGCTGTAGGTTTGAATCTAGTGCGGTTTAAGGACTGATTATACAGTGAAATGTGCAGCATTTTTTTAGCAGGTATGAAGGAGACGGCAGAATAGTATGGAAAAACAGGATCTGATTGTGACGTACGGTACGGATGCAGCCGCAATGACACGGCAGGTATTAGATAAAGCGGATCTGGCGTCTATGATTTCTGATGGCAATGCCAAAATTGGCATCAAGCCGAATTTAGTAGTTGCTAAGCCGCATAACTCGGGGGCGACGACGTCTCCGGTGATGGTCGAAGCCGTGCTGCGGTATTTACGGGAACATGGATTTAAACAGCTTTTGATTTTAGAAGGTTCATGGGTTGGAGATAGTACTAAAAAGGCTTTTTCTGTCAGCGGTATCGAAGAAGCTGCTGAAAAATACGGCGTACCGTTACTGGATACAAAGGATGACGCATACTGCAGGGTACAGGCAGGGCCGATGGAGATGGAAATCAGTAAAACCGCGCTGGATCTTGATTTTATTATCAATATGCCTGTGCTGAAGGGACATTGCCAGACTAAGATTACGGGGGCATTGAAAAATTTAAAAGGATGTATGTCAGATAGGGAAAAGAGGCATTTTCATCTTTTGGGTCTTCACAGGCCGATTGCCTATTTGAATACTGTATTGAAATCCGGATTTATACTGATGGACGGCTTGTGCGGCGATCTTGATTTTGAAGAAGGAGGCAATCCGGTTCCCATGAACCGGATTATCGGGGGAGTTGATCCGGTTTTGGTGGATTCCTATGTGGCTGAAGCTATGGGGTATAGTCCGGAGGAGATCGAATATATAAAAATTGCTCATGAACTCGGCGTAGGTTCCTGTGATATCATTCATGCCAATCGCATTGTACTCCATCATGATCACGTACTTGTCCGGCCGCTTTACTCCCGCAAGGTACAGCTACTGTCGCAGGCTATAGTGGAAAAAGAGGCTTGTTCTGCTTGCTATGCCAATCTCATTCAGGCTCTGGCCCGCCTGCAAGATAAGCATTTATTAGTTCATTTTAAACAGCAGCCGATTTTTATCGGGCAGGGCTTTAAAGGAAAGACCGGCGATGGCGTTGGCTGTGGTGCCTGTACACAAGGGTTCAGGTGTTCGGTTCCAGGGTGTCCGCCAGCAGCGACAACCATTCTTCATGTGCTGCTGCAGGAGATAGGCCGTAAGAGCGCTTTTCCATTCTGATGAAGATACACAAAACAGGAGGCTGACTATATGAGCCAGCCTCCTGTTTTGCTGCAGTTGAATAAAGTATATCTGAGTTGGGGATGGAGGTGTGTCAGTATATTATACAGCAGATATACCCTAAGGCTATCAACTGCATTATTGCTTCATAGATTCTGCAATACTGTTGACCAACTCATCCATCGAAGGTTCTTGTACTGGCGTCATTGCGGAATTTAAGGTAACGACATCGTCGAGGACGGTGATCCCTTTTAACTGTTCATCCAGAAACTGACGCATGAGTGTGCCGGAGGTGCAGGCCCAGGATCCATTTTCCAAAATTGCCACCGTACGGTTCTGCACATTTAGTGCTTTCATATCCATTAGATAATTATGCATTTTTGGATAAATGCCCAGATTGTATGTGACGCTTGCCAGAACAATGTGACTGAGGCGGAAGGTCTCTGCGATCAGATAGGAAATATCCGTACTGGACACATCATACATGGAAACCTTTGTAATTCCCTTTTCTACTAATTTGGCTGCCAGCAGGGAAGCTGCGCTTTCCGTGTTGCCATACATGGAGGCGTAAACTAGCAGTACCCCTTGATCTTCTGGCTCGTAGGTACTCCACTTGACATATTTATCAAGAAAATAGCCGATATCGCTGCGCCATACGAGCCCATGGAGGGGACATATCATTTTGATATCAATTCCGGCGGCTTTTTTTAGCAAAAATTGTACATGGGGACCGTATTTTCCGACAATATTCGTATAATACCGGCGGGCATCGTCGATCCAGTCCCGGTCAAAATTTACTTCATCATTGAAGAGCTTGCCGTCCAGGGCGCCGAAGGAGCCAAAGGCATCGGCAGAGAAGAGCACTCCGTTTGTAGTATCGAAGGTGACCATCGCTTCCGGCCAGTGAACCATGGGAGCAGCAACAAAAGTGACGACATGCTTGCCGAAGGCTTTAGTGTCTCCTTCCTTGACTTCTTCTGCCCGGCCGTCGACAGGAAATCCGAATTGACGCATCAGCATAAAGGCCTTTTCATTGCTGATTACTTTGGTTTCGGGGTGCCGCAGCAGTACTTCTTCAATGGATGCGGCATGATCCGGTTCCACGTGGTTGATTAATAAATAATCAAGAGGGCGGCCTGCCAGCACAGCCTCTATATTTTCTAAAAATTGCCGGCATACAGACCAGTCAGCGGTATCAAATAGTACTGTTTTTTCATCGAGGAGCAAATAAGAATTATAGGATACGCCGCGGGGAATGGGGTGAATATTTTCAAATAAAGCCAGGCGGTGATCATTAGCACCTACCCAATATAAATCTTCGGTCACTTTTCTAACACAATGCATAGTAAATCCTCCTTTTTTAGTCATGATGCTAAAAGCCGGACGGCAGGTCATTTCGAATGAAATCAGAGCAGGCCGAAACGGCTGTATGTGTATCATACCTTGATGAAATTTGTCTTATCTTCGCCGCATTCGGGGCAAATCCATTCTTCCGGTAGTTTATCGAATTTTGTACCGGGGCGGACGTCATTTTCCGGATCGCCCAGCGCCGGATCATATTCATAGCCGCATCCATTGCAGACATAGAGTCCTTGAGGAAGTTCCTTTTTCACGACGGGACGTTTCATTTTCACCATAGGTGGCGCCGGTTTCTTTGCTTCACCGGTATTGAGTGCTTTGGATAAAAGCGGCAGGATTTCCATCAAATCGCCGACAATTCCATAATCGCAGTTTTTGAAAATAGGGGCACCGGGGTTCGTATTGATAGCGACAATTGTTGTCGCATCCTTGATTCCCTTGAGGTGTTGACCGGCTCCAGAAATGCCGCAGGCAATATATAAATTTCCTTTGAATTTTTGGCCGGACATACCTACATATCTGTCTAATGGAACATACTGCAATGTTTCGGCGACGGGACGGGAGGATCCGATAGCAGCGCCGGACTGGATTGCCAATTCCTTGATAAGACTCATGTTTTTCTTTTCGCCGATACCTTTGCCGGCACTGACGACACGTTCTGCCTGAGTAATTGGCGTATTGATATCAATCCCCACAGTGAAATCGTAGCCGTCTCCTTTCAGTGCCGCTACCAGGGCGTCTGTTCGTTCTGCGGCGGAGCCTTCGTTGAAGATCATTTTTTTGCGGTTGCCCGTAATCGGGCCGCGTTTTTTCGCTATCGGCGCGTGCTGTTCGTTGGAAAGCTTGTCTGTAATGTGGGCAGCAATAACAACACGCTGGATTTCATTTGTTCCTTCATAAATCGTGCAAATTTTAGCATCGCGATAGGCGCGTTCCACTTCCATACCTTTTAAGTAACCGGTACCACCGAAAATCTGCAGCGCGTCATTGACAATTTCCAAACCGCTGTCGGAAGCATATTGTTTGGCCATGGCCGCTTCCATACTGTAGGATTCATGATTTTCTTTTAATTCTGCCGCGCTGTATATAAGCAGGCGGGCGGCCCGAAGCTTTGTTGCCATATCGGCTAGTTTAAAGGAGATACCCTGCTGCTGGCAGATTGGTTTGCCGAATTGAATGCGTTCTTTTGAATATTCCAGAGCATGTTCATACGCCCCTTGGGCAATACCCAGAGCCTGAGAGGCAATGCCGATACGTCCGCCGTCCAGAGTGGACATGGCGATCTTGAAGCCTTCGCCCTCCTTGCCTAGTAAATTTTCACGTGGTACAAGGACATCGCTGAAAAGCAATTCAGCTGTTGAGGAGGAACGGATACCAAGCTTATCGTAATGGTCGCCAAAGGTAAAACCTTTCCAGCCTTTTTCTATGATAAAAGCACTGATACCGCGTGTGCCTGCCATGGGATCTGTTACGGCAAAAACAACGTATGTATCAGCTTTATCTGCATTTGTAATAAAAATCTTGTTGCCGTTCAGTACATAGTGATCGCCCTCCAGCACTGCTGTCGTTTCTGTACCGCCGGCATCGCTGCCTGCTTCTGGTTCAGTCAGGCCAAAGGCGGCCAGTTTTTGACCTTGGGCCAGAGGCGTCAAATATTTTTTCTTTTGTTCTTCTGTGCCGTACGCAAAAATAGGCCAGGAGCCTAAGGACACATGGGCAGATAGAATAACTCCGGTGCCGCCATCGACACGGGACAGTTCTTCTACGGCAATCGCATAGCTGATGATATCCAGTTCGGCGCCGCCGTATTTTTTCGGGTAGGGGATGCCCATCAGTCCCAATTCTCCCATCTTTTTGACGGCATCATCGGGGAAACGGCTTTCCTTATCCAATAAAAACGCGATAGGTTTTACTTCTGTTTCGGCAAATTCGCGAATTTTTGCACGAAAGTTTTCATGTTCGGTAGTTGTTTTAAATGACATACATACAGCCTCCTTCGGAGATATTATTTGGGATATTTATGATTAAAAATATCCAGTATTGATATATATGATAATACTTTTCTTCTTTGCTCTATACGAGTACGCGTTTGACAGCGGCTGGTATGGAATATATATAGCAGGAGCGCAGAATAAAGTTTGATAGCAATATGTTGCTGACAGACAATTGTTGTTGCATATAGAGAATACATGAGATTCTCTATGTGACGGTATCATTATAATATTTTGGATTAAAAATATCAATTTTAGAAGGGCATATTATCAAGAAAAATTTTCGAAATGAAAATAGACATAAAGCAATATAAAAAAATGGCTTAATTATGTATTAAAAAAACGATTAGTTTCTATGAACTTATTTTTCTACCGGTATAGCAGGGCCATATCCGCTGAGAGAATAAAAAAAAACGGTACCCTGCGCACTGCTGCGTCTGGTACCGTTTTGCATTTTAATATTCAGGAGGGATATTTTTTTTTGTGTGAGGCATGGAGAGAGCATCCCCCGGATAGGAATGATATTTCACGGGTGGAGCGGTAAATCCGCGGCCGACGACCTCTGAGGCGTCACTGATGATCATAAAAGCCATAGGGTCCAGCTTGTTGACCAATTCCTTTACCTTGGCAACTTCCGTCAATTTAATAACGGCGTAAATGACTTGTTTATCCTGCATGGTATAAGCTCCCTGACCATGCAGGTACGTAGCGCCATGCCCTACATATCGCATAAGAATGTGAGCGATAGGCTCTGCCCTGTTGGAAATAATAATGACTGATTTTCGCTGTTTTAAACCGATGACGACCTTATTAGTAATAAACGTTCCAATATAGGTGCCTACAAAGGTAAGAACGGCTAATTCCAGTGAAAATAGATATGCGGCAGCTACGAGAATGATAGTATTAATGCCCATAACAACGTTGCCCATTTCCAAGGAATAGTACTTTTTGATAATCGCCCCCACAACGTCTAAGCCGCCGCTATTAACATTATATCGATAGAGAAGCCCGAAACCAAGACCGGACATAAGGCCGCCGGCAACACTGGAAATGATCGGGTCCTTGATAATTGTCCATGTAGTCATAAAAGAAGTGACGTCGACCAGTACGGAAAATATGACCGTCCCCATAAGGCTGATGAAGGTGTATTTGCGGCCCATATATTTGTAACAGGCGATCATGATCGGTATATTCAAAATAAAAACGGCCGCGCCGACAGGAATGCCGGTGGTGAAGTAAAGCATGATGGCAATGCCGCCGATGCCGCTGCTGAGCAAATGATGAGGAATAAAAAAAGCATTGATGCCGATTGCTGAGACGAGATTACCGATAAAAGATGCAATGTACGGTGTTGCCAGCTTTTTACGAGATGGTTTTTCTGTTGGATTCATGATCTCTGCTCCTATTGGTATACAGAAATAATTGTAAAATAAATAAAAAAACGTTATAATCAATATTATGGTAAAATGATTTAACTGTGCATTTCTTGCATGTGCACTGAGGACGGATTGAGCGAGTCAAATATTTTCTTCGCTGCTTCCTCATTATAACATAGGAAAATTTTAATTCAATATAAATTGCACATTTGGCAACCGGAGTGGAAAAACGGCAATGATAGAAGAAATAGGGTATGGCAAGATTAATTTAGCTTTACAGATTACAGGCCGGCGGGCAGACGGATATCATGATATTGATACAGTATTTCAATCTGTTGGGTTATGTGATGTTGTCCGCGTGGAAGAGGCAAATGATCTGGAAATTACGTGTTCTGAGAAGAGCCTGGCTTGTGATGAGTCTAATTTAGCATATAAAGCTTATGCGGCTTTGCGGGCACGGGCGGTAAATGTGAAAAAAAAATTTGTAAAAATTCATATTGAAAAGCGGATCCCTATTGCCGCCGGCTTGGCAGGGGGAAGTACGGATTGTGCAGCCGTACTGCGGGGACTGAACAGGCTATGGGGACTGGGCCTTTCGGTCAGTGAACTGTGTCGTATTGGCCGGCATATTGGTGCAGACGTGCCGTTTTGTATTACTGGCGGAACTGCGCGGGGAATGGGAATTGGAGATGTCCTCAAACCACTGCCGTCCCTTCCTGAATGGCTGGTCATTATTGTACATCCCCATGCTTCTGTATATACTAAAGAGGCATATGCTTTGTTTGATTCGCAGCGCTGCCGGGAACACGTTGATGTCGATGGGGTGGAGCAGGCCGTGCGGACGCAGTATTTCACAGAACTGGTCCGCGGTATGGGAAATACCTTTGAGGAATTGATCGTAGCTGATGTACCGCTTATTCAGGAATGCCGCATGTTGCTGCAAAAATATGGTCTGAAGCCGCTTATGGCTGGCAGCGGACCGACGACTTTTGCGCTTGTTCCGCCGCATATGGATGGAGAGAGAGTATTCCGTCAGATTACTGCGGAGGCCCGTCATATGGATACGTATATAAGTACACTTGTCAGGGGTGATGACAATCACAATGAAAACGAATAGACAGCATAAGCTGGAACCAATTAAACTGGACGCATATAAACCCTTGCGGGAGGTCGTCAGCGAGGCGTTGCGTCAGGCCATTAAGGACGGCGTACTGAAGCCGGGAGAACGGCTGATGGAGATTCAACTGGCGGAAGAACTGGGAGTCAGCCGTACGCCGATCCGTGAGGCTATCCGCAAATTGGAACTGGAAGGCTTTATTGTCATGGTGCCGCGTCGCGGAACGTATGTAGCTGATATTTCTTTAAAAGATATCGCGCAGGTTTTTGAAATCCGCAGTGCGTTGGAGGAGTTAGCGGCAGGGCTTGCTGCTGAACGGATTACACCGGATGAATTGGAATATTTGGAACGGATACTGGTTGAAATCAATGAATATATGGAAAATGATGATTTTGATAAAATTGTCGATGCCGATGTTCGTTTTCATGATGCGCTGTATCATGCCAGCCGCAATCAGCGCTTGGTCGATATTCTGCATAACCTGAGGGAACAGATGCTGCGGTTTCGTTCTATTTCCATGCACTATCCGGGACGTCTGGCGGCAACCTGGGAGGAACATCGGCAGATGGTGGAAAATATTGCCGATCATAACAGTGCCATGGCACGCAAGGTAGCTAAAAAACATATGGAAAACTCGGAAAAAACCTTGCTGAAGGGGATTAGTAAGGATGAAGAATCAGCACGCCGGATACATGAATTATTTCCACATAAGAGAACGGACAGTTAAACGAGTAAAGAAGGGATAGTATGAATGTGGTGACGCATTTTATTGCCGATTTTCGCCATCGAGCCAAGCAGATGGATGATTTTGAAAACTTCCTGTTTGTTTTAACGTATATTTTATTTATGATCTTGTTTATACGATCGCTTGTGGCATTGTATATGGGCCGATGGAATTTGTTTTAGATAGTCAGGCCGGCTGAGATGGTATGGAGAGGGGTATGGGATGAAAACATTTTCGCTTCCCTGCGGAAAAGGGATACAACGGGTACACATACAAGAAGAGCATGTCTTATATGACCTGCACGGCAATGCCGCAGCCGCCGTGACCGATGAAGGGGAAGCGGTGCGGCAGGCGCTGCGGCATCCGGTAGGCAGTGCTCCGCTGCGTGAGGTTATCCGGCCGACCGATACGGTGGCAATTATTGTCAGTGATATTACCCGTTTGGTCCATACGGCACAGATGTTGCCTGTTATTGTAGAAGAACTCAATGGCATCGGCGTGGCGGATGCCCAGATTACAGTCATTACCGCGCAGGGAACACACAGGGCGCATACGCCATCAGAGGATGCTGTCGTATGCGGACCGGATATGGCACGGCGCCTACGCATCGTCAATCATGACAGCCGCAGCAATACGCTCGCCTTCGCGGGGACAACAAGCTATGGAAATGACGTATATCTTAATGCGGAAGCCGTAAAAGCGGATAAAGTGATTTTGACGGGTGCGGTTTCATTTCATCCAATGGCGGGGTTTGGCGGCGGCCGCAAAGCGGTGCTGCCCGGTATTGCCGGATATGAAACGATTATGCGTAATCATGCCCTGGCGCTTACGGACTTCGTCGGCGGGGGCTGTAATCCGCAGTGTGAAACGAGCCTTCTCGAGGATAATCCGCTCCATGGGGATATGAAGGAAGCGGCAGCTTTGCTGCAACCGGTGTTTCTCATCAATACGGTATTTACGGCCGATGGTGATTTGTATGAGGTTGTTGGCGGACATTGGTATGATGCATGGAAAAAAGGATGCGAGGATTTGCTGCGCATTGCCAGTGTGCCGATTCAGGAGGCGGCAGACGTCACAATTGGATCAGCTGGCGGCTATCCTAAGGATATGAATCTATATCAGAGTACCAAGGCGCATATGAATGCTGTATTTGCCACCAAACCCGGCGGCCTGATGATTTTTACTCTGGATTGTCCGGATATTAAAGAGCCGGCTATTTTTACAGATTGGTTTTTTCGCAGTGATATGGCCTCTTTTGAGGCGGATTTGCGTGCCGATTTTTCTATTCCGGCTTTTGTGGCGTTTAAAACACGATGCATTATCCAGTCCATGAAACACGTGTATATCGTTACGCGGCCGGAAAATTTTGATATTATCCGTCAAAGCGGTCAAATTCCGGCAGCTACACTTCAGGAAGCGTGGGATATGGCGAAACAGGTGCTTGAACAGGAAGGCAGAATACATTATAAAGTTACGATCATGAGTCATGCTGCGGCTACATTTCCTGTTTTAAAATAAAAGAATATATAATATGAACACCGATAAAACGTATAACCATAGGTTATACGTTTTACTTTTTGTATAAATAAAATGCATATCATAAAATGATAAAACCATATATATAATTTTGAAATAAAACAAGACAAACCGCCATACTTGTACTATAATAAGCTGTATCAACAAAAGATGTTGCAACTAGAGAAACAAGCGTTGCATATAATATAGAAAAGGGGATTGAAACAATGAACACATACAATCCGGTGACTGATGAAGTCGTAACCGCATTGAAGAATATTGTAGGAGAAAAATATGTCAAAACCGATGCTGCTACGCTGGATGTGTATAAAGCAGATGAAAGTCTGGCACCTTCTTTTTGGAGAACGCCGGAGGTTGTCGTATCGGCAGGCAGCACAGAGGAAGTATCGCAGATTATGAAGGTGGCTAATACGTATCGGGTACCGGTGACACCGCGCAGTGCCGGTACAAGTGTCAGCTGCGGCGCTGTTCCTGCATTTCATGGCATTGTGCTTTTGATGGAGAGAATGAATCATATTTTAGAATTTAATGAAGATGGTATGTATATGAGCGTGGAAGCGGGAGTACGGACTATCGACATTCAAAATATGGCGCATTCTAAAAATCTTATGTATGCCGGTGATCCCTGCAGTGCCGACAGCTGTCTCATTGGAGGCAATTTGGCTACCAATGCGGGGGGCAATAAGGCTGTCCGTTATGGTACTACGCGTCATCAGGTATATTCCATAGAAGTGGTATTGCCGGATGGAAAAGTGACTACATTGGGGGCAACGCTGAAGAAATGTTCAACCGGATTTTGCCTGGATCAGCTTATTATTGGCTCGGAGGGAACCTTGGGTATTATCACGAAGGCAGTGCTGAAGCTCGTTCCGCTTTGCCCGTATAAGCTTGACGTACTGGCGGTATTTACGGATTTGAGCAAAGCTACCGCGCTGGTTCCCAAGCTTATTAAAGCAGGATTGAATCCGACTTCTGTTGAATTTATGGATAATAATTTTGTACGCAGTGCCAGTGATTACAGTGAATTGAGGCTGCCTCACTATGAGGATGGCTGCTATGACATTATTTCTATTGAAACATTTAATGAAGATGAATTGGATGATAAAATGGAAAAATTGGCAGCAATCTGTGAAGCGTGCGGTGCTACGGATGTCGTCGAAGCTGATGATCGAGTATGGAAGGTTCGCCGCAACTGTTTGGAAAGTACGCGAATTTTTTCCAAGGTTGCAACGTCAGAGGATTTAGTCGTGCCAGTGACAAAGATTGCCGATTGCATTCAAACATTGGTTGATGAAAGTAAAAAATATGATTTTCGGGTATTCTGTCTTGCTCACGCCGGAGATGGAAACCTGCATTTTCAGATCTTGAAATGTGATATGAGTGATAGTGCATGGGAAAAACAACTGAAAGAATTCCGTGCTGTGGCCTATCGCTATGTGTATGATCTCGGCGGGCGTCTTTCCGGTGAACACGGTATCGGATTGAAACGCTTGGATTACATGGAGCAATATACAGATCCTGTTGAATTGGATTTGATGAAAACAATAAAACATGCCGTAGATCCTAATTGGATATTAAACCCCGGCAAGGTTATCAGTGCCTGCTGACAGGAGCTGATAGCAGCGGTGCCGTCTTTTTAAAAGATAATATAGTCTTCTCTGAGTAAACAAAATTTGAATAAATTTGTTTACTCAGTTTTTTTTTTGCTTTTTATTCAGTGAAATAAAGAAAATGTGGTGTGTACATGCATGCGGATATATGCACATCCCAGTCATGCGGAGGATCAGTGACAGAAAGTAAAAAAATGTACGCCCAATGTAGACAACTATTAATTTTTTTATAAAAACAAGATGGTAAATATAAAAAAAGAAATAATGAGATTGACAAATGTTAAACTTTGTAATACTATTAAGAACATAGATAAAACGTTTTATCGGACATAATATATTTATAATAACTAGTTATTTTCTTGTTTTTTGTGCAATTAGTAATAGTGTATTCAAGGATAATTGATAAAACATTTTATCAAATCTCATACGAGGAGTGTGTCATCATGAAAAAATTAGGAAAATTAACGATTTTTCTTATTCCGGTTGGAATTGCTGTCAATATTGTGGGTGGGCAAATTGCTATTTTACTAAAACTGCCTATCTGGCTGGATGCTATCGGTACTATTTTAATCGCTGCTATCTGCGGTTTAGTTCCGGGTCTTATCGTTGCCGGTATTACACAATTGATTAATGCCATATCACTGCCGACTATTTTACCATATATGATTGTCGGATTTGCTATGGCTGTTGTTTCTGCCGTATTTTCCAAAAGAGGCTTTTTCGATACCTTTAAAATGTCACTGCTGCTGGGACTCATTGTGGCAGTCGTTACTACGGCTATTGCGGTTCCCATGGACGTCATTATTTTCGGGGGGGTTTGTAGGAACCGGCAATAGTGTAATTGCTGCCGGACTGATGGCGATGGGACTTTCTGTGCCGCTGGCTGTTACTATCAGCTCGTTTACCTTTGGGTTGATTGATAAAGTACTTAGTGTTTTAGTGTGCTACTTTATTATTAAAAGCATGCCGACACACTTCCTGGCAAAGCTGCCGATGAGTGAAGCTTTGTTAAAACGTAAGTAAGCAGATAAACAAAGAGCAGAATTACTAATGAAGAACAGGGCGGCTTTACGGCATATTGGATTTGGTAATTCTGCGTTTTGAGAAAAGCGGGTGAGAAAATTGGATTGGACGTTTGCCAGAGAATATCTGAAGCCCCGACACAAGGGCAATTTTATTTTAGATATGAATCCGGTCAGCAAAGCTAATATACTATTAGCTGCGGCCCTGTCGGCATTTTTTATCTTTAATTATTATTACGCATTTGCGCTTTCACTGGGATTTATCGGCATTGCTGCGGCAGCCAAGCGTTTTAAGCCTTTTATTTCCATATACTGGAAAATTGCGGTATGTTTTGCGTCGCTGTTGTTTTTGGTACGCGCGGCCTTTACGAACGGGACCGAGGTCTTTTTTCAACTGGGAGGTATCCACGTGACGCCGGAAGGGATTCATTTGGGCTTGATATCGGCGGCATTAGTTATGGAATTCAGCGGTGCTTTTATCTTGTTTATTCAGATAACAGAAATGGAAGAATTGGTATATATGCTGGAAAAAAAGGGCATGTCTCATACTTTTTCATATATTATTTTATCGGCATTTCAGACTATTACCGATTTGAGTCAATCAGCTAAGACGATTATGGATTCACAGCGCTGCCGGGGCATTGAAACAGAAGGCGGTATCAGGAAACGTGCGCAGGCATTTATTCCGGTTTTAGGTCCTTTGGTTTTGGGGGCAATTGCCAATGCGGAGGAAAAAAGCATTGCCATGGATGCCCGGGCTTTTTCAGCGCCCAATGAGCATTCCAGCTTATTGATATTGCGTGCTGTACCGTTGCGGGAACGAATTCTTGTCGGGGTCTTTGATGCGGTTTTTCTTTTGCTTGTGATCGGGAGGGTCATTACATGGATACAATAGAGCTGAAGCATGTACGGTATGCATACCCTTTGACGCAGAAACCCGTATTAGACGATATTTCCGTTACCTTTGAAAAGGGTACGTTTTATGGTGTTATCGGGGAAAACGGCAGCGGCAAGACTACTTTGTGCAATTTACTGCGAGGCTTGATTCCTAATTTTTATAAAGGAGAATTATCGGGCGATGTTCTTTTTGACGGGGTGCATCTGCAGGATCTGGATGTGGATCAATTGTCTGTAAGCATAGGATATGTATTCCAGAACCCGTTTACCCAGATTAGCGGCGTCAAGAAAACTGTTTTCGAAGAAGTGGCTTTAGGACTCGAAAATCTGGGAGTTTCGCCACAGGAAATAATCGAACGGGTAATTCGTGTATTGGAATTGTTGGAAATAACACATTTGGCACAAAAAAATCCGACGGAGCTATCTGGCGGACAGCGGCAGAGAGTCGCTTTTGCATCTATTATCGTTATGGATCCGGATATTCTGGTTATTGATGAACCAACTTCCCAGCTTGACCCGGCAGGATCAATGAAAGTATTTTCTATCATTGATCAATTGAAAAAGCAAAATAAAACAATTATATTGGTTGAACATAAAATGAATATGATTGCTGCCTATTGTGATATTGTTCTTGTAATGAGGGACGGCAAAATCGTCAAAAACGGAACAGCTCAGGCAGTATTATCTGATGCGGCGTTAGCGGAGGCCGGGGTACAACCTCCTGAAGCGGCCTTGCTGGCATATGATTTAAAGGCCGCAGGCATCCCGTTGGAGGACATTCCCATTACGGCTGGAGAATGCTGCAGACTAATCAGGAAAAGGTGGGAAAGGTAGATGGCTGGCATAGAATTCAAGAATGTTTCGTTTTCATATCCTAATGGATTTACGGCTAATGAACAAATAAGTTTTTCTATTCGGCCGGGAGAACGCGTTGCTATTATCGGGCAGAACGGGGCGGGAAAAACAACGGCTGCCAAAATGATGAATGGATTATATAAACCTACACTGGGAACTGTATTGGTGGATCACATGAATACAAAAGATAAAACGACGGCTCAAATTGCCAGGCTGGTAGGATATGTATTTCAAAATCCGGACGAACAGATTTTTAATACGACCGTAACTAGTGAAATTGAATATATGCCTCGGTATTTTCATTTAAATAGCGAGGAAATCAAGTCCAGAACGCAGGCAGTACTGGCCTTGACAGAACTGGAAGACTGCAAGGATATGAATCCTTTTGATATTTCATATTCAATCCGCAAGTTTGTTACTATTGCGGCGGTATTGGCGACGAAGCCGCGGTATACAGTATGGGATGAACCCACGGCAGGACAAGATTATAAACGCATAGGCATACTGAAAAAAATATTGAACGTGCTGCAGGCGGAGGGAGTCGCTGTCATTGTCATTACCCATGATATGGATTTTGTGGCGGAAACATTTGACAGGATCATTGTTATGGCCAACAAGCATGTGATTGCTGATGGAACCCCTGACGCTGTTTTTCGTCAGGATCATATTGTCCGGGAAGCCTCTATCAGCCAGCCTCAGATCGGAGATATATCAAGGCGCTTACAATTGGATGAACCTATTATATTTCGTAAGGATATGGTCGAGTTTTTAAAAAACAGGAGCTGATGGATATGAAGAATATACTATCTGAAACACTGGAAAAAAATAAACGGAAATATATTGAGCACTTAGTCAAGCTGATTCAATGCGATACACAGGATCTGGGGCACGGTATTGAAGGTGGATTGGAAAAGAATGGGCAGTCCTATTTGGAAACGGTATTTCATACAATGGGGGCTGAAAAGGTAGTACAGGATCCACTGACGGAAGATGTCATTTTACAGTGCCGGCATCAGTATCATGAAGGGAATCTGAATCATAATTATGAAGGCCGATATAATGTATATGCCGAATTTTCCGGCACAGGCGATAAAAGTATTCTTTTTAACGGCCATGTCGATACTATGCCGGCAGGTAATCCGGAAAATTGGATATACGATCCTTTTGCCGGTATTATCGACGACCATAAAATATACGGCGTCGGTGCTTGTGATATGAAAGCCGGACTGATGGCCGCCATTATGGCAGTTGAACTTATTCGGGATGCCGGTATTTCTTTGCCGGGAACGGTTCGGATTGCATCGGTTTGTGATGAGGAAGGAGGCGGCAACGGTTCACTAGTTGCGGCAGTGCACGGGCAGAAGGCAGATGCGGTTGTAGTTTGTGAACCCACAAATTATGAGCTGATTGCGGCGCATATGGGCTGGGTTTTCTTTAAAATAGAAGTATCTGGCATAGCCGTACATTCAGGGTTAAAAATAAAGGGTGTCAATGCGATTGATAAGACGGTCAAGATTATGGAAGCTCTGCGGGAGCTCGAACATCGCTGGCTGCTGACTTATAAGCATCCTCTGCTGCCGCCGCCGTCCGGTAACGTTGGTGTCATTTCCGGTGGTGAAGCCGGCTCGACGGTTCCAGATTACTGCTGCATACAATTGTGTGTCCACTATCAGCCGGGCATGACGTATGAACAAGTTGTACAAGAATATACCGATGCCATTCGCTTGTGCTGTGAAGGCGATGCTTGGCTTCATGGACATGCGCCCTCTGTTAGTGTATATCAATCAGGAAATCCTTTTGAAATGGATTTATCTCATCCCTTTGTCGGGGTTTTTGAGAAGTCTTTTCAAGAGGCCGTGGGATTGCCGCTGAACATTGTGGGATCTCCGGCAGGATGTGATTCGAGAACCTGGCATAACATTGCCCACTGCCCGACGCTCCAATATGGACCTGGACGGCTGGAACAATGTCATGCTGTAAATGAATACGTAGAGATAGAACAATATTTGAATGCCATAAAAATCTATGCGAATTTAATTTTACATTGGTGCAGATAGAGGAGAATATATGAATACAAAGCAGACAAAAAAGAAAATCTTATTCGGCGGCGAATCATGGACGAGTTTTACAACTCATGTTAAAGGATTTGACACATTTACGACGAGTGTATATGAAGAAGGAATTACATATATTGCCCAGGCTATAGAAAAGGCCGGCTATGAACTGGTATATATTCCGGGACAACATGTGGCAGAACAATTTCCGCGTACCGTGGAAGAGTTTTCGGAATATGCCTGTGTGGTATTATCAGACATAGGTTCCAATACGTTGCTGTTGTCCGATGACACCTTTAAACGAGGATTGCAAACGCCGAACCGGTGCCAGTCTATTGCTTCTTATGTTGAACAAGGCGGCGCTTTCCTGATGATAGGCGGTTATTTGTCATTTTCCGGCATTGATCATAAAGCTCGATTTGGGCAGACTGCCATCGGAGATATTCTGCCAGTCGGCTGTCTTTCAGGAGATGATCGGGAAGAACATCCGGAGGGTATTGTGCCGCAAGTACGGGAAAAGCATCCGGCGCTTAACGGACTGCCGGCAGAGTGGCCACATTTTTTAGGATATAATAAGGTGGTTCCTAAAGAAACAAGTGAAATACCAGTTATGATCAATGGCGATCCGCTGTTGGCCTTCGGACATTTCGGTAAAGGGAAGACCGCTGTGTTTACTTCAGACTGCGCGCCGCATTGGGGCCCACAGGCTTTCCTTTCCTGGGCAGGGTATAATACGTTGTGGAAAAATATTTTTGAGTATATTATGGGTTGATATTGCTATATGAGGAGTGTAAACGATGGATAGGCTGAACACAGAAGAGGCTGTTTTCCTTTTAAAAATGCTGGTAGAAACGAATACGTCCAATCCTCCCGGAAATGAAAAGCTGCTGGCAGATAAAATTTCTGGATATTTATCCGGAACTCGTGCAGTGGTACGGTCTGTGCCCTGTGGATCAGGACGAGCCAGTATACTTGCAAAAATACAAGGTACAGGAGAAAGAAAACCATTGATTTTATGCGGGCATATGGATACAGTACCCTTCGGGAAAACGGCGCGCTGGCATTTTCCGCCGGATCTGCTTACGGAAGATGGCGGCAGGTATTATGGACGGGGGACAAGTGATATGAAAAGCGGCCTGGCCGCTTTGCTGTATGCATTTAAAAAAGCCGCCGCGCATCCGCAGATGCCGCTTGGAGATATATATTTAGCAGCCACTGCCGATGAAGAATCACAGGGGCTGGGAGCGCAGTCCCTGATGGGGCGGCTGCCGCTGCAAAACGGAATTATGCTTATTGCCGAGCCGACGGCCAATGGTATCGGCATTTGTTCTAAAGGTACGGTGTGGGCTCATTTTATGATCAAGGGTAAGACGGCGCACGGAGCGTATCCGGAACAAGGAATTGATGCGATCCACGCTGCTGTTGAACTGCATCAAACGCTGACAGGCTTTTGCCAAACCTATACGGATCCCCTGCTGGGGCCGTCGACCTGCACTATGACGGAAATCAGCGGCGGAGTGAAAACCAATATGGTAGCAGATTGTTGTGAAACAGTTATGGATATCAGGACAACGCCCAATCTGGAGAATACCGTATTGATTGAAAAAATTCATGCGGCTTGCCGGGAGATTATGGCTCAATATGACGGACTGGATATTCAAATCAATATATCCAATAACCGGGAACCCGTAGCCGTAGATCCTATGCAGGAACCGGTGGAACAAGTGGCTGCTATTATAAAAACACAGACGGGAAATCAGCCTGCATATAAAGGTATCCGCTTTTTTTCGGATGCCTCCGTGTTTGCCGGAAATTGTACACAGCTGACGTGCATGCTGTTCGGTCCGGGTCGGGAAGAAAATGCGCATATTGTTGATGAATACGTAGATAAGGATGCATATTTTACTTCTATAGTATGCTATAATGAATTATTACATACGTATTTTAGTTAAAGGAATGGCTCATTATGCGCACAACTATTAAAGATATTGCAAAGGCCACGGGTCTATCTATTACGACGGTATCGCTGGTACTGAATGAAAAGCCGCACCGCATTTCCAGAGAGACTTGTAAACTCATTGAGGAAACCGCAAAAAGACTGGACTATCATCCTAATAAATTTGCGGTGGGACTTATAAAAAAAGTGACCAATACGATCGGACTGATTATTCCAGATATCAGCAATGTGTTTTTCTCGGAAATTACAAAAGGCATAGAAGACATCTTACACAAGGATGGGTATAATTTGATTCTGTGCAATTCGAATGATCGTCACCGTTTGGAAGTAGCTGCTATTAATATGTTGAATACGCAGACGGTAGACGGATTGATTATGGTCATGTCCTCGGAAACCTACGGGGACAAGGAAGCAGAAAGTATTTCCAGTCTGAAAAAAATGGATACCCATACGGTGCTGGTAGATTGTTTTAATGAAACCGGCGGTTTTAGTACCGTATGTATTGATAACTTTAAAGCATCCTACATGGCTATTGAATATTTACTGACGCTGGGCCATCATCAGATTGCCTGCATTTCAGGCCCACTAGGATTGAAAACGAATAATGACCGGCTGCAAGGCTATACGGCGGCGTTGAAAAAATACGGAATTGCTTATGATTCAGGACTGATTTATGAAGGGGACTTTCATTACCAGAGTGGATATGATGCAGTGCCGGTTTTGCTGCCCAAGAAACCCAGCGCCATTTTATGTTTAAATGATATGATGGCTTATGGGGCTATGAAGGCGTTGAAAGAGCAGGGAATCATTGTGCCACAGGAGATTTCCGTTATGGGATTTGATGATATTTTCTTTTCCCAAATTACGGAAGTGCCGCTGACCACGATTCGGCAGCCTGCCTATCAAATGGGGGCCAAGGCAGCAGAACTACTGCTGCAGGAAATTGCCGGGCATATACCGGCTCAGCATGTCGTTTTTGAACCGGCAATTAAAATACGAAAAAGCACACGTAAAATAATGCTGTAAAGAGAAAAGAGGAAATGTAATGATAGCCGTTATTGGAGCTAATAATATAGATTTGATCTCTTATATAAAACGTATGCCTGCAGCCGGAGAAACGATTGAGATGAAGCAATTTTCAATTGGGTATGGCGGCAAGGGAGCCAATCAGGCTGCCGCCGCAGCCCGGATGGGGGCGGCCGTGCTGATGGTCACTGCCGTAGGCCGTGACCTATTTGGCAGGCAGGTATTGGATAATTTTAAAAAATATCATATAGATACTACCTATGTTAAGCAGGTGGAGCATGTACCTAACGGCAATGCCGTTATTCTGGTGGATGATTCTTCACAAAACCGTATTTTGATTCATAAGGGCGCCAATGCTTTTCTGGGGCCGGATGATATCGATAAGGCAGCTTCAGCACTGGCCGCATGTTCGCTTATCGTACTGCAATTGGAATCAGATCTTGCTGCTATATATAAGGCTGTTGATTTTGCCTGGGACCATCATATTCCTGTTATTATGAATCCGGCCCCGGCCGTGACGGGATTGGATATGAACAGGGTAAAAAAATGTGAATTTTTTATACCTAATGAAACAGAATTAGCGTCGCTGACCGGTATGCCTGTGCAAACACCGGAGGAGGCGGAAAAAGCGGCTGCCAGCGTGCTGCGGCAGGGTGTGAAGCAGGTTATTGTTACGTTGGGAAGCCAGGGATCGTTGTGGATGCGGGACAACAAGCGTGTGTTCGTTCCGGCTTATCCAGTCCGGGCGGTAGACAGCACCGGTGCTGGTGATGCATATATCGGCTGTTTTGCTGCCGTATATGAAAAAAGCAGGGATGTGGAACGAGCGCTGCAGTATGCAAATGCTTTTTCTGCGCTCAGCGTGCAGAAATATGGGACGCAGACATCCTATCCGTCTATGACCGAGCTAAAACGTTTTTTTCATCAGGGCGAGTAAGCATAACAGGGTCAGAATAAAATATTGAGTACACCATAACTGGGATAGAAGGATGATACAGCACGATATCATTCTTCTTTTTTTAGTACGAAAAAATCAGGCGGCAGGCGATATTAAAAAAATGCGATTTTTTTTGCTGTTTATGTCATTTATTTACGATAATACAATGGTTCGTTTTACTTTAACAAGAAAAATAGAATACTATTTAGGTATAGGAAATGTGTATTATATGTATAATATGCAGATTGCACAGTTGGTAACGGAAAAATTACATACTATATATAGGAAGAAGGGACAATTATGACTTTTACCATCCAGACGGAAGATAGTGTCAATAAAATGGTCACTACTATTTTGAACGATTTTGCGGATACGACGGGGCTAGCGTGTGTGTATGTGGATGTAAAGGGTAAAGAAAAGTCATATCAATATAATTTTTCCAAATTTTGTCAAATGATGCGCCGGGATTCGGTATATCGTCATAAATGCAACCACTGTGATCTGTGCGGCAGTATGGCGATGTTTAAGCAGAATGTGTTTTGTCCGCACCGCTGTCATGCGGGGCTCGTCGATTTTTCAGTCCCTATCGTACAGAATAATACACTCTACGGTTTCATTATGGCAGGGCAGACGGCATCGCAGGACACACGTATTCCAGCTATCCGGATGGCTACCAATCTGAATGCGTTGGCGGGGGCGGAAAAATATTACAAGGAGGTACCGCAATATAGTTATGATCAGATTATGAGCGCAATGCGGATTCTTCGCTCCATGACGCTGGCATATTTCTTCTTTTCTGAACAGTCAGTTACGGTATCCCTGCGGCAGCAATTTGGCAAAGATATGGCGGCTATTATTGTTTCCAAGACGATTCGGCCGGAGATACAGAATGCGGCCGATTATGTGAAAAAACACTTGTATGCAAAGCTGTCCCTGCGAACAATTGCAGAGCAGGTATATTTAAGTGAGGCCTATCTTTCCAAAGTATTTAAGGAAGAAATGAATATGAATTTGTCCCAGTATATTAACAGCTGCCGTATTGAAGAAGCACAAAAAATACTGCGCAAGTCCGGTATTTCCGTAGAATTGCTGAGCCGTCAATTGGGATATAACCAGCCCAGTTATTTTTGTAAAATTTTCAAGCAGTTTACAGGAGAAACACCTCATGTATACCGCAAAAAACATCAGTTGGGATAATATTGCACAAAAAATCTGCCGGCAAATTGCCGGCAGATTTTTTGTGTGCGTCAGGCCATGTCCAGAGAAAGTAACATTTCTTCCGGCTTATATAAAATAATTGGTATCTTTCATTGCTATAATAAATACAAATCGAAAGATTGCATATGACGCATGATGAAATCATGCGTTACTAATTTAGTTTATAAGGAGGTTTTATAATGGAAGTATTAGCCAAAGGATTTTCCAAGCCGACCACACGGATTCAGAAATTGCGTGAAGAAATTTTTAATGCCGTACCGGCACTGGAGGCAGATCGTGCCGTTTTACTTACGGAATCCTATAAGGCAACCGAAAATGAGCCGGTAATTATTCGCAGAGCGAAGGCTGTTGCGGCCGTATTGAGAGGGATACCGACAGCGCTGCGCGAAGGGGAATTGATTTCAGGAGTTATGGCAGAAGGAGTGCATAATTGCCAGGTGTATCCTGAATTTTCCTATCAATGGATTATCAATGAATTTGATACGAGGGCGACGCGGATGGCAGATCCCTTTGTGATTACGACGGATACAAAAGAAAAGATGCGTCAGGCCTTTTCCTATTGGGATGGCAAGACGACGCATGCTCTGGCGACCTCATATATGTCTCAAAAATGTTTAGAGGCTCAGTCTCAGGGGGTCTTTAGTGTGGGAAATTATTATTTTAACGGCGTCGGTCATATTTGTGTGGATTATGGCAAGGTCCTTCGTCTTGGCTTTTCCGGTATTTTAAAGGAAGTGGCGGAGGCTAAAAATAAACTATCCATTTCAGATCCGAAATGCTTGAAAAAAAGAGAGTTTTATGATGCGGTTACAATTATATACACGGCAGCGATTGATTTTGCTCACCGCTATGCAGATCTGGCCGCTAAAGAAGCTGAAAAAGCTGATGGACAGAGGAAACAAGAACTGCTGCAGATGGCTGCCAATTGCCTGCAGGTTCCGGAATATCCGGCAGCTAATTGGTGGGAAGCCTTGCAGTCATTTTGGTTTGTGCAGCTGATCATGCAATTGGAATCTAACGGACATTCTGTATCGCCAGGTCGTTTTGATCAATATATGTATCCGTATTTGAAAATGGATCAGGTTGTTTCGCCTGATGTTGCACAGGAATTGCTGGACAGTCTGTGGATCAAAATGAATGATTTAAACAAAACCCGTGATGAAATTTCTGATCAGGCCTTTGCCGGCTATCAGTGCTTTCAGAATATTCAATGCGGCGGGCAGACGGAAGAAGGAGAAGATGCGACAAACGAATTATCATACATGATGATCGATGCGTCGGCTCATGTTGCCATGGCGTCACCTTCCTTTTCTATCCGGTATTGGAGTAAATCACCAGATGAATTTTTGTTCCGGGCTTGCGAGTTAGTCCGTTTGGGCTATGGTTATCCGGCTATGTATAATGATGAGGTTATCATACCCGCTCTGGAAAATCGCGGCGTAACCTTGCGGGATGCGCGAAATTATTCACTGATTGGCTGCGTGGAGCCGACTATCCCGCATAAGACACTGGGGTGGCATGATGCAGGCTTCTTTAATATATCTAAAATTTTAGAGATTACGCTGCATAATGGCCGTGTCGGGCAGTTACAAATGGGGCCAAAGTCTGGTGAAGCTGCTGATTTTCACTCTCTCGAAGAGTTGATGAAGGCCTATAAGACGCAAATGAAATATTTTGTAGCCTTACTGGTGGAAGCCTGCAATGCTGTTGATCTGGCGCATATGGAACGCTGCCCGCTGCCATTTGAATCGGCGCTGGTGGACGACTGCATTGTCCGGGGTCTCAGTGCAGAAGAAGGCGGTGCCGTCTATAATTTCAGCGGTCCCCAGGCCTTTGGTGTTGCGGATAATGGGGATTCTCTCATGGCTATTAAAAAGCATGTGTTTGAGAAACAGGAAGTAGCTATGACAGATTTGATAGAAGCGCTTGATCATAATTTCGGCTATCCTGATATGACAGGAAAGGTAACGCGGATGTTTGGCGGCGGGCAGACCGGCGGTACGTACGCGAAAGAACCGTCAGAGGATATGGATAAGCGGCAGATTTATGAAATAGTTAAGCGTCTGCTCAGTGCTAATGGAGAAATGAATGTGTGCCAAGTCCGGCAGCAGTTGGAAAACAATTCGAATTCAGGGGATACGAATGAACGGTACCGGCAGATCAGGAAAATCGTGGAGCAGACAACTTGGTTCGGCAATGACGATGACGAAGTAGATCGTCTGGCCCGGGAAGCCGGACAGATTTACGCTAAAGAAGTTGAAAAATATACGAATCCCCGTGGCGGAAAATTCCAGGCCGGATGTTATCCGGTATCGGCCAATGTTCTTTTCGGAAAAGATGTAGCGGCCCTTCCCGACGGACGTCTTGCCTGGGAACCGCTGGCAGACGGCGTATCACCCCGGGCGGGCTGCGATACAAACGGTCCGACGGCGGCAGCGATGTCTGTATGCAAGTTAGGTCATGAAATTTATTCAAATGGCACCCTGTATAATCAGAAGTATGTGCCGTCAGCATTGGCGGGAGATGAAGGTCTTAAACGGTTTGAAGCAGTCGTACGCGCGTATTTTGAAGGAAAGGGAATGCACGTGCAATTTAATGTTATTGACCGGGCTACGCTGGTTGATGCGCAGCAGCATCCGGAACAGCATAAGGATCTGGTCGTCCGTGTCGCCGGATACAGCGCTCAGTTTATATCATTAGCAAAGGAGGTACAGGATAATATTATTGATAGATCCGAATTAAAATTCTAAATACTCTTTGCAATCACTGCGTAGAAGTGAATGAAAAACATCGTGCCTGACAGCAAACGATTGTTTTACAGCTGTACCTAGAGAGAGACCGTCAGCAGCGTGTCTCTCTCTTATTCCATTTGTGCCTGCGCATTTTCCAAAGAAAAAAATAACACTATTTTGTCGTATTGTAGCAAATTATTTTTGCTTTTTTGACATTTGTATTATTCCCTAAAAGGAAAAATGGTATAATTTAGTAAATTCAGTTTGACAGCTGCATGCACAATTCAGGATACAAATATAATATAGAGGTGACAGGTGTGAGCTTAGTAGATAAGATTAAAAACGCCGGGGTAATCGGTGCCGGAGGTGCCGGATTTCCCACTCATGCTAAGGTATCCGGTGAAGCAGATTACGTGCTGCTGAATGCTGCTGAATGCGAGCCGCTTTTGCGGGTTGATCAGCAGCTGCTTGTACTGTATACGGACAGCATTTTGTATGGCCTTGATGCGATAGCACGGCAGCTTCAGGTGAAACATGCCATTATCGGTATCAAGAAAAAGCACGGTGATGTCATTGATGTACTGCGCAGGCGAATCCGGGAATTGAGACTGGCTATTGAAATTCATGAAATGGCAGATTTTTATCCTGCCGGAGACGAACAGATCATGGTGTATGAATTGACAGGACGGATCGTACCGGAGGGCGGTATTCCCATTAAAGTCGGTTGTGTTGTTATCAATGTTGAAACGACGCTGAATGTCAATCGGTCTATGGAGGATATGTCCGTAACAGATTCCTTTGTGACGGTTTCCGGAGACGTACCGCATCCTTTGACCATGAAAGTTCCCGTAGGCACGCCGATGAAGGAGGTTGTCGCCAAGGCGGGAATTACGGATCTGGATGGATATGCTGTTATTGACGGCGGTCCTATGATGGGGCGGGTTCTGAAGGATATGGATGCGACGGTTATGAAAAAGACCAAGGGATATATTGTCCTGCGGACGGAGCATCCTCTTATCGTCAAAAAGACAGCAACGGACCGGACGGCCTTTTTGGAAGGGCGCAGCGCTTGTGAACAGTGCCGGATGTGTACGGATCTGTGTCCGCGTCACTTGATTGGGCATAATCTGAATCCTCATAAAATCATGAGGGCGGTCAAATATAATCTTGCCCGGCTGGAGGAATTGACCCAAGCCAATTTATGCAGTCAATGCGGTATATGTACCTTGTTTTCCTGTCCGGCTCATTTGAAGCCGCATCAGATTAATTTTATGATCAAACAGCAGCTGGGAGCTAATAAACTCCGGTATACGCCCCTGACAGAAGCGTA
Organism: Megasphaera cerevisiae DSM 20462; assembly: GCF_001045675.1. Lineage (GTDB taxonomy): Bacteria > Bacillota > Negativicutes > Veillonellales > Megasphaeraceae > Megasphaera > Megasphaera cerevisiae. Next base: position 40,633 of record NZ_LEKT01000010.1, read on the forward strand.
TCACGCTTCTGCGGCACGGGATTACCGGCGCCTTCCAGTCAAGCGTCTTATACGGCATTTGGGATTATATGCCTTTGACAAGCCGGCACCCATGACCGATGTGACCTTTGCTTCTCCAGAAGTGCGGATTTCTCTGCATCAGCATGTCGGAGCACCTGCCGTCGCTGTCGTTGCCGCAGGTGACGTGGTGATAAAGGGGCAGTTGATTGCTGACGTTCCGGAAGGGACTCTTGGTGCTGCCGTTCATGCCAGCGTGAACGGTATGGTCGCAAGTATAACCGATCAGGAAATTACAATAAAGGTGGGATAAGGTATGTATAAAGCAATTGGGATGCTGGAATTGTCCAGTATCGGCAAAGGGATGTATGCCAATGATTTAATGACCAAGGCGTCAGAAGTGGAAGTAGTGACAGCAGGGTCGGTTTGTCCCGGAAAATATATTTCAGTTATTGCCGGAGATGTGGCTGCTGTCCAAAATGCGATGAAGGTTGGCGAACAAGCCAGTGAAGGTGCATATGTGGATTCTGTTGTTATACCGAATGTTCACGCAGGAATTTTTCCGGCTATTACGGGGACAACCATGCCCGAGCACCTGGATGCGCTGGGAATTATTGAATCTTTTTCCCTGGCTTTCATGATTCGTGCGGCGGATGTAGCTCTCAAGGCCGCGGCCATTGATGCGATTGAGCTTCGGCTCGGCATCGGTTTGGGTGGCAAGGCTTATTTTGCGTTTACCGGAAATGTGGGTGCTGTGGAAGCTTCGGTCAAAGCTGCAATAGAAGAAACAGAAGGAAACGGCTTGTTAGTGGATACAGAGGTTATACCCAAACCATCTAAGAAGTTTTGGGCAACGATGTTCTAATCCTATCACATAAAAGTATAGCCTGTAGTTATGAATTGATAGTCTGGTATGATATACTGATGTGGTAGACACGAGAAATAGGGAACTGTTTTCAACAACAGATCAGGGACAGTATCTGTGGAAGGGAAATCACTATGGCTATTACATTAATGAAAGACGATTGTGTGAAAAAGGTTGTCGGAAGTATCATGAATGACTATACTAATGCTACAGGCATTGCCTGCGTTTATGTAGATATTAAAGGCCGGGAACGATCTAGTAAGTATAATTTCACTAAATTTTGTCAGTTTATGAGAAGCATTCCTGCCTTTCAGGATAAATGCAGCCAGTGTGATTTGTGCGGCGGGTTGGAAACATTTAAAAATCAGAGCTGCTGCCCGTACCGCTGCCATGCGGGATTAGTCGATTTTGCCGTGCCGGTCGTACATGAAAACCAGCTTCATGGGTTTATTGTTTCAGGACAAATGTCTTCACCTGATGCGCGGGTTCCTTATTTGCAGGAAGCTACGAAATGGGAGGAAGACAGCTATGCGTTTCATTACTTCAAATCGGTGCCTCAGTACCGCTATGAAGAAATAGTCAGCGCCTCGCGGGTGCTGAATACACTGACGACCTGCTACTTTCCCTTCAGCGATCATAAGCTGGATATGGCATACGCGACACAGACAATCAGCGGTGAACGGAATTCGGAGCTGGCTGCGATTAAACGCAGCGAAATCCGAAAAACAGTAGAATACATTAAAAATCATTTGAACTGCAACTTATCGCTGCGGATGATTGCGGAGGAAGTATATTTGAGTGAATCGTATCTTTCCAAGCTGTTTAAGCAGGAAATGAATATGAATCTGATGCAGTATATTAATCAGTGCCGTATCAGTGAGGCCGAAAAAATACTGAAAACGTCCAAATCATCCGTTGATTCGATTGGCAGGCATTTAGGGTATCACCGCACCAGCTATTTCTGCAAAATATTTAAACAATTTACGGGAGAAACGCCGCATGCCTACCGCAAGAAGTTTGACATACGGTAACGGCGGCTCTCATGGGAGATGATATATTGGGAAACAGCCTGTATACATTTTTAACATCGGAAGCCGTGACAGAAGGGCATCCGGATAAGATCTGCGATCAGATTTCTGACGCGATTCTTGATGCCTACCTTGCGCAGGATCGTACAGCGCATGTAGCCGTGGAATCTTTTGTTTCTGGAAATGTGCTGACGATTGCCGGGGAAGTCCATGCTGCGGCGGCTGTCGATATTCCGGAAACAGCGCGTCAGGTCATACGGGAAATCGGATATACGGATCCGGTATTAGGGTTTACGGCGGCGGATTGCCTTATTTTTACAAACGTTCATCAGCAATCCACGGATATCCGTCAGGGAGTAACCCGGGAAGCGGAAGCTGTTGGCAGCGGAGATCAAGGTATTATGTATGGTTACGCCACCAACGAGACGGCAAACTACATGCCTGTTACCTGCAATCTGGCACAGGGACTTGTACGGCAGTTGGATCGGATGCGCCATGAAACTGAACTGGGGAAGATATTTCGTCCGGACGGCAAATCGCAGGTGACGATGCATTTTGATCAGGAGGGCCGGCCTGACGGTATTCACAGCCTGATTGTATCCGCGCAGCATTGCGAAACAGTGGAACAGGAAGAATTGCGGCGTATTATCAGGCAGGTCGTTATTGATCCGGTATGCGGGGAATGGCTGCGGCCAGATACTGCTGTTCACATCAATGCGACAGGGCGGTTCGTCATTGGCGGACCTGCCGGTGATACCGGTCTGACAGGGCGGAAAATCATGGTGGATACGTATGGAACCATCGCAAAACATGGCGGCGGAGCCTTTTCCGGTAAGGATGGAACTAAAGTAGATCGCAGTGCAGCCTATATGGCACGATATGTAGCTAAAAATATTACGGCCGCCGGATTGTGTGATCGCTGCGAGGTGTCGATTGCCTATGCGATCAGCGGCATATATCCGGAGGCCGTACAGATTCAGACCTTCGGTACGGAGCATGTACCGCACGAACGGATTGAGAAGGCCGTAGCTGCTGTGTTCTCCTTTGCCGTAGCTGACGTTATCAAACTCCTGGATCTGCGCCGTCCTCAATTCAGAAAAACTGCTGTATACGGACACTTTGGCAGAGAAAATGAAGGGTTTGCCTGGGAACGGACAGATCAAGCGGAAGCATTACGGAATGCTGCAATATAATATACAAAATATACAAGATCGCGACTGCAGTCAATCACATAGATTTGCTGCAGTCGCCATTTTTTTGCAAAAAAATGGCGTTTTATCAATCAAAATAGTAGTATTTCGGCGACCATGAAATAATTAAGTCGTATTGTTTAATGTTATAATCATCACGAAACATCGGATTGCAGATAATGCATGCTGTCAAACATGGCAATTTGATGACTACGTATGTGAAAAACACAAGGAGGCTACATTTTATGGATGTATTAGCAAAAGGTTTTACACAACCAACAGACCGTATTAAAGCTCTGAAGAATGCGATTTATGATGCAACACCGACGGTCGAAGCAGATCGTGCAGAATTAATTACCGCTTCGTATAAGGAAACGGAAGGGTTGCCGATTATTCTCCGCCGTGCCAAGGCTGTTGAAAAGCTGTTAAACGAAACTCCTATTGCTGTTCGTGATAACGAATTGATTGTAGGGTCTTTGACCGTAGGCGTACACGGTTGCCAGATTTATCCGGAATTCTCGTTTGACTGGGTAGAAAAAGAATTTGATACGATGGCTACCCGTATGGCCGACCCCTTTGATATTCCGAAGGATACGGCAAAGCGCCTGCATGACGCATTTCTCTACTGGCCGGGTAAAACGACGAGTGATCTGGCAACGTCGTATATGTCCAAACCCTGCCTTGATGCACAGGCAAACGGTATTTTTACAGTAGGAAACTATTATTTTAACGGTGTCGGTCATGTATGCGTCGACTACGGTAAAGTACTTCGTGAAGGCTATTCCGGTATTATCCGTGAAGCCGAAGCGGCTAAAGCAAAATTGAACGGCACTTCTCCGGAAGATATCAAAAAATGCCATTTTTATGACGCGGTCATTATTACGTATAAAGCGGCTACGGCATACGCGCACCGCTATGCAGACCTTTGCGATCAGCTTGCTGCGCAGGAAAGCAATCCTGCCCGTAAAGCCGAGTTGACACAGATGGCGGTTAATTGCCGTCAGGTTCCGGAAAATCCGGCAACGACATGGTGGCAGGCTTTGCAGGGCTTCTGGTTCGTACAACTGATTCTTCAGATTGAATCCAGCGGACACTCCATTTCTCCGGGTCGTTTTGATCAGTATATGTATCCCCATCTTGAAGCGGATAAAAACATCAGTCAGGATTTTGCGCAGGAACTGCTTGATAACATATGGATCAAATTTAATGATCTGAATAAGACACGTGATGCCGTTTCTGATCAGGCATTTGCTGGATACGCTATTTTCCAAAATATTCAGTGCGGCGGTCAGAATGAAGATGGCGTAGATGCTACGAATCCACTTTCCTACATGATGATTGATTCAGCTGCTCATGTGGCCATGGCGGCGCCGTCCTTCTCAATCCGTTATTGGAATAAAACACCGGATGAATTCCTTTATCGTGCGTGCGAACTTGTGCGTCTCGGTTATGGCTATCCGGCTATGTACAACGATGAAGTTATCATCCCGGCCATGATGAACCGTGGAATTCCTTTAAAGGATGCCCGTCAATATTGTATTATCGGCTGCGTAGAACCGCAGGTTCCGCATAAGACAGAAGGCTGGCATGATGCGGCGTTCTTCAATATTGCAAAAGTTCTCGATGTCACTCTCCATAACGGCCGCAACGGCAAGCTCCAGTTAGGGCCTAAAACCGGTGAAATGAAAGACTTTAAGAACCTCGGAGAATTGATACTGGCATATAAGCAGCAGATGGAATACTTCGTTCGTCTCTTGGCAGAAGCAGATAACTGCGTCGATTACGCACATATGGAACGTGCTCCGCTCCCGTATTTGTCTGCATTGGTAGATGATTGCATCGGCCGCGGCAAATCCGTTCAGGAAGGCGGCGCGATTTACAACTTCACCGGCCCGCAGGCTTTTGGTGTGGCAGATAACGGCGACTCCTTCGCAGCAATCCAGAAACACGTATTTGAAAAGAAAGAAGTTACGATGGAACAGCTCTTTGACGCAATTAATCATAACTTCGGCTATGCTGATGAAACCGGCAAGATAGAACAGTGGTTCGGCAATGGTTGCTGCGAAAGCAACGCATCTATCGAAGGCATGGATGAACGCCAAATTTATGAAGCCGTCAAACGGATTCTCAGCGCTAACGGCAGCATTGATATCAACCAGCTCCAGAAAGACATTCAGAGCGGTACCACTAAGACACAGGCTCCGGCAGCAGCTGGTGATGCAACACAATATCAGAATATTAAACGCATCATGGAAAATACAACATGGTTTGGCAATGATGATGACTTTGTAGATCAGATTACTCGCGAAGCAGGCCAAATTTATGCCCGGGAAGTACAAAAATACAAAAATCCCCGCGGCGGTCAATTCCAGGCAGGCTGCTACCCTGTATCTGCCAATGTTCTCTTCGGGAAAGATGTTGCACCGCTTCCGGATGGCCGTCTGGCGTGGACTCCGCTTGCCGATGGCGTATCTCCTCGTGCCGGCTGCGATACCAGCGGCCCGACAGCAGCATCTATGTCCGTTGCCAAGCTCGAACATGAAACCTTCTCCAACGGTACGCTGTACAATCAGAAATTCAGCCCGTCTGCTCTGGCCGGCGATGAAGGTTTGAAGCGTTTCGCAGCATTGTGCCGCGCATACTTTGAAAATAAAGGCATGCATGTTCAGTTCAACGTTATTGACAAAGCGGCTTTGGTGGAAGCGCAGGCTCATCCGGAACAGCACAAAGACCTCGTCGTCCGTGTTGCCGGCTACAGCGCTCAGTTCGTTTCCCTGGCGAAAGAAGTACAGGATAACATCATCAACAGAACAGAACATGTATTTTAATCCCACTGCGGAGGCAAATCTGAGAGGGGGAGCAGCGTGAGCGTTGTAACTGTTGATTACAAACAAGAAGGCGATATTTTTGATATCCAGCGGTTTTCCTTGAATGACGGGCCGGGTATCCGAACAATTGTATTCTTGAAAGGATGTCCTCTTTCATGCTGGTGGTGCAGCAATCCCGAATCACAGCGCCGCCGCCCCGTAGTAATGTATAATGAAGCAGAATGTGTGCACTGCAGGCGCTGTGAAAGCGCCTGCAGGCAGCACGCTGTCACGTTTACTGATGACGGCGTCCGGCATTTTAATTTTGATGCATGTACGGGCAATGGCGATTGTGCTGCGGTTTGTCCTGTGGGAGCACTTGTCATGAAAGGGCAGCATATTGATGTCCGGTCATTGATTGATATCTTGAAGAAAGACCGGTCTACGTTCCGTCATTCTGGCGGCGGCGTGACACTATCCGGCGGCGATCCGCTTATGCAGGCTGATTTTGCCCGTGAACTGCTGAAGGCCTGTAAGGCTCAGGGCTGGAATACGGCTATTGAAACCGAAGGCTGTGCGGAACCTTGTGATGTATTGGATGTCATTCCGTATGTGGATCATATTCTCATGGATATTAAGCATATGGATCCGGAAAAGCATCGGACATTTACCGGTGTATCCAATGAATTGATTTTGAGTAATGCCAGAAAAATTGCAGCTTTTTCCCCGCTCACCATACGGGTTCCGGTCATTCCGAAGTTTAATCATTCGGAAAAGGAAATAGGCGATATTGCTCGTTTTGCGGCTTCGCTTGGGAACACAGAATGTATGCATATTCTGCCGTATCATTCGTTGGGAGAAAATAAATACCGAATGATGGGCTGCGAATATAAAATGAATCGCCTAAGTGTTGCATCACTTTCAAATGAAGAGTTAGAAAAGTATCGTCCTATTATTGAACAGGCTGGTGTACGCTGCAGGATAGGCGATGAATAATCCTAAGGAGGGTCATTATGGATCAGGAATTATTGGAAAAAGTTATGAACCAGGTAAAGGCTGAACTGGGAACGAACGCAGCCGTACCGGCAGCAGAAACACAGACGAAGGGGGATGCTACGGGAATCAACACGGCTGTCGGCAGAACCGAATTTGTAGGAACCTCACTTGGTGATACAATCGGTCTTGTTATTGCCAGTGTCGATCCGATGCTGAAGGACTCCATGAATTTGGGGAAATTCCGTTCTATTGGTATCATTGGCGGACGTACCGGCGCAGGTCCGCAGATCATGGCTGTTGATGACGCTGTCAAAGCAACCAATACAGAAATTATTTCTGTCGAACTTCCCCGTGATACCAAAGGCGGTGCAGGTCATGGCTCTTTGATTATCATCGGTGCTGAAGATGTATCCGATGCCCGCCGTGCTGTGGAAACAGCGTTGCAGGTGCTGCCGAAATACTTCGGTGATGTATATGGCAACGATGCAGGTCATCTGGAATTCCAGTATTCCGCCCGTGCCAGCTATTGCCTTGAAAAGGCGTTGGGTGCCAAATTCGGCAAAGCCTTTGGCATGACGTGCGCAGGTCCGGCCGCTATCGGTGTGGTTCTTGCCGATACGGCTGTTAAAGCGGCTAATGTAGAAGTAGTAGGCTATTCATCTCCCGGCAACGGCGGTACAAGCTATTCAAACGAAGTTATCTTGTGCTTCAGTGGTGATTCCGGCGCTGTACGGCAGGCTGTCAAAGCGGCTATCGTCGTAGGCAAGAAATTGCTTGGCGCTCTCGGTGAAAAACCGAAATCCACGACGACGCCGTACATCTGATATAAATCTGTGTTATAAGTACGTGTTATGAAGTAAAGAATTAAAACTATAAACGCATAATAATGAAGCGGAGGATTTTAAAATGACAAATGAAGCATTAGGTATGGTAGAAACGAAAGGTCTCGTAGGCTCCATCGAAGCAGCAGATGCAATGGTCAAGGCTGCTAACGTAACATTGATCGGCTACGAAAAAATCGGTTCCGGCTTGGTAACCGTTATGGTCCGCGGCGATGTAGGAGCTGTCAAGGCTGCTGTTGACGCTGGCGCAGCATCAGCTAAAATCGTCGGTGAAGTGGTATCCGTTCATGTTATTCCTCGTCCTCATACAGATGTGGAAAAGATTCTGCCGCATTTGGATTAATCTACCGATGAGGTGATATGTTGGATATCAATGGAACGGAATTCAGAGAAATGGTCCTGCGGGTAATCCGGCAGGTCATGGAAGAAGAAAAGCAGGCAAAACGCCGGCTGTATGTCGTCTTTGAAAATTCCTTTGATGTTCGATACGATTCATTTTTGCACATCTTGACTGATCGAGATGAGGTGACCGCTGTCATTCCTGACGAATGGTCTACTGTTCAGATCAGCCGCATACAAGCTGACTGCCCGTTTTGTAAGATAGTCAGCCGGACGGCGTCAGCGAACCTTCATGCGGAAGGTTCGCTGACCGTGTATCCGGTGACATCACGTTCTTTTATTGCCAAAGCGGCGCTGTGCATCAGCGATACCTTTGAGACAAGGTGGTTTACCAAGTGTATGGAAGCGGGCGCTTCCGTACATATTCTCCTTTCGGGACTCCAGCGTTTTACGGGAAAAGAACCGGAAGCATACGTGCAGCGGGTTTTATCATATTACCGTATGCTTCTGCAGTACGATGTGTCTATTGGGGCCTGGCCCTGTGCCAGTTTCCCGACCGTCTCAGATTCTCGGAAGAAGAATGCAATACAAACCGCATGCCGGCCGGACATGATAGAGACAAAGAACCGTCTCATTACGGCATCAGATCTTGATGCATACAGGGATGGTCAGAGTATTGCAGTTGCTTCGGACACCATTGTAACGGCGTATGCACAGGAATTAGCAGCAAAAAGAAAGATTCAATTTATTAAAAATCTGACGTGACCAAAGGCAGGGAAGTATTCATGGAAAAAGCATTAGGTCTTGTAGAAGTAGCAGGGTTGAGCAGTGCTGTTGAAACTGCCGATGCAATGGTCAAAGCTGCAAACGTTGTGCTCGTCGAGCTTGAAGGCGCTCGCGGCAACGGCATGATGACTGTAAAGGTAATCGGTGATGTAGGCGCTGTACGGGCTGCTGTCGAAGCGGGACGAGCTGTTGCCGCTTCCTTCGGCGCACTCGTGTCTGTCGATATCATTGCCCGCCCCAATGAAAGTACGGGAGGCATGTTTGTTCGGTATCCGGACAAAAAAGAACCGCCTATGTTTTATGGCGGCGATCCAAAAGCAAAACCAGAACAAAAAGCAGAAGCAGTGCAGGAACCGGATCCGGAACCTGTGAAGACAGAACCGGTACAGGAAGCGCCTGCTGCGGCGGTTCCGGATCTTCCGGAAACGCAGCTGGCGCTGGCCGCAGATGTCATTTCTCCGATCTCGGAAAACACAAGCCAGGAAGTGATACCGAAAGAGAAGACTCAGGCCGCTGAAAAAACGGCATCTGTGGAACCTGCCATCTCTCTGGAAACCCCGGCGGAGCCTGTCCAGGCCATACCGGAAAAACCGAAGGTCAAACGTGCGGTACGGCGAACGACGAGCCGTACAAGACGAACTAAAGGAAGTACGAAATCTAAAAAAGACGATAAAAACAGTCTCACGACTGATATGAAATAAGCATTAGAACAGAAGGAATATATCATGAAAATAGCAAAAGTAACAGGTTCTGTCGTTTCCACAAAGAAGGAAGAAGGACTCGTAGGATCCAAACTCATGATCGTCCGATTCGAAACAAGCACAGGTGTCCCCTATGGTAATGAAGAAGTCGCTGTAGACTATGTCGGTGCTGGTGTCGGTGAACTGGTATTAGTGGCCAGCGGTTCTGCTGTGCGTACCCGCGAAGCAAACCATGGCAAGCCTGTGGACTTGGCTATTGTTGGCATTATCGATTACGTCAACTAACAGGTACTTGCGAATGCACTATTAATAAAGGAGGAAAACCAATGGCAAACGAAGCACTGGGAATGGTCGAAACGAAAGGTCTTGTCGGCTCTATTGAAGCAGCCGACGCAATGGTTAAAGCCGCCAATGTATATTTGATTGGCTATGAAAAAATCGGTTCCGGTTTGGTAACCGTCATGGTTCGCGGTGATGTAGGTGCTGTAAAAGCAGCTGTTGATGCCGGCGCTGCTTCGGCTAAAGCTGTGGGTCAGGTAGTATCTGTCCATGTCATTCCGCGTCCTCACACGGATGTTGAAAAAATACTGCCTCATTTGAATGAAACCCCAGCTGCTGAATAATAGACAAGCAGTACATATAAACAGGGGGAAAGGGGCATTTGCGAATGAGTCAAGAAGATTTGACCAATCTGATTAAAAAAACATTGATTGAAAAAATCAATTACTATGAAAAATTTAAAATCAAAGTGGGTGTTTCAAACCATCATGTTCATTTGAGCAGGGCTGATTTGGATACGCTGTACGGCGAACATTATGCACTGACAAAAAAAAGCGAATTAGGCCAGCCCGGGCAATTTGCAGCGAATGAAACGGTTACCATCAAAGGACCGAAGGGCGAATTCAAAAACGTCCGTATTCTTGGTCCGATCCGGCCGGAAAGCCAAGTGGAAATCAGCAAGACCGACGGGCGCCGTTTAGGCGTAAACGCTCCTATTACCTTATCCGGTCATTTGGATGGCACGCCGGGGATTACCCTCATCGGACCCCGCGGTACTGTTCATATGAAGCAAGGCGTCATTATTGCCAAACGTCATATTCACATGACACCGGCTCAGGCTGAAGAACGAGATCTGGCGAACGGTGAGATCGTCAATGTGGAAACCTTTGGCGAACGCCATGGTGTTTTGGGAGATGTCGTGATCCGTGTGTCTGACAAATCTGCATTGGAAATACACGTCGATGTAGACGAAGCGAATGCCTGCTCTTTAAGCAATAAGGACTATGTGATGATTAGCCCGAATCGGTAATAGGAGAGCATATCATGTTGATAGATAACAAACGTTTGGCGGATTTTGCGGCATTAGTCCATACCGGGCATGTGAATCCTTTCGACGGACCTTTGAAGGTCGGTGTTGATCTGGGCACAGCCAATATCGTTGTCGCTGTCGTGGATAGTAACAACAGGCCTGTAGCCGGCATGACCACGGCATCCAAAGTTGTCCGCGACGGTATCGTTGTTGATTATGTCGGGGCCGTTCAGGCTGTCCGAAAAATGAAAGGGCAACTGGAAGAAAAACTCGGTGTAGAGCTGATAAAAGCTGCCACGGCTATCCCGCCGGGAATTCTCGAGGGAAACGTACGCTGTATCGCAAACTGCGTAGAAGGAGCCGACTTGGAAGTGACCCGCGTCATTGATGAACCTACGGCAGCTGCCACTGTTTTGGAGATACAGGACGGGGCGGTTGTAGACGTAGGCGGTGGTACGACGGGCATCAGCATCCTGAATAATGGCACAGTGACCTTTACTGCCGATGAAGCAACCGGCGGGACACACATGACTTTGGTATTGGCGGGCTATCACGGATTGACCTTTGACGAAGCGGAAGTGATGAAGCAGGATACTGCCAAAGAAGATGAAGTTTTTCCGGTTGTAAAGCCTGTTGTCGAAAAAATGGCGACAATTGTCCAGCGGTTTGTTTCGGGACGTGATGTTTCCAAGATATACGTAGTAGGCGGAGCTTGCTGCTTTACAGAATTTGAAACTGTGTTTGAAAAAATACTGCATATTCCTACGATGAAGCCAAATGACTGTTTATTTGTCACACCCTTGGGAATTGCTGTAAATGTATAAATGGAGGTAACATAATGAGTGCCACAATAGATCCTGAAGTCCTGCAGCAATTAGTTGCACAGGCTGTAAAACAATTGCAGACAGAAGGTAGCCGTCCCTGTGCCGCTGCCGCTGCCGCTCCTGCAGCAAAAGAAGAATACGGTGTATTTGAAACGATAGGTGCGGCTATCGACGCATCTGCCGAAGCACAGCATACGTTGTTGTTTCAGCCACCCCGCACACGTCAGAAATGGGTAGATGTCATTCGCAAGACCTGCCTGAAAAAAGATGTTATGGAAATCATTTCCCGTATGGCTGTAGAAGAAACCGGCATTGGCCGCTATGAAGATAAAGTCACTAAAAACACGGCAGCTGCCAGATACACACCGGGAATTGAGGATCTGATAACGGATGCTCGCACCGGTGATCATGGGATTACCCTATTTGAATATTGCCCGTTTGGTGTTATCGGTGCTATTACACCGACGACAAATCCGACAGAAACGATTATCAATAATTCGATCTGCATGATTGCCGGCGGGAATACTGTTGTATTCAGTCCCCATCCTCGTGCCTGCAAGACTTCTATCTTCCTGGTACAGACCTTAAATAAAGCATTGGTAGAAGCAGGTGCGCCTGATAATATGATCACCATGATCCGCAAACCGACAATTGATGCAACCAACGAAATGATCGACAATCCGAAGGTGCGTATGCTTGTTGCTACAGGCGGTCCCGGCATTGTAAAGAAAGTATTGTCCTCCGGTAAAAAAGCAATCGGCGCGGGCCCTGGCAATCCACCGGCTGTTGTCGACGAAACCGCTAATATTGAGCAAGCTGCGCAGGATATCGTAGCTGGCAGCTCCTTCGATAACAATGTGCCTTGCATTGCGGAAAAAGAAGTGTTTGCTGTAGACACTATTTTTGATTATTTGATGATTAATATGAAAGGTGCCGGCGCATACGAGATCAAAGACCGCAATGTTATCGAACAATTGTGGAGACTGGTTTCCAACGAAAAGGGCGGTCCTAAAGTCGAATTCGTTGGCAAATCGGCACAATATATTCTGGACAAAATCGGCATCCAAGTCGATGACTCCAAACGTCTGATCATTATGGAAGTCAATAAAGATCATCCCTTTGTCCAGACAGAAATGATGATGCCTATTCTGCCCCTCGTACGCTGTGACAATGTCGATCAGGCTATTGAATGGGCTCATGAAACAGAACATGGCAACCGTCATAGCGCTATGATGCATTCCACCAATATTACCAAACTGAGCAAGATGGCAAAATTGATGGAAACCACTATTTTTGTTAAAAACGGTCCGTCCTTTGCTGGTCTTGGTATCGGCGGGGAAGGCTATCCGACCTTTACGATCGCAGGCCCCACAGGGGAAGGGCTCACGAGTCCAAAATCCTTCTGCCGCCGTCGTGAATGCGTATTGAAGGATATGTTTAACATCCGTTAATTAGGAGGAACGAATATGGCCATATGCCAAATCGTAACGAAAGTAATTTCGGGAGAAAACTCACTGGCAACCTTGCAGACCTACCGGAATGAACGGGTATTGATCGTATGCGATAAGTTCCTGAATGATAATGGTACCATTGAGTTAGTAACCAATAATCTGGATTCGTCCAATACCGTGACCGTCTTTGACGGCACGGTACCGGATCCTACGCTGGGCGTTATTGCCAAGGGCGTGGAAGCCGCAATTACGCTGCAGCCTACGATTCTTATCGGTTTTGGCGGTGGTGCGGCGATTGACACGGCAAAAGGCGTGGTCTATTTTTCCGTATCCGGTAAGGCAGTTATAAAAAAACCATCCTTTATTGCCATTCCGACGACTAGCGGCACAGGTTCTGAAATGACAGCTTTTGCCGTATTTACGGATGATCAGGAAAAACGGAAGATTGCTCTCATCGACGACCTGATGTATGCGGATATTGCCATTCTGGACCCGCATCTGACGCTGACGGTACCGCCGGCTATTACGGCTAATACAGGCTTTGACGTCATTACGCATGCAATCGAATCCTATGTGTCCGTTTCTGCCTCTAACTTTACAGACGGCGTTTCCTGTAAAAGCTTTGAAATAGCACTGCAGGCCTTGCCGAAATGCTACCATTATGGGGCTAATATAAAAGCCCGTAAGGAAATGCTGACAGCATCCAACCTGGCTGGCACAGCGTTCAACCTGAGCGGCCTGGGGATGGCACATAGTCTGGCTCATCAGCTGGGCGGCATGCTGCATGTACCGCATGGTCTGGCATGCGCTATCTTCCTGCGGGCCAGTATTGCTTATAACAGTCAGGACGTTGCTGTAGAGGCCAAATATGCGGATCTGGCATATAAAATAGGTATTGCGCCGCGGACGATGCTGCCAAGCGTTGCCGTGCAGGCTTTGTGCGCCGTACTCAGCGCGCTCATGGATGACATGAGCATGCCCAAACGGGTATCGGATTTGCCGAAAGCCGTATCACGCAGCGAATACGAAGCGATGATTCCGCAGATGGCGGAAAATGCCCTGCAGGATCGGTGCCTCCCGGAAAACCGTCGTCCGCTGACCTATAATGCGGCTGTCGAATTATTAAAAAACGCATATTAAATGTAATAAATGCCCACATAAAGACTACCGAATAGAAGGGCAGCTTGTTGTCGAATAGGACTACTGGCTGACTTTCATATGCGGTGGTCTTTTTTTACATGTAAATTCCCGCAAAACATAGTAAATACACATGCATGACCTGAATAAAATGGTTTACAATATAAAATACATAACACGATGAAATAAAATATATATATTATTTACTATTGATTTACAGAGGTATTTCATAATCCGATACATTCCCTGCGTACGATATAAACGATATATATTTAGTTGTAAGAAAATAAGCAGAATTCATTACGGCTGAATACATTACTTTATAAACGTATTGGGAATGGAGGATGTAGCAGTATGAATACAGAACATCGTGAAAATGACAACGGAGTATTATTCGTGGGAGTGACAAGTAAGGGAAAGAAGGGGTCTTGGAAAAAGAAGGCGGCCAATGCCATGCTGGCGGCGCTATTCTGCACTGGGGCAGTTCCCTTTGCCGTGCAGGCAGAAACCATAGTGTTGACAGATGGGGAATATATTGAAGCCTTGAAACAAGCAGGTGTGGAAGCCGGTACAGTGGGCGACGGAGCGGATACCTTTTTAGCGTTGGGAACTGGCAGCCTCGTTGATAATAAGGGGCATGGTACAGCGGTCGGAAATAACGCATCGTCGCAAGGAAACAGGGCAACAGCCTTTGGTGCATTGGCATTCGCTAAAGGTGAAGACGCAACAGCCGTAGGCGGCAGCAGTGAGGCTTCGGCAGCAGGAGCTACGTCCATTGGCGCTTGGAATAGTGCTACTCAAGAAAATGCTACCGCGATAGGTTTTCAGAGTCATGCATATGATATAAATGCGTCGTCTTTCGGCGCGAATGCTTATGCATTTGGAGAAAACAGTGTAGCATTAGGACAGGCAAGCGAAACTGCCATATCGGAGGATAATGTCGTTTCTGTCGGTAAATCCGGCACCGATGGCTTTACCCGCCGCGTTATCAATATAGCAGACGGGATCAGGGATACGGATGCGGCTACAATAGGACAGACGGTTACATATGACCGGAATGCAGATGGTTCTGTCAATAAACGTTCTGTTACGTTTGCCGGCGTGACGGACGACAAGGGACATAATGCAGGAACAAAGCTGAAAAATGTAGATGATATCGTCATGAATACGACGAATTTTTTCAATGGCAAAGCGGAACAGCACAGCTTCCAGGAAGCAGGATTGATTCCTGGCATAGCACATAATAAGTACAGTACGGCTGTTGGCTATGGCAGTGAGGTAGAAGAAAATGTAACCATGAGCGCGGCCTTTGGGGCGGGAGCTGCTGTCAGTCAGGCTATCGTAGACGGCGAGTACGCACCCGTAGAACGGTCTCTTGCTCTGGGGCAGGGGGCACGTGTCAGTGCCAGCAAGAGCGTGGCTATTGGTCAGGGAAGCAACGTGGGCAAAGATGACAGCATCGCCGTTGGACAGGGGTCTGCGGTACAGTCTATCAATGGCATAGCCATCGGTAAAGTTGCTAAGATTGGTACGGGAGCAGAAAACAGCATTGCTATTGGTAGCCCGATCCAGGAAACCGAAGGCGGTCTTGGCGGCGGCCATCAGTTTAGTGTCGGTTCTGGCGCTAAGAACAGCACGGTTGTAGGGATTGCGGCCTATAGCGGTGGTGAATCTGGATCGGCCTTTGGCCAGGGGGCCATGGTTCAAGGCGGGGCCGCTAAGAGCACGGCGTTAGGTGCCGGGTCTTCAGTAACGACTGTGAATTCTGTTGCCTTAGGCGCTGATAGCAGCGTTGGACAATCGGATGTGCCGGATACCGATATCCATGGTGTTGTGTCCGTCGGCAAATCTGGCACAGATGGATTTACACGCCGCATCATCAATGTAGCTGTTGGTCGTATCGAAACCGGATCTCATGATGCCGTAACCGGTGGGCAGCTGGCCGCCGCTGGCATCGTGCCGGGGACGGTGGATGCCGCTGCAGCGGCAGGCCTGGCTCTTGGTGAAGGAAGTTATGTGAAATATCAGCAAAGCACGGCTGTCGGCAATGGCAGCCAGATCCATGCCGCTTATGGTGTGGCCGTCGGGAAGGATAGCACGATTGGATCTGCTTTCGGCACCGTCATTGGACAGGGCAGTATGATCGGAGAAAATGTAGCCTATAGTACGCTGGTTGGTCAGGGCAGCTCCATCACGGTGAAAAATTCCGGATTCCAAGGCTATAGCACCCTTATAGGACAGGGAAGCAGTATCAACAATGCCAGCTATGCGACTATCGTTGGATCTAAGAGCAACGTTACAGGGACTAACGGTGTGGCTTTGGGTTATCAGAGTTTTGCCGATGCATATAACACTGTGGCGCTTGGGGCGGACAGCGTCGCGAAATCAGATGCCGTCGTTTCCGTAGGCCATAAAGGCGGTGATAAAAAAGCGGATGGCACTACTTATGAAACAGATTTGCAGCGCCGTATTACTAATGTAAAAGACGGCAGAGATGACAATGATGCGGCCAATATGAAACAAGTCAATGCCGTAAAGGATAGTGTCATTGACTTGGATGCCCTGACAGTGAAATATGATGATGCGACAAAACAGAGTATTACTGTTGGAGGAGCCAAACTGCAAAATGTAGGCGATATCCAGATGGGTACTCAGACCTCCACCTTTGCTGGCGCCGGCTTGGTAAACGGCAAGGTGTATGCCGCTAAAGACGGTTGGACGGAAAACGGTGCGGCAGATACGAAGTCTGCGGCTATTGGAAAGGGCAGCAGCGTACGCGGCGCTGGCAGCTTGTCGGTTGGGAATGGCGCATCGGTCAATACAGCGAATGCCAACGTAGACGCAGGCTGGGATGCCTTTCAGAATGCGCAGGGGACAGCAATCGGTGTAAATGCCAATGTAACCGGTGTACAAAGTACAGCTGTCGGCTATGGTGCTAAAGCCACTAAAAACCAATCCGTTGCCGCCGGTAATCAGGCACAGGCGACCGAAAACGGCGGCGCGGCATTTGGGCAAAATGCGGTTGTCAATGCAGTTAAAGGCACTGCTCTTGGTCTTGGTGCCAGCGTGGGAACAGGTGCCGATAACTCGGTGGCCCTCGGTGCCGGCAGCGTCGTATTCAAATCCGATCTTCTTGCAAGCGATATCCACGGTATCGTATCCGTCGGCAAGAGCAATGCGACACGCCGCATTATTAACCTATCGGATGGTGTCAAGAATACCGATGCTGTCAATATGAAACAGCTCAACGGCATAAAAGATTCCGTGACGGGCTTGGCTGACGGAGCGGTGCTGTACGATCAGACCAATGATGAAAATGGTAAGATTGTTGTAGATAAAACAAATGTAACCTTTAATAAAGGCGGCGCAGGTACAACCCTCAAAAATGTGGCTGACATTGAACTAGCCGGCAAGAGTTTGGTCGGTGCCGGCGTGGTGGCAGGAACCTTGGGAAGCGAATATACCTCTCATGCGCTGGCTTTGGGTGTGAACAGCGTTGTGGCGGATGGATATGGTACGGCGGTGGGTGATGGTGCCTCGACTGACGGTGCCCAGGCTTCGGCCTTTGGCGCATCGGCCAAAGCGAACGGCATGAACGCGACGGCAGTAGGCGGTACCAGCAGTGCCGGTGCCAAAGGCGCTACTGTCGTAGGGGCGCAGAGTGGTGTCAGTAATGCCTATGGTACGGCTATCGGTCAGGACAGCCACGTATATGCGGAAAAAGCCTCGGCTTTTGGTGCCAATACCTGGGCATACGGTGCGGGAAGCGTGGCACTCGGTCAGGGCAGCCGTACTTCGACGACGGATACGAATGTAATCTCTGTCGGTAATTCCACCGGACTGGGTGATGCTATTACGCGCCGCGTTATCAATGTAGCGGACGGCATCGATCTTCACGATGCTGCTACGGTAGGGCAAATCCAGAAAATAACGGGTGTCGACGTTGCCAAGGGAAATGTTGTACAGTATGATTCTGATGGAAACCTCAATGTTGCGAAAGGAGACAGCGGGTTAAAGGTCAATGATGAAAGCTCATCCATCAGTCATGGCAATAATTCCGTGACCGCCAATAAAGACAGTGTGATCATTTCTTCTGGCACCAATGGAATCAAGGTGACAGAAAATGGCAACACCATTACAGGTGATACGACGGTACATGGGGATCTCAATGTGACAGGAACGATCAACGGTACGAATATTTCTGATATTACCGGTGCGGTACAAGATGTATCGGGACTGAAAAAAATTGTCGGGACCGATAAAATCGACGTCAAGGGCACGGACGGCAAGGTTGCGGAGACCCTTACGGGAGCGGTCAACGCCAATGCCGCTAAAATAGGCGATACAACTAAACTGGAAGTTATTACGGGAAAAAACGATTCGTCTGTAACGGACGCCGCCCTGGCAAACCATGAAGCTATCAATACGGAAACGGATGCCCTTCAGGCTGCGGATACCGAGCTTTGGAAGGGTGTGGACTCCCTTGGCCGCAGCGTGCATCAGTTGGGTGAAGAAGTAGACAGTGTCGGCGCTATTTCCGCTGCCTTGGCGGGGCTTCATCCGCTGCCTTTCGAAGGCGCTTCCAAATTCCAGCTCAGCGCGGCTGTCGGTACCTACGACGGCACGCAGGCGGCTGCCCTCGGCTGATTCTATCGTCCCAGCAGAGCGGTTCTCCTGTCTCTCGGGGCATCGCATTCCTTTGGCAGCGGCAGTAAGACTGCGGCAAATTTCGGCGTTACCTTTGGCATAGGACAAGGGTCTGAAACGCCGCCGGTCATAGAAGAATCCAATGAAACACAAAAACAAGTCGCAGATTTGAAAGACGAGATCGCAGTACTGAAAGCAGAATTAGAAGCCATGAAAAAGGCCCAATAAGATCATTTCTTCTGTATGACACAAAAGCCGTCAGGCAGGCATGCCTGGTGGTTTTTTGTGTATATAAGGAAAAAATTAAATGTAAAAAATACTTGACGAACCATGTATTTATGGTATAATTAATTTCGTGCCAAGGAACAGGACATGTAAAATATGCCGGAGTGGCGGAATGGCAGACGCACCTGACTCAAAATCAGACGGGTAACACCGTGTGGGTTCAAGTCCCACCTCCGGCACCATAGAGTAAAATAGCACCCTGCGGGGTGTTATTTTTATTTGACAACATTTAATTATGTGTGTGTTGACAACATTTTGACAACATCACGAAAGTATTTTCTCTAACTTATCCACGGCGTCGTACTCAAGTATTGGTGTAAGATGTGAATAGGTATCCATGGTTTCATTAAATGATGCGTGCCCCAGTCGTGTTTGAATGACTTTGAAATTAACACCGGCTTCAATAAGGAGCGTTGCGTGGGTATGCCTCGTTCCGTGCATGGAAAACGCTGGTTTACCGATTGCTGTAGCATATTTTTTGCAAAGTGCTGACGCATATGTTGGATACGTGGGGTTTCCTTTCTCACCTGGAAATACCAAATCATTATTGATCCATTCATATGTTGATAGCATTCGTTCTTTTATGGTTATGGAGTGTTTCTTTAACTCTGCCATCGTTTCAGTATCAATTTTAATAGAACGCTTAGACGAGGCATTTTTGGTTGATTTTGATAGTATAATATCATTGCCGGCACGAATCACGGTTTGTTCTACTGTAATAGTTTGTTTTTTAAAATCAACGTTACTCCATGCAAGACCAAGAAGTTCTGATCGGCGCAGTCCGGACGCAAACGCAAGCTTAAAAAAGGCATGGTGCTTCTCGTTCTTGATAACAGACAAAAACTTTTTCACTTCATCGGCTGACAGTGTAACTGTTTCATGGGTTTTCACTAATTTTGGCTTTTTAACTTTTGCGACAACGTTTTTACCTATTAGCTCATCGTTAACGGCCTGTTTGATCATAGCGTTAAGTACGGTATAGATAGCGGATGGTTCGTGAAGACAGCTTTTTTTCAAGTTTTATATCTAATAATCACCGTACCATCATCACCGTTAATTCACATAGCTTCACATTACCCATTAGCGGCAGAATATGATTATTTATGATGTGTTTGTAGCTATTTATTGTCACAGGGGGTATGGTTGGTTCCTTTATACGCAGCCATTCCCGTGCCCATTCAGCAATCGTGATATTTGCATTGAAATTGGCTACATTATTCGATTGTTTTTTATATGCATCACATTTTTCTTGCGTCTCAGTTCGTGTGCGGCCATAAAAATACTTACGCTTTCCGTTAATAGTGATAGTATAGCGGCCGTCGGTACGTTTTTTTAATTTTGGCATAATAAAATCAGATCCTTTTACATGTAGTAGAATAGGGGCTGACATGGTATACTATATAGGTAATCAGCCCATTTTGATAGGTGGTGCGATTATATTGGCCGTCTGGTACTTGGTAATACCTTCGGCACTGTCCCGTGTCCTGTTTGAAGCAGGATGCGGGATTTTTATTTTATAATTTGAATATAGTGGTTTAGTTCTGCTTTTTCATATTCCGCAATGAGAGAGATTAATTCCCCCGGATCTTTGCTGTGAGTATGGTATGCGTCAAAACATTCGTAGTATTTGCGGCGATCGGTGAATTTGATATCAACAGGAAGCAAACCGTTTTTTATAAGCTCAAAATTTAGCAGCAGTCGACCTGTTCTTCCATTGCCATCAATAAAAGGATGTATAGATTCAAATTCAAGATGCAGCAGCGCAACAGCTTCAATAATATGCAATGTTTGTTTCCATTTTTCATAGTGCTGCATAAGCTGTTCAATGGAAGGCTGTACCAGGTAAGGCTGTGGTGGAGTGTGCTTTGCGCCCAGAATGCGAACAGGTACATTTCGATATGTGCCGCGATTTTCCCGATCATTCATAAGAACAAGAGAATGAATTGTTTTGATTGTTTGTTCTGTCAGCGGAGCGTTGTGGGATGCCAGATCAATAATATAATAAAAAGCATCTTTGAATCCAATGACATCCAGATGGTCACGCAGTGGCTTTTCTGCAATCGTAATACCTTCCTGTAAAATCAAAGCGGTTTCACGTAATGTCAGGGTGTTTCCCTCAATGGCATTTGAATTATAGGTTGTTTCAATCACAAATTCATCACGAAGTCTCTGTAATTCTGCTGTGTTTAATGGGCGCAAATTCCGCAGTTTATTTTTTAAACTGTCTATTTCTTTTAAAATAGGTTGCATGTGGTGATTCCTTTCTACCGTATCCATATTTTTCAATAAAGTACGATTTTTGTTTCTATTCTGAGTTATAAATATATTGACAGTACTGCCATCGTTATACCATCATCGTGATGCCGACATGATGATGGTATTTTCATTTGTATTTAAAAAAAATTACAATTTTTTCTGTTGGTCTAATTTTTATCTAACATATTCCATATCTGTTGCTAGAATAGGGGGCATATTATCCATAATTTCAGCAATTGAATGCATGCGCCCATTCTTAAAACCAAGATGTAACTCTGTAGTATATTGATACATTAATAAATTAAATTTTTCAATATTTGATAATTCTTTCATATATCTCTAAGGGTACGAGATACTGATAAATTATATCTTTATTAATAGACTTATAGGAGTAGTATTTAGCCATATGTAATGCACAATATGAAGAGGCCTGTCGACCTAATTTAAATAAGGAACGATATACCATATATAAAAAAATTTCATCGATACGATTACAATGCGCCATAATAATTAAAACAAGCGAATCTGGTGCAAGAACCTGTTTAGCAAAATAATTAGCTTCTTCTTCTAATCTTGCCATATCGACTGCCGTTAGATATCCATCAGCTTTAGATTTTAAAAGATGGTGTTGCAACGTATAATGACCTATTTCATGAATGAGATTCCAACGTTTGCAATTTTTTGGTAAATCTTTGTTGTAATAAATATAAGACTCTCCTGTCTTTTTATCATATTGCAGACAACCATAGGCCGAACCAAGATAATGGGGAACCATGCGTAATGAAATGTGGTTATTAGAGGCATACTGGTTATAGGTATTAAAATACACACTTTCTTCAGTGTACGTAAAACTGGATTTATCTGTACAGGGAGCTTGTCCGTAGGGAATCGCTTTAGAAAAAAAGTAATAACTTGATCGAGACGATCATAGTTTTCATGATTAATCAAGGTCATCGTCATCAGGTAAATCCTCCTTCGGTTTAGCGGGCAAAAATCCATCAATGACACCATCTACAATTTTTTGTTTATCTTGTGGTAATTGAGCGTATTTACGGTATAAAGTAATAAAACGGTTGTCATGAGAGACTTTTCCTAATTCAGAATTAACAAAACAAGCATTTTTTTGAATGCGCTCATTTGCTACATCTATATCTCGAGCTTTTTTAAATTGCTCGTATTTATCCACATCTCCATCAAATATTTCAGGTATGTATTCATCGTACATTTCATGGTCTTTGTAGAAAGCTTCGGGAGTTTTATCAAAATAGGCGCATAAAATTTTGAATAAATAAAAATTAATTGGTTCTATGTTGTTTTCATAATCCTCCAAATCTTTTTGGGGGATTTTAGTTTCTCTAGAAAGTTCTGCTAAGGTTAGCCCCTGCATTTTGCGTTCGGATTTTAGCGCACTACCCATTCGATCATCACATATTTGATCAGCATCAAGTAAGTAGTCTGTAGTTACTTTATACTTATCTGCTATCAGTTTGATGATTTCTGGATCCGGCTTTCTTTGCCCGTTTTCATAATTACTTAGAGTATTTTGAGCTATATTTAGTTGTTTTGCAAAAGCAGATTGACTTAGTCCATTCATCATGCGCAATTGTTTTATCTTCATAATATTTTCTCCTAATAAAGGATGCTAATTTCTTTATCAAAATAATAGTATCTCATTTAGAGATACTAGTCAACATTTTTTTATCTCATTTCGGGGCCGATTTATATCTCGAAATAGGATATTATGCAATCACAAATTGAGATAAAAGAGGGAAAACATGAGATCATATTTGGTGAAAGCAAGAGCGAAAGCTGGATTAACTCAAAGAGAAGCTGCGCGAGCATTACTCATATCTCAAAATTATTTATCTGATATTGAACATGGTATACGACAAAAAAATATAAAACTTAGCACGTTAAAAGGATTTTCGCGTGTATATCACGTTCCTACCGAGGTATTAATTCAATTAGAAGAAATTTTTCAAAATAGGTTAAAAAGGAAGGAGAAAAATTCAAATGAAAATAGGCATATTATATGACTTGTGCGTAGAAAAAATATAAGGGAAGAGAGGTGAGAGAGGATGGAGACTAAAAGATTGGCAGACAAAACATTTTCATTAGGTGCTTACGGAACTAAATTGCATGTGTCAATTGTCGCTAATTCTGGGTATACCGCAGGTACGGTTAGCGTAGCGGGAGCAGAAAAAAATGATGACGGAAGTTATACTGTGACAGTGGAGACTACCATCACAGCTATGGCCGCATCACAAAATACCTATACTGTTACGATCACGCAGACTGCCAATCAGACAATCCATGTGTATGTCCCGAATAAATCGGATAGTGCAAAAGTAGATCATACGGAAACCTTTACCGCCCCCGAAAGGACCACATATGAAGCAGAAGTCATTGCGGCAGATGGCTATACGGCAGGTACCCTTTCCGTAAATTAGGGGGCTTATCATGGCAACCATAAAAGGAACTGTAAATAAAAATTTGTCCATTTCTGCCAGCGCAGCTACGGTGGAATCAGGGACATTCCAATTTGACGGGATTGCGCATTAGGAGAGATGAACAGTATACATCACATCATCGTGTTTGCAGCACAGTGGCGGGATTTTTTGTATTGAGTTTATAGTTCCCTTTTCTTGTTTTTCTGGATGGAAATAGTCTCAGCTTCTAGTTCTTTTAAATCTTGTTCATCGGCCAGCTGGGATTCGTGCCTTTTACGGCGGTTTTCAAATTCATCATATTCGGTATTTACATACGATTTCATTTGTTCTCGCGAACGTGATCCAGCGGTATGCAATACAGGAATATCATGATCTGTTAAGAGTTTATCTACTGTATGGCGCCAATAGGTAAGGGTGAGTGTTTTGTGAATTTTGGTCCTCAATTCTGCGCTTTCCAAAAAGATGGATACTAATCGATTCAGGACATCAAGTTCATCACTTGCCAAATAATTTTTAGCAGTATAAATATCCTGCTTCCGAACAACTGACCCTTTCCAAGAGGTAAGGGCCATATTCGGCTGCTTGGCATCCGCCCGATTTATAATTAGTTCCATAGCGGTTTGACCAGTTACTCCATAAATTAGTTTATTTTGCGTTTCCGCATAAAACTGTTGCGTAGCCACATCGGTTTTATCATAATCCACAGACAAGGAAAATAGGTCGCGTAATTTTTGATAGAAGCGTTTTTCGCTTGCGCGAATGTCTCGGATTTGAGCAAGAAGTTCATCAAAATAATCTGGACGGCCGTCTGGGTTTTTTAAACGATCGCTATCGAGGATAAAGCCTTTTTGTAGGTATTCTTTTAAGGTAGCGTTTGCCCATTTTCGAAACTGAGTACCACGGGGAGAACGAACTCGGAAGCCTATAGCAAGAACCATATCAAGACTATAAAGAGAAATAGGTTTATCTGAATTTGCAATGTGAAAAAAACTCACATTGCTTTTTGGGTCAAGTTCCCCTTCTTGAAAAATATTTTTTATATGTTTGGAAATACCGCTACGTTCCTTATCAAAAAGCTCAGCAATTTGAGCCTGAGTCATCCAGACAGTACCATCATTTGCATAGAGACGTACGCTCGCATGACCATCTTCTGTATTATAAATAATAATATCATCCATATTTTCGCTATATGGCATTTAATATAACTTCCTTTCGATCTCCAAATTTATATTATCTTTTTAACTGTTCCATACCTTCTGGGATGCCAGCTAATTGAGCTAAATTATAGATGGGGCAATCTGGATGCTCTTGCAGCAGGTCATCTGGTAGTAATAACTCGACCGCAAACGTGTTTGCTTGCCGCTCTATTTTTGCGACGCTGAAGAGCGTATATGCACTAAGATAGGGTGTATTGATTTTGGCATGGAGGATAGCATGCCCCAGCTCGTGCGCACAAACATAAACCCTCAATTTGTCCGGTACCAGGGTGTTAATGTGGATGGTTTTATACGATACTGCGAGTCAAAGTATCCCAAGGCCAACCCTAAATCTTCAAAGATAACGATGATATCCAAGTCTGCGGCGATCTTAAAAGGATCTGTTGTCTTGTGCTTTCTGCATAATTTTATGACAGTCTTTTTTATATCCATAGGCTATCACCTACTTTTTATGCTTCTTAGGTGTGAACTTTTCCTTAGCCCTGATCTTGGCCATGCGGATCGAGTTTTCGATAGAGGCTTTGAGCAATTCTTTGGTTTCATCGTCCATTTCCTCATCGCCATTAAACATCGCCATTCCGTCTGAATCCATGTCGGAGAGGATTGCATTCAGGCGCTTTTGGATGTCGCGTTCATTTTTTTTGTTTAGCTGAATAGCCTCTGTATTGTCCCACCCCATCAAAGTACTTGGAGTAGTTTGTAAGGCCTGGGCAAATGCAGCTATTTTTGATTGGGTAATGTCGTTTTCCCCTTTTTCTATTTTAGCAATAGTTGATCTCGACTTATATCCTAGTTTTTGAGCAAGCTCGTCTTGAGATAGATCTAATTCTTCACGTCTTTTCTTTATGCGTTCATATAACTCCATTGCGCTTCCTCCTCTTCTTGCTTATTATATTACTATATTGTTTCTTAAAAATCAACTAAAATTTATGATTACAAACAAAAATGTTGACATATAATCAACAGTAAACTATAATAATATCGTGATTAATAATCAACAAAAGAGGAGGCGAGCATGGATATGACAAATTCGGTGAAACTAGAAATGGCAATCGCTAGGGCTGAAATTACTAAAAAAGTCCTTGGCTCAAAATCAGACGGGTAACACCGTGTGGGTTCAAGTCCCACCTCCGGCACCATATAGTAAAACAGCGACCTGCGGGGGCGCTGTTTTTTTTGTCCATAAGGGGCGGCATGTTTTGACAATATTCTGACAATACATAGCGTTTTAAGTATGGTGTGGATACAGCGGCCGGTTTGCGCAGACCGTTTTTTTCAAGCTTTATATCTGGTAATCGCTATGCTATAATCACGATCAAATCAAATTGTTTTATATTTCTGATTAATGGAATACCATGCCGTTTCGTAATGTGTGTATAGGGATTTATTATCATAGGACACACCAGATTTCTTAATGCGCAGTTATTCTGGGGTCTATTCAGAGGGCCGTATAGTTGCATTGAAAATAGCTATGGTATCTGAATGTTTTTCATACGCGGTCCATTTTTTCTGTGGCGCATCTTGTAGGCGGCATAAAATACTTGCGTTTCCTCTAGCCTGTTTGCGACAGGATAGGGGTTTTTATTTATTTCAGGCATGTATATAAGTTTAAATTTTTCTTGAAAAATCTATATAAGAGACAAAAACCTATCAATATAGGGATAAAATTATCTAATAATCATGATACGTGGTACTATAAATAGTATAGGGAATCGAGTGGCAATTTTATTAAGCATCCGAGATTAGTCAAAGGAGGATTTTTAAAATGACACAAACGGAATTTCTTACACTATTTGATTGCAAGCATGCATTTTCACAAGATGAATTGAAAGAAGTTGTTTTAGGGCAATCGGAACTGGAACTTGTTGCCCAGAAAGAATCCCGGCGTTTTACGTACGATATAGGAGTTGCGACAGTTGTCAGGGCCATGGCAGCCTTCCGGCTGTGCAGATATTTTCGTATTCGATGGATAAAACATATTGAAGGAAATTACAGGAAAGCATTTTTTGTACAGCCGCAGGAATTGAAAGGGAAGGAGGTTACGCTTAAAATCTGGAAAAATATGAAAACAGATACATCTGATAATGAATAAATTAGAGGAATTTCATGATGCCGTGAGTCCTCAAAAGAACGAATTGGCGGCCAAACAATGTTTTTTCTGCTAATCAAAGTAAATACGAATCAAAGACGGCATGACGACCGGAGCCGCTGTGCGTTTTGCGGGCGGCTTTGTGCCGTTTATGAATGGACCGGATCAAAGACGAATTCGGCCAGTATATCCGGATATGCAGCAATACGAATGGGTATTTTTTTCGTATCCGGGGCAATCTTTAAACCTTGTAAGGTATAGCGTTCATCTGAAAAAATGAGAATTGATACGGCAGGCGGCAAGCCTATATAAAATAATGATCCACCAGCTTAGCTGGTGGTTTTTCTTATGCGGCCTATAAGGCCTAGTCTACCAGCGGCGCTTTACAGCGCATGTTCGGTCCGTCACTTGCATATCACTTCCGGTTACCCGTAAACGGGTCTTCAAAATCTAATGTAAGCTGTTCGGACATTTCATCTTCTTTAAGTTGTTCTCGAATATAGGTGGTTATCTTCTTCTCGTTTTTTCCTACGGTATCTACGTAGTATCCCCGACACCAAA
>NZ_LEKT01000091.1 GCF_001045675.1 Megasphaera cerevisiae DSM 20462
GCTTTAACCCATGTATAGATAGTACTATCAGGAAGCCCCAGTTCCGTTGCGGCTTTGTGTCCACCAATCTCCTGAGCCAATTTTACAGCCTGTGATTTAAATTCTTGGTCATAAGTTTTTATAATTCGTTTTGCCATCTTATTTCTCCTATTCTCTATCAATTATATATCACAATCCTTGAGAATAGGGTGTCAATTTTTATTGTACAACATCAAAGCCACCTATCCGGTTCTTTGGGTAGATGCGTTATATGAGCGAATTCGTGATACGCAAAGGGTTAAAATATGGCCGTACGAGTCGTCACTGGCATTAATTTAGAGGGCAAACGTGATATTTTAGCGGTAGAGCCCATGTATGAAGAGTCTGCCGCAACGTATACGAACGTATTTGATTAGCTAAAAGAACGAGGTTTAGAGAACGTATGGCTGATCGTATCTGACGCCCATAAAGGCCTAGTAAAAGCTGCCCGAGAAGCTTTTCTTGGCTGCTCCTGGCAACGGTGCAAGGTTCATTTTATGCGAAATATATTGGCGCATGTTTCTGGTAAAAATAAAAAATCGTTTGCCGCAAAGCTTAAGCAAATCTGGCTACAGCCGGACTACGAGAGCGCTCAAAAATATGCGAATACCTTCATGAATGAGCATGAAGTTCAGTATCCGCAGGCCATATACTTGTTAGAAGAAGGCCTCGAAGAATCGCTTCAATTTTTCAGTTTCCAAGAAATTGATGCTAGAAAAATCTCATCTACAAATCTACTGGAACGATTAAATAGGGAAATCCGGTGCCGGACTAGAGTCGTTGGAATTTTCCCCAGTATGGATTCTTGTCACAAGCTATCTCATTGAGTACAGCTAAGATTGGTCCAGCGGGCATTCTTACATTAATCCTAAAATGATTACCGAGCTTCAACTACAAGTAGCAAAGACTGCTTAATCCCATTCGGAGGTTGATGGTTTTTGCGAACATTGCTTGACACTATCCAAGAAGAGTATGAACATTACTGTTTGCATTAACAGCATTAATTTCATCTTGTGATATTTGATTCTTTATACTTTCTGCAGTTCCATTTTCCAAACAAGCATCTAAAAAGTGTGTGAATTTTTCTTGTATTCCTTGTTGAGAGCAACACTTCCTGAAGCAGTCTTTAATATCCAAAAGAGATTCGATATTACTGCAATCTTTTAACATTTCGGAAATATTAATAAACAGTTTTCTTTTGTTTCCATACATTGAGGATATACCTCTATATGAATAATTCAAACTAAGCTTTCTGGTATCCGGCTATAAACAACTACTTGCTCAACTCTCAAATCAGCAGTCGCAGCCACATTTCTTCCAAAACCTCGTGTAGTGATTTTTGCATAAAGAGGACTATTAATCGTGTAAAGAGTGATGTTTCGCGAAATATTTCCTTCTGTATCTGTAGAAACATAAGTACCCGCATTCTCTCCACATAGTTCCACTTCTAACTTGGGATGGTTATCAGGATTGTGCTGATATAAATCTTTTTCACTAATTTTCATTTTCCCATTAGCAGCAGCCTCAAATGCTGTAGCAATTGTGCTTTTGCCATATCCGCTTGGTGCGACAACGATATTCGGCTGATTCGCAGTAAGGTCTACAAACGTTACCTCAAAGACATCTTTTCCTTTAATATTTTCTATTTTTATTTTATGTAATAAATTCATATATTTTCTCCATAACTTTCTTAAAAGCCCATTGTGTAACCCTCAACATTTATCCAACTGCATATTAAAAATTAATCCTGTGTCTCTATTGTTTTCCCTTTCGCTCCAACTGCTTTATACTTTTCAAGTAGTCCTGTTCCACGCTGCTAAGTGTTTTAGCTTTGTATTTCTTATATTCCGTCTGAGCCTTTTCCATTGCCTGTAAGTGGCTTACCGTGCCATTCCTGGTAAGAAGATTTTCACCTGTCGAGGTCAAAATTCCATCAAGGTGCTTTGCCCAATCTTCCATTGTCATAGGCACTTCTCGCTCTGCCTGTCTTTCGGCAAAATCAAGATATCCAGATACGAGCTGCCCCATTGCACGAAGCTCTTTTTCATCCAGATAGTTTTTTGCAATCTTTGCTTCACAGAGCGTTGGCTGGTCTCCTGAAAAAGTCATCAGGCCCATAAAGTCCTTCTCTGCATCGGCCCGATGATAGATGACCTCCGCTGCAGTTTCACCGGAAATCGCATAATGAATCTTATTCTGTACCCGTTTGAAAAATTGTATGGAGACTGCTGCGTTAGGATTGTAATCAACACTGGTTGCATAGATTTCTAATACCTGACGGTAAAATACTTTTTCAGAAACACGGATGTCACGGATTCTTTCCAGCAGCTCTTT
Organism: Megasphaera cerevisiae DSM 20462; assembly: GCF_001045675.1. Classification (GTDB taxonomy): domain Bacteria; phylum Bacillota; class Negativicutes; order Veillonellales; family Megasphaeraceae; genus Megasphaera; species Megasphaera cerevisiae. The sequence continues at coordinate 2,353 of NZ_LEKT01000091.1, forward strand.
AAAATAGTCACTGCCGCCCAGTTCTTTCAGACGGTCATCATCCATTGCAAATCCTTTTTTTATGTATTCCTTCAAGATGTTTGTTGCCCAGATACGGAATTGCACACCACGCTGGGATTTCACACGATAGCCAACTGAGATAATGACATCAAGGCTATAAAAATTAACTGGTTTATCAGAATTAGCAATGTGCAAATTTTGCACATTGCTTTCTTGTACTAATTCGCCTTCTTCAAAAACATTTTTTATATGCTTTGAAATAACGCTTCTATCTCTTTGAAACAGTTCGGCCATCTGGCTTTTTGAAAGCCATACAGTATCGTTTTCAAATGATACATCTATTTTTGTCAGACCATCTTCCGTCTGATAAATCAGCATTTCGCCGTGATTGCCCACTTAAAAATCCTCCTTTGGAGTACCTCACTCGTTTTTATTCAAACTCCTCATATGCAGTTTGGATTTTCCAAATATTATCTTTAAAAAACACATTGCAGTATTCCAAATCAAATTTTCTGTAGTCCCATGATACTTCTTTGCCAGAATACATATCCATTATTTGAGGTAAGGTACCATTCTTATCTGTTTTCTCGACCATTTCAGCAAGTTCGTAAGGCGAGGAATCCTCAATAATTCCTTTGCCTTTTCCGTCAGTAACATAGGGATAATGCGTCCCTGCTCCACGCTTCATTTCGGTCACGGACAATAATTCTATTTGAAATTCCCAGCTTGCTCCATAGTCATATTTCATACTCAACGTATCTCCCACACAAAGTTTTAAAGCAGAAATTTTTGTCCTGATTGGATCTATTACTGGCTCATCATCAAAGCCATCCTCTTCAAACATGATTTCATACCGCTTACCATTACATCGTATATTAAATAAATGGCTTGCTGTGCTTTCAAATGCAGCCAATATTGCATATCCCAGCTTTGCAACGCTGGAAACAGAAGTGATTTCTATATCTCTCCAGATACTGTCTTGAAGTTCACAGAGTCTTACTTTAAATTTGTATATATCTGCCATAATACATTTCTCCTAATCGCTCTTTTCACATTGTTGATTTCACTATCATATTCCAGCGTCTTTAATATACACAACGGTTTTATTCACAGCCCCATCTTGTTTTGATGATACAATTCATATGCTGTCCTGTTTTACCAATCTTCTTGGCAGGCTGTGCCTGTATGAGTTTATGCTCTATACACTTAAGGTGAATTGTAATAGCAATTAGGGAATGTTAGACAAATGATATTGGAAACGGGATTCAGCACAGTCTTATGCTAATTCTTTAGTGTGAACAATTAATTAATGTCTACTGCACAAAAGCCACTTTTTGACATGGCAGCCATTTTAAGGCCCGTTTTACTTTCCACAGCAGTACCTGTAGGTAAAGTGAAATTGGCATACACTTGAATAGCCTGGAGTTTGCCCAGGTTCAGTGCCAAAATAGACAGCGCTATCACACTCTGTGTCGTTTCTTTCAGATAGGTTCTGATTTCAGTAAGTCCAAACCGACGTTTCGCTAAACTGAAAGCTCGTTCTACTTCCACGCGATCGCAATTGTCTTTGTATTCTAATCGTCTATCTCTGACAGCATCTTTCTTAGGCCGTCCTAAGGCCGGCCCTGACAACCGGATACCTCTTTCTTTGCAATACGCCAGATTGACACGGTTGCGTTATATCTTATCGGCCAGCATCCGTTCTGGATAATGACCATATCGGTCTTGGTATCGTTCGATTTCTTGCGGTAGCAGCGTACTTTCATTATAAGTTTCAAAACTCTGTTGTTCTAACCGTACCATGCCGTTTATGACGCTGATATCCAGTTTGGCACCAAATTCCACAGGTGCTTTGACTTTGCCACGCACAAGCGGCCGCAAAAACGGCTGGCACAGGTTTACAATGCGGTGTTCAATACGATGGATATGATGATCATACATGTACTTCTGCTGCGCATACATCTGTTGAATTACGCTTAACTGTTGTTGATACTTGTGTGCCAGCTGTCTGCCATCTTGTAACAGATCAGCAATATATCGCTGATCTCTGGCAAGGTATTGCAATTGCTTGCCTATGCCATGCCGCAGTTTCTTTGCTTTGTTTTTCTTGGCGCGGATGATGTTCAAATAGTCCTTCCGGGCTTTGCGGCAATAGGTTCGCGGTTTCTTTCCATC
>NZ_LEKT01000092.1 GCF_001045675.1 Megasphaera cerevisiae DSM 20462
CCATCATCTCTTTGATGGTACCGCCAAGCAGATCCTTCAGGGCATCTTGGATGTCATTTGGTTTCTCGATGGTATACTCTTGGAAGAGCTGCTGGATAATAGCCCGCTTCCCATCGGTCATTTCAACCTTGTGAATCTCTTTCCGCTGTTTTGCCATGATAAAAAGTCCTCCTATGATTAGATTGTACCATAGAAGACCTTATGACTTCGAGTGGAAGTTTGTTTACAGAGATTTTTTCATAGGCTCTAATCTTTGTTGGCTTCCAAGCTCTGTAACGTCAATTTCCCGTAAAAACTCATTACAATCGTCTATGCTTCGTCCGGCGTAGCCAGAAAACAGATACGCATAGGCTTGCTGTTCCTTGTCATTCGGGTCGAAAGCTAATCCGGTTAATGACAATATCTCATCCATTTCGGTAGGTGTTAAGCGCAACCCCACACCCATTGCAACAAGCGCACCCATCTTGAACTTGTGTTCCGGTTTTTGAACTCGTGTATAGTTAATAGCGTCAAGCTTTGTGTTTTCTTGAAAAGTTGAAGAATTCCAATGTTCTTCTTGCATACGCTCCCATAACCACTTTGTTGAGGTTTTATGAGTAGACTGTGACCGTTTTAGTTTATTTTCAAAATCCTTTGCCTTGTTGAAAAGTTCGGTGTTTTGTGTGTTTGCGTCAAAAACGGCTTCTTTCTGGAACTCAGCATCATGCCTGTACAGTAATGTTTTTGTGGAACGCATTAACGACGTATTGACTAACTTCACGGAAAAATCAAGTGTGCATTCCGCTAGATGTGTTTTTGCATAGGCAGTCAGATGTGCTTGTTGATCATTTGAAGAAGATACATATCGACTATCATTTATTACGAAATATCCATCTGCAAATAGGAAAGCACCAGTATGCAGCGATTCTCGTAACAGTTCATTCTCACGATAGATTTCAAATGCGGTAAATAGATCAATAGGGGTGCGGTGCATTTGGGCTTGTGATTTGTATTTTGCTCCATTGGCAAAATCACTCTCTGTTGTATCATATGAGCAGAGAGGCTCTGCATCCGTAAAACCGAGCTGAAGCATTCTGATGGCTGCTGATTGGCGAGATACATTAAAAGTGTTAGCAAATTTTGTGACCATGAGTTCAGCAGCTTCTGCCCGATTTACAAAGCTCTCTGACCCTTTAATTAAATTGGTGAGTAAGATTTTTGCAGCTTTCTTTGGCATCAAAATTCGCGGAGCCATCATTTTAGCTTGCCATTCCATCGTTTCAATATCTGTTTTAATAGAAGTTTGATTTGAGGCATTTACTTTACTTTTTTCACAGCGAAAGGCGAATTCTTGTCCGTTGTTATGGAATCGATTGTAATTGAAGTAGTGCCTGTGCTTATACCAGTGAAAGCACTCATGAGCCAGTGTATTCCGAATCCGGCCTACATTGCCTATTGTTGCGTCGATAAAAACAAGACCAGCGTGAACTTCGTACCCAATAAACTCCTGTGAGTTCCAGTCGTATACATCAATGATACCATCACTAAATGCAATTGCTCCTTGTACACTGTCATCATATGATAGGCATTCGGTCTGAATAACATCAAGAGACATCCGATTTGCAATATCCCATATGGATAGGAAGCAATGCCATGGCGATGAATGTAGATGTGGACTCGGCTACGAAAGATATGCCGGGAAAAGTAGAAAGCACGGTGTTATCCGTTCCGGTAAAGACGCCGATGATCAATCAGATTTCCGACGTCGTATACGAACAGGTCCCGATGCGGGGCTACCCTAACGTAGCCATGAAAATGGACATCCTGCAGCCGAAATCGGACACGAAACAGCCTGCCATCGTTTACGTCACGGGCGGCGGCTTCATCAATGCCAATAAGGACAACGGCATACAACTCCGCATGCACCTGGCAGAAACCGGCTACGTCGTCGCTTCCATCCAGTACCGCGTGGCACCTACGGCCCGCTTCCCGGAACCCCTGGAAGATGTGAAGGCCTCTATCCGCTATTTGAAGACCTATGCAGACCAATTCGGCATCGACCCGGAACGAATCGGCATCATCGGTGGCAGTGCCGGCGGCTACCTCACGGCCATGGCCGCGACGACCAGCGGCACGACGACCTTTGACAAAGGCGATAATCTCCAGGTCGGGAGCGACGTAAAAGCAGCCGTAGACCTCTATGGCCTCTCTGACCTCACCCGCATCGGCGACGACTACAGTGAATCCGTGAAAAAAGCCCACCAGTCGCCTGGCGCCACGGAAGCCCTTTGGGTGAACGGCTCTGCCGTATTCGGCGGCCAGGACGGCGGCATCCTGGCCAATCCGGAAGGTGCCAAAAAGGCCAACCCCATCACTTACATTTCCAAAACCAGTGCGCCTATGCTGCTCATGCACGGCACGAAGGACACTGTCGTCTCCCCGAGCCAGACGGACCTGCTCTTCCAGGCCCTCCAGAAACATAACATCCCCTCGAAACGCTACCTGGTAGAAGGAGCAGCCCACGGCGGCGTCTACTGGAACCAAAAAGAAATCCTCGACATCATCACCGCTTTCTTCGATTCGTATTTGAAAAACTAAACAAATTTCTAAAAAAATCACCTGTCCCAAAGATGTTGATCAATCCTTGAGGCAGGTGATTTTCCTTATATTCAGAATATTCAGACCTGTTCGGCGTATTCCGGGAAGGCGATGGAGTTTTCCTTGAAGATGTGGATGAAGATGTCGTCAAAGAGCTGTTCCATGACAACATACGTCTGGCGGAAAGTCGGGCAAGCATCTTCTGGCGGCGTGAAGTTATCCGTAAGGGCCTGGATTTCTTTAATGACGTCGCCGGCGCCTGTATGTTCTGCTTCCAAATCCTGGATAAGTGCCAGCGTCTGGCTGTCCGGATGCGGATGCTGGCGCATCAGCGGGAAGACGAGCTGTTCTTCCTTGGCGAAATGCTCTTCCAGTTCTGCCTTCAGGCCGGCATAAAGATGGTGAAGACGCGTGAGCATTTTACCATGATGCGGATAATGGACGATGAGGATCTTGTTGAGAAGTTCTTCCGTTTCAGCCATGAGTCTACGGTCTGTAACGTGATGCGTCGCTTCCAGGTCGTCAAGCATTTCCGTGACTGCAAGCGTTTTGAACGCTTCGATATCGCCATGTACATCCCGCTGCGCAGCCTTTCTTTCTGCAGCCTGATTGAGCTCGGCCAGGAATTTATCTACGTCCAGGCCCTTTTCGCGGACAGCCGTAGCGATGGGGTCATGGCCGCCGCAGCAGTAATCGAGATGCAGTCCATTCAGGAATCCAATCGTATTCGGATAAGCTTTTACAACGTCAGCTAACGTCATGTCTTTGGTAATCATAGTATCGCTTCCTTTTCTCGTATGAATCTATTTTTATGAGTTAGTTTTTCAAGACATCTTGAGTATATCAGATACTGCCGGAGTCATCCGTAGCATTTGCAACGTAAAAAAAAATTCTCATACCTCGTCGCCTGCCAGGCCTCAAAACGGGGCGACGAACTCTATTGCCACATAGAAAAAGGCCGCATCGCCAGCCAGGGCGATGCGGCACGCTATGCCGAATCGGATTTGAAGATTTGAAACGGCAGCAGCTCTTTCACGACCAGATATTTCAGCCGTCCTTTATTTCCTTTATAAATGAAATCAGCTTCGTCGAAATATATCGGTATTTCACTCCACACACCCGTGAAGGGTGCGACATTTCCGTCAAATACATATGGGCTGATTCGTGGATGAAAGAGGACTGGTCAGCTGCATCAAAGAGATGGATAGCTCCAGTGCTAGAGTCGAAGGCGCCACGAATTTTTCCTTGTTGGTAGACCTGGTTACTATGCCCCGCCTGCTTGTACTTAGTGTAAAATAGTTCTCGGTAAGATATTGCAAAAAAAAGAAAAGACCTAGATAATAGATATATTGCCTAGCCAGCAAAATATATCACAACCGAAGGTCTTCTCATGGAATATATTATAGCAGAAATTATCAAAACAATAAAGGAATCCGATACCGCGATCATACGCGAAACAAAATTATTGCAGCTGTTTATGCGGATTTTCACAGAGGCACTGGTTTGTGCGTTAGAAATCATGGATACAGAA
>NZ_LEKT01000093.1 GCF_001045675.1 Megasphaera cerevisiae DSM 20462
TCCGCTCCTGGCGCAAGGTCTTCTTTGAAACAGTTGTGCCGGACCAGCCGGGTGAACTGGTCAAATTGCTCACGCTCATCTCTGACTCCAATGCCAATGTTCTTTCCATTACGCATGAACGGAGCCAGCACGGTATCAGTATGGGCTGCACAGCGGTATCCTTTGAACTGGAAACAGCCAATGAAAAACATGTGGAACGCTTGATGGATGTATTTAAAGATAATCACTATCATGTTACCTTAAAATAGTTAGTATAAAGTGAATTGTTTTATAAAAGAAAGGGGAAGACATATTTTGCATATTGTAAAAATCAAGCGTTCACCTGATGAAATATTACAAAATTATGTACCTATGGTGCACTATATAGCGGATATTATAGGTCCTCTCTGTGAAGTAGTTTTACAGGACATGCGTAATCCGAATTGTTCTATTATTGCGATTCGAAATGGATATGTAAGTGGTCGGAATATTGGTGGTCCGCTTACCAATTTAGCCTTGAAAATTATGGAAGGTGCGCCCAATCTTCAGGAAAAATTTTTATCAAATTATACCAGTAAAAACAGCCATGGAGAAGATTTAATTTCATCTACTTATTTTATTCGAGATGATGAAAAAAAAATTATTGGCATGCTTTGTGTTAATATTTTAAAATCAGGATTCCAATCTATCATGCCAACGGATAGTCGGCAAGAACAAAATGGGACAATCTCGGAGCATCATCATCGAGTGAATGAGTATTTATATGCATCATCAGATCAAATCATTATTCGTTCTGTACAGGATATGTTGGATGAGCGGCATCTGTCTGCGGAAAATATTACTTTTGCAGAAAAAAAGGAATTGATTTTTTTATTGAAAAAAAACGGTATTTTTAAGATTAAAGGTTCTGTTCCACGGGTGGGAATGCTGCTGGATATAGCAGCTAGTACCATATATCGCTATCTTTCACAAAATGAAAAATAGATGCAGAAAATTGAATTTTAGTCGGCTGTGCTTGCAGTAATAAAACTATCTGGCTATCAGGACTGTAAAAAAATATCCGGTTCGACAATCGATGATTTACTGAACGGTTAATTTAAAGAGGATTATAAAAAAATCATACAGGGAGGATACGAGGATGTATCCTCCCTGTATGATTGCTTATGCAGATAGTATATAGAGCTAGGGAAACCCAACGGAAATATAGGGATGATGCACTGTAAATGCGCATCAGAGATGCGGCGTATTTATCAATAAAATTGAATCAGTCAAACTCATTAAAATCGAAAAATGTATGTATAGTTCTATGAAAGCAGAATTCGCTATACGACGGAAGTGTCTGTCAGCTGATGCGTAGCGGCCTATTTGCTTTTTATTGTTCATTATTATAATAATTAGCTGCTTCCCGTGTGAATAGCACACGAGTAGCGCCGACTGCATACGGAGCAAAGCTGTAAGGCTGAAAAATCAGAGCAAAGGATCCATTGCCGCATAGATAATAGTCTTTGCTGACAACGTTGGGTGTGAAAAAAGGATCATATTGAATTCTGGACATGTTCTGATCTGTCAATGTAAGGCGGTTAGACTGGATTCCGGCAATTAAATTTTGGATGGAAATGGGTTTTAGAAAATAGGTTAAAGGAATCGTTTTTCCTGTTTTTTTAGAATAGACCAAACCGTGCTGCAATGGCATTCCGTGGGCTCCGCCAGTATACGTATAGGTTTTTAGAATAAGGGATACATAGTCGGCATCCTCATATTTTATTTCATAGTTCATGGCAATTTCTATGGCTTCACCCTTTTGATAAATGTTTTTTAAACGAGTGACATATCCATAGATATCAGCGTTCATAATCTGTTGAGCAGTGGAGGCTTCATTATTTATTATAGGATAGGTCAGCGTCATATTGGGTGTGATTGACTCGGTTTTACTTACAACAATAGCTTGAGCTGACAGGGAAACAGCCCAGAGGGCAAACAAGCATGGCAAAAGAATTTTAAACATCACTATCACCTCTTTAGAAAATACAAAACATATACATTATTAAATAGTACATCAAATAAATAAGCCGCTGCATATAAAAACAAAGAATAACAAATTATGATATTGGATGCTGCACATATATGCGGTAATTGTCATATTAATTTTGCAAGAAACGGGATAGTAATATATAGTAATACGTCCTTGTTATTTTGTTGAAATTCCCCCCTGCGGAGGCAGCTCTGAAGGCTCTTTAGGTTCAGCTATTTGTTTTTTTAATGATTCATTTTCACGGATAAGAGAATCCATTTTATCTTGTAATTTACGATTGCGCCAAAAGGACTGTGTTTTTAATTTGAGTCCCCAAAGCAAGGCGATCAATAGCCCTACAATAACAGACATGATGACAACTACAATGAGGTTTGAATCAAATGACCAGGTAAAGAAAGACAACTGTACAGGCATAGAATTTTGGATAGCAACGACGGCAACAACAAAGCTCAGTACAAAAATAAGAATAATATAAAACATGCATTCACCCTCTTTAAAAAAATTAATATAATTATGTAATTCAGATTTAAATGACAGCAAAATACTTAAATCGGGCCAGGATATGGAGTGGATATTTTTTATTATACATTCATTTTATGGTAGAATTGCTTTTTTATCAAGTTAATAATTTGTTTGAAGTATATCAAAACAAAAATCAGATAAAAAACAGAAGGATGAATCTGCAGCTGGGTTCTAATCCATTTATAACTAATTTTAATAAAATTCAGAAAAAAATACTTGCTTTTATTCAGTAAATAGTGTATTATAGTTCATGTGCTCAGTGAAACATTTGTATGGACCATTAGCTCAGCTGGTAGAGCACCTGACTCTTAATCAGGGTGTCCAGGGTTCGAACCCCTGATGGTCCACCATAAAAAACAGTAGTAACCATGCGGTTTATGCCGTGTGGTTATTTTTTTTGCCCCTCTACATTAATTTACTAAACTTTGTTACACTAGTAAAGAGAACACTGGTGAGGGGACAGGTTCAGGAGTCATTGGGTATTCTTGATTAAAATTTTGATGCACTTTGATACACAATGATATAAAAGGGGAGCTGTGTAAATAAGAAAGTGTCGGGTATCTTAATTGAGTACCCGCGACACGTTCTTATTTATTACATAATGTAAATTCATGCCTGCTTTATCATGGACAGTGGTTATAATGCCAATACTGTTTGTTTAAATCTATTCAATCAACGGCAGGATAGCTTGGCTATGCGAAGTATTGATGGAGTATGAATCAAGAAGTTTGGGGCAGAGTGCATGTACCTTTACCGATGGGGTACTATGAAAAAACGCAATGTGGTATGAGAAATTACCTCATAGTACGGGTCTGCCTATTTAAAAATAGTTATGGTTTAAGGCCATATTTGTTATCATCATCAGAAATGTAAATAGTCCAAAAGAAAATAATCACGGAACCTACACACGGTATTAAATACAATAGCTGCCATAACCCTCGCTTACCAATGTCATGTAGGCGGCGGGTAGTCAGGGCAAGATTACATACTGCAAATAAAATCCATAAAACAGCAACAATTGCCAAGCCAATAATAAAAAGAATATGAGTGCTATAGGTTAATGTCAATCCAGCAGAGGCGCTTCCTAGTGATATCGTAAGAATATAAATAATAATGCCGGCAATGTATAGCGATATCATTCCCAGCCAATATTCCGAGCGGGATGAACGCCCTGAGAATGAAAACTTTTTTTGCCATAATATGCGGCTTGCTTCTTTGAGCGTGAGTTGTTTGTTTTCCATGATACTCTCCTTTATGTGTTTAGGGGGATAGAATTTGGGGGTTACGGCAGTTTTTACTGTCGCCCGGTATTAAAAAATAGAGCCTATGAAAAAATCTCTGTAAACAAACTTCCACTCGAAGTCATAAGGTCTTCTATGGTACAATCTAATCATAGGAGGACTTTTTATCATGGCAAAACAGCGGAAAGAGATTCACAAGGTTGAAATGACCGATGGGAAGCGGGCTATTATCCAGCAGCTCTTCCAAGAGTATACCATCGAGAAACCAAATGACATCCAAGATGCCCTGAAGGATCTGCTTGGCGGTACCATCAAAGAGATGATGG
>NZ_LEKT01000094.1 GCF_001045675.1 Megasphaera cerevisiae DSM 20462
AGAAGGGCTCGTTCTCCAGCGAGGAATCTGTCTTCAAGGTTCTCTATCTCAGGGTAAAGGAACTCTATGCCAAGTGGGAAGGGCATCATATCCAGAACTGGGCGATGGTCAGAAACCAGTTGGCTATGGATGATAAGCTGCAAGCTCGTATCCTGAAATACGAGAAATTTTAAAGCCAGCAATCACTGGTAACGCATCTTCTTTTATGATACCTAAAAAAACTTACACACTTAACTTGACAAACCCTCATACCCCATCAATTCTTCTCTGTCTGCAGCCGTATGGATATGTTTGCGTATAGCTTTGATTTGTTGCATAGCCTTTTCCACTTGCCCTATACTTTCTTTTCGAGCATGTCTCTGCAAAATAATGAGCTGATTATGAACTTTCGCCAATATGACTTGTTTGCTGACAGCTAAAGAAAAAGCCGTATTTTGCATGAGAACTTGTTTCTGTTGTTTAAATACATTTACATGACTTGTCGATTCCAAACGACCAAAAAATTTTCCTGTATGGGAAATCCAAGTCACGGGGATTCCGAGCTGCAACAATGAAATCATTGCTTGCGAAGAAATTTGTACACTACCGATCAAGACTAATCCTTCTAATGTCTCTTCAGGAATTTCGAACATAATTTCCAAATTTCTGCCTACAAGAAATCGCCCTCCTTTTTTCTGTACCCGGGCTCCTTCTTCTGTAATGTATACGTAACTCAATAGGCTCACTCTCCATACATAAGATTTGTAAAAAATAGTAATGCTTTAAAAAAGAATAGCGATTATCTTATCCGCTTCGCTAAATCATTATGTAACGCTCATATATCACACACACTCTCCATATGTGCATATTAACATATTGTTGTACCATTTAGAATAGGTATTTTAAATATTTTATTACAATATGATAGTGTCAATTGCTGTGGATAATTTTTTCGAAGGCATTTTTTCTTTGGCTTTCAAACGCATGTAGGGATTCATCACGGACGCATTTGTAATACAAGTCCGTTCAGCAGTACCATAGATAAGTTAGCAAAACATTTTTCAACGCCTGCATTTTTATAACTAAGCAAAGTCGATGGTGCACTATTATCTAGGTCAATACATTTACAGAGAACTTCTTGACACATACGGCAAAGTCCGTATAATGGTGTAAACTTAAAAAATCAAAAGATCCAAATGCTCCTCCCTTTAGGTATCATGTAAATTGACGAAAATCAACATAATACCGAGGAGGAAAAGCAAATGGCTCTTCGTGAATTATTGCAAATAAGCAACATCACCCGCATGGATGATATCCAGGATTTATTCAAAGATACCATTGCTGAATTTATGAAAAATGGATTAAATTCTGAACTGGATGATGCATTAGGGTACAGCAAATATGACTACAAAAACAAGAATACAACCAATAGTTGCAATGGGCATAGTTCTAAGACACTGCGTACCAGCTTTAGGAATGTGGACATTGCTGTTCCTAGAGACCGTAACTGTAGTGGTCAAGCATTTTTGTAACACTTGAGTCTACTTTTTAACGTCTAAATCTGGCCTCAAATGGAATCATATTGTTGTTGTAAGAATGGGGCCGTACATGATTATACCAAATATAGGAAAAATTATTGACAGCTTGATCAAGTTCTTCCTCCGAATGGTAGTAATGTAAGTTGATCTTTTCATTTTTTAGTGTGTTGTACTATCTTTCCATGGGCGCATTATCATAGAGACAGCCAGCTTTATTCATACTTTGGGTAATTTTCACCGACTTGCAGAAGGAGACAAACTCCTTTGAACTAAATTGCGTCCCCTGATCACTATGAAGGATAAGTGGTTGTTTAATAGCCGGTTGAAAATTCAGCGCCTTTTTTACAGTTCGGATAGCAAGATCACTCGTTATTTCTTTTCCATTTATACTGACAACGATACTGCGGTTATAAAGATCAATGATGGCACAATTATAACGCGGGCTGCCATCTGTTAAAAATAAGTACGTGAAATCGGTACACCATTTGCTATTCTTTGATTCAGCGGTAAAATCTTGATGTAAAAGATTAGAAAATATCTTATGCGCGTCCCTTTTACATAGCCTTGCTTTTTCCGCCTTACAATGGATTTTAAGCCTAATTGCTTATTCATATATTTATGAATGGTAGTTTTACTTAAATAGATGTTTTTTCGTGCTAAAAACACCCGCATTTCAAACCACTGAGCCAGCGACAGCTACCGAAGAAAGGCAATCTGATGCAGCCCGGAGTGTGCGAGTCGGGACATCGCATATACAGCTATCGCATGAAACATCAGGGACGGTGCTGAAGCCAGGAAGGGGCGGAAGCCATGGTACACTCATTACAGCCATGAAAAACGAAGAATGGGATGCCGTGTATGACCAATGGGGACGTACGGCCTATAAGCCAATCAGCCAGCGATTTAAAAACATCATGAGACCGAGTGATGAAGCGAGTATCTATGCAGCCCCACAATGGCGTACATCGAGGAAGTATCGGGACGTACAGTTCTGCAAGCAGTCCGTTAGGAAAGCTGGCAAAAGGGTTGCAAATGGCACATATTTTGTAAAAACGTGGGAATAAAACATCGCTTATTATCTAGGTCTAAAGAAAAGACCGAAAACTTCTTGACACTAACTGAGGCTTTGCCTCTCTTGCTTTTTGATAGCATTTATGCTATCATCTAAATAGGAATATAAAGGAGATCATGATGTACAAGATTGAATTTTATGAGAACCAGCACAGCGAATCAGAAGTCTGGGATTTTCTGGAAGCCTTGCGGGTGAAAAGCAAAAACAGCAAAGATGCCCGTGTCCAGTACAACCAGATTATCTTCTACATCGACCTGCTCGCCCAAAACGGTACCAATCTGCCGGTCAACATCACAAAACATCTGGAAGAAGATATCTGGGAACTGCGTCCAGGAAACAACCGGGTCTTTTATTTCTACTATGATGAGAGCCAGTATGTACTGCTCCATCATTTCCGCAAAAAATCACAGAAAACACCGAAACGGGAGATCCGTGCCAAAGCAGAACGTGACGATTACATCCGCCAGAAGGAGGCAGCACAATGAGAACCTGGGAAGACTATAAAAATCATGTAAAGGCAGTTAGCGAAGAAGAACGCCGCAATATGGAAGAAATCGAAGAAGTAAGCAACATTGTTTCCTCTATCATCCGGCGGAGACAGGAACTGGGCATCAGCCAGCGCGCCCTTGCAGAGCGATGCGGCATCCCCCAGTCCTCGGTAGCCCGTATCGAAACCCTGAAGACAACGCCAAAGCTCGATACCCTCGTCAAGCTCATGCAGGCCCTCGACCTGAAACTCCAGGTGGCTGCAGCCGGCTGACAAGAATCAAAACGCAATAACGCCTCGTTCATCATAGACACTGCCTGTCCCGTTGCGGATGCAGCGGTCCAGTGCCATGATGGACGCTACGAATCCGTCGATTTTTTCGACGGATTTTTCTTTGTCCGGCTTGATATTCCCAGCCGGGTCCTACCGCATGACGACGTTGCCGGCCATCCATTTGAGGACAGGATTGCCGCCATGGATGATGTTCCCTTCCATCAGGAGCTTGAACAGTTCCTTCGACAGCGGCGACATATCCTTGAACCCCTGGCCGAAAGGGACCATGGTAAACCCCATGTCTTCCAGGTTCTGCACCATCTGGGTAGCGTCCACCTGTCATAGGCGATTTCCCGTATGTGGTACGTTTCCCCCAGGCGTTCGATGAACTTCTCGATGAAACCATAATGGATGACGTTCCCTTCCGTCGTCTGGATGAATCCCCCGCTTCTGCCAGACGTCGTAGAGAACATGGTCCCGACGGCATCGCAGTTCCAGCGTGTCTTCCGGCAGCCAGAAGAAAGGAAGCAGGATGTATTTTTCATCATCTGTATAATATAAACTAAAAATACCGGGTTTTATCATCAGGGAATCGTAAGCGCACGATAGGTTCTTTCCAACTTTAGTTGATTTTTTGCAATTCTAATCGTAATAATTTAAATTTTAGTAATTTGAAACTACAACGACCATACATGATTCTTTTAATCACCTTTAATTTATTGACACTCCCTTCAGC
>NZ_LEKT01000095.1 GCF_001045675.1 Megasphaera cerevisiae DSM 20462
ACCAAGGGGTTTACCGCTCCAGTCAGCCGCACTTTCCGTGGGACGATGAGACGAGTCATGCGGAAGATTCCCTTTCAAACGCATGTAGGGATTCATCACGGACGCATTTGCAATAATGGCCCGTCCAGCAGTGCCATAGGGAAGTTAGCTAACAGTTTCTCAACGCCTGCATTTTTATAAAAAAACGATGTCGATGAGGCTAGCTATTATCTAGGTCAATACATTCACCGAGAACTTCTTGACACATACTTTCGGGGATGTTCCATTGACAAGAAGATTACCAGAACAGTATAATACAAGAGAAGCATGTAACTGACGGAAGTGGAATTACCACGGGGAGCATGGTTCATGATACGCCGACCGTCTGGGCAAGGGTTCCAGAAGTGTCGGTATTTTTTTATGGTATCTATTGTTTTTGTATTCAGGAGGTACGCGTAATGAATGAATTGCAATTGAAATACGGCTGCAATCCCAATCAGGCATCTGCAAGAGTATATATGAAAGACGGCAGCGTTCTGCCCTTTGAAGTAATGAATGGACGTCCTGGGTATATTAATTTACTGGATGCTCTGAACAGCTGCCAGCTCGTTAAGGAATTGAAGGAAGCTACGAAGCTGCCCGCGGCGGCATCCTTTAAACATGTCAGTCCTGCCGGAGCGGCTGTGGCAACGGAAATGAGCTCCACGCTAAAGAAAATATACTATGTAGATGATTTAAAACTATCCCCCTTGGCGTGTGCCTATGCCTGTGCCCGCGGCGCGGACCGCATGAGCTCCTATGGCGATTTTGTGGCATTATCTGATTGCTGCGATGTCGAAACTGCTACACTGCTGAAGCGGGAGGTATCTGATGGCGTTATCGCGCCGGGATATACGCCGGAAGCACTGGAACTCTTGAAAATGAAGAAAAAGGGAAATTACTGCATACTGAAACTAAATCCTGATTATGTTCCGAAGACAGTCGAATCTAAAGAAGTATACGGGGTTACCTTTGAACAAGAACGGAACACGGTCCGAATCACGACGGATCTATTACAAAACAGGCCAACTAAAAATACGGATATTCCGGCTGCAGCGCAGCGGGATCTTATGATTGCGCTGATTACGCTGAAATATACGCAGTCTAATTCTGTCTGCTATGTTAAAGACGGCATGACCATCGGTGTAGGCGCGGGACAGCAGTCTCGTGTTCACTGCACGCGCCTGGCCGGCAGCAAGGCTGATATTTGGTGGCTGCGCCAAAATCCCAAGGTGCTGGCATTGCCGTTTCGGGATGATGTTCGCCGTCCTAATCGGGACAACGCGATTGACGTATATATTTCCGACGACTATGATGATGTGCTGGCAGATGGGATTTGGCAGGATTTCTTTACGGAAAAGCCGGAAATTCTGACACGGGAAGAAAAGAAATCCTGGGTTGCTCAGCTGCATGGCGTATCTCTCGGCAGTGATGCCTTCTTCCCTTTTGGCGATAATATTGAACGGGCGCATCGCAGCGGCGTCGATTATATCGCTCAGGCCGGCGGCTCCATCCGTGATGACAATGTCATCGACACCTGTGATAAATATGAGATCGCGATGGCTATGACAGGGCTGCGCTTGTTCCATCACTAAATATGCATTGATAAAAAACGTGCCGTCTGCGTCGGGCAGACGGCACTATGCATACTGTGATATACGGCAGGAGGAGATTCCGCATGGATATAAAAATGGAAATAACACAACGGATTCAGCAATACGTCCGGGACTATCAGGATAACGACCATATTACCTCACAGTGGGGGGTTCCTCTGGTTGGCTTTGCCGATGCCCACCATCCCGAAATGATGGCACTGAAACATCTCATTTCACCGGCTCATGTCATGCCCTGGGATATTCTTGCCGATGCGACCCTGGTGATCGCGTATTTCGTTCCCTTTACCCGGGAACTGGCACAGACGAATGTCCGGTCAGGAACGCTGTCCTCTCCTGAATGGGCCCGTACCTATGAAGAGACCAACACCATGTTTGAGCAGCTGAATCACTATCTTATCGAGATACTAACTGCCCAGGGATATCATGCCGGCATTTCCCAAGAAGCTGCGACCTTTGATCGTGAAAAACTGATCAGTTACTGGTCCCAGCGGCATATTGCCAGACTGGCCGGTCTGGGTACTTTTGGTGTCAATAATATGCTGATTACCCGCGTAGGCTGCTGCGGACGCTACAGTACAGTCGTCACTAATCTGGATGCCGCACCGGATACGCCCATGCGGGAAGAACGCTGTCTGTACAAACGCCGGGGAACCTGCGGCATCTGTGTTACTCACTGTCCCTCGGGTGCCCTGACGCTGGACGGCTATGACCGAAAAAAATGCTTTCAGGTCTGCCTGCAGAATGCCGCGGTCCACAATACCTTTGGCAGCTCCTATACAAAGGAAGATGGCACTGGCACTAATAGCTCGGGCAGTGAAGTATGCGGCAAATGCGTTGTAAATGTACCGTGCGCATTCAGCGGCCTGGAACCGGTGAGGGTCAAAAGAACAGGGAATTGCATTGACGAACCTTAGATTTCATGCTAAACTAATTGAGTGTCCCATGGAGCGGTATCGAAGTGGTCATAACGGGGCTGACTCGAAATCAGTTAGGCCGCAAGGTCTCGTGGGTTCGAATCCCACCCGCTCCGCCATACATGAACGGTACCATTAAGCTATTACTTGGCTTAATGGTACCGTTTTTTGCTTTTTGGATGAATCTTAGTACTTAATTCACTCCGGAATCTACTCCAGGAGGGATTTTTGTATTTTGATATTTTGCGGATATAATCATAAAAACTATCGATATTTTCTATATATTGCGGCATGCTATCTATGGATTAGGAGGTGCGCTCTATGATTAAGGGACCCATTTATGTTGATAAAATCATGGCTTATACCGATACATCATTTGTAAAAATCCTGACAGATATTCGCCGCTGCGGGAAATCGACTATTTTGAAAATGTTGATAAATGAAATGAAAAAGCGTGGAGTCCATGACGAGCAGATTTCACACTACAACCTTGATTCTTTGGAATATGAGGATATAAAGACGGCCAAAGCCCTCTTTGCCTACTTGACACAGCCTTTGTTTTCAAGTGGAAAGACCTATCTTTTCCTTGATGAGATTCAGGAAGTAAATTTATGGGAAAAAGTCGTAAACTCTCTCATGACAGACTATAATGTTGATATTTATGTGACCGGATCAAACTCTGTATGATGTCTTCTAAAATATCCGCCTATTTGACGGGACGCGATATTTTGTTCCGCATGTATCCGCTGTCCTTTGCTGAGTATCTGATTTTCTGAAAGAAATACGCGGAGGTTCTTGCTACTCATGCAGAACTTGCAAATTACCTGCGACTTGGTGGATTCCCCGCGGTTCATCTGCAAAACTACACGCCGGATGAGGTATATACTATTGTTCGGGATATTTATAATTCCACTATCTAACTATCTCAGCAAGCTGGAATGCGCTTATATTCTCCACCGCAAATATTAAGTAATGATGAACATCTTATAGTATTACACAATTGTATTGAAGCCGTGTTAGGATATCCAGCACCTTCAGCAGAAAAAAACTTTCAAAGCATATCCAAGAAAAATGGACTGATTAGTTTCGGCAGCGGAGGGGGTATTATGTTCTCTTTTATAGTGATTAATTACTTTTTGTACGGCATAATATGTTTTATGGGGTGAATAGGGGATACCTATAGCTGTAGTAGTCAACCCAAATTGTAACACTGAGTGATAGTTTCCTTATGCCGACATTCTGGCAGCATAAGGAGGTAATCCATTGTTGTAGGAATGGGGTCTACGCCGATTGTAATGGCAATAGACAAACCAATAAATACCTTCATTCATCGACTTCACATCCCTAAATTTCCGTAAATTAAAATACTCATTTTTCAACGTGTTATAGAATCGTTCCATGGGTGCATTATCATATGGACAGCCGGCTCGGCT
>NZ_LEKT01000096.1 GCF_001045675.1 Megasphaera cerevisiae DSM 20462
TGCTATGGGGGTGAAAGATATGGAATATAATGAACTTTCAGAAAAAATTTATGAAATGGCAATACAGTGTGGTTTTGAAAACTGTGGGATCATACCGCTTTCGGAGGTTGATGGATATAAACAAAGACTTAATGAACGAAGAGAAAAGATTCCTCAAAGTGTGCAATTTTATAAAAAAATGGAAAAATTCACATGCCTCGAAAAACGATATCCCTGGGGTAAATCTATCGTTGTATGTACATCATGGCTGGGCAAATATCAATACCCAAAATCACTGCAGGGAAAGTACGCTAAAGCATTTATGCTATCCGGCGATACGGTTCCAGATAGTGAGGAGCATAAAAATAAAAAAAGATTTGAAGCATGGATGCGAGATCAGAAGATATATTTTGAAGGAGGAGAAACAAATGCGCCGCTTCGTGATGTACCGCTGCGTCATGCTGCCGTAGCTGCAGGGCTGGGAATTTTCAGAAAAAACAATTTTTTCTATACAGAGAAGGGATCTTATTATGCCCTTGAAGGATATATCATCGATAAAACATGCGTACATAAGCATGTGAACAATATAAAATCCTGTTCGGACACCTGTCTGTTGTGTCAACAGGCCTGCAAAACGCAGGCGCTTAGTTCTCCCTATACAATGAATCCCCTGGCTTGTGTTTCTTTTTGGACAACCTTTGGAAAAGGACGTATTCCCAAATCATTGGATGAAGGACAATTTGAAGATTGGGTTTGTGGATGTGACAGCTGTCAGGATGCTTGTCCGTATAACCGGCGTGATTGGAGTGTGGGGGAAAAATTTCCCGGATTGGAGGAACTTACTGAATTATTGCGGCCTCAGAACATAGTAAAAGCATCTGATGCCGTATTATGTGAAAAAGTAATTCCTAAAACAGAAAGGCATATTCCTCCTGATCAAGTGGAGACGCTTCGCATAACTGCGGTGCGTGTTCTTCGGCAATCTCGCAAGACGTAAAGGTGTGTTGACAGCATGCAGGCAGAATAAAAATGTAGCGCTGAATTTTTTTACATTCGCAATCCTTTTCAAAAAAATTACAGACAGATAATTATCACCGGATTATTTGAAAGGATTGACACTTGTATATTGCCATGCTATAGTTACATAAACATTATAAGCTATATTATAAATAATAGTATAGTTCTATACTTATAAGATCAGGTGTCATTGACATAATAGATAAGCCGGTGCAAGACCGGCGCGGTCCCGCCGCTGTAAGGATGAGCCAGCTGCAGAACGCCACTGTACGAATACGTATGGGAAGGCGCAGTATGGTGATGAACCCGAGCCAGAAGAACTGCCTGATTGATAATCACCGATAGACCTGCGAGCGATGGGGATGGAGATTCAGTATACAGATATAATCTGCATGTGTGAGCCGTAAGGATATCCTTGCGGCTTTTTTTGCGTGTCAATATGTAACTATAATGATAGAAATATGAAAGGATTACTATATTGAAGCGATATTGTGTCTTTTTGAGTTTTCTCATACTATGCTGTGTATGCATTTCCGGCTGTAATACTCGTACAATTTCCCAGACGAGTATGGTTGGCGGCTACACGGTAACCGACGTGCAGGGAACGGTCGTCCATATGAAGGAAAAGCCTAAACGTATTCTTACGCTGTCCATGGAGACGGATGAAATTATGCTGGGGTTAGTGCCGCCGGACCGGCTGGTGGGGGTCAACATGTTATTGGATGATCCGCTTGAATCTACGGTAGTACCGCAGGCAAAGCAGATTTCTACGAAAATAACAGATCCTTCAGTTGAAACTATTCTTGCGCTGAAGCCGGATTTAGTTATCGTTGCTGATTGGGGTAATTTGGAAAAAGCAGATATGCTGCGTGACATGGGAATTTCTGTTGTCGTCTGCAAAGGAGCACGTAATATTTCTGATATCAAAGAGACGGTGATGTTGTTGGCAGAGGCAATTGGAGAAGAGGATAAGGGCAGATCGATAGTAAGAAAAATGAATTATAAGTTAGATGATATCAAGAAGAAAGTGAGTATGATTCCTGTAGAACAACAAAAATCAGTCGTACTGATTTCTTTGATGAACAACTACGGAGGAATAGGATCTACTTTTGATGATGCCTGCAAGTTTGCCAATGTTATTAATGGTATGGCCCGGGCCGGGATTCATGACGGGCAGCCTATGAGCAAGGAAATGCTTGTCAAGATTAATCCTGATTATTTGTTTTTACCATCGTATACTAATCATGGCAGGTATGATCCTGATGTGTTTATCAGAGAATATGTACAGGATCCGGCATTACAATCACTGACGGCAGTGCGGGAAGGGCATCTTGTCAAACCTCGCGAAAGTTATATTTATAATGACTCTCAGGATGTCGTGTTTGGCGTGCAGGAGATTGCGTATGCTGTCTACGGTGAGCCTTTTGCGCAGCCCAATGGATGCCACATATCTGCGGTTGATACATAGTAGGAGAGTACTTCATGATAAAGCGTGCTGATATAGTATTACAATTACATAATGTTTCTGCAGGCTATGCGTCACAGTCTGTATTGTGCCATTTCAATCTGGCTGTTCAGCGGGGGGAAATGGTTGGTATTATTGGGCCAAACGGCTCTGGGAAAAGTACCCTCTTAAAAACAATATGCGGGTTTCTCCCTTTGGCAGAGGGCAGCATTGAGCTATGCGGCAAGCCCGTTGAAAAAATCAGGACACGAGATTTTGCCCGTAAAGTTGCCTATTTGCAGCAGCATGAACCTGTTTTTCCTGGATATACGGTTCATGATATCGTGATGACCGGCAGGTATCCCCATCTCCGCTGGTGGCAGCATGAAGATACAGGGGATCGGGAGATTGCCGATGCCTGTATGAAATATACAGGCATCTCAGCGTTTTCAGCGTGCGATATTCTTACTCTATCCGGTGGACAGCAGCAGCGGGTATTATTTGCTAAGGTACTGGCACAGCAAACAGACGTATTGTTGCTGGATGAGCCGGCTGCCGGCTTGGATGTTTTTTATCAGGAGGAAATTTTTCGCTTTTGCCGGGACCTTTGTCAATATGGAAAGACTATCCTTCTTGTCTCCCATGAATTGCCATTGGCATCCCGGTTTTGTACAAAACTTCTTCTTGTTGGGCAAGGGCGCATTGCCGCAATGGGAATTCCAGAAGAGGTACTTACCAAAGAAAAGCTGAGTACCGTATATGGCGTCCCGATAATGGTACGGCGAGATGCGGAAACTGGTCATTTTGATGTCTATGGCATATCCACAGAAGATAGCAGCAGGCGTTCTTTACTTCATAGTATTATCAATAAGGGGGGGGGGG
>NZ_LEKT01000097.1 GCF_001045675.1 Megasphaera cerevisiae DSM 20462
CGCTAGTAATCGCAGGTCAGCATACTGCGGTGAATACGTTCCCGGGCCTTGTACACACCGCCCGTCACACCACGAAAGTCATTCACACCCGAAGCCGGTGAGGTAACCGCAAGGAGCCAGCCGTCGAAGGTGGGGGCGATGATTGGGGTGAAGTCGTAACAAGGTAGCCGTATCGGAAGGTGCGGCTGGATCACCTCCTTTCTAGGGATAAGCAGGGAGCCGCATGTGAAGGAGTGCAACGCACGACGCACACATGTGAGCGAGTCACTTATGCCGGATATGACTGATAGTATATGTTGAAAGACATATAGTATGAGCGCAGATCCGGCGAAGTAGAGATACAGTAAGGGACTCAACCCAATCACTTAGGTCGGCATTCTGGAACAACCAATTTTGCATTGTTTAGTTTTGAGAGGCCATGTGCTTCTTAATTTCATAATATGGGCCTATAGCTCAGCTGGTTAGAGCGCACGCCTGATAAGCGTGAGGTCGGTAGTTCAAGTCTACCTAGGCCCACCATGGCAAATTGATATACCTGAAACATGAAAATGTAGTACGGACAATCAAGGCGCCTTTATGCATTAATGGGGATTTATAATAAATCCCGAGTAAGTAGTGGGGGTGTAGCTCAGCTGGGAGAGCACCTGCCTTGCAAGCAGGGGGTCAGGAGTTCGATTCTCCTCATCTCCACCAACACATTTGTACCTTGACAACTGCATAGAAAAGTATTGAAGAAAGTACCTCTTTTTTTGTAAGAAAAAAGGGAGTACCTTAACGAACCGAAGAAACTCTAATATATACAAGGTGAAGACAGCAGGAGCCGCAAGGTGAGAGCTGATCTTAAAAAAGACGTAAGTCAAGTAAGTAAGGGCATACGGCGGATGCCTTGGCCATATCAGCCGAAGAAGGACGCGATAAGCTGCGAAAAGCTGCGGTAAGGTGCAAGTAACCATTGACCCGCAGGTATCCGAATGGGGAAACCCGGCAGTAGGAGTACTGTCATCCTTTCGAGGAAGGGCACCCGGTGAACTGAAACATCTAAGTAGCCGGAGGAAAAGGAATCAACAGAGATACCCCTAGTAGCGGCGAGCGGCGCATAGTACCGTGAGGGAACGGTGAAAAGAACCCCGGGAGGGGAATGAAAGAGAACCTGAAACCGTATGTCTACAAGCAGTCGAAGCGCTTTATATGCGCGACGGCGTGCCTATTGAAGAATGAACCGGCGAGTTATTTCATCCAGCGAGGTTAAGCGGGAAACGTGGAGCCGAAGCGAAAGCGAGTCTGAATAGGGCGTCCAGTTGGATGGAATAGACCCGAAACCACAGTGATCTATCCATGCCCAGGTTGAAGCACAGGTAAAAATGTGTGGAGGACCGAACCAGTGAGCGTTGAAAAGCTTTTGGATGAGGTGTGGATAGGGGTGAAATGCCAATCGAACGTGGAGATAGCTGGTTCTCCCCGAAATAGCTTTAGGGCTAGCCTCATGGAGAGAGTACAGGCGGTAGAGCACTGAACGGGGTAGGGGCCTATCCGGCTACTGAACCTAATCAAACTACGAATGGCTGTACTTATACATGGGAGTCAGACTGTGAGTAATAAGGCCCATAGTCAAGAGGGAAACAGCCCAGACCAACAGCTAAGGTCCCCAATGCCGTACTAAGTGGCGAAGGATGTGGAATTTCGAAAACAACCAGGATGTTGGCTCAGAAGCAGCCACCATTAAAAGAGTGCGTAATAGCTCACTGGTCGAGAGACTCTGCGCCGAAGATGACCGGGGCTAAAGTACGGAACCGAAGCTTTGGCATGTAGGAAACTACATGGGTAGGGGAGCGTTCCTGCATGGAAGAAGCCTGACCGGAAGGACAGGTGGACAGGCAGGAAGAGAGAATGCCGGTATGAGTAGCGAAAAGGAAGGTGCGAATCCTTCCCACCGAAAGCCTAAGGGTTCCTGGGCAACGATCGTCGACCCAGGGTAAGTCGGGACCTAATCCGAGGCGGAGACGCGTAGGAGATGGACAACAGGTTGAAATTCCTGTACCGCAAAAGTCTGATTGAGCGATGGAGTGACACAAGAAGGAATGCGCGCATGCGATTGGAAGAGCATGTCCAAGCAGGTAGGTAGTATGATAGGGAAAGCCGTCATACTGAAAGCCGAGATGCGATGGGGAGCCTTTGGAGACAAAGGTGAAGGGGCAGGGACTCAATTGTCGAGAAAAGCTTCTAGTAAGGACTTAGGCGCCCGTACCAAAACCGACACAGGTAGGCAAGAAGAGAATTCTAAGGTGCGCGGGAAAACCCTCGTTAAGGAACTCGGCAAAATGTATCCGTAACTTCGGGAAAAGGATAACCCAGAGTAGGTAAAGTCCAGAAACGGACGGAGCCGGAATGGGAGGCAGAAGAGAGGCCCAAGCGACTGTTTACCACAAACACAGGCGTCTGCTAAAGCGAAAGCTGATGTATAGATGCTGACACCTGCCCGGTGCTGGAAGGTTAAGAGGACGTGTTAGCCGCAAGGCGAAGCAGAGAATTGAAGCCCCAGTAAACGGCGGCCGTAACTATAACGGTCCTAAGGTAGCGAAATTCCTTGTCGGGTAAGTTCCGACCCGCACGAAAGGTGTAACGATTTGGGCACTGTCTCAACGAGGGACCCGGTGAAATTGAAGTACCTGTGAAGATGCAGGTTACCCGCGACTGGACAGAAAGACCCCATGGAGCTTTACTGTAACCTGAGATTGGATTCCGGTAGAAGATGTACAGGATAGTTGGGAGGCTGGGAAGTGAGTACGCAAGTATTGACAGAGCCGATGGTGGGATACCAACCTTGTTTTATTGGAATTCTAACGAGACACGTAACGAGTGTGCGGACAGTCTCAGGCGGGCAGTTTGACTGGGGCGGTCGCCTCCGAAAGAGCAACGGAGGCGCCCAAAGGTTCCCTCAGCGCGGACGGAAACCGCGCGCAGAGTGTAAAGGCAGAAGGGAGCTTGACTGCGAGACGGACAGGTCGAGCAGGGACGAAAGTCGGGCTTAGTGATCCGGTGGTAGAGAGTGGAATTGCCATCGCTCAACGGATAAAAGCTACCCTGGGGATAACAGGCTTATCTCTCCCAAGAGTCCATATCGACGGGGAGGTTTGGCACCTCGATGTCGGCTCATCACATCCTGGGGCTGAAGTAGGTCCCAAGGGTTGGGCTGTTCGCCCATTAAAGTGGTACGCGAGCTGGGTTCAGAACGTCGTGAGACAGTTCGGTCCCTATCCATCGCGGGCGGAAGAAACTTGAAAGGGGCTGCTCCTAGTACGAGAGGACCGGAGTGGACGAACCAATGGTGTACCAGTCATGCCGCCAGGCGTGCAGCTGGGTAGCTACGTTCGGGACGGATAAACGCTGAAAGCATCTAAGCGTGAAACCAGCCTAGAGATGAGGTTTCTCATTACGAAAGTAAGTAAGGTCCCATGAAGACGACATGGTAGATAGGCCGGGAGTGGACGTACAGTAATGTATGGAGCGGACCGGTACTAATAGACCGAGGACTTGACTTAAGCAGTTTGAAAAAGAGTACATGCGAAGAAACGACGAAAGACTCACAACCAAAACATACAAACTAAGTAGATGACATTAGAGTCACACCGATTGTTAAGATCCGAAATACTTTTCGATGTAGTTGTCAGGATACGAATCCTGAAACGAATTCAGTGGTGATGGCTGCAGGGATCCACCTGTTCCCATACCGAACACAGCAGTTAAGCCTGCAAACGCCGAAAGTACTTGGGTGGAAGCGCCC
>NZ_LEKT01000098.1 GCF_001045675.1 Megasphaera cerevisiae DSM 20462
CCGTTGGATGGCAATCTTATGGTTGCGATATCCCATTTTACGATTTTTTAGATAATTGTAGTACGCTGTAGGACTCATCGTAAATTTACGCAATAACCACCGTACTCCATATTGCTGATGATATTTCTGGATGAATTGATATTGGCTTACTCGACTTCCTTGGCAAAGAATGCGGCCGCTTTTTTTAAGAAGTCATTTTCCTTACGAAGTTCTGTATTTTGCTTTCGTAGGCGTTGGAGTTCCACATGGGATTGTCCCGTGTGTTCGTCGCATTCTTCGCGGGTATGTTTCAGCCAATATCGTAACGTGCCTTTGCCGAGATGGTATTCCTCGGTAAGACTGTTCAGCGTCCGACCTTCTTCCAGATAAAGGCGGATGATTTTTTCCCTGAGCTCAGGCTCATATTTTTGATTCATGGTAACAACCTCCGATACAGTATATTTTATCAAACTATCACGAGGTGTTACAACTTTAGTATACTAGGTCAGTGCTTGGATATTAAAAAAGGTAGGCAAATTGTCATTTCATTTTTTATTAGAATTATTTGGACTTGAACGGAAGGATAACATGTATTTCAATGACTTAGTGGAAGTAATTGGCAATCTATATGATAATCCAGAATTACTGGAGGATTGATGTCATGGAAACTGATTGTGTAAATTGCAACTATTATAATAAGCCATTGAGGTTCAGCCCTTGCCTGACATGTGATACGTGGAAAAATCTATCCATTGATCAAACACGGTTATTGATAAATACTGATATGACTGATACATATGAAGATAATCATTAAATAAATTTTTAATTATATTTAAAATAGCTGATTAGTATTAAAATTTAAAAAAGCGGGCTTGAAAAGACTAAAACGAATGTTGGATGAAGATATGTTTTGTAAGCATTACTGCTGCCTTCTTGTTTGTAAAAGTAGTTACGACGGGGATGCTATTGGGGAGAGGAATTACTATTTTAATTTACTCTCCAAGAAAGAAAAATTAGATCATTTTGATAAACTATATCTTTTGTTTTAGATTTGTGATATAATCAGAACATAAAAGGTAATGATTAGAGTTGCGCTGATTACAAACATTGTCGAATATTAAGATATATGAAATAAAGAACCTTTTGGAGAGTTAAAATATGTAAGTGAAATCGAACGACCTTTTGGAGGGTGGGGATGGATAAACCTTCTGCCATAATTGTAAGGGGGTACTCATGGTGAGTACTCTTTTTTTCATTCTATGTCAAAATGTCAAATGTTGGGGTAACTCCATAGCCATTCCATGTATGAGAGGAACATTCAAAGGGATGTTCCTCTTTTTTGTGAAGCAGCAGCCCCAAGCAATGTACGGTTTTGAAAGCAAGAAAAATTACGAACGCCAAAGAAAATCTGCTTTGATAAATGTATTGAAGTAGTGAAACCGGACAGCATTGTAAAAAAAATATGAGCATTATTTAAATAAATAGTTATAGCATTAGGCAGTAGTACAGTATTTGATTTGCATGCTATTATATAAAAGAAAAGAGGCGTGATAATGATGCCAGATAAAAAAGTTGGTTCGATTAATTACCGTATCGAATATAAAAACAATATGATAAAATTATTAACTACACACAAGCTGCCATTTCAAGCGAAAGCCTCTTTACAGGAAATGAAAAGGGCACTGCAGCAGGCTCTTTTAAAAATTAATGCAGCGGATGACCAAATATTATATGGACAGTATGTTTCTAAAAACGACGACCCATATATGCCAGATTTAGAAAATGCGATGATATACAATCTAAATAAATTAAGTGTATTCAATACTAGTTGTAAAAACGGACTTGTACTGGAACGAATTGCGCATTCAGCTCTTTGGGAATCAGCTAATAATATTTCATTTAATTATTGTCAAAAATATCAAATGATTCATTCAGATTACAACTCCTGGTATTGGTGTTCTCAAAATATTATTGCAGAATGGAATGATATAAAAATTGATAAATTTTACCAGTCACCAGGCGCATATTGGAAAATAATAAAAAATAATAAAGTCAATACGTATTACGTTCATAGTCATACTAAAGAATATGGAATTGAAATAAAAATTTTTTCAAATAAATCGTACCATATTGCAGGTAAAATAAAAGCGTTAATAGATGGAATTATAGTGGCTTTTCATTCGTACTCTGGAGAGCAATTGGGAGAGGTTTCGCAGAGAGTATCCAGACAGCTTGATATCCCGCAAGAAGATGTTGAAAGGATGTTAATGGATTCGCAATATGCGGTATTGGGAAAAAGAAAATTAATATGGCCATTTAAAAATGGGGTGCAGTGGAATCCGGCAGATGATGAAATTGTTTTTATCAACATATTGAAGCAACATACCGACACGCCACAGCTTTCTATAAGCGGGAGACTTTTCACAGTAGAACGTGACCATCGCTATTCCCATTAGTACGGAGGGAGAAATATAGATTAAAGTATATTGTAACCCGGTCTTTTGCAGTTAGAAATAAAAAGGCCGTAATAAAAAGAAGGCAAATCTCTCCTATATTACAGCCTTTTTGTATATTAAATGCATTTCTTACGGGAGTGTAAAATGAAGTGTGTAAGTTACCGGTAACCAATTTACTAACTTACGCACTTCATTTTTTTGTCGAGGTGCGGTACACTATCAGAAAGCAGGTTGAAAGGAATTGAGTACAGCACTGATGAAGAAACGTAGAAACCCGAGTGAGAAAGGCCAGGCAATCGCCAAGCTCATCATGGAACAATACCAGCCGAAGACGCAGGAAGACATGCAGATAGCGCTGAAGGACGTGTTCGGTCCTATCTT
>NZ_LEKT01000099.1 GCF_001045675.1 Megasphaera cerevisiae DSM 20462
AGATAGGACCGAACACGTCCTTCAGCGCTATCTGCATGTCTTCCTGCGTCTTCGGCTGGTATTGTTCCATGATGAGCTTGGCGATTGCCTGGCCTTTCTCACTCGGGTTTCTACGTTTCTTCATCAGTGCTGTACTCAATTCCTTTCAACCTGCTTTCTGATAGTGTACCGCACCTCGACAAAAAAATGAAGTGCGTAAGTTAGTAAATTGGTTACCGGTAACTTACACACTTCATTTTACACTCCCTCGCGCCATCGTCACGACTCACCAAAAGTATCCTGCCATGGGTCTTGACAGCTTGTTTCATTTCCTGCATCCTCGATTTGGCGTCTCTCGTGCTCGCGTTCATCGTCTTATGCAAAAACACGATATTCACTCCATTCGACGCGCCGCCTACAAAATTACCACTTGCTCAAATCATTCGTATCCAATCGCGCCCAATCTTTTACAACGTAACTTTAATGTACCTGCTCCTAGTACCGCCTGGGTCGGTGATATTACCTACATCGGCACAGATGAAGGATGGCTTTATCTTGCCGTTGTTAAAGATCTTTTCACAAAGAAAATTGTCGGCTATGCTTTTTCTAATCACATAGACACCCATTTAACTTGTACGGCCATGCTCATGGCAATTCACCGCCAAACGCCCGCCGCTGGTTTGATTTTTCACAGTGACCGCGGCTCTCAGTATGCCTGCTATGCTTACAGAAACTTATTGTTACAACACCATGTACGCCAGAGTATGTCGCGACGCGGTAATCCCTATGAGAACGCAGTTGCTGAAATTTTCTTTAACTGTTTGAAGTGTGAATTCGTCCATTTTCAGCATTTCCATACCCGACTGGCAGCAGAAGTCGCCATTTTCCGGTACATTGAAGCCTATTACAATGCAGTCCGTCCTCACAGTGGGATTGGCTGGATGACTCCAAACACCTTTGAAAAAATGCATTCCCATCCGGCTGCATAAGATTATGCAATCCTAAAATTTATTCGTTTTTTCTGTCCTAATTCGTGTCCACTAAACCGAGAAGGCTGCAGTAATGATTAAACTGCATAAAGAAACTGTTGCATTCATCCTAGAAAATTTTCTGTACCCTGCCTACTGTGCCATCTTCAAGTCTCACCTTAATACCACGAGGGTGATTCGCTGAATTGGTAAGAACATCTTTCACAATACCCTCTGTCAGCATACCCGTTCTCTGATCTTCCTTTTTTACCACCATGACATGCGTACCCGGTGGCACGTCTTTACGTATAGTGCTATTTTTCATAAAATCTTCACTCCTTTATTATTTGGATGATTTCTGATACAAAACCAAGCGGGATTTTCCGTGTGTAATTCCTCCCTGCGTCGCTTTCAGCTCCTAGCGAGCAAGGCCACTGCCTCAACGTGTGATGTCGCGGCTCAATGAACACATTTGCTTATCGTCATTATGGCTAAAGGAACACAATTCTCCTTCTTCCAATTTAACAAGCGATTTATTATCTACATAAATAATACTAGACAATTCCGATTCAGAACTCAAGGATTTAACTCCTTGCTCTTTACGATTCGTATCTGTTTTCTTATCTTTTACATTTTTTCTTTCTGGCTTAAAATTCCTACCATTTAACTGATTTGAGATTCCTGTTTTATAAACAAAAGTAAGCTGCGCGGAATCATTATTTCCATCTTCATCAATCCCTCCTACAATAACCTTTTCAATTATACTTTCAAAAACACTTGGATCAAATTCATCCAAAATACTGTTTTGTTCTAAAACCCGTTTGAATTTCATCAACCGTTTTTCTGTATCTTTCTTTTTACTTACAGCAACAGCCATTTTATCGCGGTAATCTTTTTTGGTTTCCAATTGATTTGAAATTTTTTCGTATTTTTCTTCATAAATTGCCTTATCAATCCCCCCATCAAGCCGTAAATCAACCAGTTTATTAAGCTTCACTTCAATAACTTTAACATCTTTTTGCGCTTTCTCATACTCTTTATCAAATGTGTCATCATTTAAAATATCCCTTGCACGCTCAATAAATTCATTTAATATGTCCTTATTATCGCCACAAGTTAAACGGTAACTTTCTACAAATGCCTTTTCAATAGCTTCTTCAGTAATCCCTTTACTGTCTGGACAATATTTTTTCCCCTTTTTGGTAGACACTACACACTGCCATATAGTTTTATGATAATCTGATCCACTGTGCCAACTTCTGTGAGTTAACGTTCCGCCACAAAAACCACATTCAATCATACAGCTAAAAGTAAATCGATGACTAACTCTCAAACGAACACCTTCAGGAAATGGCCCTTTATTTCTTCCAACATTTCTTTCATGGCGTATTTCTTGTGCTTTCGCGAAAACTTCTGCACTAATAATAGGCTCATGGTGTTCCCTAATATAAAATTTATCTTCTTCGCCGAAATTATATAATCTTTTCTTCGTAATGGGACTAACGGTAAAGGTTTTTCCCATCAAAATATCACCTTTATATTTTTCATTTTTGATGATACCTAATATCCTGGATTCTCGATTTAACATGACGAGGTTGGCATCTTAACACCGAGTGCCTCATAAATTTTTTTCTGTTTATCTAAAAGCTCGCCAATACGCAACGAATGCCCTGCGTCTTCGAAACATTCAATCACATCCAGTTTGTCAAGCATCTGATGTAATGTATAACTTTTATATAAATTTGCCTGTTTCATTTTCTGATCCAGATACGATATAAGAATCAACGCAACAAATGTAACAAAAATTTTGCC
>NZ_LEKT01000100.1 GCF_001045675.1 Megasphaera cerevisiae DSM 20462
CCTTGCCATTGTCACCAGACAAATGGAATGTATTATACATTCAAAACTAGATAGTAAGTAAAATGATTTTGCTTCGCAAAACATAAATTTTGATTAAGTCTTCGATCGATTAGTATTCGTCAGCTCCACGTGTCACCACGCTTCCACCTCGAACCTATTAACCTCATCATCTTTGAGGGATCTTATAACCGAAGTTGGGAAATCTCATCTTGAGGGGGGCTTCATGCTTAGATGCTTTCAGCACTTATCCCGTCCATACATAGCTACCCAGCTATGCCGTTGGCACGACAACTGGTACACCAGAGGTATGTCCATCCCGGTCCTCTCGTACTAAGGACAGCTCCTCTCAAATTTCCTACGCCCACGACGGATAGGGACCGAACTGTCTCACGACGTTCTGAACCCAGCTCGCGTACCGCTTTAATGGGCGAACAGCCCAACCCTTGGGACCGACTACAGCCCCAGGATGCGATGAGCCGACATCGAGGTGCCAAACCTCCCCGTCGATGTGAACTCTTGGGGGAGATAAGCCTGTTATCCCCGGGGTA
Source organism: Megasphaera cerevisiae DSM 20462 (assembly GCF_001045675.1). Taxonomy (GTDB): domain Bacteria; phylum Bacillota; class Negativicutes; order Veillonellales; family Megasphaeraceae; genus Megasphaera; species Megasphaera cerevisiae. The sequence goes on from NZ_LEKT01000100.1 coordinate 549, forward strand.
GCTTTTATCCGTTGAGCGATGGCCCTTCCATGCGGAACCACCGGATCACTAAGTCCGTCTTTCGACCCTGCTCGACTTGTAAGTCTCGCAGTCAAGCTCCCTTATGCCTTTACACTCTATGAATGATTTCCAACCATTCTGAGGGAACCTTTGAGCGCCTCCGTTACCTTTTAGGAGGCGACCGCCCCAGTCAAACTGCCCACCTGACACTGTCTCCCACCACGATAAGTGGTGCGGGTTAGAAAGCCAACACAGCTAGGGTAGTATCCCACCAATGCCTCCACGTAAGCTAGCGCTCACGTTTCAAAGGCTCCTACCTATCCTGTACAAGCTGTGCCGAATTTCAATATCAGGCTACAGTAAAGCTCCACGGGGTCTTTCCGTCCTGTCGCGGGTAACCTGCATCTTCACAGGTACTATGATTTCACCGAGTCTCTCGTTGAGACAGTGCCCAAATCGTTACGCCTTTCGTGCGGGTCGGAACTTACCCGACAAGGAATTTCGCTACCTTAGGACCGTTATAGTTACGGCCGCCGTTTACTGGGGCTTCGATTCGTAGCTTCGCAGAAGCTAACTACTCCTCTTAACCTTCCAGCACCGGGCAGGCGTCAGCCCCTATACATCACCTTACGGTTTAGCAGAGACCTGTGTTTTTGATAAACAGTCGCTTGGGCCTATTCACTGCGGCTCTTCTGGGCGTTAACCCTAAAGAGCACCCCTTCTCCCGAAGTTACGGGGTCATTTTGCCGAGTTCCTTAACGAGAGTTCGCTCGCTCACCTTAGAATTCTCATCTTGACTACCTGTGTCGGTTTGCGGTACGGGCACCTGTTATCTATCTAGAGGCTTTTCTTGGCAGTGTGAAATCAACGACTCGAGGAAACAATTTCCTCTCCCCATCACAGCTTGACCTTATGAGTGCCGGATTTGCCTAACACTCAGTCTTACTGCTTGGACGTGCAATCCAATAGCACGCTTCGCCTATCCTACTGCGTCCCCCCATCGATTAAAACGATACTAGGTGGTACAGGAATATCAACCTGTTATCCATCGCCTACGCCTGTCGGCCTCAGCTTAGGACCCGACTAACCCAGAGCGGACGAGCCTTCCTCTGGAAACCTTAGTCAATCGGTGGACGGGATTCTCACCCGTCTTTCGCTACTCACACCGGCATTCTCACTTCTAAGCGCTCCACATGTCCTTGCGATCATGCTTCGACGCCCTTAGAACGCTCTCCTACCATTGTCCTACGGACAATCCACAGCTTCGGTAATATGTTTAGCCCCGGTACATTTTCGGCGCAGTGTCACTCGACTAGTGAGCTATTACGCACTCTTTAAATGATGGCTGCTTCTAAGCCAACATCCTAGTTGTCTGGGCAACGCCACATCCTTTTCCACTTAACATATATTTTGGGACCTTAGCTGGTGGTCTGGGCTGTTTCCCTTTCGAACACGGACCTTATCACCCATGTTCTGACTCCCAAGTTAAATTAATTGGCATTCGGAGTTTGTCTGAATTCGGTAACCCGAGAAGGGCCCCTCGTCCAAACAGTGCTCTACCTCCAATAATCATCACTTGAGGCTAGCCCTAAAGCTATTTCGGAGAGAACCAGCTATCTCCAAGTTCGATTGGAATTTCTCCGCTACCCTCAGTTCATCCGCTCACTTTTCAACGTAAGTCGGTTCGGTCCTCCATTCAGTGTTACCTGAACTTCAACTTGACCTAGGGTAGATCACCTGGTTTCGGGTCTACGACCAAATACTAAACGCCCTATTCAGACTCGCTTTCGCTACGGCTCCACATTAGCTGCTTAACCTTGCATCAAATCGTAACTCGCCGGTTCATTCTACAAAAGGCACGCCATCACCCATTAACGGGCTCTGACTACTTGTAAGCACACGGTTTCAAGTTCTCTTTCACTCCCCTTCCGGGGTACTTTTCACCTTTCTCTCACGGTACTGGTTCACTATCGGTCACTAGAGAGTATTTAGCCTTAGGAGATGGTCCTCCCAGATTCCGACGGAATTTCACGTGCTCCGTCGTACTCAGGATCCACTCAAGAGAGTATATATTTTCGACTACAGGATTATTACCTTCTTTGATTCAACTTTCCAGATGATTCGTCTAATAT